>DASUXC010000180.1:0-38434 GCA_036378095.1 Gemmatimonadaceae bacterium | reverse complement strand
ATGGAATGCGACGCGGGGCCGGCATTCGCCGGCCCCGCGTCGCTCAATCCCTATCCTCACGCGCCCCACGCCCCGCACACCGCGCCCCGCGCCGTTCGCGCCCCGCGCCGTTCGCGCCCCGCACTACCGCCTCACCGCCTCCCGCTTCTCCTCCAGCCGCGCGATGAGCGTGTCGAAGGACTTCTGGAAGGAGGCCAGGCCGTCCACCAGGAGCTTCTCCGTGATCGACCCGAGCGAGATGCCGAGCGACTCCAGCTCGGCGAGCGTCGCGCGCTCCTCGTCGAGGCGCGTGTCCACGGTGCGGGCCACCACGCCGTGATCGCGGAACGCCTCGATCGTCGCCGGCGGCATCGTGTTCACCGTGTCGGGGCCGATGAGGTCCTCCACGTACATCACGTCCCGGTACGCCGGATTCTTGGTGCTCGTGCTCGCCCAGAGGGGACGCTGCAGGCGCGCCCCCTTCGCGGCGAGCGCCTCCCACCGGCGGCCGGCGAAGCGCTCGCGGAAGAGCGCGTACGCGAGCTTGGCGTTGGCCACCGCGATGCGCCCGTGCAGGGCGTCGAGCCGGCGAGCCACGTCGCCGGAGGCCTCGCGGCGCTTCGCGTCGATGCGCTTGTCCGCCTCCGTGTCCACCCGGCTCACGAAGAAGGAGGCCACCGACGCGATCCCATCGATCGGCTTCCCCGCGCGCACGCGCGACTCGAGCCCGGCGAAGTACGCCTCGATGATGTCCGCGTACGCCTCGCGCGCGAAGAGGAGCGTGATGTTGACGTTGACGCCATCGGAGATGAGCCGCCGCGTGGCGAGCGCGCCCTGCGTGGTGCCCGGCACCTTGATCATCACGTTCGGGCGATCGACCATGTCGCGCAGCCGGTGCGCCTCCTCCACCGTCGCCTCGGCGTCGTTGGCGGCGCCCGGCGACACCTCGATCGACACGAAGCCATCCGCCCCGTGCGTCCGATCGTAGATGGGGCGGAAGATGTCGCACGCCGCGCGCACGTCGTCCGTTTCCACCAGCTCGAACACGTCCCACGCCGTGAGCCCCCGTGGAGCCGAGGAGAGCTGCGCATCGTACGCCGTCCCCTCCGCCATCGCCTTCTCGAAGATCGTCGGGTTCGACGTCATCCCGGTGAGCGCATCCTGCTCGATCCGGCGCTGCAGCTCGCCGTCGCGCAGCATGGTACGGTCGATGTAATCCAGCCAGATCGACTGGCCCGAATCGTGGAGGCGGTGCAGCGGGTTCGTCATTGCGGGGCTCGGTGGAGGACGGGGAGCGATGTAGGGACTCCCCTGAAAGATAGCGGAACCGCGGGTGGATGGGGGCTGGGGGCCGGGGGGCCGGGGCCGGCGCGCCCGTGGTCCCACTCCCGCCGTGCACTACCCCTCCGCTCCCCCGCCCTCCAGCCTGACAAAGCCGCGCGCCTCCTCCCCTCGCTCGAGGTACGGCCCATCTTCCCCCGCGCACTCCACCCACGCGTGCGCCTCCAGCTCGCCCGTCTCGGCCCGCCTCACCCCCAACACCACGCGCGCATCGCGCCCGCTCCGGCGAAGGAGGGCGACCAGGGTGGCCGCGCGGCGAAGGCAGGTGTGATGCCAGATGAGCGGCGCGCGCAGCAGCAGCCGGTCGACGTGCAGCGCGAGGCGCTCGGGCGGGACGGCATCGCGCGGACGCGGCGGAACGCTCGCGATCAGGCAGAGAACGCGCGTGGCGGGGAGCAGCTCGAGCAGGAGCGGCACGAGCGCGCACGCGATCGCGATCTCCGCCTTCTGACGGAAGCGCAGCGGTGCCGGGGCTCCCGCCCGCGCGACCAGCCCCGAGCACGCCAGGGCGGCGAGCGCTCGCGGGTCCAGTGAGATGAGGGCGTGAACCGCGGCGTCTGATGAGGGTGGCATCGTGTACCAGAGACGAATCAGTCGCGCACCGCGACACGGCGCGCTCCGCCGGCAGCCGCCATGTCGGGGCCGGCGCGGCGCCGCGCGTCCCGGCGTGGCGCGCCGTCCCGGACGGCATTAACGTGGGTCCCTTCGATCCGACTTCCCTTCACCGGAGCCGACGATGAGCGTTCGACCCGCTGGTATCGCGCTCTCTGCACTCTTCGCCATCGTGGCATTGCTCCCCGCCGCGGCCGCCGCGCAGGGCGACTTCGAGGGAACGGTCACCATGCGCCTGCAGCAGGGGCACGAGATGCAGTACTCCATGCGCGGCGGCAAGATTCGCGTGGACATGAGTGGACAGGGTCGGCAGATGGCGATGATCATGGACCCGGCCACGCACACCGCGATCATGCTCATGCCCGCCCAGCAGATGTACATGCAGATGCCCATGCACGACATGGAAGGCGCGATCGCCGAGCATCGCGAGAAGTACCAGCTCACCAGGACCGGGAAGTCCGAAGTCGTGGCGGGGCACGAGTGCGCGTACTGGCACGTGCACGAGAAGGGGGGCGACGCCAGCGACGATGCCGACGTGTGCATCGCGAGCGACCTCGGGAAGTTCTTCGCCTTCCAGAACCCGATGCGGCGCGGCGCGGCGCCCGCCTGGCAGTCGTCGCTGCGCGACGCCGACGGCTTCCCGCTGAAGATCGTGGAGGTGCGAGACGGACAGCCGGTGACGACGCTCGAGGTCACGAAGATCGAGCGGAAGTCACTCGCCCCGGCGATGTTCGAGGCCCCCGCCGGCTATCGCAAGATGGAGATGCCGAACATGGGGCACGAGTGAGGTAGGGGGACGGGGCGGACCGAGCGAGCCGTCGTAGGCCGTCGGCCATCGGTTCTCGGCCATCGGCTCTCGGCTCGTGCACACGCCGAGGGCTCTCTACGCTGTGCCGGTAGCCGAGAGCCGATGGCCGAGAGCCGAGAGCCCGTCGGACGTCCGCCCCCACCCCTCACATCTGATACGTCGGCGCCTTGGCGCTCGGCGAGACGACGAACTTGATGTACATCCCGCTCGGCGCATGCCCCGGCACGCCGCAGGCGATCAGGTAGTCGCCGGCCTTGGATGCCTTGAAGTCCATCGTGTCCGTCCCATCCGTCGGCAGCCCCGCCGTGACATCGTTCGTGTAGGCGCGCGGGATCGCCGGGTTCTGCGGCTGCGCGGGGAAGTGCAGGTCGTTGGGGAGCACGATCGCCGAGTGCGGGATCGCGTCCTTGTTCACGAAGTCCATGATCACGTGCCACCCCTCGGGCACGGTGATCGTCTGGTTTCCTCTGGCGCCGCCGTTGAAGTTCATCCCGCCGTTGGCGCTCCCCAGCGCGGCCGTGAGCTGCACGTGCACGGTCTTGGTCGCGGGGTCGTAGGTCATGAACTGGTTGACCTTCACCTCCCCTGCCTGCGCCGTGTCCGCCGCCGCGCCGCGAGCGCTCCCAGCCGGCGAGCGTGCCGGCGACAGCCCGGCCGTGTCCGCGTGCTCCGCCGCCTTCGCCGCGCCTCGGCACCCGTCCAGTCCCATCGCCGCGGTGCTCGCCCAGCCCAACATCGCGGCCGCCAGTGCCGCCTCTCCAACACGAAGCATCGATCGTCTCCGGGTGAGTAGTCGCGTCCGCTCCGCTCGTGGGTGATCGCGCGGCGAAGGTGGACGCCGATGAGTGATACCCCACTGCCGCGAGCGGGATCGGGCGTGCCGCCCCCGCCGGCCCCGGCCCCGTTCCCCAGGTCAGAGGTGGGTGCTCCCCAGCTCCACCACCCACCCCTCCGCGCCCCCGATCCCCGGGGGGAGCGCCGCCTCGTCGAGGGCGAGCACGCGCGCGTCCGCCGGCTCCGTCGGGGCAGGCTCGCGCGGTCCCATCTCGCGCGCGCACCACGCCATGGCGGCGATCGAGGCGCGCCGGTCGCTCTCGTGCTCGAGGCTCCACTGCGCGTGCTCCAGCAGGAGCGCGCCGATGCAGCAGCGCGCGACGGCGAAGGCGAGCGACCGGGCGCGAGTCTCCCGCGCCTCCGGCGCGCCCCCCTCGTGCGCCGCGCGCGTCGTCCGCTCGACGGCCGCGCGCACGCGCGCCACGGCGGGCGCGAGGCGCACCGCGGACACCCCGGCGAGCCGCTCGGCCACCTCCCGCTGCACCACGTCCGGGTCGGAGCCCCCGTCGATCGCGCGCAGCAGGTCGAGCGCGAGCACGTTCGTCGTCCCCTCCCAGATCGAGAGCACCTGCGCGTCCCGCAGGAGGCGCGGCAGCCCGGTGCTCTCGATGTACCCCGCGCCCCCGAACGCCTCGAGCGCCTCGCTCGCCACGCGCACCGCCTGGCGAGCCGTGTACAGCTTCACCACCGGCGTGAGCAGGCGCAGGAGCGCCCCCTCGCGCTCCGACGCGAGCCCGCACTCGGCGCGCCCGAGCAGCTCGACGACCCGGAACGCCAGGTGGAACGCGCCCTCCGCCTCCACCTGCATCGCGGCGAGCGTGGAGACGTGCGCCGCGTGGTCGGCGATCGGACGGCCGAACGCCACCCGGCGCCGAGCGTAGTCGCGGGCGAGGGCGACCGCGCGCCGCATCCCCGCCACCGCGGCGCACGCGTTCTGGATGCGCGTGATGTTGAACAGCGCGGCGATCTTCCGCACGCCGTGCCCCGCGCCGCCCACGAGCACCGCGCGAGCGCCGTCGAGCGTGAGCTCCGCCGTGGGGAGCGCGCGCGTGCCCAGCTTGTCCTTGAGCTGCTCCACGCGAATGCCGTTGAGCGCGCCCGACGCATCGCGCAGCTCGAGCTGGAAGAGACTGAGCCCCCGGCTCCCCGGCGGCGCCCCCTCCACGCGCGCGAGCGTCATCGCCATCTGCGAGGTGGTCGCCGACGTGAACCACTTCGAGCCGTACAGCCGGTACGCCTCGCCATCCGGGCGCGCGATGGTGGCGGTGCGGGAGACGTCCGAGCCCCCGGCGCGCTCCGTCATCCACTGCCCCGATGTCCAGAAGTCGCGCGGATCGCGCGACACCAGGTGTGCGAGCGCCGCCCGGAGACGCGGGTCGTCTCCGGCGTACAGCTCGAGGCAGCGCGCCGCGCCATCGGTCATCGCCAGCGGGCAGCTGTACGTGGCCGACGATGGGGAGAAGAGGTGGAGCGCGGCCATCTGGTGCACGCGCGAGAGCGCGCCGTGCGCGCGCTCGTAGGCGATCGCCACCAGCCCCTCCTCCGCGCTGATGCGGTCGAGCGCGCGCCAGGCATCGGCGGTCTCGATGATGTCCACGCGCCGCCCCCACGCGTCGTACGGCACGTGGCGCGGCGGCCGCGCCTCCGCCGCCTCGCCCAGCGCCAGGATGTCCCCGTCCCCCGCCGCGCGGGCGCCCAGACGCGCGAGCTGCGGCGTGATCTCCCGCAGCATCTCGGTGGGGAGCACGCGCCGCAGGTACGACCGCAGCACGCGGTCGCTCTCCCACTGGTCATCCAGGCACGGCGCGCTCTGCACGAAGTCGTCGAGCGCGCCCGCGGCATCTCGTGGATCGGTCATCGCGCCTCCTCCAGTGTGCTCACCCGCGCGACGACATCGTCCAGACGCCGCGCGCCAGCGCCAGCGCGCCCACCAGCAGGAGCGCCGCCGCCCAGATCAGGTCGAAGTTCACCCACCCCCGGCGCAGCACGGCCAGCCCGAGCTTCCGGTAGACGATCCACGCCACCGCCGCCATCACCACGAGCATGGCGAGCGTGTGCGCCGCCACCGCGAGCCCGAGCGCGCGCAGCTCCGCCGCCGCGCTCGCGCGGGCCGGATCGTCGGTGATCGCCAGCAGTACCGGCGCCACCATCAGGCCGGCGCCGTGCCCGGCCGCCATGAGAAACGACCACCCGACCAGGTCGCGCGCGCCCACGCGCATCCCCACCCACCGCGGGTGCCGCGCCCAGCGGCGCAGCTTCCACGCGCCGAACGCGAGCAGCACCACCGCCGCGGCGATGTCCAGCACGGCGAACGGGATCGCGCGCCCGAGCGCGAGCACCGCGCCGGCCACCAGCCCGACCGATGCCGCGTGACCGAGCGCGATCGGCGGGAGCGCGAGCCAGATCGCGCTCGCGCTCCGCTGCTGCAGCCCCAGCGCCAGCGCGAACAGCCACCCCATGGCCGGGTTCAGCCCGTGATACGCGCCGAACCCGGCCATGAGGAGCCACGCGCCTACGTGGTCATGATGGATAGCAGAAGGTGTCTGTGGACGAGTCTCCCCCCTCGAGGCGCACCTGGTGCGCCCGCGTGTCGCCGAAGTCGAGGAAGAAGCGCGGGTCCAGCGTGATGCCGCCCCCGGGGTCGACGTCGAGCTTCACCATCCAGCTCCGGAGACCATCGGGGTAGAACTGGTCGTCCCACGTGCTGTACAGCGAGTTGGTGAAGTACACCCGGCGCCCGTCGCGGCTGATCTCCACCATCTGCGGCCCGCCGTTGAGCGCGCCCGTGCTCGGATGCGCCGCCCGGTCGACGATCCCGCCGATGCGCACCGAGCCGGCGAGCCGCGGCGCGAGCGGATCGGACACGTCGTACTGCCGTATCTCCCCGGTCCCCCAGCACGACACGTAGAGGAAGCGGTCGTCGAGCGAGAGGTCGAGGTCGGAGACCAGCGGCGGCACCGCCTTGAACGGCTTGAGCGCGGGCGGGAGGTCCTCCTCCGCCGCGGGCTCGGCGGGGATCTCCGCCACCTTCACCGCCTTCCACGAGCGCCCGTCCCGGTGCCACGTCCAGATCGATGCCGAGAGATCCTTCACGCTGATCACCGAGCCGGCGAAGCCGTACGTCTTGGCCGGATCGTGCGCCGGCCGCAGCTCGAGCAGCATCTGGTTTTCGTCACCGATGTCGACCGTCTGCACGAGCGAGCGGCGGCGCAAGTCCCAGAAGTGGAGCCGGTGTCCATAGCGCTTGCCGAGCAGCTCCTCGGGGACGAGGCCGTTCTCGAACTGCTTGGGGAGCCCCCATTCGCTGCTCACGAGCACGTCGTCGGCGTAGTGCCACCAGAAGTCGTAGGAGAGGCGCTGATCGCCGCGGGAGAGCTCCCACGGCCCGAGCACGTCGAAGCTCTCGTGGTCCATGAGGAAGATCCCGCCCGGTCCGCCATCGCCGTCGCCACGGTCCGGCGCGGCGCCCAGCGCGGACACGTAGATCGCGTCGGGGCCGCAGTGGATCGTGTGCGGGCGGCTGTAGCCGGCGCGGTCGAACACCTCCTCCGGCTCGATCACCTTCACGACCTTCGGGTGCGTCGGGTCGGGCTTGGTGTCCACGATGTAGATGCGCGAGCTGCGGAGCCCGGGGACCACGAGGTAGCGCCGCTCGAGGTGCGGGTGGGGCGCGTTCGGGCAGAGGGCGGAGCTGCACGCGCTCCACCCGAAGTGGTGCAGCTCGTCTCCCGCGTACGGGAGGGTGAGCGATCCCACGCGGCGCGAGTACGTGGAGGAGCCGGGGTCGAGATCGACCACCCACAGCTCATCGGGACGATCGTTGCGCCCGTAGTTGAGCGCGGCCACGTAACCGAAGCGCTCGGGGGGCGCTTCCATGGCCATGCGTGCGGAGGGATAGAAGGACGGATCCGGTCGCCAGAGCGTCATCGGTACCTCCCATGGCCTGCCGAGACCGGGGCGCGAGAGCGTCCCCGAGCGCCGGCGTGTGCTTGTGCTGGGACTGGTGCGCGTTGTAAAAAGAATATATGGCTCCTCGGAATTCTCGACAGAGCGCCGCTCGGTGGGCGGCGCTCGCGCTGCTGACGATGGCCGCGCTCGGTTGCGGGAGCGAATCGGCGGCGAGCGAAGGCGAACATCGCGCGGCGGCGTGCGTGATGGGCGCGATCGGCGTGGACAGCGCGGTCGCGCGCACGGTCGCGGGCACGCTCGCGGGGGGCGCGTGCCCGCGAGCGAACGGCGTGCGCTACGCCGACTTCACGGTCCACCTGGCCGGCGGCCGGGCGTATCTCGTGCGCGCCGCCGGCCGCCGCGACACCACCTCGCGCCGGCACCACGAGTACGACGTCGCGCTCCTCACCGCGGAGGCGCGCCCGCGCGAGCTCCTCGCCGGCACGCCATTCGATGCGCGCGACCCGTCACGCTCCCTCTCGCAGCTCTTCTTCATCGCTCCGGCGGACAGCACGTACGCCATTCGCGTGTCGGGGCGCGCGGCACGCGACCGCGGCGCGTTCGCGTTGAGCGTGCGGCGTTGCGGCGGAGGGACGCTCGGGCTCGGCCGTGCGATGCGCGGGGTGCTCGGTCCCGCGAGCTGCCTCGAGCAGATGAGCTTCGGGGCGGACAGCGGCTACGCCGACCTGTGGCGCATCCATCTGAGCCCGCGACAGAAAGTGCGCGTCCGTGTCACCACGTCCGCGCGCGTTCCGCTCTACGTGCAGATGCGTGGACCGGGACTCTCGGGCGACGAGCGCGATGGCGACGTGGGGCGGCTCACGTTCACGGCGCGACAGGGCGGGGACTACACGGTGCTCGTGGGGCAGACGGCGTACGACTCGCTCCCGCACGCCTACGGCATTCGCGCCGACGAGCCGCGCTACTGATCCGGCCGCGGCGGGGGCACTCCCCCGCCGGGCCCCGCTCACCCCTCGTCCGATGGCGCCGTCCCGTTCGGCGGGACGATGAACGATTCCGTGATCGGCGCGAACTCCTGCCATCCGCGGTCGTCGATCCCGCCGACCACGCGGAGCGCGCCGCCGGGAGAATCCATCCACCCGGCCTGCACGAGGAGCTGGTAGCGCTTGCCGGAGGGACCCACCACCTCCTCCGCCACCGGCGCCAGGAGCTGCTCGCGCAGCTCGTCGTGCGATCGCGTGCGATACGCCTGGAGGCAGGCGTGCAGGAGCGCTGCGGCCTCCGTTCTGTCCATTGAGCGTAGAGAGAGGGTGAGCGTCGCGTAGCGAGCGGCGCGCGATGTCCGTGGGAGCGCGGCGCGAAGCCCGCGCCACCCGCCCCGTGCGCGGCGGGTGGCGCGTGGGTGGAAGGATGCGCGCGGAGCACGGCACGCGCCAGCGGACCCGACCCCGAGCGAGCCGCTCGCTACGCGACGATGACCAGCCGGTTGTGCACGTCTCGCACGCCGGAGCACGCCTCGGCGTCGTCTTCGGCCCTCCGCTTGGCGTCGCGGTCGTGCACCGCGCCGGTGAGCGTCACCTCGCCGTCCTTCACGCTCACCTCGATGTCGGTGGCATCCAGGTGCGGATCGCGCGTGAGCGCCTCGTTCACATCCTCCTCGATGCGGCCATCCGGACGCCGCCAGTTTCGCGGGCCGAGCCCGGCCCGGCTCGGCGGCGCGCTCGCGGTCGAGCGCGCGAGCGCGCCGTACCCCCCTTCCAGGCCGAAGCCGCCCGGGCGGTTCAGCGTGGGCGCTCCCTCCATCCCGTAGCCGCCGAGCCCGGACGACCAGCGCACGCCCCACTCGGGGCGGCGCGCGGCGGCCCAGTTCGCGGCGGGATCGTAGCCGCCGGGTCCATAGCTGGCCCGGTACGGCGGCCGCAGGTCCGGCGTCGAGCCACGCGGGTCCCAGTGATGCGGTCCGAGCTGCTCGAAGTTCCACGCTCGTGCGGCGCGATCCCAACCGGTGTTCGCCATCGTTCATTCTCCTTGCGTGTTCGTCATCCAGCCCCGGTCCGGGCGATCTCGCGATCGATGCGGGCAGCGATGTCGCGGAGCGCCGCGGCGGTCCGGACCGCCGCGACCCGGTCGCCTGTCTGGTCGGACACGATGATCGCCTCCGCCGCGCGTCGAAGCGTCGCGACGTCGCTGGCCGTGAAAGAGCTCGGACGCCCTCGCGGTCCGTTCGCGTTCGCGTCCGGATCGATGCTCGTCGCCGTCATGGGTGCGGACTCCTTCGTGGGAAGGCACTTCACCTGAAAGGGGCGTGCCAGCGCTCGACCACCCCTCCCACGCTGGCGTCCGCCGCGTGCCGGACGCAGCTTTCCAGCCATGAAACGCCTCACCGTGTTGCTCGCGATGCTGCTCGCGGCGTGCGCCACCGCCGGCCGGCCATCGCTCGAGCCACCCTACGACCTGCTCATCGTGCACGGACGCATCGTGGACGGCACCGGAAACCCCTGGTTCTACGGAGACGTGGCCATCCGTGGCGACCGCATCGCCCGCGTGGGCCCCGGCCTCGACCACGCCCGCGCGCGCCGAGTGATCGATGCGCGCGGCATGGTGGTGTCCCCCGGGTTCATCGACATGCTCGGCCACTCCGAGCGCACGCTGCTCGCTCACCCGCAGGCACTCTCCAAGATCACGCAGGGGATCACCAGCGAGATCACGGGCGAGGTGACCTCCGTCTGGCCCGTCGTCCGTGACACCACTCGCGGCGGCTCCGGCGATCCGCCGTGGAGCTCGCTCGCCGGATACTTCCACGAGCTCGAGCGCCGGGGCACGGCGATCAATCTCGGCACGTACATCGGCGCGGGATCGGTGCGGAGCGCGGTGATGGGGGATGCATCCCGGCGTCCCACGCCGGAGGAGCTCTCGCGCATGGGCGACCTGGTGGAGCAAGGGATGCGCGACGGCGCGATGGGGTTCAGCACGGGGCTCATCTATCCGCCGAGCACCTGGTTCACCACCGACGAGCTGACGATGCTCGCCAGGCGCGCCGCCGCGTACGGCGGCGGGTACGCATCGCACATCCGGAGCGAGGGGCCGAAGCTGCTCGACGCGTTGCGCGAGGCGATCGCCATCGGCACGGGCGCCGGCACGTGGATCGAGATCCGCCACCTCAAGGCGAGCGGCGCGCCGAACTGGGGGAAGATGCCCGCCGCGCTCGCGCTCATCGACTCCGCGCGGAGTGCGGGAGTGGACATTGCCGCCGACCAGTACCCGTACACGGCGAGCGGCACCGGGCTCTCCGCGATCCTGCCGTCGTGGGTGCAGGCGGGGGGCGTCGACTCCATGCTCGCGCGCCTCGGCGACTCCACGGTGCGCGCACGGCTGCGCGCGGAGCGCCTGAGCTCCCCGGTGGACGCGCGCGCTCCCGACCAGGTGCTCATCAACGAGGTGGAGTCCGACTCGCTGCGCGCGTACGAGGGGAAGATGCTGGACGAGGTGGGGCGCATGCGGCACGAGGACCCGTACGATGCCGCCTACGACATCCTCATCGCCGACCACGGCGCCACGAGCGCGATCTACTTCACCATGTCCGAGGAGGACGTGCGCCTCGCGATGCGGGAGCCGTGGGTGTCGGTGGGGCAGGATGCCGGCGCGGTGACGCCCGACTCGGCGAGCGGCGGACGCGGCCATCCACGGGGATTCGGCACCTTCCCGCGCATCCTCGGGCGGTACGTGCGCGAGGACTCGGTGCTCACGCTCCCGCAGGCCGTGCGCAAGATGACCTCGCTCGCCGCGCAGCGCGTCGGGCTCGACGAGCGCGGCGTGCTCAAGCGCGGGCTGTACGCGGACGTGGTGGTGTTCGACCCGGCGACGATCATCGACCACGCCACCTACGAGCAGCCGCAGCAGCTCTCCACCGGCGTGCGTTGGGTGGTCGTGAACGGCGTGCTCGTGCTCGACGATGGCAAGCCCACCGGCGCGCTCCCCGGGCGCGCACTGCTGGGGCCGGGCGCGCGTCGGTGACGGGTGGCCAGGGGCGGGGAGCCGCGTGGGCACCCCACCCCAACCGCCGAGCCTGCCCGCCCGGCGAGCGCCGCCGCACGCGGTAGTGCGGCACTGGCCTCGGACTTGCCCCCTCTCGGGCGCGAACGACATCACGAACGAGCGAGGGAGCGATGCACAGGACCATGATCATGGTAGTCGCCGCGGCGCTCGCGGCTGGCGGGTGCGCGCGGACGGCGACGGTGGAATCGGGAGGCGAGGTGGCGCCGGCGCCTCAGCCGACGACGACGCTGCCGACGAACACCGGCGAGGTTCCCACGGGGACCACGCTGAACGTCCGGTTGAACCAGACGCTCGGTACGACGCAGAGCAAAGTGGGTGACGCGTTCAGCGCCACGGTGACCACGCCGCTGAGCACGTCGAGTGGCGAGGTGGTGGTGCCCGAAGGCGCGGTGGTGCACGGCCACGTGACCGGGCTGCACGCGTCGCAGCACGCCGGTGACCAGGCGGCCATCCGGCTCGATTTCGACAGCCTGAGCGTGAACGGCCGCAGCTATCCGTTCGACGCGAACGTGACGGCGACGAAGCTGAAGACGCAGGGGGACACGAAGGACGAGACGCTCAAGAAGGCTGGCGTGGGCGCGGCGGCGGGCGCGGTGCTCGGCGCGGTGCTCGGCAAGGGTGACCTCGGCAAGATCGCGCTCGGCGGTGTGCTCGGCGCAGCCGCCGGCACGGCGATCTCGCTCGGCGCCGGCGACGTCCAGGCCGTCCTGCCGGCCGGGACGGAGATGGCGATCCAGTCCACGGAGTCGGTGGCGTTGCGGTAGCTGCCGGGGCGGGGTGACCATGGAATGCGACGAGGGCCGGCACATGCCGGCCCTCGTCGCTCGGTCTCCACTCCCACGCGCCCCGCACCTCGCGCCCCGCCCCAGGCGCCCCGACCGCAATTAGCTTCACGCATGTCCCCCGCCATCCTCGCCGACCGTCTCTCCAAGACGTACGACGTCAAGGTGCGCGATCCCGGACTGCGCGGGGCGGCGCGGGCGCTGCTCCGGCCGCGCTACCGCGCCGTGCACGCGGTGGCCGATGTCTCGTTCGCCATCGCCCGCGGCGAGATCGTCGCGTTTCTCGGTCCCAACGGCGCGGGGAAGACGACCACGCTCAAGATGCTCGCGGGGCTGCTGCACCCGACCAGCGGGCGCGCAGAGGTCGCGGGGTTCGATCCGTGGACGGGGGGCGCGGCGTTCAAGCAGCGCATCGCCCTCGTGCTCGGCACCAAGCAGCAGCTCCTCTGGGATCTCCCTCCGCTCGAGACCTTCCAGCTCAACCAGGCGATCTACGCCATCGCGCCGGCCGACTACCGCCGGCGGCTCGATGAGCTGGTGACACTCCTCGACCTCGGCGACCTGCTCGACAAGCCCGTGCGCCAGCTCTCGCTCGGGGAGCGCATGAAGTGCGAGCTGGCGGCGGCGCTCCTCCACCGGCCGGAGATCCTCTTTCTCGATGAGCCCACGCTGGGGCTCGACGTCACGGCGCAGGAGGCGATCCGCGCCTTCCTGCGCGCGTACCGCGACCGGCACGACGCCACCGTGCTCCTCACCTCGCACTACATGGCGGACGTGGCCGCGCTGGCGTCGCGCGTGGCGATCATCAACCACGGGCGGCTGCTCTACGACGGCGCCCTCGAGGCGCTCGTCGCGCGCATCGCTCGCACCAAGCGGCTCGAGCTCATCGTCGGCGACGGGGTGACGCGGCGCGACCTCGAGGCGTTCGGCGAGGTGCGCGTCTTCGCCTTCCCCAACGCCACGCTCGAGATCCCGCGCGAGGAGGTGCCGGCGGCGAGCGCGCGCCTGCTCGCCACCGTCCCCGTGATCGACCTGTCGATCGAGGACCCGCCGCTCGAGGAGGTGATCCGCCGCGCGTTCGAGAGCGGCGACGAGCCGGTGGCCGCGGCGCCCCCGGCCAGCATCGCGCGCGAGGCGTCGTGAGCGCGATCCGACTCTGGCGCCATCGCTACGCGGCGCTCATCCGCTCGGCGTGGCTCGTGGACCTGCAGTACCGCGCCGCGATCGGGATCTGGCTCCTGTGGGGGATCATGGAGCCGCTCATCTCGCTCGGCATCTGGTGGTCGATCGCCGGGCGCGGCTCCGTGCAGGGGTGGGGACGCGACGACTTCGCGCGCTACTTCTTCGGCGTCACGCTCGTCAACCAGCTCACCCTCGCGTGGGACGCGTGGCACATCGACCGGTGGATCCGCGAAGGAGAGCTCAACTACCGCCTGACGCGGCCCGTGGCGCCGGTGCACGAGGCGGTGGCGGACAACCTCGCGTACAAGGCACGCACCGGGGGGATCGTACTCATCGCGTGGCTCGTCGTCGCCGCCGCGTGGCCGGCCGTGCGCATCGACGTCGCGCCGGGACGGTGGGCGCTCGCGGCGATCGCGATCGTGCTCGCCGCCGGCATCCGCTTCCTCAGCGGGTTCGCGATCGGCCTGCTGGCGTTCTGGACGACGCGCGTCTCCGCGCTCATGGAGCTGCAGTTCGGCCTCTCGCTCTTCCTCTCCGGGCGCATCGCGCCGCTCGCGCTCCTCCCGCCGGTGGTGGGGACGGTGGCGGCGTGGCTCTGGTTCCCGTACATGCTCGCCTTCCCCGTGGAGCTCCTCACCGGCGACATCGTGGGCCCCACGGCGATCGCCCGCGGCTTCGCCGGCCAGCTCGCGTGGCTCCTCCTCTGGTGGCTCGCGTATCGGCTCGTCTGGCGGAAGGGGCTCTCCCGATACGGCGCGGTGGGGGGATGAGCACCGTCGGCGCGCCCCGCGCCACGCGCTCCGCGCCCCGGCTTCTCCGCGCCCTCTCCGTCCTCCGCGCCCTCTGGCGCGTGAACGTCGCGGAGGAGATGCAGTACCGCGCGAACTTCGTGGCCAGCCTCCTCGGCACGATCTTCTGGATCGCGATGGCGCTCCTCACGATCGCGATCTTCTTCCGCCACACGGCGACCCTCGGCGGGTGGGACTACTGGGAGGTGGTGGCGCTCCTCGGGATCTTCAACGCGCTCACCGGGATGATCGAGGCCGTGATGCGCCCGGGCGTGGGACGCCTGGCCGAAGAGGTGCGCAGCGGGACGCTCGACCTGGTGCTCTCGCGCCCCGTGGACGCGCAGCTCTTCGTCTCCTTTCGCCGGCTCGACCTGTGGCGCTTCACCGACGTGGTGCTCGGCCTCGGGCTCACCGGGGTCGCGCTCGTCAGGCTCGGCCAGATCCCGTCGGCAACGCGCGTCGTCGCGTTCGTCATCACCTTCGCGGCGGCGGTCGGAGTGGTGTACGCGATCTGGGTGGCGCTCATGAGCCTGGCGTTCCGGTTCGTGGCCGTGGAGAACATCTCCGTGCTGTTCGACGCCGTGTTCGAGGGCGCGCGCTACCCCGTCACCGCGTACCCGGGCGCGCTGCGCTTCCTGTTCGTGTACCTCATCCCCATCGCCTGGACCACGACCATCCCGGCGAGCACGCTCGTCGGCCGTCTCCGCCCCGGCGCCTCGATCGTCGCCGCGCTCGTCGGAGCGGCGGCCATCGGCGCCGCGCGCCTGCTCTGGCGAGCGGCGCTGCGGAAGTACACGAGCGCTGGAGGGTGACCGGGGCGCCGGCCAAGGGCACTCCGCCCGTGCCGGGGCGCTGCCCTCCGAAACCAGTCACTGCCGCTTCGCGTAGGGACCATGGCCACGGCGCGCATGCCGTGGCATCTCGGATCGCGAGATCCGCGCGGGCGCCCGCGGCGTTCACCTGTTTCGGTTGCGGCACGATGGGCGCCGGCAACCACGGGAGGAGCTCCTGATGACTCGGCGCGCCAAGATCTGGCTGGTGGCGGGGCTCGGGCTCTTCGTCGGCATCAACTTCGCCGGGGCGATCGTGGCCGCCGTGCAGGGGGAGCCGCTCCATGCCAGCGCGCACGTCGCGCTGCTGCTCCTCGGCGTGTTCGTCGTGTGGCTGCTCACGGCGCCGAGCGCCGCGGGCCGATTCTGGCGTCGACGGGAGCCGGTGCCCTCTCCCCTGCACCGCGAGCTCAGCGACCGGCTGAGCAACCTGGAGCAGTCCGTCGACGCCGTCGCGATCGAGGTCGAGCGGATCGGTGAGGGGCAGCGATTCCTCTCGCGTCTCTTCTCCGAGAACGGCCCCCCGCGAGCGAGCGGCGAGGGCGACGCGGCGCCCATCGGGCGAAACGCGCCGAGCGCCGCTCCGGGCGACCGTCGTGACTGACGTTCGCGTGACTCACGTTCGCGTGACTGACGTTCGCGTGACTGACGTTCGCGTGACTGAGGTTCAGCGGGTGCCGGTGTGCGCTTCGGCCTCCCGCCACCGCGTCACTTCGCGAGGCGCTCCAGGAACTGCTTCCTGAACTTCGCCACCTTCGGCTCGATGACCACGCGGCAGTAGGGCTGCGCGGGGTTCTGGCGGAAGTAGTCCTGGTGGTACGACTCGGCGGGGTAGAATCGCTCGAACGGGACCACCTGCGTCACGATCGGGTCGCGCCACACGTGCTCGGCCTCGAGCTCGGCGATCACCTGCGCCGCGGTCATCCGCTGCTCCTCGGACCGTGTGAAGATCGCCGATCGGTACTGCGTCCCCACGTCGGCGCCCTGCCGGTTCGGCGTGGTGGGATCGTGGATGGTGAAGAACACCTCGAGCAGCTCCCGGTACGAGATGACCGAGGGATCGAAGTCGATCTGCACCGCTTCCGCGTGCCCGGTGGCGCCGGTGCACACCTGCTCGTACGTGGGATCGGGCGCACTCCCGCCCGTGTACCCGGACACGACGCGCCGCACTCCGCGCAGCTCGCGAAAGATTTCGTCGAGACACCAGAAGCAGCCGCCGGCGAGGATGGCGGTATCGGTGGATGCGGTGGAGGCCATGTGAAGCGTGTCCGATGCGGGACCAGGAATGCTAGCACCGGTGCCACGAACACACCAGCGCGAGACGCGGCTGTCGGCTGTCGGCTGTCAGCTCTCGGCTAACCCCCCGCATGGAGCGCTCTCGGCGTGTGCAGTAGCCGATGGCCGAGAGCCGAGAGCCGACAGCCGCGTCTTCCCGAGTGCCGATGACCGACAGCCGTGTCCCTACAGCCAGTTCCCTCACCTCACCTGCACCGTGCTCTGCGACAGCACCGGAGCCACGGTGAACTGGATCGTCTGCCCCTTGATCACGTTCACCGTTCCCGTCGAGGCCGAGCCGCGACCGCCGATCGGCGCCGCCACGATCCGTACCTGCCCCGACGCGGTCACGTTGGGGGCGAGCCGGAAGCGCGCTGTACGGTTCCCGTTCACCATGCCGATGCGCGTGCGCTGGCCATCGCTGCTGACCGCGAAGATGTCCAGGTCCGCGTAGTTGTCGTTGCGCACCACGAGGGACACCGCCTGCTCGTCCGCTGCGGTCTCCACGTCGCCACTCGCGGTTCGGGAGACCGCGCGAGGGCTGGTGGCGCACGCCGCGAGTCCCGCGGCGATCGCGCCGAGCACGACGACGAAGCGAATTCCGTGCATGTCCGTTCCCTCCCTGCGCGCTCGCCGCGCGCCCGCATGCGGGCGCGCGCGATCGCGCCGTGTGGAACCGACATGAACCGGCACGATCGGTGCCGCGAGCCCGGCGCCGGTGGTGTGCCGCGGCCTCGGCCGTACACCCTTTTCGGCGCGTGCCGCTCCCGCTAACGTCGGGCATGGCTCACCACCGGCCTCCCCCCGCGCAGCGGATCAGCCCGCCGGAGGGGCACCTGCACCCGCGCCCTCTCCATCGCGGCGCGCTCGTCTCGCTCACCGATGTCCGGTGCCGCGCACCAGCCGGGCACGGGCGCGAGGAGCAGTCGCTCGCGGCGTCCCTGGTGTTCGTGCGCTCGGGCGTCTTCGTGCGGCACGTTCGGGGGCGAGCGGTGACGGGCGATCCGGGACACGTGCTCTTCTTCAACGGCGCCGAGTCCTATCGCGTGAGCCACCCCACGAGCGCGGGAGACGACTGCACGTCGGCGACCTTCCCCGCCGCCGCGCTGCGCGACGCGCTCGCCCCGTGGGATCCCGCCGCCGAAGCCGACGCCCCTTCCTTTCCCATCACGCACGCGCCACTCGCGCCACGCCTCGTGCTCGAGTGCCATCTGCTCCGCGCGGGCGCCCGAGCGGGGACCGCGTCGGCGCTGGAGCTCGAGGAGCGCGCGCTCGCGCTGCTCGAGGGCGTCGTGGCCGGGGCGTTCCGCGCCCACGGCGTGCACGCCCGAGCGCGGCGCGCGCTCACGGCGCGCGCGCGGTGCGAATTGGCCGAGCGCGTGAAGCTCGTCATCGCGCGCGATCCGGCCGCGCCGTGCTCGCTCGCCGACATCGCCCGCGAGGTGGCGGCGTCCCCCTTCCACCTCGCCCGCGCGTTCCGCGACGAGACGGGAGTGCCCGTGCACCAGTACCAGCTTCGCGTGCGCCTCGCGCTCGCGCTCGAGCGCCTCGCGGAGGGAGCGCCGAGCCTGAGCGCGCTCGCGCTCGACCTCGGCTTTTCCAGCCACGCCCACCTGAGCACGCTCGCGCGACGCGCGTTCGGCGCGCCGCCTGCCGCGCTGCGCCGCGCGCTCACCCCCGCGCGCGCGCGCGAACTGCGCAAGAAGCTGAAAGTCTGAGCCCGGGGCACACGCGAGCTTCCCGTCGGTGCTCCGGCGCCGAGCCGGAGCGAGCATTCACCCCATCACGGAACCACGACCGATGATCGCCAGAATCTGGCATGGCTGGACGCCGCGTGACCGCGCCGATGCCTACGAGGCGTTGCTGCGCGCGGAGGTGCTCCCCGGGATCCACCGCGTTCCCGGATATCACGGTGCCCATCTGCTGCGCCGCTCGGCGGGCGACGAGGAGGAGTTCGTGACGATCACCTACTTCGATTCGCTCGACGCCGTGCGCGAGTTCGCCGGCGACGATCACGAGGTGGCCGTGGTCCCGGAGAAGGCGCGCCGGCTCCTCTCTCGATTCGACCAGCGATCGGCGCACTACGAGGTGCTGGCGGGGCCGGAGTGAGGCGAGGGGCGATTGTCTGCTGTCAGCGAGGGACCCGGCCGTCGGCTCTCGGCTCTCGGCTCCCTGCACAGCATTGAGGGCTCTCGGCGTGTGCAGGGAGCCGAGAGCCGAGAGCCGAGAGCCGAGAGCCGTGTCTCCCCGAGCGCCGCCTTCTCACTCCCGCCGCCACGCGATCCCCAGCGTCACCACCTGCGAGTTGAGCCCGGGGTTCACCAGGCCGCGTCCGCCGTTCGAGGTGTGGTGGAAGAGGTAGCCCAAGCGCACCGCGTGGTCGCGGCTCACGGCGAGGTCGAGCGCCGCGCCCGCGGCGGCCGTGAAGTTGAACCGCGTCGCCGCGGGATCGGGCACGGTGCGCGTGAACCAGAGCGCGCCCGCGCTCCCCTCGAGCTCGAGCCGAGCGCGCCGCCCGCCGGCGACGCGCACGGCGATCCCCAGCGGCGCGAGCCCGACCGCGTACACCGTGTGCGGGACGGGGTGCGCATCGGGGCAGACCTCGCCGGGCACGCAGTCGTCGTCCGGCCCGTAGTCAGGCATGTCGGTGGAGATCGCGGCGGGGATCAGATCCACGAAGTACTCCACCGCGCGCGATTGCGCGCCGAGCGGCCAGGAGGCGCGAATCCCCGAGATGTAGAAGTCGCGGTAGAGTGGCACGCCCAGCCGCGTGCGGAAGGACGAGTGTCGCGACATCCCGACCCACCCCTCGACCGAGGCCGGGTGGAACGGGAAGCGGCCGGTGCTCCCGGCCGGCGCTCGCCGCGCCGCGCTGTCGGCCATCGCGCGCTGTGCCCCCGCCGGCGCGGCGAGCGCGAGAAGGAGCGCGACCAGGGAGGCGGTGGGGGCGCGGAGGAGGTGCGATCGGCTCTCGGCCATCGGCTCTCAGGCTTAGGCTACGGCACAGCGTGGAGAGCCCTCGGCGTGTGCACCAGCCGAGAGCCGAGAGCCGACATCCGTGTCTTCCCGAGAGCCGGCGGCCGCATCTGTCGCCCTACCTTCCCCGTCCGCGTGTCTCTCACGATCGCTCCACCGCAGGTGTCCCGGCAGTATGCGTCTCGCGAGGCGGCGTCGCCACCCGGGGCGGCTGTTGCGGCCGTTTCCCGGGGTAGCGCCGCACGTACGCCTCGAGCTCGGGGGGGAGCACGTCGCCGCGCGCGCGCGCCAGCGCCTCCAGGCGGCGCGCGGTGCGCCGCCGCTCATCGAGCGACGAGCGACGCTCGGTGGAGAGAATCCGTTGCGCGGCACCGGGACCGAAGGGGTCGCGCCAGGCGGAGCGATACCAGCGTCGGTCGCGCACGGCCGCGGCGGCACCGCCGAGCGCGCCGATGAGCACCGCCACCACGACGAAGAGGGGCCAGGCCGGCCAGCCCCGCACTCCGGGCGCGAGCTTCAGTCGCCAGGCGAGCGCGAGCACTCCGAGAGCGGCGAGCGATCCGGCGACCCCGGCCGAGGCGTTCGCGATGTAGTAGAAGGCGGGGGAGCGGCGCTCGAAGGGGGCGAGCAGGCGCGCCGCGCCCAGCCACCCGCACGGGATGGCCAGCACCGCCAGCGCCACCACGAGAAAGCGCATCCGAGCCCGTGCGAGGAGTACGGCGGCGGTCGCGGCGGCTCCGACGACGAGCGCCGGCAGCGCGCGGCCACTCCCGCCGGATCAGAACTCGCGCCGCTTCATCTCTTTGAACAGCTGCGCCGCATCTCCGTCGTCCGCCTCGGCCGCAGGGCGCGTGGCCTCGAGCGTCGCATCGTACACGCGGCGCACGCTCTTGGGGCTCGGGGCCGCCTTGGCCGCGTTCTTCTTCGCCAGCGCGATGAGCTGTTTGTCGTTCATGTCTCGGATGTCCTCGGGGAGGGGGTCGGCGTCGCGCGCCGGGGTGCACGGATGATGGCGCCGCGACGCTCCGGCGGCAACGTCCGCCATCGCCGCCGACACCGGCGCCGGCACCGCCGGCGGCGGCGCTGGCGCCGGGGGCGCGATCCGGTGTTATCATCCCTCTGCGCGCCGGCGGGGCGCTCCCCCGCTCCCCTCGAGCCCGCGCGCGCGGGCGCCCCACACGCCCGCCTCACCCACCCTCTCACCGGTGACACACGGCATGCACGCACGATACGCGGTGTTCGTGGTGACGACCGCGCTCCTCACCCTCCCCGCCGCCGCGCGGGCGCAGGAGAAGCAGCGCTTCGCGACCCTGCAGGACGCCCTTCGCGCCACCAGCGCGCTCGCCGGGCAGCCGGGCCCCCGCGACGTCAACTGGATCGACGGCGGCGCGCGCTTCTCGTACACGCAGCGCGATCCACGATCCGGCGCCGAGGTGATCCGCGCCCTCGACCCCGCCACCGGGCGCGACACGCTCCTCTTCACCGCCGAGGGGCTCACCTTCCCCGACACCACCGAGCCGTTCTCCTACGACTCGTTCCAGTGGGCGCACGACTCCCGGCACCTCGTCTTCCAGACCCACTTCCAGCGCATCTACCGGCGCTCGGGGACCTCGGACTACTACGTGTACTCGCTCGCCGACCGCTCCATGCAGCTCGCCACCCGCGGCGCGCGCACGGCCGAGCTCTCCCCCGACGGCGCCATGCTCGGCTTCGAGCGTGACGGAGACATGTACGTGGAGGACCTCGCCCACCACACCGAGAAGCGGCTCACCCACGACGCGCGCGAGCACGTGTTCAACGGCCACTTCGACTGGGTGTACGAGGAGGAGTTCGGGATGGCCCAGGCGTGGAACTGGTCGCCCGACAGCCGGCACATCGCCTACTGGCAGGTGGACGAGAGCGCCGAACCGGTCGTGCAGCTCACCGACTACTCCGGACGCCACCCCGACTGGGATCGCATCCGCATCCCGCAGCCCGGCGATTCCAACCCCACCGTTCGCATCGGCGTGGTGGACGTCCACACCGGCCAGCAGCGGTGGCTCGACACCGGGGAGCGGGGCGAGCTGTACATCCCGCGCATCTACTGGACGAGCCACCCCGACACGCTCGCCGTCATCACGCTCGACCGCCCGCAGAACGTGATGAAGCTGTTCTTCTTCGACGTGAACACCGGCGGCCGGCGCCAGGTGATGTCGCAGACGTCGAAGACCTGGATCGACGTGTACGATTTCTACGCCGGCATCCAGGACATGATGTCCTTCCCCGAGGGGACGCACGAGTTCTTCTGGATCTCCGACCGCGATGGATGGCAGCACATCTACCGCTACGACTACTCCGGCCGCCTCATCGACCAGGTGACCCACGGCAAGTGGAGCGTCACGCGCATCGAGGGGATCGATCCGAAGCGCAAGGTGATCTACTACTCGTCCACGCAGGCGTCGCCGCTGCAGCGGCAGCTCTACGAGGTGCGCTTCGACGGATCGCACCAGCGGCGCCTGACGGCCACCGCGGGACGCCACGAGATCGACATGTCCCCGAACACGCGCTACTACATCGACAGCTGGTCGTCGGTGCACCAGCCGGCGCGCGTGGAGCTGCGCACGACCGCGTCGGCCAGGACGCTGCGCACGCTCGAGGACAACGCCGGGGTGACGCAGTGGCTCGCGACGCACGCGTACTCCGCCGCCGAGCCGTTCAGCTTCACCACGTCGGATTCGGTGCGGCTCGATGCGTTCATGATCAAGCCCGTGCCGTTCGACTCCACGCGCCGCTATCCGGTGGTCTTCGCGATCTACGGCGGTCCCGGCTCGCAGCAGGTGTACGACGAGTTCAACCCGAACGGCTGGCTGCAGTGGCTCGCGCAGCGTGGCTACATCGTGATCGGAGTGAACAACCGCGGGTCGAACAACTACGGGAGCGCGTTCGAGAAGGTCGTGTACGAGCACCTCGGCAAGTGGGAGGCGCACGACTTCGCCGAGACGGCACGCCACCTCGCCACGCTCCCGTACGTGGACGCGAAGCACGTGGCGATCATCGGGACGAGCTACGGCGGGTACGCCACGCTCTACACGATGGAGATGTACCCTGACGTGTTCACGGTGGGCATCGCCAACTCGGCGGTGGGCGACTGGCGGCTCTACGACACGATCTACACCGAGCGGTACATGGGGCTGCTCGGCGACAACGAATCGGGATACGAGCAGAGCTCGGCGATCGGGAACGCCGCCAAGATCGACGGCCACCTGATGGTGATCCACTCCATGATGGACGACAACGTCCACCCGCAGAACACGATGCAGCTCCTCACCGCGCTCACCAACGCCGGCAAGGACGTGGACCTGCGGATCTATCCGCCCGGGCACCACGGCGCGGCGTACAACTTCCAGAGCTATCTGCTCATCCAGCAGGCGTCCGACCGGTTCCTCGCCCGCTGGCTCAAGGGTGAAACGACGTCCGCCGCGTCGGAGGCGCGGCGGTAGGAAAGACGGGGCTGTCGGCTCTCGGCCATCGGCTCTCGGCTTGCGGCACACCCCGCGAGCTCTCTACACTGGGCCGTAGCCGAGAGCCGAGAGCCGACAGCCGCGTCGCTCACCGCTTCCCGCTCTGCGCCGCCCCCGTTCCCGCCCCAGCCCCGGGCAGCTCGTCCCAGCGCGTGATCACCTTCCCGGCCAGGCCGTAGCGCACCGCCGTCTCGGCGTCCAGCCAGAAGTTGCGGTGTGTGTCCTCCTCGATCCGCTCGAGCGGCTGCCCCGTGGCCCTGGAGAAGAGGCGGTTGAGGCGCTCGCGCATGCGCAGGATCTCCCGCGCCTCGATCTCGATGTCGCTCGCCGTTCCACCGGCTCCGCCGGCGGGCTGGTGCAGCAGGAAGCGCGTGTTCGGCAGGCAGAAGCGCGACTCGCGCGGCACGGAGCAGTAGATCAGCGCGCCGGCGCTCGCCACCCACCCCGTCCCGACCATCCGCACGGGCGCCCGGATGAAGCCGACCAGGTCGTGAATCGTGTCCCCGGCCTCCACGTGTCCGCCCTGGGAGTTGATGAACATCGTGACCGGCTCGTCCGATTCGGCCGAGAGCGCGAGGAGCTGCGCGATCACCCCGGCGGCCAGGCGCTGCGTGATCTCCCCGCTGATCACGATCGTGCGCGCGCGCAGGAGGCGCTCACTGAGGAGCTCGTTGACCGGCGACACCTCGATGGTGTGCTGTTCCTCGTTCAGCATGAAACCCTCTCGTTGGTGGTGAACTCCCCGCAAGCTACGCGGGCGCGCAAGTGCCGTGCAGTGGTCGCGCGCGAAGCGCGCGCTGCGGACGGGGCCGCCCCGGAGCGGGAACCGGGCCGGTCCCGGCGGTGCCCGGTCAGTGGCGCGTGGTCGACTCGTGCGCCTGTAGCACGCGCCACCGCCCACCATCCTTCACGAGCAGGAGCATGACCGCGTAGTCGCCCGACTGCGCCGTGCCGTCGGCGCGCACGCGCTCCGAGTGCCCGGCCGCCACGGCGGTCGCGACCCCCGGGGCCACGACGGCCACCCGCGGCGTGGCGGTGTGGAACCGCGCTTCCCGCAACGAGGCCCACGACCGCCGATGCATGGCGCGCACCTCGTCCAGCGAGCGCATGACGCGCCCGTCGAACACGTACGCGAACGACGGGCCATCCACGAAGTAGCCGAAGAACCGGTCGACATCGCGCGCCGAGGCCGCGGAGTCGAGCGCGGCGAGCACCGCGGCGATCTCCGCGGCCGCCGACGTGTCCCGGACCGCGGGGCGCGCACCCGACGGAATGCCGCCCGCGCCCACTCCCGATGCCACGCTCGCGCCCGCCACGGAGAGCGCGACGGACAGGATCACCGCCGCTCCGATGTTCCGGATGACGAATGGCCTCATGCGCGATGCGCGCGCCGTCAGCGCGCGCCCTCCCCGATGCGCCGTGCGTGAACCGCGCGCGTCGCGATCGGCGCCACGCCGCGCGCGCGGAGGCGGGTGTTGAGCGCCGGGAGCGCCGTGGCGGTGAGCGAGGCCCACCGCCGCCGCGCGGCGGCCAGCGCGGCCCGCAGCTCGCCGAACTTGGCGCGCACCTGCGCGCTCGGCTCGCGGTCCGCGCCGCCGACGATCGTCTCCAACCCGCCCATCGTGTCACCGAGGTCCGCCGCACCGATCCGCTCCGCGGAGTCGTCGAGCGAATCCACGGCCGCCATCGTCGACGCGTCGAGGCTCTGGCGGTCGATCGCGTGCAGCGCCCGGCGCACGTCGCTCACCTCGGTGGCCAGCGCGTGCGCATCCGCCATCGCGTTCCAGATGTCGAGGGCGAGGCGCGACTGCGCGACCAGCGCCTCGCGCGGCACCGACACGCGCGGATCCATCACCACGCGGAGCGGCTGCGTCTCGCTGCGGCCATCCACGGTGAGGCGAACCCGGTAGTCGCCGGGGAGCACGAGCGGCCCCTCGGGCTCGGCCACCGTGCCGTGCCCCGCGATCGCGGCGATGCTGTACTCGTACGACTCGGCGGGCGGGGCCGGGTAGCGAAGGTCCCACACGAAGCGGTTGAGCCCCGCCGCCGTCCCGAGGCGCTCCGGACGCGGGAGCCACTCGTCGGTGAAGTACTGGACCGCGTTCGGCGGCGGCGCGCTGTCCGCGCTCGACACGCGGCGCACCACGGTGCCGCTCGCGTCGAGGATCTCGAGCGTCACCGGGCGCGAGGCGGAGGCGAGCCAGTAGTCGATCACCGCCCCGGCGGGCGGGTTCTCCCCGTGCGGGATCTCCGGCGGGAGCGGCGTGTCGCTGTTCACGCTCCGGCGCACGCGCACCGCGGTGGCCGGCCGGAAGAGGTGCGACCGGGCGCGGAGCACGTCGTCGCTCATCTGCCGGAGCGGGGAGAGATCGTCGAGCACCCAGAATGCGCGCCCGTGCGTGGCGGCGATCAGGTCGTTGTCGTGGACGGCCAGGTCGTGCACCGGCGCGGTGGGCAGGTCGAGCTGGAGCGACTGCCAGTGCACGCCGTCGTCGAACGACACGTACACGCCGAGC
Source organism: Gemmatimonadaceae bacterium (assembly GCA_036378095.1). GTDB lineage: Bacteria > Gemmatimonadota > Gemmatimonadetes > Gemmatimonadales > Gemmatimonadaceae > JADGGM01. Next base: position 13,046 of record DASUXC010000180.1, on the reverse strand, counting down.
TCGGTGCCCGCGTACAGCAGACCGGCGCGCGTGGGATCGGCGCGCACGACGCGCACGAACGCGCCCTCGGGGATCCCGGAGTCGGCGCGCGTCCAGTGCCGCCCGCCGTCGTGGGTGCGGTAGATGTACGGCGCGTAGTCGTCGAGACGGTGCCGGTCCACCGCGGCGTACGCCGTGGCGGGATCGGTGTGCGACGCGTCGATGATGCTGATCTTGCTCCACGGCTCGAGTCCCGGCGGCGTGACGTCGGTCCAGTGCGCGCCGCCATCGGTGGTGCGCTGGATCTTCCCGTCGTCCGTCCCCACCCAGATCACCCCCTTGCGCGCGGGCGACGGGGCGATGGTGTAGATCACCCCCCACCCGTTCGCCGACGCCGTGGCGACCGTCGGCTCGGCGCCGCTCCGCGCGCCGCCGCTCCGCGCCCCGGTGAGGTCGGGGCTCGCCTCCGTCCAGTGAAGGCCGCCGTCGGTCGTCTTGAGGAGCACCTGCGCGCCCAGGTAGAGCGTGCGCCCGTCGGTCGGATCGAAGACGATGGGAGATGTCCACGTGAAGCGGTACTTCCGCCGCGGGAGCGGCGTGCCGAACGACGCCGCGGGCGCGGGCGAGATGTCCTGCCGCTGTCCGGTGGAGCGGTCGAAGCGGTAGACGGCGCCGTACGTGTCCCCGCCGTAGATGATGTTCGGGTTCCGCGGATCGGGGGCGACGTAGCCCGCCTCCCCCGCGCCCGGCGAGAACCAATCGCGGAAGGTGATCGACCCCAGGTCGCCGCGGCTCGCGATCGAGACGCTTCCCGCGTCCTGCTGCGCGCCGTAGATGCGGTACGGAAACTGGTCGTCGGTGATCACGTGGTAGAACTGCCCCGTCGGCTGGTTGTACCAGCTGCTCCAGGTGCGTCCGCCGTCGAGCGTGATCGTCGCCCCCTGGTCCACGCCGCTGATCATGCGGCGGCTGTCGGTGGGGTCGATCCACAGCGAGTGGTAGTCGTCCCCCCCGGGCGCGCCCTTGATGGCGACGAAGGTGTGGCCGCCGTCTCTGGAGCGCATGATCGAGCGGTTGGGGACGTACACCACGTCGGGGTCGGCGGGGTCGATGTAGACCCGGCCGAAGTACCAGCCGCGCGTGACGACGTTCGGGTCGGTGCTGACGCGCGCCCACTCCGCGCCGCCGTCGTCGGACCGGTAGAGCCCCGAGGCGTGGCGCGCCTCGACGAGGGCGTAGAGCCGCGCCCCGCCGCGGGCGACGGCGATGCCGATGCGTCCCACGGAGTCGGAGGGAAGCCCGCGGCCGGTCACCCGCGCCCAGGTGGCGCCCTCGTCGGTGGACCGCCACAGCCCGCTCCCCGATCCCTCGTTAGGCGGATACTGGCTCCACGGCGTGCGGCGCGCGTTCCACGTGGCGGCGTACACCAGGCGCGGATTCCCCGGATCGTACGCGAGGTCGATCGCGCCCGTCTGGTCGTCCACGAACAGCGTCTTCGTCCACGACCGCCCGCCATCGGTGGACCGATACACGCCGCGCTCGGCGTTCGCGCCGTACGCATGGCCGAGCGCCGCCACGAGCACGAGGTTCGGGTCTCGCGGGTCCACGCGAATCTCCCCGATCTGCTGCGTGTCGCCGAGCCCCAGGTGCGTCCAGTGTCGCCCGCCGTCGGTGGACTTGTAGACGCCGTTGCCGTAGGTGATGTCGGATCGCATGTCCGCCTCCCCCGTCCCCACGTAGATCACGGAGGAATCCGACGGCGCCACGGCGATCGCGCCGATGGACGCGATGCGCTGGTCGTCGAACACCGGCTCCCAGGTGAGGCCGGCGTTGGTGGTCTTCCATACCCCGCCCCCCACCGCGCCGAAGTAGAACGTGGCCGGAGCACCGGGGATGCCGGCGACGGCGAGCACGCGCCCGGCGCGGAACGGCCCGACGAGCCGCCAGTGGAGCGCGGCGTAGGCGTTCTCCGGCACCGCCGTCTGCGCGGCGAGCGGTGTGGAGGCGGCGGGGAGTGCGGCGAGAAGGAAGGTGAGCAGTAACGAGGCGAGCGAGCGCATTTCGAAGGGGGTCGGTCCGTGGAGTGTCGGGTGGGTCGGGAGCGGTCGCGAGCCACCCCGCGACCGCGGCGCGTCCCGGGCGGCGGCGCGACGCCGCGGACGCCGCTGCATCGGGTCGTCGCCGCGTCCCGTATCGCTGGCGAAGGGGGGTGAACCGCTTCCCGCGCTGGGGGACATTGCGTGGTGGGACGGCCGGGGGCAAGGAGCGGGGGCGCCCGGGGCTCCGAACGACGACGGGGCGCGGCCAATGAGCCCGCGCCCCGTCTGGTGCGAAAGCAGATCGCGACCGGTGGTCAGTACGGATGGGAGCTGGTGTCGCCACCCTGGCGAAGGGTGTCCCCCTTGGACGTGACCGGCGCGCCCGAGGTGGGCGTGGTCTTCTTGACCCGCGGGCCCAGCGTCGACTTTCCCTTCTTCGCGTTGGTCATCCCGGACTGCGTCTGGTTCTGCGCGGTGTCACTCGACGCGCCCGTGCTGTCGTGCGTGCGTCCCGAGTCGGCGCGCATCGAGTCGCTCCGCGCGCCAGTCGCGGCGCCGGTGGTGTCCGACGACGACGGCATCGTGGTAGTGTCGGTGCCCGCGGCGCCGGTGGTCCCAGACGTGCCCATGGTATCCGTACCAGCGGCGGCCGGCGCCACTCCGCCGCCCGCCGTCTCGCTCACCGTGTTTCCGGTCTTCTTGTTGCACGCCGCGATGGCGAACGCGGCGCACAGCAGCCCGATGTACTTCATGGAACCTCCCTCGAAGAGTCAGCTCGATCGGAGTGTACCGTAGCAACTCCGTGGCCGTTCCGACGAGGAAGTGCCGTGAACCGACGCCCGGAAATCGCCGCCGAGCTCGCCTCGCGCGCTCAGTCCTCCTCGACGGGAGGGGTGCCGGCGAGCGCGATGCGCCCGTCCACGTGAAACGCCTCGAGCACCCCCGGAATGGTGAGCGTGGCGCGCACCGGCAGCACCGCATCGTCGGCCAGCGCGCCGTGCCGCAGCGCCTCCTCGACGGCCCTCTCGATCTCACGCTGCGAGGTCACCCCGAACTTCTTGAGGAACTTGCGAAGCGTCATGTTGAAGACGTCCTGATCCATGGGGACCCCCGCGGTGCTGGTGAGCCGGCGATGGCGTACGCCATGGCGTACGCCGTGGCGTACGCAAGGGAATCTGTCCTCGTTCCGGTCGGAGCGCCATCGCCGGGACAGGAGCGCATGGAACGCGACACGGGGCCGGCATTCGCCGGCCCCGTGTCGCTCAGTCCCCGCTCGAACGCGCCCCGCACCCCTCCCCCCGCCCCCGGGCCGTTCGCACTCCACCTCCGTCTCACCGACAGCCGCTAGAATCCGAGCTGCACGTTGATGTCCACCAGGACCTTGGGCGGCGCGGACTCGAAGATCACCCGGTCCGGCGCCGGACGGATGATCATCTTCTCCACCGGCCCCCACCCCCTCCCCCGTCCGCGGTTGCCACGACGGTAGTACACCACCTGGACATCGCGCACCCGCTCCACGCGCACGACCTCGTAGCCGTGCTTCACGAGCATCTCGCGCGTCACCACGGTCGCCCGGTCCATCGTCACCACGTGCTTCTTCCCGTGCCCGGGCGGCCCGTGCTCCTCGTGCTCCCCGTGCTCGTGTCCGTGCCCCTTCCCGTGGCCGTGCCCCTGCGCGGCCGCGCCGGGAGCGATCATGAAGCCGAGCGCCAGTGCGATGGCGGCGGCGAACTTTGCTCTGCGCATCGAGTCTCCTCCGATCCGGTTGCGTTGGACTGCGTCCGGATGCGAGACGCGCCACCGACCTCGCGCGCAACCGGAAACGGAGGAGTGCGACGCCGGTCAGTGCGCCGCGTTGTGCGTGTGCGGGTGCTTCCCGAGCTCGCGCCAGCTCGATTCCTCGACGTCGATGCCGAAGTGTCGCGCGGCCTTCTTGATGTTGGCGAAGGCGAGGTCGCGCTCCTCGTCCGAGACGTCCTTCACCTGGTCGAAGCGGGCGAGCGCGTTCTTCACGTGCTGCGCGTCCGTGAGCGGCTCCTTGCGCTCCTTGGGAAAGGCGAAGGCGCTGTCGGGGAGCCGGTCCTTGTCCCTCGTGTCGAGCTCACCGTGCTCCGTGATCGGTTTCCAGGTCGTGTGCATGGCTACACCTCCATCTCGCTGCCACGGGGTGCGACGGGCGCGCCCGGTGGGAATGGACGTTCAAGCACCGTGCCGCGGGCGGGGAGCCGAGCGACACGCGCGCCGCGCCGCGCCGCGCGACGGGCAGTGCCGCGCGAGCGCACGCGCGTCCGCTCGTTGAAACCCGCCCCGGCCACAGTCGTAGGGAGCGGCAGAGGGGCCCCTGCCACCGGGATCACGCGGCCCGACTCGCTCCGGCGGCGCATGCACATCCTCCACCTGCCACGGCCATGGACTCCCTGCTCCGCGATCTGCGCCACGGTGTTCGCTCGCTCCGCAAGACCCCCGGGCTGGTGATCGTCTCCGTGCTCGCGCTCACGATCGGGATCGGCCTCACCACCACGATGTTCAGCATCGTCTACGGGGCGCTGATGCGCGGGCTCCCCTTCCCCGATGGCGACCAGGTGCTGGAGATCCAGCGCAGGAATCCCGAGCGTGACATCCAGCGCGCGGGACTTCCCATCCACGACGTGGCCGATCTGCGGGCGCAACAGCACGGCCTCGCCGCCATCGCCGCGTACTACGAGGGGACGGTGAACGTGAGCGGCACGGAGCAGGCCGAGCGCTTCGACGGCGCCTTCATCACCGCCAACACCTTTCGCCTCCTTCGCGTGCGCCCGGCGCTCGGGCGCGACTTCCGCGATGGCGAGGACCGGCCGGGCGGCGAGCGCGTGGCCATCATCGGGTGGGCCATGTGGAAGCACCGCTGGGGCGGTGACCCGGCGATCATCGGCAAGGCGATCCGCGTGAACGGCGAACCGTTCACCATCATCGGCGTGATGCCCGACGGCTTCCTCTTCCCGTCGCGCGAGGAGATCTGGCTCCCGCTCGCCATGGATCCGCTGACGTTGAAGCGCGGCGAGGGGAACATGCTCTCCGTCATCGCGCGCCCCAGCGACGGCGTGACGCTCGACCAGATCAATCGCGAGCTGGGCGCGTTCTCCGCCCGGCTGGCGGCCGAGTACAAGGACGCGAACGAAGGCTTCGTGGCCGAGGCGCGCCCGTTCGTGGAGGCGGAGATCGGGCCCGAGCCGCAGCAGCTCCTGTGGACGATGCAGGGCGCGGTCTTCCTCGTCCTGCTCATCGCGTGCGCGAACGTGGCCAACCTGCTCATCGATCGCGCCGCGCACCGCACGAAGGAGGTGGGGGTGCGCACCGCCCTGGGCGCCGGGCGGTGGACGATCGTGCGGCAGTTCCTCACCGAGTCGTTCATCCTCGCCATCGTCGGCGCGCTCCTCGGCGTGGCGGTAGCTCACTTCGGGATCGTGGCGTTCAACCGGGCGATCGCCGATACCGGGGTCCCCTTCTACATCGACATCCGGCTGCACACGCCCGTCCTGCTCTTCACCGTGGCGGTGGCGATGCTGGCGAGCCTCATCGCCGGCGCGATCCCCGCGTGGCAGTCGTCCCGCACCGACGTGAGCGAGGTGCTGAAGGACGAATCGCGCGGCAGCTCGAGCCTGCGCATCGGGCGCATGAGCCGGGCGCTCGTGATGTTCGAGGTCGCGCTCTCGTGCGGGCTTCTCGTGGCCGCCGGCCTCACGGTGAAGAGCCTGGCGAAGCTCCGGCACCTGGACTACGGCTTCGCCACGCACGGGATCTTCACCGCGCGCATCGGCTTCCCGGCCACGTACACCGACACGGCGCGGCAGATGCGGATCTTCCAGGCGCTCTCCGAGCGCCTCGCCGCGCTCCCCGGGGCGCGCTCCGCGGCGATCGTCTCCGGGCTCCCCGGCGTGAACGTCGGGAGCACCACCTTCTCCATCGACGGTCGTACGTACGCCGCCCCGCGCGACTACCCGCATGCCAGCTCCCTCGACGTCACGCCGGGGTACTTCGCGACGTTCGACGTCCCCGTGCTCCAGGGGCGCGCGATCGGCGAGCAGGATCGCACCGATGCGGATCCGGTCGTGATGGTGAACCAGGCGTTCGCCCGCCGCTTCTTCGAGGGGGAGAGCCCGCTCGGGCACCGCGTGCGCTTCGGGGGGGCGAACAGCACCGAGCCGTGGCGCCGGATCGTCGGCGTCGTCCCAGACATCTTCACCCCCGACCCCGACCGCCGCCGGCCGCCGATGATCATCGCGCCGCTGGCGCAGCACCACAGCAACTTCGTGAGCCTCGTCGTGCGCGCCTCCGGCGGCGACCCCATGGCGTTCACCCCGGCGGTGCGCCAGGCGGTGGCGTCGCTCGATCCCGACATCCCGCTGTACTGGGTGTACTCCATGGAGCGCGCGCTCGAGCGTCCCACGTGGTTCTACCGGGTGTTCGGGACGATGTTCATGCTCTTCGGTGTCGTCGCGCTCTTTCTCGCGTCGATCGGGCTGTACGCGGTGATGGCGTTCTCCGTGAGCCGCCGCGCGCGCGAGCTGGGGATCCGCATGGCGCTCGGCGCGCGTGGGGCGGACGTGGTGCGGCTGGTGCTGCGGCAGGGCGTGGTGCAGCTCGCGATCGGGATGATCGCCGGGCTCGGGATCGCCGCCGCCGTGTCGCGGCTCATGCACATGATCCTCTTCGACGTCGAGCCCCGCGACCCGCTCATCTTCGCCGGCGTGGTGGCCGTGTTGTCCGCGGCGGGGCTCCTCGCCTGCCTCATCCCCGCCAGGCGCGCGACGCTCGTGGACCCGGCGGTGGCGTTGCGGGCGGATGGCTGACGGCTAGCGCGCCCGCTCCGGAACCACCGTCTCCTGCGCCGCCTCGGCCCACCACCGCCCGCTCCGGTACCGCAGTACGTCGGTGAACCGGACGCGGGCGACCCCGGCGCCCGACGAGCCGGTGACCACGTTCAGTCCGCGCACGATCGCCGTGGAGTCGAAGCGCTGCACGGTCCAATCCTGGTAGTGCTGCGCCAGCGCTGGAGCGGCGTTCCCCGCCGCGATCAGGTCGCCGGGGGTGCGCAACGCGCCGCGCCAGTTGGTGTCCACGAAGCCGGTGTCGAGCATGCAGCGCAGGGCGGCCGTGTCGCGCGCCGAGGCGGCGCGCGCCCACGCTCGCTCGAAGGCGATGGCAGACGAGTCGCTCATCGGCGCGCGCGCGCCGCACGCCGGCGCGGCGGCATCGGCCATGGCCCGCGGCGCGGCGCGGGCGAGCGCCGACGATGTCACCGGCCGGTGACTCGCCAGCGCTCCCGCGCCGGCCGTGACGGCGAGCAGGATCGCGACGCGAAGCATCATGTCCCCCGCATGTAGTGGCACCCCGCCTCCTCCGCCCTCGTCACCGCGAACACGCCCGACGGCATGAGCGTCACGCCGGGGACGAGCGACCGCTTCAGCTCGTCGGCGACCGCGTCGTGCGCCTGCTTGGTGCGCTTCGCGATCCTTCCCGCCAATCCGAGCAGCGCCACGTTGCAGGCGAGGGCGATGGCTCCCTTCTCGAGCAGCGTGTCGAGCCCGCCGTCCGGCCAGATCATCGCGTGCTCGTCGCCGGGCCTGGCGTTCAGGAACGGGTTCCGGCGCGCGGGCTTGCCCGTGGTCGGATCGGCGAGCTTCCCCGCCTCGCGGGCGATGAAGTCGTACTTCGCCCAGATCGCGTCGCCGAGCACCATCGGGACGGCGCGGTGACGGAAGACGAGCACCGCATGGATGTCGGGTCCGGCGACCCCGTACACCTCGGCGTAGCCGGCGAGGTACATGCGCGCCTGGTGCAGGATCGTCCCCTCGGCGATCTCCGGCGCATCGAACACCTGGCGATGCGGCCCCACCAGCTTCCGCGTCCACGACATGTCCCATGCGCCGCGCACCGGAGGGAAGCCGGCGTCCGGATCGCACGGCGCGGCGCAAGGCGCGGCGCGCGGCGCGTCCGCGGCGCGCGGCGCCGCGGACGTGGTGTCGGTGGGAGAGGGCGCGGCGGACTGCGCGCGCAGCGACGAGGCGCCGAGTGTGCCAGCGGCGAGCGCCGCGGCGCCGCCGGCCAGTCGGCCGAGGAACCCCCGGCGCGGCGATGACTCGAGCGCTCCGCGCTCGAGAGAGGAGAGTATCGACACGGAAGGCGTGCGTGGAAGTGATCGTCCGCGTCCGCGTCGATCGCGGAGGCGGCCAGCGCGACGGGCGCACCGCCCGAGCCGCCCCCGGGGCCCGGGGGCGTCGCGCCCACAATCTGCCGCGCGGCGGGCGCCGCGGCCAGCGCGCGCCGGCTACTCGGCGCGCATCGCCAGCGCCGGGTCCACCCGCGCCGCGCGTCGCGCGGGGACCCAGCTCGCCAGGAGCGCCACCGCGCCGAGCACCACGACCACCGCGCCGAACGTCGCGGGATCCGACGGCGTCACGCCGAACAGCAGACTCGTCATGAGCCGCGTGAGCAGGAGCGCCCCGGCGATCCCGATCGCGATCCCCGTGACGGCCAGCGCCGCGCCCTGTCGAACGACCATCCGCACCACGTGCTCCCGCGACGCGCCGAGGGCGATGCGGATCCCGATCTCCCGGGCGCGCTGGCTCACGAGGTAGGCGATCACACCGTAGATGCCGATCGCCGACAGCAGGAGGGCGACCACGGCGAACGCCGCCAGCAGGGTCATGTAGAAGCGCGGCTGCGCCACCGACTCGGCGACCAGCGCGTCGAGCGTGCGCACGGAGGACATCGCCAGGTCGGGGTCGATGTCCCGAATCGCCGCGCGCGCCGCTCCGAGAATCGCCGTCCCCTCGGGCGAGCCGCGCATCACGACGTTGAAGCTCTCCACCGGCCACTGGTCGTACGGCGCGTAGATCTCCGGCTCGGCGGCCTCGGCGAGCGAATTCTGCCGTACGTCGCCGACGACGCCGATGACGTCCCCGCCCAGGTGCTTGCCATCGCGTCCCCACCCCAGCGTGATGTGTCTGCCGATCGGATCCTCCCCGGGGAAGAAGCGCGCGACCGTCGCCTCCGTGACGAGAACCACCTGGCGCGCCCCCTCGCGGTCCTCCGGGGTGAATCCACGGCCGCGCACGATGGGAATGCCCATCGCCTTCAGGTAGTCCGGCGTGATGATCCGCACGTCGGCCACCGGCTCCTCCCCCGGCTTGGCCGGCGGGCGCCCCTGGACCTCGAAGGAGAGGCTGAAGCCGAACCCGGTGAGGGGAAGGCCGAACGACGCGCCGACCGACCGCACCCCCGGAATCGCCCGCAGCCGTTCCGTGAGCTGATGCACGAAGGCGCGCTGCCGGTCGACCGAGTCGTACCTGGCCTCGGGGAGCGCCAGCTCGAAGCTGACGGCGTGCTCGGGGCGGAAGCCCGGATCGACGTTGGTGAGCTGGTGGAAGCTCCGGATGAGCAGCCCGGCGCCGGCGAGGAGCATGACGGCGAGCGCCACCTCGGACACGACGAGCACGCCCCGCGCCCTGCGGCTTCCGGGGCGCGCCTTGGAGCCGCGCCCGCTCTCGCGCAGCGTGGCGGAGAGATCGGGGCGCACCACCTGCCTGGCCGGGATGAGCCCGAAGACGATCCCCGTGAGCACCGACACCACGAGGGTGAACGCGAGCACGAGCGCGTCCACGTGCACGGCATCCAACCGCGGGATGCTCGCCGGCGCCACGCGCACCAGCGCGCGGGTGCCCCAGAGCGCGAACAGCACGCCGCCGATCCCGCCGATCAGCGAGAGCACGGTGCTCTCGGTGACGAGCTGGCGCACGAGCCGGGCGCGCCCGGCGCCGAGCGCCGTGCGCACGGCGATCTCCGGCTCGCGCGCCGCCGCGCGCACGAGGAACAGGTTCGCCACGTTGGCGCACACGATGAGGAGCACGAACCCCACGGCGCCGAGCAGCACGAGCAGGGGCGTGCGCAGGTTGCCGACGATCCACTCCCGCAACGGCACCACGGTGGCGCTCGCGTGCGTGTCGGACTCGGGGTACCGCTGCTCGAGCCGGCGCGAGATGGCGCGCATGTCCGCGTCGGCGCGCTCGAGCGTCACGCCGGGGCGGAGCCGCGCGACCACGGTGAGATAGACCGCGCCGCGCGTCTTCGGGAGCTCCTTCGGGTCGAAGGTGAGGGGGCGCCACATCTGCGCCTTGGACGGCCACGCCCCCTGGTCCGGCACCACCCCCACCACGGTGGTCGGGACGCCGTCGAGCACGATCGTCGAGCCCACGATCCCCGGATCCGCGCCGAAGCGCGTGCGCCAGAGCGACTCGCGCAGCAGGACGACGTGGGGACCCTGGAACGCGCCCTCGTCAGGCGTGAACACGCTGCGGCCGGCCAGCGCGCGCACGCCGAGGATGCGAAACAGGTCCGGGCTCGCATCGAAGCCGGTGAGCCGCTCGGGGTTGCCGTGGCCGGTGAGCACGGCGGAGTTGCCGGTGAGCGCCGCCATCCCGGTGAACGAGCCGTTCTCCGCGCGCCAGTCGTAGAAGTTCGCGGGGGACACGGTGCTGCGCGTCCCGTTGTAGAGCGCGGGCACGACCACCAGGCGCGCCGGCTCGGCGAACGGGAGCGGCCGGAGGAGGATGCCGCGCACGACGCTGAAGATCGCCGTGTTGGCGCCGATGCCGAGGGCGAGCGTGAGGATCGCCACGGCGGTGAAGCCGGGCGTCTTGCGCAGGGTGCGGAGCGCGAAGGCGGCATCCTGGCGCAGCTCCTGGAGCAGCTCGAGGCGCATGGTCTGTCTCTCTCGCCGCTCGTCCACGCGGCGGCAGTAGGTTCGGGCCTCCTCGACGTCGCCGAAGAGGCGGAGGGCTTCGGCGCGCGCGGCGGCCGGGGTCCAGCCGCGGGCCTCGAGCGCGCGGGCTCGCATCTCCAGGTGGAACGCGAACTCCTCGGCCACCTCGCGGTCCGCGCGACGGCTGAGCGCGAGCCAGAACGCCCGGCGGATCCCCGGAACGCGCGACACGCCCGTCGTCTCCTACGCGGTCTCGAGCACCCGGCTCACGGCGAGCGCGTACGCGCGCCACACCGAGCTCTCCGCGCGGAGGTGGCGGCGTCCCTGCGCCGTGATCTGGTAGTAGCGGGCGCGCCGGTTGTTCTCGCTGAGCCCCCACTCGCTCTCCACGAAGCCCTGCGCCTCCAGGCGGTGCAGCGCCTTGTAAAGGGCGGCGTCGTCGATCTCGAGCGTTCCCTCGGTGCGGTCGTGGATCCAGCTCGTGATGGCGTAGCCGTGCATCGGCCGCCAGGTGAGCGTCTTGAGCACGAGCACGTCGAGCGTGCCGTAGAGAAGATCGGTCGGAGCGCGCGGCATGACGGCGGGATGGGTGGGTGACGCACTCGGCTTCCAGCTACCAGGTAGGTGGAGAGTGTAGTGCGGGCCGCGCGGCTTGGCAAGCGCCGCCGGATCACCTCGCCGCCGGCGACGTCCCCCAGCCGATCACGGGCAGGCGATGTCGGTCAGTGTAGCCTGAGCGGTGGCCTGCAGGGTGGGCACGACGTCGGTGAACGCCTCCGCGTGTCCGCGCCATGCCGCGTCGCGCGCGGCGAGCCGGAGCTGCACGCCCACGTAGCCGGTGGTGAACACGACCTCGAGGCTGTCGGCGCCGTGAGGCTCCCACCATGCCCAGTACCGGAACGTGCTGTCCGGCTCGAGCGGGCGCACGAGCTGCTTCCCGCGCTCCAGGAGATCCGTCCCCGTGCTGTCGAGCAGCCGCAGGGTGGCGGGCGGCTCGTCGGCCTCGTGCGCCGCGCTCCACGCGCCGAGCGTGAGGGCGTAGCAGCCGGGTGGCGGGAGCGCGGTGGACGGACGCGTGGTCGCGCTGCACTCGCAGAGCATCACGATCGCGGTGACGGCGCTGGCGATGCGCTTCATGGCGCGCCTCCTCTCGGGGATGCCATCAAGATCGCGATCGTACCGTGCTCGGCAAGCGCGTGCGGCCGGCGCCGGGCGCCGGCCACGCGTCAGGCGGTGGGTCCGTCCCCGCTCCGGGTGAGCCTCCGCACCAGCCACACCACGAGCGCGACCGGGAGCACCACGAAGACGATGAACTTGAGCGCGAGGATCGTGAACAGCCCCACCGCCACGAGGATGATGAGCGGGATGCCGAAGATCGCCAGCGTGAGCAGCGGGCGAAGAGCGAAGAGGCGCAGGATGGCGGCGATCACGAGTCGGGCTCCGATGACATGGTCGCCTCTCCCTACGTGGCCGCGCCCGCCGCGGTTTCCGCGCGCGGGCCGGTGGGCGCTCCCGGCGCCGGGGACGCCCGCCCTCGCGGCGCTCCCCTCCCTCCTCCCCCTCCCCGGGGCGACGGGCGCGTCGTACGTTGAGGGCGGAACGCCGCGCTCGCGCGCCGCGCGGCGTGTGAAGCGGCGGAGCGCGCGAGCCCCCATCCGGTCGGTCACCCATGGATCGCGACACCGAGCTCCGTGCCCAGCTCTCGCGCCTGCTCGCCTGGCGCGACGCGCACGTGGACCTGGACGAGGCGGTGCGTGGACTCCCCGCGCCACTCCGCGGCGCGACGCCGCCGGGGATGCCGCACTCGCCGTGGCAGCTCCTCGAGCACCTGCGTCTCACGCAGCGCGACATCCTCGACTTCTGCGTGAAGTCCGACTACACCGAGCCGCACTGGCCCGACGACTACTGGCCCGAGAGCGCCGCGCCGCCGTCGGACGATGCCTGGGACCGCAGCATCGCCGCGTACAAGGACGATCTCGCCGCGCTCCAGCGGCTCGCGGCGGACACGTCGATCGACCTGTTCGCGAAGATCCCGCACGGCACGGGGCAGACGTACCTGCGCGAGCTGCTCCTGACCGCCGACCACACGGCGTACCACGTCGGTCAGATCGTGGACGCGCGGCGGGCGCTGGGGGCGTGGGGGGCTGGCTAGTGGACTGTAGCCGAAGTTTGTGAACAAATCATCGTGCTGCGGTGTGCCGCCCAAGCGTGCAGGTCGCGACGGGTCCACGACCAGGTGAAGGGGTGGGCGTAGCGGCGGTTGTATTCCGGCCAACTGGCATCGAGGT
>DASUXC010000179.1:0-10860 GCA_036378095.1 Gemmatimonadaceae bacterium | reverse complement strand
CGCCGAGCGGAGCCCGCCAGCGAGACCGCCGTTCGGCCGCGCGCTGGGCACGCCCCGGCACTGGGATAGCGAGCAGCGATGCCCAAGCGATCGCGAGCCACATGCGATCGAGCGAGCCGCGCATGCGGACGCACCGTGTGGTGATGGGCTCACACGGTGGGAGCGCGCGCGGCGCGCGGCAAGGGGGCGATGCCGATGGGCTCGCCGCCCCGCGATTCGCGATGGCGAACCTGGTGCGGGCGGCCAGCTAGTGCCGCGACGCGCACGCGCCGCCGCGCTCCTCGTTCGAGAGCGCGGCGGCGCGGCGGGGTCGCGTGGTCAATTCGGCCGCGGCGACGTTCCTGCGGTGCCCTGGTGCGAGTCGCGATCGGCGGTCGTCTGGCGCGATAGCAGAATGCTGATCAGCTGATTCGACAGCCAGGCGGACTCGCGAGAATCACCGAGCCCGGTCCATACGATGATTCCGTCTTTGTCGACGAGGAGCGACTGGCCCGGTCCGGGCGTGAAGATCTTATGGAATTGATACGATGTGTGGTTCGGTTGCGCGGTCTTCGGAATCAGCCTGCCGTCCGGGTCGGGGACGCGGAGGAAGGCGGAGGCGGCGATGACCGGTGTACCGGGCACCCGGTGCGCCTCGAGCGACTTGGCGATCAGCGATGCCTCCTGCTCAGGGCTCTGGGGGTGCAGATACATGTACGAGCCTCGCGTCCGATCCACGAGCGTGATCTCGAGCGCCGGAAAGCGCTCCGCGGTTCTCCGAAGCGCGCTCACGTCTCGGTAGCACGGTTCATAGCCCGCGCCCGTGACGAGGTGGTACGGAGGAGGCACCGGCACCACGTCCGTGCACATACCGTCGGTGAAGACGATCAGGTTGACCTTGCCGGGCACCGGTCGCGGGCCCGCCGCTCCCTCGTGCCCGGGGAGGATGTTCCCCACCAATGGCGGAGCCGGATGGCCAGTCGGGTACTCTGACGCCTCAGGACGCTCACCGGTGCCCTTGGCCCACAGCGCTCCCATGTACACCGCGAACGCCGCCGTGCTCCGACGAAGACTGTCGAGCATCACCCCGTATCCGGCCTGCATCATGTACATCCCCGTGAACGTCATCTTCCATCCGCCAGGCTCCTCGCCGAACTTCTCCTTCAGGGTCTCCAGCTCGCTCGGGGGCAGCGAGTCGACCAGGGCGACCGCGCGCGCGCCTCTCTCTTTCACGGCGGCGGTGTCCATGATGTCGAGCGCGAAGTTGCCCAGCTGGCCGTACCAACCCAACAGTGCGTGCACATCCTCGGCGTGCAAGGGGCGCGGGACCGACCGGTCGAAGGCAACGACGAGCGATTCGGCCGCGACGACGCGCGCCGGCTTCGCATCCATGTAGAAGGTGAAGGTGGTGTCGAGCACCGCGATGCGCGCGGCCTTCGCGCTGTCCGTGGCCGGCGATCCGGGCTTCGAGCCGTGCACTGCGGGGATGGCGGCGAGCCGGCGGTTGGCCAGCGTGGCCGCGTCCGCGTCGCGATTGGCGATGAGATAGAGTGGAACGAGGATCGCGAAGTCCGTCACGGGGACCGTCGCCGCGGGAAAGCGCGCCGTGCACCGTTGGGCCGTCGCGACCGTCGCCTCCGGAAGTGGCGTCATCACCTCGCGCGGATCGTACGGCAGCGTGTCCTTCCAGACCACTTTCTGCTCGTGCCGCTCCATCCCGTGGCGCACGCGAAGGACGGCCGCCGCGCACTCCTCCACCGTGGTGTACGTCCCCACGTCCACCGTGGTGTCGGCGAGCACGAAGCGCGTCTGCGCCCGCGCGCTCGGCGCGCACACCGCGATCGCCGCCGCCACCAGCCATGGCGCGCGCCGCGCACCCGGCGTCCGGCGCGCGCCCGCGCGCCCCCAGCAGAGTTCCCGGTATCGCATCAGACGGCATCCACGAGAGAGGTGAAGCTGAAATCGCGCGCCTTGAGCGGCGGTACGATCGCCGGCGTCAGCTCGCCCGAGCCGCTCGCCGTGGGACGGAACACGGGCACCGGCACGCCGAGCTGCTCGATGGCGTTGAGCACGAACAGGGGGGACTCGGTGAAGCGGAAGTTCTTGACCGGCTTCGTGATCTTTCCGTTCTCGATGAGCCAGAGGCCGTCGCGCGTGAGGCCGGTGCAGAGCACACTGAACTCGTCGAGCTGGCCCACGTTCCAGAACCGCGTGACGAGCAGCCCGCGCTTCGTCGTCTGGATCATCTCGTCGATCGACGTGTCGCCCCCGCTCATCCGGTAGCCGGTGGGGCCGCGAAGCCCGTACGATTCCCCCAGCATCCCCAGCCCGTACTCCCGCAGGTACGACAGGGCAGTGAGCACGCCATGATCGACCCACGTCACCGGCGCCGTCCCCGCCCCGACCTCGTGAACGATGCCCAGCGCCGGATCGGCGTAGTCGTGGCTGATCGTGATGCGCTCGTCCACTACCTTGAGGCCGAGCTTGGTGCGGATGACACCCAGCACGCTGTCGCTGGCGAGCACGAACGGTCCATGGCCCTCTTCCGCGAAGTCCCTTTTGGAGAGCCAGGATATCAACGGCTCGATGAGGTCGGCGACGGCCTGCGGCTCGAGGATCACGGTGTAGCGCCCGGGCTCCAATCCCACCGGGTTCCGCGACCGAATGCACTTGTCGAGCGCGCGCTCGGCGATCGCCGGCGCGTCGATCTTCCCCCAGTCGTAACCGGAGAGCCCCGCCCAGCCGGAGCCCGTTCCCTGCTGGTCGCGGACGGTCATGGAGCACTGCGCGTGCGTCCAGGCCGTGTACGGCGTCTCGAACATCGAAGGGCGTCCCGCCCGGATCTCGGAGCTGATGATCGCCTTGGAGGCCGCGCGTACCTCGGCGTACCCGGCCGAGAGCATCCCCTTCGCCTCGGCCGAATCGACGATCGCTCGCGCCACCTCGCCGCGCGCCTCGGTCGTCAGGCCGTACGTAGCGTCGCTCCAGATCGTGGTCTTCGGCTGCTCCAGCGTCGGAAGCGGGGGGAGATAGGCCGCGGGCGGGTCCTCGTCCATCAGGTCGAGCTGCCGCTCGGCGGCGCGCACTGCTGCCTCCAGCGACGTGTCGTCCACCTGGTTCGTCAGCGCGCTTCCATACGATCCGAACGGGGATCCGCGCCAGATCTTGATGATGACGTCGCGCCGGTCGCTGGCGAGCGTCACCCGGTTGCGCCCCCAGCGCAGCTCCCCCTGCCACCAGCTCCAGACACCCACGCGGGTGTCGCTGCCGCGGCCGCGTGCGAAGCGGAAGACTCGCCCGGCGATCGCCTCGCACTCCTCGCGCGAGAAGGTCCGGGGCGCATCTGCCAGCCGATACGGTCGATTGCGGTGCCTGCTCATGCTTTCCTTTGCGGGTCGATGAGGGTGAGCTGCTTGAAGACAGCGGGGACCGCCGTCACGCTGTGGGCGGCGACCTGCGCGGGCTCTCCCTTACTGGTGTAGCTCCCGAAGCGGCGCGCACTGCCAGATCCGCCGAGCGCCCGGATTCCTTTCCACAGCTCGGGGGCGCGGAAGAGAATGCCGGCCTGGTTGATGATCGCGACTCGTTTCCCCTTCTTCACTTCGTAGAAGAGGCCGGTGCCCAGTCCGTTCAACTGCTGGAAGTCCATGTCGGCCTTCATGTATCTGGCGGCGATCCCGCTCTCGAGTCCCGACACCATGGCGTCGAAGTCGAGCCCCTCGTGCCCCGGCCGCATGGTCAGATTGGGTGGCTGCTGCAGCGGGGCATCGATCGCCGAATCGGCGACCGCGCACCCGTGCGAGCGTACGGGCCGCCCCGCCTTCGTGTAGGCGTCCTTCATCCACCCGGCGCTCTCGCGCGTGGTCTGGAAGTCGGCGAGCACCCCATCTTTCACCAGCGTGAACGCGTCCGGCTCCACTCCCTCATCGTCCCACTTCACCGTGGCGGCCCCTCCGGGCGCCGACCGCTCCGCAGTGACGTGAAGGGCAGGTGCGCCGACTTGGTAGGTGCCTACCATCCCGAAAGGATCGTTCAGGTAGCTCGTCCCGCCGGCGTTCGCCTCGTAGCCGAGGGCGCGGTCGAGCTCCGTGGCCCGACCGATCGTCTCGCTCAGAAGCTTGGTGACGCTCCACGCATCGACCACGGTGTCGTAGCGCCCGACATCCACCGGCTTGACGGGAAGCTTCATGTCCTCCTTCATCTCCTCGATCAGGCGTCGGATCGCCTCGCGGAGCGGCTGGCCGCGGTAGAGCTCCCACCCGTTGCTGGACACCGTCAGCAGATCGATGCCTCTGTCGTCCTTTCGCCCCAGCTTCTTGTCTTCCAGGATGATCGTGAGGTCGCCCTTACCAGTGCACAGGCGCTGAGTGCAGTAGCTCCCCTCCGTGGACGCGAACGCCTTCTCCTGCCACGTGAACGTGCAAGAATTCGCGCCGACAGTTGCGCCCGGATCCACGCGCGGTGTGTAGATGTCCAGGCTCGCGAGATAGTCCATGATCTCGTACGGCGAGAGCTGGAGCGGATCGATCTCCACCGGGCTCACCCAATGTCCGTTCGCGACCACGGGGGTGGGCGCGAGCTCCACCACGCGGTTCTTGCCGAGCGCGTTCGTCTTCGCCTGGTGATAGGCTTCCCGCCCGAGGCGGGCCATCTCGTCCGGCGTCCACACCGGGCCACTGGCGAACCCCCAGTACCCCTGCACGAGCGCACGGACGCCGACCTCCATCGTCTCCCAGTCGTTGAAGTAGTGCGCGCCGAATTGCCGGTTGAATCCGTGCGTGAGCCGCACATCGCCGTACGTGGCCCCCGCGCTCTTCGCCGCATCGAGCGCGCGCATCGCGAGCTCGCGAACGTCGGGATCGGTGATCGTGGGCGCCTGGATGGGAGTGGACCGTGTCGCCGCGATCAGGGGGCGCGGGAGCGCGGCAAGCGATGCCGCCACCGCGCCGGCCTTGAGGAAGTCACGCCGGTTGATGGTCATCGCCCACCCTCCGCCACCACGCCGGCGCGCACGCGGCGGGCGCTCGCCGGCGGCGCCTCGACGACGATCGTGCCGGTGGCGCCGGTGAGGGCGCTCGTGTGGAAGACGTAGGTCCCAGGGACCGGGAAGCTCCGGGCCCGAATCCCGTTCGTGAAGGGGTCGAGCGTGTCCCCGCCGAAGGTGGGGATGTTCCCGGACCCGCAATAGCAGAAGAGATGGTCCTCAGCCACGTTCGTCGTGTCGTCGAAGGTGATCTCGATGGGGGAGAAGATGCCGCGGACGAAGAGCACCGTGCCGCCAGCGGTGACTGTCACGGACTTCGGCTGGAAGGTGATGTCCGCGTCCGGTGCCTCGGGGTTGCTCGGCGTGGCGAAGACGGCCATCGCGGCGGGCATCGTAATGGTGTACTCCACCGTGTCGGCCTTGACCACGCCGTAAGCGGTGGTGCTGACGCTGATCATCACGTGCCCCGGACGAAGTCCATCCATCATGCCCGTCAGGCGGTCGATTCGCGCGACGGTGGTGTCGGACGACGCGAAGTACATGGCGAGGCCGAAGATGGGGTTTCCGTCCGCGTCGTGCGGCACGATCATCCGCGGGCCGTACATGGTGAAGTCCTCGAGCCGGTTCGCCTCCCAGATCGCGCTGTCGCCGGGAAGCGGGTGGATCGAGAACGTCTCGGGTGGCGGCGGTGGCGGATCGGTCGTGATGTTCACCAGCGCCGTGTCGGCGTGCTTGAGGTTCCCGACCGACAGCTCGGCGATCACGGGAATCCCGTCTCCGGAGCCGGTCGCCCTGAGCGACCCATCCTGGCTCACCTCCAGCCGCTCGGGATCGCCCGATCGGTAGGTGGGCGCCGGCACATTGGTCATCACCGCGCCGGTGGAGGTGGTCGGCGTGGCGGTGAGCCGCACGGTGTTGTACGGCGCCACCGTGGAGAGGTTGATCGCGTGCTGATCGAGCGTGAGCGCCCAGAAGAGCTGCGCTCCAGTGCGGACCGGGCTCGGCGCGAAGGCATCGCCGCCGCACCCGAGCGCGGCGGCGAGCGCCGCCAGGCAGGCGAGTCGCGCCGCTGCGGCGCCGCGGCGGGCGCGAACGGTAGAACGTGCGTCCATGGTTGTCGCCCTGTTGTGAGGAGTCACGCGCCGCGGCTCATGCACCCGGTGAACTTCGGATTGCCGAGCCATTCCTTGGCCGGGATCGGGAGCGTCACGTCCGACCCATAGCTGCCGCCGAGGCCGGGATACGAACCGATGGGGTAGACCTGCTGCTGCGGGCGCCCGTACTGCCGGATGAGCCGACGCAGGTCCCCCTGCCGGTGCCCGGTGAGAAAGAGCCAGAAGGCGCGCTCGCGGAAAGTGAGGTTCACGCGCGCGTCGGGCGTGCCCGGGTCGGTGGTGTCGGGGAGCGCCGGGGTGATGGCCGACTCGCGGAGGTGATTGAGCTTCGCCAGCCAGGTGGTCACGTCCCCCGCCTGGAGCGCCGCCTCGGCCTCGATCAGCCGCGCCTCCACCCAGTCGGCGAGCACGATGGGGGAGCCGCCGGTCGAGGCGTACTTCACCGGGTGGTAGATCGTGCCGTTGGCGGCCGTTCCGACCGAATCCGCCAACGTCCGCGGGTCGCCGGAACCTCGGTAGTCGAGCCCCGTCCCCCCTTCCTGGTCGGCGACCGAGTAGCTCCAAGCGTCGAAGGACTGGTACGCGGCGAAGTTCGGCATCGCCCAGCCGGCCGGCGAACCAGTGTTGTCTCCGACCTCGTGGTCCGGATAGAGCTCGTAGTACGTGAAGCCGTCCGGCACTTCGGCCACGGCCTGAGCGGCGCCCGCGAAGTCGCCCAGATCGAGAAGAGCCCGCCCCTTCCCCACGCGCGCCAGGCCGACGATGCGGGCGCTGTCCGCGGCGAACGCGAGCGCGCTGTCGAAGAGGGCGACGGCGTGGCGGTACACATCCGACGTCGAGGATCCGGGCTCGAGGGTGAAGTCCCCCTCGAAGTCGAGGGTGCTGAGCGGTACACCCGAGCAGAAGAGATCCGCGAGCAGGACCTCGGCGTATCCCTGAATCGCGTAGAGATGTCCGGTGAGCACCCGCAGGCTGTCGGGCGCATAGTGCACGAGCAGGCCCCGCGCTTCGCTCGCCTGGCCGCGCACCGCCTGGAGAGTGCTGTAGGTCTGGAGGTAGAAGTCAGGGTGGGTCGCCGTCCTCTCGATCAGAGGGTCGGAGTAGGCGGGGAGCGAGCGGCTGTCGACCTGCATGTAGATCTCGTCGCCGCCGAAATAGCCCTTCTTGGTCGCGCGCAGCTCATCCGACAGCATGCCGGAGGCAGGGATGGCGGAGTAGAGGTCCCCCCCGAACGCCGTCGCGAAGCGCACGAGGGTGCCGTCGTAGGCGGCCACCGCGCCCGCAGGCGTCTTGGTGGAGCCGGGGTCCGGCACGTCGGGGGGAAGCGGCGCGTTCCCCACGATGCTGTCGGGGGAGCAGGCGATGCTCCACAGGAGCAGCGCCACGGGACCGATGCGGAACAGCGTGCGGCGCATGTTCATGGGCACGTTCGGGCTCCGGTGGTGTGGCATCAGTAGGAGGCGCTCACGCGCATCGACCACGTGCGCGGCTCCGGGAGCACGCCGGTGTCGAGGACGCCGTTCCCCGATCCGTAGGCGTTCACGTCGGGGTCCTTCCCGCGGTAGTTGGTGAACAGCCCGAGGTTGCTCCCCTGCAGCGAGATGCTCAGCGCCTGCGCGCCGAGCCGTCGCGCGACGTAGGCGGGGATGGTGTAGGTGACGGCGAGGCTGTTGAAGCGGAGTGTCGAGACGGTCTGCATCTCGCCGTAGGTCGTGCGGTCCATGGCCGCGACCGCCGCCTGCTGCCCGAACGGCGCGTTCGGATCGTTGAGCGCCGGCGAGAAGATCTGATTCTTGAGCGCCATCTCGTTGATCTGCGTCAGCCCATCTTTGTACTGGAAGCCCGCGTCCACGCTCAGGCGGCCGCGGAAGAAGCTCATGGTCGTGGAGAAGTTGGCCACGTAGTTCGGCTCGGAGGCGCCCATGTACACGAGCGAGTCCCCCACCTGCACTTCGTTCCCCTCGATGAGACCATCGTGGTTCACGTCCTCGTAGCCGATGATGGGGCGGGCCCACCGCCCGAAGAGCGGGTAGCCTGCCGCGATCCGACCATCGGCGTCGGTGAAGAAGGAGGACACCCCGGGAGCCAGGGAGACGACGCCGCTCGCCTCGTGGCTCAGCGACGCGTCGACTCTCCACGTCACGAGGTCCGTGCGGAGCGGCTCGAGCCCGAGCTGGAGCTCGAGTCCGGTGTTGCGGGTCACGCCGACGTTCTTGAGTACGTAATCGACGTCGTAGACCGACGGCGGGACGGGGACGCGCATGAGCGCGTCGAGCGTCGTGCGGCGGTAGCCGGTCACGGCGATGGACACCCGGGAGTCGAACAGGTCGGCGTCGAAACCGCCCTCGAGCTCCCGCGAGCGCTCCGGCTTGAGCTGCGTGTTCCCGAGCGTGGTGATGACGGTGCCCGCCACCGTCTCCGAGTCCACCCACACGGAGTGCTGCTGGTAGAGGCGTAGCCGGTCGGCGGGACCGGGCTGCTGGCCCGAGTGCCCGTACGCCACGCGCAGTCGGAGCGTGTTGAACACGCTCTTGAAGGGGAAGAACGGCTCGTCGGAGATCAGGTAGGAGAGGCTCAGCTTCGGGAAGCTGGGAAGCTTCACGCGCGTGCCGAACGTGCTCCCGCCATCGAGGCGCAACCCCGTCGTGAGCCAGAACCGCCTGTTGCTGATCGACGGCTCGATGAACCAACCGAACGTCGCGATGTCGTTTCGCGCCTCGTACACGGGATCCAGCCAGTGCGCGTCGCGGATCGACGTCATGCCGGGTGGCAGGTCCTTTCCGCTCAGGGCGAAGTCCTGCGTGGACGTGCTCGCGTAGTTGGCGCCGATCGCGGTTCGCAGCAGGAAGCCGCGTGGAAGGGGCGCCGTGGCCGTGGCGCCGACGCCGACCGTGCGCATGAGCGTGGTGGCCTTCCCGACGCCGACGCGCCCCACGGTGTCCGGCCCGGAAGGGATCAGCCCGCGCGGAACGATCAGGCGGTCATCACGGCTCTCGTAATTGATTCCGGCGTTGGCGTTGGCGGTGAGCCACCGCAGCGGTCGCCAGTTCAGGCTCGCGCCGTTGGTGAACGTGGTCGCCTGATCGGTGACCCGACGGTAGAAGTTGTCGAACGGGTCGTTGGTGCCGAGCGACAAGGTGTTGCCGTCCGCGATGTAGACGCTCCCGGTCGACGAGTCGAAGTAGGTGCGCATGAGCATCCCGAGCTGCGACTCGAGATCGGAGCGCTGCTGGGCGCCGCGGGAGAGCAGCGCCTGGAGGCTAACATCGGCCTTGGAGCCGATCTGCATGTGGAGCCCGGTGTTGGCGCTCCAGGTGCGGTAATGGTGCGGGTGCACCATCCATCCGGGCGGCGCGCTGCCGCTCTGGCGCTGGAAGCGCGCGGCCGCGTAGTCGGGGAGCGTGAGCAGCCCGGTCTCGTCGGAGAGGCTCCCGCTCACGCTGTACGTCACCGACGCCGTTCCCCCGGAAACGCCGAGCGTGCCCGCCGTCCGGTCGCCATGCCCGAGCACCGTGTACGCCGGCACATTGAGGAGCTGGAAGCGCGAGACGCTGTCCAACGCGCACGTCTGGTCGCGGAGCCTGCAGAGCCCCACCGGCTCGGACGCCGCAAGTGGGTGTCCCCACCGGTAGTACGCCACCGGGTAGCTGCCCGGCATCGTCGTCTGCCCGTAATCGACGTGCGCGGACCACCGCGCCGGGCCGGCGCGCCCGTGCTTGGTGGTGATCACGATCACGCCGTTCGCCGCATCCTGTCCGTAGAGCGTCGCCGCCGAGGGGCCCTTCACCACCTCGATCGACTCGATGGAGTTCGGGTCGATCTGGTCGATCGGTGACGGCGTTGGCGGGTTGTACCCCCCCTCGGATCCCGGGCGCGCCACGGCGAGGTTGCCGGAGCGCTCGGCGGACTGCGCGGCGTACACGCGCACGCCGTCCACGATGACGATCGGGTCGTTGCTGAGGAGGACGCTGTGCGCGCCGCGCAGTCTGAGCCGCATGGGATCGCCGGGCGCGCCGGAGGTGCGGATCGCAGTGAGGCCGGGGACGCGCGTGGCGAGGAGGTCGCTCACGCTCCGGATGGGCTGCGTGGCGGCGATCGAGTCGACATTCAGGATGGTGAGGTCGCTGCCGATCTCCATGCGCCGCTGCGGGCCGGTGGCCGTGACCACTACCTGCTGCAGTTGGCTCGTGGACATCGAGAGCAGCACGTCGGTGCGCTGATCGATTGTCGCGCTGACTACCACCATCACCCGTGCCGAGCGGTAGCCGATCAGCCGCACGTTCAACTGGCGAAGCCCGGCCGGCGCCTGCATGAACCAGTAATAGCCGCTGTCGTTGGTCACGAAGGTGAGCCCCGTCCCCTCCACGCTCACCACCGCGCCGGCGAGCGGCCGTCCCGTCACCGAATCCGCCACCCGCCCCCACAGCTTTCCGAACACGCTGTCGGCGCGTGCCGCCTCCCTGCTCGTCCGCTCGTCCCGCACCAGCGTGATCTGCCCGTTCTTGGTGGTCCGCACCACGATTCCCGTCCCCTCGAGCACCTTGGCGAGCGCCTCCCCGGCCGGCATGCCGGTCACCACGATGGTGACGTGCCTGTCGAGATGCGGGAGACGGTCGGTGTACGCGAGTCGGAGATCCGCCTGCTGGTCGATCGCCTGGATCACCTGCACGAGCGGCACGTCGCGCAGCTCCAGCGTGACGGTGCGACGGAGCGGGGCGACGGCATTCCCCGCGCCGGTCCCCTGCGCGCTCGGCGCGGCTGGAGCATCCGCCTGGGCGCGCG
>DASUXC010000178.1:0-20199 GCA_036378095.1 Gemmatimonadaceae bacterium | reverse complement strand
CCCCCCCCCCCCCCGCCCCCCGACCCCGCTAAGCCCTGCCCACCCCCCCGACTCCCGCCTCGCCAACGGGGCTCGCCGAGCCACAGATCTCCGGCCACGCCTCGCGCACGCTCGGGTACTTCGGAGTCCACCCGCTCGCCTCGCGCAGCTTGCGATTCGAGATCCGCTCCGAGCGGCTCATCAGCTCGCCGATCGATCCCATGAGGTGCGCGGTCCACGCCGGAGCGAAGCTGGGCGGCTTCACTCCGAGGGCGTGGGCGAGCGACTCCACCCACTCGCGGCGCGTGAGGGGCTCGTCGTCGACGACGCCGTAGATTCCCGCCGGGACGTCGAGGGCGGCGATCACGGCGGTCGCGGCATCGTCGTGCGAGATCGATGAGAAGTACCCCTCGGGGCGCCCGGGGAGGGGGGACCACCCCTTGCGCAGCACCTTGACCGTGTCGATGAACGTCGGGGCATCCGCGCCGTAGAAACCCGCGAACCTGAGCACCACGCCGGCGCGTCCGCTTCCGGTGAATCGGCCGGCGTTGCGCTCGGCGTCCACCACCGTGCGGTTGTAGCGCGCGGGGCGGATCGGCGTGCGCTCGTCGACCCAGCGGTCGCCGCTGTCCGGGTAGAGCAGGCCGAACGACTCCTGGATGAAGCGCGTGGCGCCGCCGGCGATCGCGGCGTCGACGAGAATGCTCGACGCGTCGCGGCGGATGCGGTCGTTCTCGCGCCACGCGCCGGGGAGCATCATCCGGTAGATGGAGGCCGGCATGTGGGTGGCGAGGTTCACGACCGTGTCGTGTCCGGCGACGGCGCGATGCACGGCGTCGCGGTCGAAGAGGTCGAGCGCCACCGCCCTGGCGCCGGCGCGCTCGATGGCTGCCCGTTTCTCGCTGGTCCGGCCGACCGCGGTGACCTCGTGCCCCGCCTCGACCAGCATTGGCACGACACGCCGGCCGATCACGCCCGTGGCGCCCGTGACGAAGATTCGCATGGTGGTTCCCTGCCCACTGTGAGTGTCGAACTGGACTGCCCGTTTAGGTGAGAGAATACTCGCTCACCTAAATTCGCGCAAGCCACGGCCGTCGAGCTCGCTCCCTTGCGCGTCGGCGAAGCCGCCGCGCGCAGGCGGCCAATGGACTTATGCGCTCGCGATCATCCCGGTTCCAACGACGGCGCCACGGCGCACCGCCGGCTCCGGCGCGGTGCGATCATCGCGGCGACGCACGCCCGCCGCTCACGCACCGCCCGGAGCGGTCGCCCCACGCCCCCGGTCGCGTGCACGCTGGAGCATCACGTACATGTGGTGCCCCTCGTGCGCCAGGAAGAATTCCAGCCAGAGCGCCACCGGCATCTCGCCGAACGCCGGATGGACGCCGGTGCGCGCGAGCTCGGAGGGTGTGAGACGCGAGACGCGGGCGATGAGCGCCGCGCGCAGCGCGTCGAAGCGGGCGCGAACCTCCCCGACGGACAGCGCCAGGAACGGCTGGAACTCCGGGTCGCTCTCGGCGCGATACCGGTCGAGGCGCGGCGCCTCCTCCGAGAGCATGCGATCGAGCCGCGCCAGGAACACCTCGTGGTAGCGCGCCAGGTGCGCGAGATGCTCGCGCGCGCTCCACCCGCCGGTGGGCGAGCGGCGCTCGAGATCCGAGGGGTCGCATCCGGCGAGGAGCGATGGGATGCCCGTCGCTTGATCGGCGAGTCGCGCGGCCAGTCGGGGTGCGTCGGGGGCTTCGATGTTCGTCATCGGCTCCTCATCCGGAAACGGCGTCGCATCGCGACGCGAATTCGACCGCAACAATCGCGTATCGTCGCGCGCGCGGCCGTGGGCATCGTGGTGGCGGCGGGGGCTCTCACCCCGCCGGGAGCCGAGCCGGGCTCCCCGCCCCAGCCTCTCCGCCGGAGATGACGATGTTGTCGCGACGCCTCACCTGTCCATGCGCCGTGGCGCTGGCCGCGCTCTGGGTGAGCGGCCCGCTCGGCGCGCAACAAACCCCGCCGGCAGCCCCGCCCGCCGCCGCGCCGGCAGCCGCGGCCGACAGCGTGCCGCCGCACGCGACCACCGCCCCGACGTGGCGGTGGAGTGGAGCGCTGCCGCGCGGGGGGACGCTCTCGATCGCGCTCGTGCGCGGCACGGTCCGCGTCGAGCGCCTGCGTGAATCCGGGAGCGGAGAGAGCGGAGGGAGCGGAGGGAGCGCGCTGGTGGAGGTGGTCGCGAGGCGCCGAGGGACGACGAGCGATCCGGCCTCGGTCGGGATGCGGGTGGACACGATCGCCGGCGGCATGAAGGTGACCGCCGTGTATCCGCCGAGCGTCGTCCCCGGCGGGGGGGCGCGACACGACTGCCTCATGCCGGAGGACGACCGGGGCGATTTCTGGCACAGCGACGTGCGCGTCGAGCTGCTGGTGCGCGTGAGCGACGATGCGCGGCTCGACGTCCGCCTCGTGGACGGTGACATCGCCATCGCGCCGGTCGCGGCCGCCCTGCGACTCGCCACGAACACGGGGTCGATCCACATCGCCGAGCCAGAGGGGGCGGTGTGGGCATCCACGGGGAGCGGCGATGTCGAGGTCGCCCTGACGAGTCCCGCCGCGCGCCGGGCGCGGGCCTCCATCCGGCTGGAGGCGTACGACGGCGCCGCTCGCGTGGTGGGCACCGAGGGGGCGGAGAGCGCCGGAGCGCCGGGATTTCGCCGCAAGATCCGGATAGCCGCCGCGCGGAACCGGAGCGATCTTCTCCGTAGTTCAGACCAATGAGCCGTTGCGAGGTACCATGTCGACCACCACCGCGTTCGCGCCGCCCCCGCCCCTTCCTTCGCCCGCCGCGGCGCGCGAGCAGGCGATCCCGTTCGACCAGGCGTGGGAGGCCGTCGTGAGCCGCGACCGCCGCTCGGACGGCGCGTTCGTGTTCGCCGTCCGTACCACCGGCGTGTACTGCCGGCCGTCGTGCCCCGCGCGCCGGCCGCGCCGCGAGAACGTGCGCTTCTTCCCCTCCCCGGATGTCGCGGAGCGGGCGGGCTACCGCGCGTGCAAGCGCTGCCAGCCGCGCTCGGCGGCCGGCGCGGCGGGGGAGACGGCGGTGGAGCGCGCGCGCGCGTTCATCGACGCGCACCTCGACGAGCCGATCACGCTCGATGCGCTCGCCCGCGAGGTGGCGATGAGCCCGTACCATCTGCAGCGCGTGTTCAAGAAGCAGGTGGGGCTCTCCCCCAAGAAGTATCGGGATGCCAGGCGCCTCGAGCGGTTCAAGGCGCACGTGCGCGGGGGCGACACCGTGAGCCGGGCGACGTTCGAGGCGGGGTTCGGCTCGAGCAGCACGCTGTACGCGGCGGCCGGCGCGGGGCTCGGGATGACGCCGGCGGCGTATCGGCGGGGGGGAGTGGGAGTCCGCATCCGCTACGCGGTGGCGCACACCGCGCTCGGCGTGCTGCTCGTCGCGGCCACCGACCGCGGGGTGTGCGCGGTGAGTCTCGGCGACTCGGCGGACGAGCTGGAGTCGGGGCTCACGCGCGAGTTCCCGCGCGCCGATCTCGAGCGCGCGGACGCGGCGCTCGCGTCGTGGGTGCGTCCGATCATCGCGCACCTCGAGGGGGCGGACGCGGGTCTCGAGCTCCCCCTGGAGCTCGTCGGGACGGACTTCCAGATGCGCGTGTGGCGCGCGCTTCAGGAGATTCCCGCCGGGAGCACCCGCTCGTACTCCCAGGTGGCGGAGGCCATCGGGCGTCCCGGCGCGGCGCGCGCCGTCGCGCGGGCGTGCGCATCGAACCGAGTCGCGCTCGTGGTGCCGTGCCATCGCGTGGTTCGCGAAGGGGGCGCGCTCGGCGGATATCGATGGGGGATCGAGCGGAAGCGGCGGCTGCTGGAGAGCGAGTCGGCCGGGCGGTGAGGCGGGAGGGGGCGAGGCCTCCCGCCCCCTGCTTCACTTCGCCGTGTATCCACCGTCGATGAGGTACGTGCCCCCGGTGATGAAGGCCGCCTCGTCGGAGGCGAGGTAGGCCACGAGCCCCGCCACCTCGTCGGCCTCGCCCAGGCGTCCCAGCGGGTGAAGGGGGAGCACGGCGCTCTCCATCCCGGTGATCAGTGGCGTCCGGATGAACGCCGGGTTCACGGCCAGCACGCGAATGGCAGCCGGCGCGAGCTCCAGCGCCGCGGCCTGGGTGAGCCCATCCACGCCGTGCTTGGCGGCGGTGTACGCCGGCGCGCCGCTGAAGCCGACGATGCCGAGGATGGACGACATGTTCACGATCACCCCGCCGCGCCCGCGCGCCTTCATCACGCGCGCGGCGTGCTTCACGCCGTAGAACACGCCGTCCAGGTTCACGCGGATGACGCGATGCCAGTCGTCCGCGGCGCGCTCGTCGATCGGCGTGGACGCCTCCCCGATCCCGGCGTTGTTCACCATGACGTCGAGCGCGCCCATCTCCGACACGGTGCGGTCGACGAGCGAGCGTACCGCGTCCTCGTCGCCGACATCCGTGGCGGTCGCCAGCGCGCGCGCTCCGTCGGTCCGAAGTCCATTGGCGACCGCGGTGGCGGCGGAGCCGTCGAGATCGCTCACCACGATCGCCGCGCCCTCGCCGGCGAGCCGCTTCGCGATCGCCGCGCCGATCCCGCTCGCCGCTCCGGTGACGATCGCCACCTTCCCCTCGAAGCGTCGCATGCCGTCCTCCCGTGGCAGGCGCGACAGGCCCCAGCCCCCAGGGCCCGACTCCAGGCGCGCATGCGCACGCCCCGGGCCGGAGGGGAGCGCCGAGCACGCGTTGGGCGCACGAGGTCGTCACCGCCGGCCGGACGCGCCGGAACGCGCCCGCCTGGAGCGGCGGGGTGACGCGAGGGGGGCCGGCTGCTACCGGCTCGGCGACCGGCGCCGCCGCTTGCCCGGCGTGGAAGGAGCGGAGGGGGGAGCGGTGGCTGCCGGCGAGTGAGTGCCGGTGACGGCGTCGAGACTCTCGCGGAGACGCGCCACGCGAGACTCCCCCACGCGTTCGGCGAGGGCGGCCTGCGCGCGCTCCCAGAGCGGGAGCGCGGCGGTGATCGCCTGGTGCCCCTCCGGCCTGAGCGCCACGAGCCGCACGCGCGCGTCCTCGCCAGGCTCGATCTCGATCAGCCCGCGCTCCTCGAGGAGCGCGAGGTTTCGCGTGAGGGTGGTGCGGTCGATCACCGCCGCGTCGGCGAGCTCGCCGACGCTGATCGGCCCCATCCCCGCGAGCATCACCAGGAGCGTGAACTGCGTGGCGCGCAGCCCGGAGGGGCGCAGCACGTCGTCGTAGAGCTGCGTGATGGCGCGGGTCGCTTTGCGCACGCTGAAGCAGGCGCACGTCCGCGCGATCTCGGCGGCGGCCGCCGGGGCGAGGCGGGTCGGGGTCATGTTATGAGCATATACACGTAATTAGCGGACGTCAATGGGCCGCCTCCGCCCCCGGCGCGTTCACCGATTCCCGATCCGCGAGTCGCGCGCCGCTCCTGACCGCGCGGTTAGTCGCTCCCGCGTCATCGGGCGACTTGGTGCTTGCCGAGTCGTTCGTCTCCCATAGGTTGTGCGAGGCGTGGGCCCTCTCGCCAGGCGTTCGCCAGGCGGTCGCCAGGCGCGGCCCCGCATTCACAACGGACAGTCGGCACGATCGCTCGCTCCGCTGGAGCATCGCGACAAGGGCACCCCCGCCGAAAGGTGGGTTCGCAAAGCCACGAGGCTACCACCCGCGCGCCGGTGCGCGGGTCATGCCGGTCGGGTTGCCGAACGACCCCCGGAGGAGACTCTCGTGCGTTCCCCTTCGCTCCGCGTGGTGCTCGCGCTGAGCATCGCCAGCGCCGCTGCCCTGGCGCTCGACGCCTGTTCCGACCGCTCGCACCCCACCACGCCCACCGGGCCCGGCATCCCGAGCGCCGACCTCTCTCTCGCCGGCACTGGCACGCCGGCGCGCATCACCACTCAGATGTCCGCCACCCAGTGCATCGACGCGTCCTCGGCGAGCGCGGGACACCCCGACGTCGCGCAGCTCTGGACGTGCGACGGCACCTCGTCGCAGACGTTCACCTGGATGGCGGACGGCACCATCCGCGCGTTCGGCGGGACGATGTGCCTGGACGACTACGGGGCACGCGGGAAGGACGGGGACACGGTGGGGCTCTACACCTGCAACGGCGGAGCGAACCAGCGCTGGCGGGCGACGACCGCCGGGGAGATCCGCGGCATCAACGACAAGTGCGTGGACGCGCGCGCCGGCAGCTCGGCGAACGGGACGCGCATCATCCTCTGGAGCTGCCACGGCGGGACGAACCAGAAATGGAACACCGCCGCCGCCGGCGTGTCGTCGGGCACGAGCGGCACCGTGCACATCGCGAGCGGGAACAAGCAGGTGGCCACGTACGGGAAGACCGCCGCCTCGCCGCTCGTGGTGCTGGTGACCGATGCCGCCGGGCATCCGCGCTCGGGGGTGACGGTGTCGTGGAAGAGCCAGGACGGCACCGTGTCGCCGACGTCGAGCACCACCGACTCCCAGGGGCACGCGCAGACCCGGCTCACGCTGAGCGGCACCTTCTTCACCACGACCGCCACGGCCACGGTCGGAACGAGCAGCGTGACGTTCACCGCCACGGGGAACGGGAGCGCGTCGCTGCAGGGGCGCCGCCCCTTCCCCTCCACGAACCCGTGGAACCAGGACATCTCCACGGCGCCCGTGGATCCCAACTCGGCCACGCTGCTCGCGAGCTGCGGGAGCACGCGCGTGCTGCACCCCGACTTCGGCACCGTGTGGAACGGGGCGCCGATCGGCGTGCCGTACGTGATCGTGCACGGGACGCAGGGGAAGGTGCCGGTCTCGTTCCGGTACGCGAGCGAGAGCGATCCGGGTCCGTACCCCATCCCGCCGAACGCGCCCATCCAGGGAGGCACGAGCTCCACCGGCGACCGGCACGTGATCGTGGTGGACTGGGACAACTGGAAGGCGTACGAGCTGTTCGGCGCGTATCCCCAGAACGGCGGCACGAGCTGGAGCGCGGGGAGCGGCGCGATCTTCGACCTCACCACCGGCGCGCTTCGCCCGGAGGGGTGGACGTCGGCCGATGCGGCGGGGATGCCGATCTTCCCGGGGCTCGTGCGCTACGACGAGGCCGTGGTGGCCGGCGCGGTCCGGCACGCGCTGCGCATGGACTGCGACCGCACGCGGAACGCGTACGTCTACCCCGCGCGCCACGCCGCGGGTGACGGAACGAGCACCTCGCTCCCGCCCATGGGGATGCGCGTGCGCCTCAAGGCGTCGGTGGACATCTCCCGGTTCTCGCGCACCAATCAGGCGATCCTGCGGGCGCTGCAGCACTACGGGGCGTTCATCGTGAACGACGGCCCGGGCTTCATGATCGCCGGGGCCCCCGACCCCCGCTGGAGCGACACCGACCTGCACAACCTGCAGCAGATCAAGCCGACCGACTTCGAGGTGGTGAAGATGGGGACGGTGACGCCGTATCCGTGAGTGCGGGGCGCGGGACGCGGGGCGCGGCGCAGTCCGGCCGCCCCTGCGCGTGGGGCGGTTCGGGGTGATATTGGTATCAACTGGCTTTCGAGCGGGTACCGAGGACGCGGCTCTCGGCTACTGCCCTGCGTAGAGGGCTCTCGGCGTGTGCCCCAAGCCGAGAGCCGAGAGCCGATGGCCGAGAGCCGCGCCCGACAGCCGCGTCTCCCCGAGGACACTCATCATGCTCCGTCTCCGTCCGACAACGATGACCATCGCCATGGGCCTCGCCGCCGCCGGGTGCGCGCGAACGGCCGTGCCACCCTCCGGCGGCCGGGCCGCGGCGCCGCCGGCCGGCGCCAATCCGTTCTTCCAGCCCAGCCCTCTCCCCTTCCAGGCGCCCCCGTTCGACAAGATCCACGACGCCGACTTCCAGCCGGCGCTCGAGGAGGGGATGAAGCAGCACCTGGCGGAGATCGAGCAGATCGCCGACCAGAGCGCGCCGCCGACGTTCGACAACACGATCGTGGCCATGGAGCGCTCTGGCGCGCTGCTCACGCGCGTGGCGAAGGTGTTCTTCGCGCTCACCGGGGCCAACACCGACGACACGCTCCAGCGCGTGCAGACGGAGGAGGCCCCGAAGCTCGCCGCGCACAACGACGCGATCTACCTGAACGACAAGCTCTACCAGCGCGTGAAGAGCCTGTACGACCGGCGCGCGTCGCTGGGGCTCGACTCCGAGCAGACGTTTCTCGTGGAGCGCTACTACAAGAACTTCGTGCGCGCGGGCGCCCAGCTCTCCGAGGCGGACAAGACCCGCCTCAAGGCGCTCAACCAGGAGGAGTCGGCGCTCAGCACCGAGTTCCAGAACAAGCTCCTCGCCGCGACGAAGGCCGGTGCGCTGGTGATCGGCGACTCCGCGCAGCTCGCCGGGCTGAGCGAGGGCGAGATCGCCGCGGCGGCCGCCGCCGCGAAGCAGCGCGGGCTCGATGGCAAGTGGGTGCTCCCGCTGCAGAACACCACGCAGCAGCCCGCGCAGGTGTCGCTCCGCGACCGCGCCGTTCGCCAGCGGCTCTTCGAGGCCTCGACGCAGCGCGCCGAGCGCGGCGACAGCAACGACACGCGAGCCACGATCGCGCGCCTCGCCCAGCTCCGCGCGGAGAAGGCGAAGCTCCTCGGCTATCCCACGTACGCGGCGTACGTGCTCGACGACCAGATGGCGAAGACGCCGGAGGGCGCGCTCGGCCTCCTGAGCAAGCTCGTCCCGCCGGCGACCGCCAGGGCGCGGGCCGAGGCGGC
Organism: Gemmatimonadaceae bacterium; assembly: GCA_036378095.1. Taxonomy (GTDB): domain Bacteria; phylum Gemmatimonadota; class Gemmatimonadetes; order Gemmatimonadales; family Gemmatimonadaceae; genus JADGGM01. The sequence goes on along the minus strand of DASUXC010000178.1, from coordinate 11,464 downwards.
GAAGATGCAGGCGCTCATCGACGCGCACCACGGCGGCTTCACCCTCGCGCCGTGGGACTGGCAGTACTACGCCGAGCAGGTGCGCAAGGCGGAGTACGACCTGGACGAGTCGCAGATCAAGCCGTACTTCGTGCTGGACACCGTGCTCCGGGACGGTGTCTTCTACGCCGCGCATCAGATGTACGGGATCACGTTCAAGGAGCGGAAGGACATTCCCGTGTACCACCCCGACGTGCGGGTGTTCGAGGTGTTCGACGCCGACGGGAAGTCGATGGCGCTCTTCTACTGCGACTACTTCAAGCGGGACAACAAGGGTGGTGGGGCGTGGATGGACAGCTTCGTGGACCAGTCGGGGCTCCTGGGGACGAAGCCGGTGGTGTTCAACGTGGCGAACTTCACCAAGCCGGCGCCGGGGCAGCCCGCGCTGCTCAGCTTCGATGACGTGACCACGATGTTCCACGAGTTCGGCCACGCGCTGCACGGGATGTTCTCGAACGTGAAGTATCCGACGCTGGCCGGCACCAGCGTGCCGCGCGACTTCGTGGAGTTCCCGTCGCAGTTCAACGAGCACTGGGCGCTCGAGCCCACCGTGTTCGCGCACTACGCGAAGCACTACCGGACCGGGGCGCCGATGCCGCAGGCGCTGGTGGACAAGATCAAGGCGGCGCACACGTTCAACCAGGGCTTCGCGACCACCGAGTACCTGGCGGCGTCGCTGCTCGACATGGCGTGGCACACGCTCCCCCCGGACGCGCCGAAGCAGGACGTGGACGCGTTCGAGCAGCAGGCGCTCGAGCGGTTCCACGTGGACATGCCCACCGTCCCGCCCCGTTATCGCTCCAGCTACTTCGCCCACATCTGGGGGAGCGGGTACGCGGCGGGGTACTACGCGTACATGTGGAGCGAGGTGCTCGACGACGACGCGTACGCCTGGTTCGAGGAGCACGGCGGGATGACGCGCGCCAACGGCCAGCGCTTCCGCGACATGATCCTGTCGCGCGGGGGGGCGGAGGAGGCGGGCGCCATGTACCGGGCGTTCCGCGGGCGCGACCCGAGCATCGAGCCACTGCTCCAGCAGCGGGGGCTGACGGGGATCACCACCTCGGCGCAGTGAGCGGTCGATGCGGCGGTGAGTGGGAACGGGCGAGGGCCCGCCGGACTCCGGCGGGCCCTCGCTGCATCTGTCGAGTGGCTTCTCGGTCCGGTCACTGTTCCAGCACTTCGAGTCGCGCGATCTGGCCATGGACGTCGGCGATGCGTACGTGCAGGCCGTCGCGAAGCGGTCCTCCGAGCCAATGCGGTCGATGGTACCCCGGTGTCAGGATAGAGAACGAATACCAGTAGTCGTGCCCGGCCACCGTGAAGCTCTCCAACGGATGATCGCCGAATCCCCCGGGCACGAAGTTGGTGATCACGCCATCGACGGTCTCGTAGTGGCCGGACAGGAGCTCGCTCCGCATCCGGCGATAATCACGATACCCGTCAATGAACCACGTGAAGGCCCCGAACAGCATGATGGCGGCGAACGTGACGATTGCCCCGACGGGCATTGCCGCCGCGTAACGGGGCGAGCGCCGCCGCCCAGCCAGCATCATCGCCGCGAGGGCGCCGGTAACTCCGACGAACAGACACGGGATCCACCAATCGTGGTACCCAGCAGTCGTCACATCGAAGATCACTCGCTCGTGCATGCGCGCTCGTGCGAATGCGTTGGTACGGCAGGAAGGGGTCGGATGCTCGTACACGCGGCGTGGACCAAGATGTTGCGGGACGAGTCCCGGGGCCACCGGGGAGCCGATCTCGCAAAACCCAACGATTGGGTAGTCTTGCCATGCCGACGGTGCTCGCATCCCACGGCTTTCAGGTGCGCATCTACTGGCTGCCACGCGAACATGGTCCGCCGCACGTGCACGTCGTCCAGCCGGCCGCGCGCGCACGGGCCCGCGCAGCGGCGGCGAGCGAGCCGCGCGCGGCGCGCGCCCGCTACGATCGAAAGCGCGCCCTGGTCATCGTCGAGTTGACGAACGGCGCGTTCTTCGGCTTCCCGGCCCACCTGGGCCAGGGGCTGCGCGGCGCCACCGCAGAGGAACTCGCCGAGGTCACGGTCAGTCCGTCGGGCGAGGCACTGCACTGGCCGCACCTCGATGCCGACCTCCGCGTTCCCGCGCTGCTGCAAGGTGTCTTCGGTACGAGCGCGTGGATGCGCGAGCTCGGTCGAGCTGGGGGACGGGTCCGGAGTGAGGCGAAAGCCAGGGCCGCTCGGCAAGACGGCAAGAAAGGCGGCCGGCCGAGAAAGAACCCGGCCGCCCGTCCGGCCTGAGCACGTTGCCAGCGGCGCATGGAGGGCGGATCCCGGGTGACGGATCGCCTTGACAGTACGACGTGCATCGTACATAGTCGGGGAGATTCCGCCCCCCATGCCCCGTCACGCATCGCGTTCTCCGCGCCCATCGCGCCCCCCGCGCCCGTCGCGCCCCCCCCTCCCCACCGACGCCGAGCTCGAGATCCTGCGCGTGCTGTGGGCGCGCGGTCCCAGCACCGTGCGCGACGTGCACGCGGCGCTCGGCTCGGACACGAGCTACACCACCACGCTCAAGCTGCTGCAGAACATGCACGACAAGGGGATCGTGCGCCGCGACGATTCCCGCCGGCAGCACGTGTACGAGGCGCGGGCCGATGAAGCATCCACACTCGGCTCCCTCGTGAGCCGGGTGGTGGACCGCATGTTCAACGGCTCGGCCGCCGCGCTCGCGCTGCACGCGCTCGGCGGCCGGTCCGCGACCCGGGAGGAGCTGGCGGAGCTGAAGCGGCTGATCCGCGCCATGGAGCGGCGGGAGGGGGAAGGCGGCGGATGAGCACCACCCGCTATTTCCTCGGGGTCGCCGGCTGGGCCGCGCTGCACGTCGTGTGGCTCGGGGCGCTGCTCCCGCTCGTCTACCGTGTCTGGGAGCGGGGCTCGCCGTCGCCGCGCGCGCGCTACGGCGGGGCGCTCGCGTGTCTCGCCGCGCTCCCCGCCGCCCTCGCCCTCGGGAGCATCGGCGCGCACGTCTCGCTCGTGGCCAACGCTCGCCGCGGCGCCCCGGGAGCGCTCGCGGTCTCCGAGAGCTTCCTGACGGGGCGCGTCGCCGCCGCGTACGACGGCGTGTACGATCTGCTCCCGTGGATCGTGGTGCTGTGGGGCGCGGGCGTGCTGTTCGGCATCGCGCGCCTCACCGCCGCCCACCGCTCCATCATCTCGATCGTGCGCGCCGGACATCCCGCGCCACCCGCGCTCCGCGAGCGCGTGCGGGCGCTGGCGCGCGCGCTCGGTCTACCGGCGCCGCCGCGCGTGCGAGTCACGGGCGCGTGCTCGAGTCCCTTCGTCGTGGGGGGAGTCACCGGCGCGCTCGTGCTCCCGACCGCCGCGATCCCGGGCGATGAGCTGGACGCGCTCATCGCGCACGAGCTGGTGCACCTGCGACGCGGCGACTACGGGGCGAACTGGGCGCTCCAGCTCGTGCGCGCTCTCTTCTGGTTCCACCCCGGGGTCTCGTTCCTCGTGCGCGCGGCGATGGATGCGCGGGAGGAATGCTGCGACGCGGAGGCGGTGCGGAAGCTCCACCGGCCGCTCGCGCTCGCCCGGGCACTCGTCCGCCTCGAGGAGCAGCGCCTGCTGCACGACGCGGTGATCGCCGCTTCCGGCGGCGCGCTCGCGACGCGCATCCATCGCCTGCTCGACGCGGAGCGCGCGCGGCCGGAGGGCAGCGCCGCCGGATGGCTGGTGCCGGTCGCGGCGGCACTCGCGTTGTGCGCGCTGGGCGCCGCCACGGCGGCGGGGAGCGCCGCCGCGAGCGACCGGCTCGCGGTGGCCGGTGCAGCGGCTGGCGCGCTGCCGGCAGAGCGGATCGTCATCGACGGCGTGGATCCCGCCGGCCGGTTCACGCTCACCCTGCTCAACGGCCGGGTGGCTGGCGCGACCGTCGCGGGGCGGGCTGTCGACCATCGAGCGATCCGGCTGCACCGCCCGCAGCTCAGCATCGTCGGCGCGGGCGGCGAGGCGTTGCTCACCGTGCACCTCGACCCACGCGGCTCGATCACGTGGCGGGCGCGCCCGCGACGCGCGGGCGGCTGAGCCGTTTCGCGGCGGCTCGGGCCGCGTCGCATCGACGCCGCGTTGACGTAGTACGACGAGCGTCGTAGTATGTGTCGCCGCGCGAGTCCACGACCGGTCTCGCGTACGGCGATCTACGACGCCAATCGTACAACCGGGACGACCATGGCCTTCCACTCCCCCGTGACTCCTCCACGACGCGGGCGCGCGCTCGCCTGGCATGCCGCCGCCGGGACGCTCCTCCTCGCCTGCGCATCCGGCGCGGCCGCGCAGCGCATCGACTCCGCCGCCACGCTCGCCGCGCTCCACGACTATCGAGCGGCGTGCGCCGCGGATGGGGGACGGACGTGGGGGCGGTCGTTGTGCGGTCCCGTCGCGCTCGTCGACCGCGCGACGCGCGTGGTGATCGCCTCCGACAGCGTCGCCGGGCGGGCGTTTCTCCCCTACGCCGGAGCGTTCATCACCACGCTCCCCGCCGACATCCTGCTCGCCAACACGTCGTTCACCTGGGAAGGGCGGCAGTGGGCGATGGTGATGCTCCCGCTCCCCGGCGACCGCTTCGCCCGCACGGCCCTCCTCGTACACGAGTCCTTTCACCGCGAGCAGGACTCGCTCGGGCTCGTGGGAGGCGATCCTCCGAACCCGCAGCTCGACGAGATGGAGGGGCGGCGCTGGTTCCGCCTCGAGCTTCGCGCGCTCGCCGCGGCGCTGGACTCGCTCCCCACGAGCGAGCGGGGCGCGCGCCGATGCGCGGCCGACGCGCTGCTCTTCCGCGCCCGGCGCCACGCGCTCTATCCCGGCGCCGATTCGCTGGAGAGCGCGCTCGAGATCCGGGAGGGGCTCGCCGAGTACACCGGGGAGCGCCTGGCGATGGCGCTCACCGGCGAGGGCCCATCGCGCGTGGCGCGCGCGGTGCGCGCGTACCAGGCGTACCCCTCGTACGTCCGCTCGTTCGAATACGCCACGGGGCCCGCGCTCGGACTGCTCCTCGATCGCTTCGCGCCGGACTGGCGCTCCGAGGTGCGCCAGTCGAGCGGTCCGGCACATCTCCTCGCCACGGCGCTGCGCTGGCGGCCACCGTCCCCGACGGTGCTCGCCCGCCTCGCGGAGCGGCGCGCCGCGTTCTACGGTGGCGCCGAGGTGGCGCGCGAGGAGGCGACGCGCGACTCGGTGCGGCGCGCACAGCTCGCCGACTATCGCGCGCGGCTGCTCGACGGCCCGTCCATCGTGCTGCGGCAGTCGACGCTGAGCCGCTCCTTCAATCCGAGCGAGCTCGTCAGCTTCGACTCCGCCTCGACCGTGTATCCCACCGGCACCTTCACTGCCCCCTGGGGATCGCTCGTGGTGACGCGCGGGGGCGGGGGAGGGGGAGGGGGGGCGCTCGTCTCCAACGACTTCTCGTGGCTCCGCGTTCAGGCCCCGGCCACGCCCCCGGCGGACGCGCGCACGATCGAGGGGCCGGGGTGGACGCTCACCCTCGCGCCAGGCTGGTCGCTGCGCGCGGTGCCGTCGCGCCCGGGCACGTTCGAGGTGGTGGGGGAGCGGGGGTCGTGAGACGCGGCTGTCGGCTCTCGGCTCTCGGCTCTCGGCTCTCGGCTCTCGGCTCTCGGCTCTCGGCTCTCGGCTCTCGGCTCTCGGCTCTCGGCTTGGGGCACACCCCGGGAGCTCTCTACGCTGGGCAGTAGCCGAGAGCCGAGGGCCGAGAGCCGACAGCCGCGTCTTCCCGAGCGCCGATGGCCGAGCGCCGCCTCCCTCACCTCCCCCTCGCGAACATCGCGTTCAGCTCCCCGTGCCCGATCTGGTCGGCGAGAAAGCCGACCGTGCCGCGCTCCCCGAGCTCGCGCGCGCACGAGCGCAGGTAGCCGAGCGCCGAGCGCGCGAGGCTCCCCCCCACGCTGATCCGCGCGACACCGGCATCGAGCAGCTCCGGCACCGGCACGCGCACGTCCCCCCACCCGGTCACGATGTTGATCGGCGCGTCGAGCTCGCGCACGAGTGTCTCGATCGACTCCAGCTCGCCGACGCCGCACGGGTAGATGCAGTCGGCCCCCTCCTCGCGGAACAGGCTCGCGCGGCGGATGCACGTCTTCAGCCGGTCCCGATCGTGCGGCGACTGCAGGAACGCGTCCGTCCGCGCCGTCAGCACGAACGTGCTCCCGCTCGCGTCGATGGCCTCCCGCGCGGCACAGATCCGCTCCACCGCGAGCCCCTCGTCGTACAACCCCTCCGCCCGCGGGTCGTTGTCCTCGACGTTCCCCCCCGCGAGCCCGGCCTCGATCGCCAGTCGCACCGTTTCGGCGACGGCCTCCGGACTCGCGCCGTAGCCATCCTCCAGGTCGCCGCTCACCGGAACCGGCACGGCGTCCACGATCTGGCGAATGCGCCCGAGCATCTCGTCGCGTCCCACCGTGAGCCGCGCGTCCCTCACGTCGTAGTCCGGCTTCCCGAGCGAGAACGCGATCCCCGCGCTCGTCGTGCCGAGCGCCTGGAACCCCTCCTCGGCCAGCACGATCGCGCTCCCGGCGTCCCAGACGTTGGGCATGAGGAATCCGCGCGGCGCCGTGTGCAGCGCCATGAACGCCTCGGCCTTCTCCCGCTGCGTCGGCATGATCGACCTCCTGTACGGTGTCCCGTGTGCTCCCGTCGATCAGGCTAGCCCCGGCTGGGGCATTTGTCCAATTTGTCTTTTCTTGCCAGATCATAAATACTGTTTATGATCATGACCCATGGACTCCGACGCCCTCGAGACCTTCCTCACGATCGACCGGCTGCGGAGCTTCTCCAGGGCGGCCCGGGTGCTCAACCGCACCCAGCCCGCCATCTCGCACCGCATCCGCATGCTCGAGCGGGAGCTCGGCGCGCCGGTGTTCGAGCGCGTGTCGGGGGGGATCGTGCTCAGTCAGGCGGGGCGCGCGTTTCTCCCGCACGCCGAGCGCGCGTTCGCCGCGATGCAGGATGCGGCGAGCGCCGTGCGCGAGCTACGATCGGAGAACGCCGGTCCGGTCACGCTCGCCGCGGTGGGGACGCTCGCCGGTCCCGCCCTGACGAGCGTCCTGAAGCGGTTCGTGGAGAGCCACCCGGCCGTGGAGCTCACCCTCCGCACCGCCCGCAGCGCGGAGGTGAGCGAGCTCGTGCGCCTCGGTGAGGCGACGATCGGCCTGCGCTACGAGCGCGACGGGTCGCCCGACCTGCGCTGCGACGAGTTGGGCGCCGAGCCGCTGCTCGTCGTCTGCTCGTCGGACCATCCGCTGGCCGGGCGTTCGGTCGCGACGCTCCGGAAGCTGCGCGACGAGCGGTGGATCGCGTTCCCGGAGGTGCCCGGGCAACGGGAGATCTCCGCGTCGCACGTGTTCGGGCTCTTCCTCGCGCACGGACTCGGCGAGGTGCGGTGGACCCCGGTGGACAGCCTGACCGCGCAGAAGCGCCTCGTGGAGGCGGGGTTCGGCCTCGCGCTCATGACCGAGAGCAGCGTCGTGGAGGAGCGCGCCGCGGGGACGATCGGCGTGATCCGGGTGAAGGACCTCCCGCCCGGGATGCCGGTGTTCCTCGTGACGCGCGAGGGCGGATTCCTGAGCGCCGCCGCCCGACGCCTGTGCGCGCTGCTGCGAACGGAGTACGCGGCCGGGTGGAACGCGAAGGGGCGGCGTCGGCGCTGACGAGATCAGCTCGCGGTGAGCCGGCGACCCACGAAATCGATGGCGTGGGCGAGGCGGACACCGGCGGCGTCGGCATGCCCGGCGCCCGCGATCGAATGGAACTCGTGCGGAATCGCCCGTTCGGTCAGGAGCCGATCGAGGAACACCGCGCCGTCGTGCAGCCCGAACTCGTCGGCGTCGCCGCAGTCGAAGAAGACTCCCGTGCCAGCCGCCCGGATCCGATCGCGATGCGCGCGGGCGATGCCGTACACCGAGTTCTGGCGGTAGGTCGCGTCGTCCGTACCCATCGCCCGGTGCAACTCCCCCAACACCGACGGCAGATTGCGCTCGGGGACGGCGGACGCGGTCTCCCCGGGAAAGATGGCCGGGCACACCGCCGCGACTGCCGCGTATCGCTCCGGAGCACGAAACGCGAGCTTCAGCGCACCATAGCCGCCCATCGACGACCCGATCACCGCGCGAACGTGACCGACGTCGTACCGCTGCGCCACCATCTCGGGGAACTCGCGCGCCACGAGCGCCTCCCACCGTGGGCCGTCGGGCTGGTCGATGTAGAATCCGCCAAGGGTCGGCGTGCTCGCGCACGCGACCACCGCCCGCGGCAGTGTGCCCCGGTCCCACGCGGCGTCATAGACGGGCTTGGCGGCCGCGAGCGATCGCTCGGCCGATGACATGGCGCCGTGCAGATGGAGGATCAGCGGCAGGCGCTCGCCGGGGCGGAAATCGGTCGGAGCCAGGACCCGGTAGTCCACGAGCGACTCCGTCGAGCGTGCGTCGAATGCCCCCGCGAAGAGCGTGCTGGGTTCTGGTGTCACGTCGGTCGTATGGCCGGCAGCCGGGTCTTCCCGAGAGCCGCCTTTCTACGCTCCGCTCCCCACCTTCTCCCTCGTCCCCTCCGCCAGCGTCCCCCGCCGCGTCACGATGCTGTCGATGATCCCGTACGCCTTCGCCTCCTCGGCCGACATGTAGTGGTCGCGGTCGAAGTCGCGCTCGATCTGCTCGAGCGGCCGTCCGGTGTGCTTGGCCATGAGCGCGTTCACCTGGCCGCGCAGGTACACGATCTCCTGCGCCTGCACCTCGATGTCCGCGGCCGTGCCGCGCGCGCCGCCCGAGGGCTGGTGCTGCATGATGCGCGCGTGCGGGAGCGCCGAGCGCTTCCCCGCGCGCCCCGCGGCGAGGAGAAAGCACGCCATGCTCGCCGCGAACCCCATGCAGATCGTGTTCACCGGTGCCTGCATGAACTGCATGGTGTCGTAGATCGCGAGCCCCGCCGAGACCGAGCCGCCGGGCGAGTTGATGTACAGGTGGACGTCGCGCTCGGGGTTGTCGGCCTCGAGGAAGAGGAGCTGCGCGATGATGATGTTCGCGACGTCATCGTCGATCGGCGCGCCGAGGAAGATGATGCGGTCCATGAGGAGCCGCGAGAAGACATCGTACGTCCGCTCGCCGCGGCTCGACCGCTCGATCACGTATGGGGTGTACAGCGTCGACATGCAGTACCGGTGAAGGTGCAGGTGGTGTTCGTGCGGAGCGTTCGCGGTTCACCGAAATAATAGAAAGGGTGCACGCGCGCGCGGTAGCGGCGGGGCGCGCGATTCGCCATGGCGTTCGGCGGGGTGCACCCGGCCGGCAACCCTCGGCCGGCGGCGCGTGCCCGAGCAGGGGACGTCCGAGCGCCGTCGCGCGCTCGTCGCTCAGAATCTTCCAATTCTCCTGGAGAGCCGCTCGTGCAAGCCCGCCGCTCCTCGTGCCCCATCTTCCCCGCCGCCGCGTTCGCGCTCGCCCTGGGCTCGACGGCCTGCGCTCACCCGGGCACCGCACGCGCCGCGGCGGACACGGTGGGATTCCGTTTCGCGAGCCTCGACCCCGAGGGTGCCGGCACCGACGGGCTGGAGACGCTCTTTCACGAGTCGCTGCACACCATGGATGACACCGTCCGCGTCGCGCTCGAGCGCGCGGGGGTGGAAGCGTCCGCCGATCGCGCGCTACCGCGCGCTACTCGATGACGCGTGGGCGCCGTGGCTGGATGGGCGAGTCGCCTTCGACACGGCGGTTCGCCGCATCGTGGCGGGACTCTGACGCGGCGTGACGCGCGCGCTGCTGCATGCGCCACTCCGCGGGCCCCGTCCGCATCCCGTGCATGATCGACCACGGGACGGCCATCACCAGCATCGTCCCCAGCAGCGCATGCGCGAGCGCGAGGACGAGCAGGTTGCGGTGCGCGAGGTAGAGCCGCGCGGCGAGGTATCCCGCGAGCAGCGTCACCCCCATGAGCGCCCAGTTGGGAGCGTGCGCTCCGGCGAAGCACGCGCCCGCGAGCGCGGCGGCGGACGCCGGGCTTCGTACGGACGCCGCGAAGCGGTTCGTGAAGTAGCCGTTGAGCGCCCACTGCTGGAACAGCGCCCACGGCACGTACCCCGCGAAGATGAGCACGGCGCGCTGGGACGCGATGCGGTCGGCCCGTCCGTACCACGCGCCGACGGCCACGATCATGAGCGCGATCGCGAAGAGCGGCGGACCGGCCGCGCGGGCGCAGCGGTGCAGGTTCGTCAGGCGGAGCCCGAGCGCCGCGGGTGTCTCGCGGCGTAGCAGGTGCGAGCCGATCACCGCCCCCAGCGGGAAGACGACCCAGGCGTACGAGCGCGCCTGTCCCCACCAGATGTAGAGGAGAAGCAGCACGTACACCACCACCGCCTCCGCCGCGGAGAGCCAGGGAGGCGCGGGCGATCTCCGTTCCCTGCGCTCGGGGGGACCCGGCTGTCGGCCATCGGTCATCGGCTCTCGGTTCCGGCACACGCCGAGAGCTCTCCACGCTGTGCAGGTAGCTGATAGCCGAGAGCCGAGAGCCGATGACCGCCTCTTCTCACCCCGCATACTCGTAGCTCGCCTCGACGATGCGCCCCCGCCAGTACGGCACCGTCTTCTCGGGGCTCGCCCACTCCACCTCGCCGGTCATCGGGATCATCATGCCGTCGGCGCGCTCCCAGTCGCGAAAGCGTCCCTCCCACCGCGTGAGCACCGGCGTCCCCTTCACGTCGCGGTATCGCTCGGCCGAGATGCTCGCGATCTCCCCGCCCTCGCCGAAGTGCGCGTCCATCGACACCGTGGTGGCGCCATCGGTGAGCGTGGCGCGCGCGGTGCGGTCATCCACCGCCGACCACTGCACCCCCGCGCTCGGGAGGAGCGCCGTCGGGAGCCAGACGCACTCGGCGAGGTAGCGGAGGAGCGCGCCGGAGGACAGCTCCGGCGTGCCGTGCTGGTCGACCACCGGCACGAGCCCGGCGACCGCGCCGCGCATCACCCCCTCGCCCCCCAGGTAGCCGTCGCGCACGCGCACGGGGCAGAGCGGCATCGCTCGGATCGTGGCGTCCCACACGAAGCCGCGCGGCTCCACCGCGAAGTGCTCCACGGCGGTGAACGGGCTCCACCTGCCAGGACGCATGCTGAACCGTCCTGCCTGACGAAGGCGCGCCCGGCGCACGAGCCGCTGCTCCGGCGCGAGCGCGTACTCGAAGTAGCGAGTCACCGGCGCGGGGAGTCCCGCCAGCTCCTCGCGCGAGAACAGCACCGGCGCGGCTCGCGCGCCTTCCGGTGATTCCGCGCGGAGTCGGCGGAGGGCGCGCGCCGTCTCGCGCTTCCAACGGCGGGTACCCGCGGCGGCGGCGGCCGCGCACCCCACCACGCAGGCGCCCACCGCCGTTCCGGCGATCTTCATCCA
>DASUXC010000177.1:0-9858 GCA_036378095.1 Gemmatimonadaceae bacterium | reverse complement strand
GCGCATCCACCGAGCGCCCCTCGAACGTGATGACATCGCGCGTGTTGATCACGCGGCCGTGAAATACCCTGCCATCCGGATCGTAGTCGATCGCTCCGATGTAGCCCTTGTGTTCCATCGTCATTGCCATTGCACTCACCTAGCTGTTCGATGAAGTCGCATCCCACGGCTACTCCGCGTCATCCACCGTCACGCCAGCGCAGTTCAGGAAGTCGCGCACATCGCGAAGCGTGAGGCGCCCGACCGTCGGCCGAGGGTGCGGCCGGTGGAACGTGGCGCGTACGTCGCTCGAGGTGACGCGCACGCGTGAGCCCTTGCCCTCGCGCACGTGCGCTCCCAGCGCTTTGAAGAGCGACTCGATGTCGCGCCAGCGGAGGCCCGTGGGCGTGACGCTCGCGTAGATGGCGAGGAGCGTGCGACGGTTGTGGGCGTTCACGATCGGAATGATACTATGGTGTAGTACCATGCACAAGTCTCGAGGAGATGGACGATGCGACGGCTGCACTTCCTGCCGGACATCGGGATGCCCGTCTCTTGACCGGTGGCCACCGGCGCAGCAGGTTCGGCGACGGACGCCTCACGAGTACTGCCTCACGACTCGCGCCTGACTTCCTCTCTGCCTCCCGGGCACATGACGGCGCTCGCTGACGTACTGACATTCTGGGGGAAGGCGCAGCCGCACGCGGATGCCGCGGCGCCGTATCATCCGATCGTCTATCACCTGCTCGACGTGGCGGCGGTTGCCGACGCGCTCCTCACGACGCGTCCGCTCGCGCGGGCCCGAGCCGCCACGCTCCTGGGGCTCGCGTCGGAGCAGGCGCACGCGCTTCTGGTGACGCTCGCCGCGTTGCACGACCTGGGAAAGTTCGCGCCCGGCTTCCAGGCGAAGGTACCAGCTCTCTGGCCTGCCGTCCTGGGATCGCTCGACCCCGAAGGTGTCCCGGGGGGCGTGCACACGGACGACGGATATCGGCTCTGGTACCATGAGTTGGTGCCGGCGTTCTCGGATCGCCTCTGGCGCGATGGAGGCGAGACGCTCGAGGTGTTGGCCCCCGCCATCTTCGGGCATCATGGACGTCCCACGGTCACCGCCAACTTGCGCGACAAGCCCGCGCGCTGGGTATTCCGCTCGGCCTCGGCCCCGCTGGCGCTCGCGTGCGCGGAGGCGGTCATCGAGCTCTTGCTTCCGGGACCGGTCGAAGGTCAGACGCCTCCAACGAGAATGGCGAGAGCCGCGAGCTGGTGGGTGGCGGGACTCGTGACGGTGGCCGATTGGATCGGCTCCCGGCAGGAATGGTTCGCGTACCAAGCCCCCGACGCGGGAGCTGGCGCCCTCGCCGCGTACTGGCGTCGCGCGCGTGCGCGCGCCCGCGAGGTGGTGCAGGGGCAGGGGCTTGCCTCCCCCAAGGCCGCCGGGCGCGCCACGTTTCCGGAGCTGACGGGGATCGCCGATCCTTCGCCGCTCCAGCAGTGGGCGTCGACCGCCGATCTCCCGGACGGTCCCCTGCTCGTGCTCATCGAGGACGTGACCGGTGCCGGAAAAACCGAAGCGGCACAGATGATCGTGCACCGGCTCATGGCCGACGGGCGGGTTGGCGGCGCGTACTGGGCAATGCCCACCCAGGCCACCGCGAACGCCATGTACGAGCGGCAGGCACGGGCAATCGGCGCGCTCTTCACACGTGGTGGCGATCACCGTCCATCGCTCGCGCTCGCGCACGGGCAGGTGCGCCTTCACGAGAGCTTCCGGGCCAGCGTGCTCGCCCTCGGAGATGGTGGTGCGACCGATCGCGATGGCCCTATTGCGGGAGGGGCAGAGCTTCCTGCGGGCGCCGCGTGCGCGGCGTTCTTCGCCGACGACCGCCGGGCCGCGCTCCTCGCCGATGTCGGCGCGGGCACCGTCGACCAGGCGCTCCTGGGCGTGCTGCCAAGCAAGTTCAACGCGGTGCGGCTGTTCGGCCTCGCCGACAAGGTGCTCGTGGTGGACGAGGCGCACGCCTACGACGCCTACATGGGTGTGGAGGTGGACGAGCTGCTCCGGTTTCATGCGGCGCTCGGCGGGTACGCGGTGGTGCTCTCCGCCACGCTCCCGATTGCCCGTCGCGAGCAGCTCGCCCGTGCGTGGCGAGAGGGGCTCGACGGGGGGCGCCTCGTTGGCGGTGGCTTGTTCGGGTGCGGTGGGATGCCGCTTGCGCGCGACGAGCGCTACCCGCTCGCCACGGTCGTGGCGCGCGGAGAGCCCGCCGTGCGCGAGACGCCGTTGACGGCGGCACCCTGGTCGAACCGTTCGGTGGACGTGCGCTTCGTGCACGATGCGAGCGATGCCCTACAGCACGTCGTCTCGGCGGCCACGGCGGGAGCGGCGGTCGCATGGGTACGCAACACCGTCGATGACTGTCTCGCGGCGGCGGGCGATCTGCGCGCGCGCGGGCTCGAGCCGCTGGTGTTCCACGCCCGCTTCGCGCAGTGCGACAGGCAACTGCGCGAGCAGGAGGTGCTCCGCCGCTTCGGGCCGCAGGCGTCCAGCGCTGAGCGCTCCGGGCGCGTGGTGGTGGCCACTCAGGTCATCGAGCAGTCGCTGGATCTCGACTTCGACGTCATGGTGAGCGACCTGGCACCGATGGACTTGATCATCCAGCGTGCCGGGCGGCTCTGGCGGCACCCGGCGCGCGACGACTCGCGGCCGCGCGGGCTCGAGCGCGAACTCGTCGTGCTCGCCCCAGCTGCCGAGGTCGACCCCGAGACCACGTGGCTCAGCGGCTTGCTCCCGGGTACGAGCGCCGTGTACCGGAACACCGGCGTGCTCTGGCGCACGGTGCGCGCTCTCTCCAGGGTGCGCGCGATCCGGACGCCGGGGGGCGTGCGCGCGCTCATCGAGGCGGTGTACGGACGCGACGCGGAGGATGTCCCGGAAGCGCTCCTCACGGCCACGTTCAAGGCGGAGGGAAAGCAGCGTGCCGATGCCGCGACGGCGAACTACACGGCGCTCAAGGTCGGCGACGGATACGACGGCAATGCGCGAGGATGGATCGACGAAGTGCGAGCACCGACGCGCTTGAGCGACCCGAGCACGACGGTGCGGCTCGCGCGAGTGGACGGCGACGGCGCCCTGGTGCCGTGGGCGCCGGGAGAGGGGCCGGCATGGAAACGCTGGGCATTGTCCGAGGTTCGGCTGTCATCGCGGCGGGTGCCTCCGGATGTGGCCGCGGAGCCCGGATATCGCGCCGCCGTGGACGCCGTCCGCGCCGAGTGGGGGCGATACGAGCGCGAGCTGCCCGTCCTGCCGCTCGTGGAGCGCGCGCGAGGGGAATGGCAGGGGACGCTCGAGGCGGGCGCCCGCACCGTACACTTGCGGTACACCGAGGGCGAAGGGCTGGCTTATCAGTCCGCGCAGGCTCCCGACGCCCCCGAGTGAACGACGCCTGACTGTCACACCCCGTCGGTAACGTCCGACGTGCGTCGGCACGCCGGCGCAGCACTCTCACGTTTCACGCCGAGGCCGAATGGCGTACGATCTCCGGCAGGAACCCTGGATCCCCTGGCTCCGGCGCAGTGGTGCCGTGGAGTGGGGATCGCCCGCAGTGCTGCTGGACGGATTGGGTGTCGATCCCGTGGTCGCCATTGCCGCCCCGCGACCGGATTTCGACGGCGCGCTGCAGGAATTCCTCATAGGTCTGCTCACCGTAGCGCTGCATCCCGGCGACGAAGACGAGTGGCTCGATAGCTGGAAGGCGCCACCCACGCCCGACGAGCTGCAGGCCAAGCTCGACCTCCTGCCACCGGCGTTCGACCTGGAGGGAGACGGACCGCGCTTCTTTCAGGATCTCTCCGCCGATGAGATGCGCGACGGCGCGGAGTGGTCGGTGGAATCTCTCTTCATTGATACGCCGGGGTCGACCGTCGGCGAGGCTGGGCGACGACAGATCGTGACGGACCTGTTCGTGAAGCCCGCGCGAGTCGAGCGACTGTGCCGACCCGCAGCGGCGATGGCGCTCGTGACCCTGCAGACGTATGCGCCGGAGGGCGGGCGTGGTCATCTCACCTCGATGCGCGGGGGCGGTCCGCTGACCACCATCGTCGACCCCCGTGTGGACCACGAGGGGAGAGGCCGCGCGCACGAGCAGCCGCTGTGGAGCAAGTTGTGGGCGAACGTGGAGACGGTCGAGCTCTGGAGCCGACGGGGGACGAGCGCATTCGCCCGTCCCGAGGCGGTATTTCCCTGGTTGGCTCCGACGCGTTCGGCTGCTCCGCCCAAGCGCCTCGCCACGACCAGCTCCGATGTCTCGCCGCTCCAGGCGTACTTCGGAATGCCACGCCGGATCCGGCTGGAATTCGCGGGCCCTGGCCGCTGCGATTTGACCGGAGTGGAAGACACGGCGACAGTAGCCAGGTTCTGGATGCGCACGTACGGTGTTCAGTACGAGAGATGGCAACATCCGCTCACACCGTATTATCAGGCCAAGTCGAGCGATGAGCGGTTGCCAGTGCACGGCAAGCCGGGCGGCATCGCATGGCGTGACTGGCTCGGTCTGACGCTTCGCATTCCGGATGCGATCGCAGGTCGGGAGCCCGCGAGGGTCGTGGCGAATTTCGTCGACCGCGCTCATCGCGTCGGGAAGATCACCGCGCGACTCCATGCCTTCGGATACGCCACCTCGCACGCGAAAGCGATCGCGTGGACCGAGGCGAAGCTGCCGGTCTTCCCGGTCGCCGACCCGAACCATCAACGCCTCTTGGCCGACGCGGCAACGCGCCTCACGAACGCCGCCGGCATCGCGTCCACGGCATTGCTCGACGCCGTGAAGCGAGCGCTGTTCGACAAGCCGGCCGATGCGCCGGGAGACCTCTCCGAGGTCAAGGCGGAGCTGTGGGCGGACACGGAGGCGGCGTTCTTCGATGCGATGCGCCGCGTGGCGTCGCCGGATACGACCGTCGAGCACGTCGATGAGATCTGTCGTGGCTTCGCGCGAACGCTCTCCGGGAGCGCCACCGCGGTGTTCGACCGGTGGTGCGCCACTGACGGGGTGATTCCTGCCGCGATGCGACGGCTGGTGGGCGCGCGCTTCGGTCTCGTGATGACGCTCACCGGCCATTCCAAGCTCGGCAAGAAGTTGTTCGAGGCACTCGGCATCGCCGTTGCCGACGGTGGGCGCACCACGCGCACCGCCAAGTCCCGCTCACGCAAGGAGGGGAAAACGTGACTACTTCGGCACCACAGGCCGTCACCGTCGAGCGTGACTGGAGGGGGAGGCGCGCGCTCGCGTGGTGGACCAGGCATTGTCACCCCCGGGATGGAGACCCGGCCACGCGCGCCAAGCTTCGCCGCTGCCGGTCGGCCGTCGAGGCGCTGAGTGTTCCCGCCGCGGTGGCGCTCGCGCGTGTACTGATCGGCCAGGGCGTTCTTCCCGGCGTCGACGACTGGCGGTGGTCGGCGGGACTCGACCTCGCCCGCGTGCTCGCTCACGTCGCGGAGCACGATCCGGCGAGATCGGTCATGCGGTCGGCCGGGTGGCGGACCTTCCCCGGTGACCGCAAAGAGAGCGAGGCCGGCGACGATCGCCCCCGTCTCTCCGAGGCACGCTTTCGACGGTTGGTCGAGACCGGACGCGGTGAAGAGCAGGTGGACGCCTTCACGCGGCTCATTGCCCTGCTCGACGGCTCAGTGAACGTGTCCATGCTGGCCGAGGACTTCTGGTACTGGAGCGACCGCACCAAGCGCCGCTGGGCCTTCGACTATTACGCGGCGGGAATCGCCGCCCCCGCTGACGGCGCCACCCCCTTCGAGGACTCCGACGAATGACCAGCTTCCTGCAGCTTCACCTGCTCACTGCGTATCCCACGTCGAATCTCAATCGGGACGACACCGGAAGACCGAAGACGGTGGAGTTCGGTGGCGCACCGCGACTTCGCATCTCGTCTCAGAGCCTCAAGCGCGCCTGGCGCACCTCGCCCGTGTTCGCGGAGCGTCTCGGCGAACGCGTCGGGAAGCGCACGCAGCGCCTCGGCGCCGAAGTGCTCAGCTATCTCGTGGAGCGCGGCATGCCGGAGAAGAAGGCGGTCGAGGTGGCGCGGCAGATCGCCGAGGGGTTCGGGAAGCTCAAGGAGGCCGATGACGAAAACCCGACGTACATCAAGCAGCTCGCATTCGTGTCCCCCGAGGAGTTCGCCCGCGCCTACGCGCTCGCCGATCGCGCGCTCGCCGGCGAGGAGATCACGGCGGACGAGGACGCGCTGCTGCTCAAGTCCGATGGCGCGGCGGACATCGCCATGTTCGGACGCATGCTCGCCGACAGCCCGGCGTTCAACCGCGAGGCGGCGGTGCAGGTGGCGCACGCGCTCACCACGCACCGGGCGGTCGTGGAAGACGACTACTACGTGGCCGTCGACGACCTGAAGAATCCGGCCGAGCGCGAGGACGCGGGCACGTCGTTCATCGGTGTTCAGGAGTACGGCGCTGGGCTGTTCTACCTGTACGCGTGCGTCGACTGCGACCTGCTGGCTCGGAATCTCGGTGGCAATGCGGAGCTCGCGCGCGACGCGGTCGAGGCGCTCGTGGAGTGTGCGGCCACGGTTGCACCGCGCGGCAAGCAGGCCAGCTTCGCGTCGCGGGCGCGCGCGTCGTTCGTGATGGCGGAGCGGGGAACGCAGCAGCCACGCACGCTGGCGGCCGCGTTCGTACAGCCGGTGAGCACGCGCGAGGCGAGGGGCGACCTCGTCGCGGCCTCGATCGATCGCCTCATCACCTTCCGCGACAACCTCGATGCGGCGTACGGCGCCTGCGCCGATGATCGCGCACATCTGCGGGTGACTCCCGAGATGGTCGAGGGATCGCTGGCGACGGTCGTTCGCTTTGGCAGAGAGAGCATCGCATGATCGACTTTCTCCTGTTCACCCTCTACGCTCCGCTCGCGAGCTGGGGGGAAATCGCCGTGGGCGAGGCGCGTGGTTCGTGGGACCGCCCCAGCCGTTCCGCCGTGCTCGGGCTCGTGGCGGCCGCGCTCGGGATCACCCGGGGCGATCAGGCGGCGCACGAAGCGCTGGACACCGGCTATGGTGTGGCCGTCCGGCTCGACGCGTCGGGGGCCCCGCTCGTGGACTACCACACCGCGCAGACAGTGGCGGCATCGGTGGCGAGAAAGCGGAAGCCCGCCACTCGCGCCGAGCTCCTCGCGGCGGGCGAACGCGAGACGATTCTCTCGCGCCGCGGCTACCGGCAGGACGCGCTCGCAACCGTGGCGCTCTGGGCGCGGCGCGGCGCACGCTGGCCGTTGGACGAGCTGGCGACGGCGATGCGGCGGCCGGCGTTCGTGCTCTACGCCGGCCGCAAGGCCAACGCGCTTGGCCTTCCCCTGTCGCCCTCGATCACGAGCGCAGAGACGCTCGCCGATGCGTTCATGGGACGCGCGCCGACGATCACGGAGCCCGTGGCGCGTGCGGTGTGCCCCCCAGGCGGGTGGGGGCGCGAGGTCGCCCACGATCCCTGCGAGACGTTCGCATCCGGACTTCGCCCGCTGCGCCGTGACACACGCCGCGACTCCTCACCGCAGCGGGCGCGCTGGCAGTTCGCCGAGCGCGTCGTGGAGGTGGGGGAGCTCGCCGTCCCTGCCGCCGGTGGGGCGCGTGGAGAGGGTATCTCGGGAGTGGTCGCATGAGCGTCGAGACCTATCTCTCGCGCGCTCGTCTCCGGCGTGATGCGCCGGCGGCGGCGCTACGCGATCTGCTCGTCCCCAAGGGGGAATCGGCTCGGACGGTGGCGGGCCATCGGCTGGTGTGGACATTGTTCGCCGATTCACCGGACCGCACGCGAGATTTCCTGTGGCGGGAGGCGGAACCAGGGCTGTTCTACATCCTGTCGCGGCGCATCCCTGTGGACCGGCACGGTCTCTTCGAGCTGCAAGAGGCCAAGCCATTCCAGCCGGTCCTCTCGCCCGGCGATCGGCTGGCGTTCTCGCTGCGCGCCAATGCGACCATTGCGCGCGGTAGCGCCACCGGCACGCGGAGCAAGCCTTGCGACATAGTGATGGACGCGCTGTACCGGATCCCGACCGAGCAGCGCGGCGAGGCCCGCAAGGCCGCCATGGAACGAGAAGGCGTAGCGTGGCTCGCGCGGCAGGGCGAACGGGCCGGCTTCTCGCTCGCGTCCGTCGACGGGAGAGGCGATACAGTACCCGGTGACGGCCATGCTCGGGCGGGCGGCGGGCCAGCGGTGCGAGTGCTCGGTCATCGGACCCTTCGCGTCGACCGCGCGGGGGCTCCCGCTCGCCTCGGCGTGTTGGATCTCGAGGGGGTGCTGGTCGTGTGCGACCCGGAGCAATTCGTGGGAGCGATCACCCAAGGATTCGGCCGGGCCAAGGCGTTCGGTTGCGGTCTGATGCTCGTCCGGCGCGCGTGAGCGGACAGGGGGGTGACGCTCCGTACGTGCCCCTGAGGCCGATCGCGATCAAGGACCGGTCGGCCATCGTCTTCCTGGAGTACGGTCAGGTCGACGTGATCGACGGCGCGTTCGTGCTCGTCGACGACAAGGGCGTTCGCGTGCAGATACCCGTCGGTGGCCTCGCGTGCCTCATGCTGGAGCCGGGTATCCGGATCACGCATGCGGCGGTCGCCCTGGCCGCCCGCGTCGGCTGTCTCATCGTCTGGGTAGGTGAACAGGGCGTGCGCGTGTACGCCGCAGGGCAGCCTGGCGGTGCGCGTGCCGACCGGCTGCTGTACCAGGCGCGGGCGGCGCTCGAGGAGGGGCCACGCCTGCGCGTCGTACGTGCGATGTACGCCATGCGGTTCGGCGAGGAGCCGCCGGCGCGACGTTCGGTGGATCAGCTTCGCGGCATCGAAGGAGCCCGCGTGCGGACGTTGTACCAGCAGCTGGCGAAGGTCCACGGTGTAACGTGGGACGCGCGCCGGTACGAACCAAGCTCCTGGAGCGCGGCCGACTTGCCGAACCGCTGCCTTTCCGCAGCGACTGCGTGTCTGTACGGGCTGAGCGAGGCCGCCATCCTGGCTGCGGGGTACGCGCCGGCGATCGGGTTCCTGCACCGCGGCAAGCCGCTCAGTTTCGTGTACGACATCGCGGACATCTTCAAGTTCGAGACCGTCGTTCCGGCGGCGTTCTCCGTCGCGGCGCGGATCGAGCATGGGCGCGGCGACCGAACAGCCGTGGAGCGTCAGGTGCGCATCGCGTGTCGAGATGCCTTTCGACGGACCAACTTGCTGGAGCGCATCATTCCCACCATTGGCGAGCTCCTCGCCGCGAGCGGCGTGACTCCTCCCGAAGAGGCTCCGGAGGGGCAGCCACCGGCCCTCCCCGAAACGACATCCGGCGATGATGGTCATCGTGGTTGAGAACGCGCCCCCGCGACTGCGAGGGCGACTTGCGTTGTGGCTGGCGGAGATTCGCGCGGGCGTGTACGTGGGAGTGTATTCCGCGCGCACGCGCGAGCGCATTTGGAGCGAGGTGGGGCAGTTGATCGGAGGTGGCTCGGCGGTGATCGCGTGGTCCGCGCCGACCGACTCCGGGTTCGCGTTCGAAGCACTTGGTCAGAACCGGCGCGTGCCCGTCGATTTCGACGGGCTGACGCTGGTACGATTCGATCCTCCAATGCCCGGTCAGGGACGCGACGCCGGGAGCTGACGCACCTCCGTCGGTCTGGTAGGGTTCCGGCGAGGCTGGCAAGTGGTTGGTGAGCTTTGTGTTGTGGAGAAGAGAGTTCCCCGCGCGCGCGGGGATGAACCGGGACGATCACGTTCAGCCCGGAGGTGACCCGAGAGTTCCCCGCGCGCGCGGGGATGAACCGAACGCGTCCGGCACGTCGTCGTGAAACAGGTCGAGTTCCCCGCGCGCGCGGGGATGAACCGGGAAGC
>DASUXC010000176.1:0-37454 GCA_036378095.1 Gemmatimonadaceae bacterium | reverse complement strand
CAGGAACACGCGCGGCAGCACCACCACCGATGCCGATCCACTCGCCCCCTCGGTCGTGGCGGTCACCGGGGTGAGCCCCGCTTCCTTGGTGAACACCCACGCGGCGGAGTCGCTCGCCGGCCGGAGCACCGCCGGCCGGTCTGGCGGATCCGACCACTGGAAGACGGCATCGAGCATTGACGCGCCCGCGTGGTCGATGGCGCGGGCCGTCAACAGCAGGCTGTCGCCGGCGACGAGGGTGTCCGGTGTCGGACCGACGGTCACCGTGGCGATGGCGGGCACCGCCTCGACCCGCGCGGACGCGCTCTCGCCGCACGCCGAAGCGGTGATCGTCGCCGTCCCGGCACCCGCGACCCGCACGAGCCCCGTCGGCTCGACGACGACCACGCCGGTGTCGGACGAGACGTAGGCGAATCGCACGTCGGTGCGCTCCCCACCGAACCGGTTGTAGGCCGTCGGAGTCACGTGGAGCGTATCGGTGGCTCGCACGGGAACCCGGAAGTAGATCGTCGCGCTGGTGGGAGCGATCGCGATGCGCGACACGGGGTTCGTGACATCGCAGTCCGGGTTCGGTTCGGTGGCGGAATCGCTGCTGCACCCCGCCGTCACACCGAGAGTCAGGGCGCCGAGAACGAGTCGAGAGCACCGGAGCACGGAAGCACCTCCCACGAGGGTGACAGATGTGAGAGCAGCAGCGGCGACAGGAGCCTGACGCGACTGATTTCGCGTCAGGCGGAACGACCTCGTGCGACGTTAGGCGATGGGGACGCCACATAATGAGCGACACCGGTGACTTCGCAAGTGAGGCGTGGATGCCCCAACGATCACGGAAGCGTGGCGCCCGCGGATGCATCTGCCGTGAGCGTGCAGCGCTTTGGGAGCGCTTCGGGGCACCGGCGCGACGTTCGTGCCGTCGCGCACCTCTTCGACCTGGCGCGCTACGCGATGCCGCACGAGGAGGAGATGCACCACGGGGGCTTTCACTAGTCTGAAAGCCCCCGTGGTGACACTCCGAGCCGCCGCCCCGCGTGCACTCGTCATGCGACGCGGAGCCGGCTTCCGACCGTCAGGCGGTCACTGCTTCCGCGGCGCTCCCGACTCCGCGCCGTGCGACGCCCGGGCCGTTCCCTTCGCGCCGCCCTCGTCGCTTCCCTTCACGCCACCACGGGTCGAGCCGCCGCGCGCCGCGCTCTCGTCGTGCGCCGAAGCGCTCGCGGCCGCCGAGGTGCTCGCGCCGGCCGACACCGACGCCCCGTCGTTCGCCCGCACCTGTCCCCCGACGCCCGCGTGCACGGCGCCCTCGCCCTGCGCGTGCTCGCGCGCCATCAGCGCGCCCTGCGCGCCGTCGCGAACCTCGGCCGAGCGCTCGCTCGCGTGCTCGGCTCCCGCCTCGCCCTTCGCGCGGGCACGCGCCGCGGTCTCGTTGGTCGCCTTCGCGGTCGCCTTCGCGGTCGCGTTCGCGGTCGCGTTCGCGGATGTCGTGGCGGTCGCGCCAACGCGCGCACTGGCCTCGTCCCCCGTCGCGCGCACGGTGTGCTCGCCGGCGTTGGCGGTGCCCTTCACCGCGGTCCGAGCCGTGGTGTTCGCCCGCGCCGTCACGCGAGGCATCGCCACGCCCACGCCCGCCCCCACGCGCGCCGTCCCGCGAACCACGCCCGCGATCTGGGCATTCGCCGTGGCGGCCACGCCCATCATGAGGGCCGCGGCCATGATCGTCGCACTACGCATCGTCTTCGACATGATGTTCACTCCGTCGTGAAGGTGAATTTGGAATCGACGAGTTCCCGATGTGATCCAGCGTCAGCACCCACCGCCGAGCCCGCAGGTGGGGACGCCGACCGGCAGCAGCTTGCCGGGCCCCTCGCGCATCGATCCGCCCGAGCTCCGCGCCGCCGGGGAAGTGGCGCCCACCGGCGAGAGACCGGAGAAGGCGCTCCCGATGCCGATCGCGAACGACCACGTGGGTCCGGCGCCGCGCAGCGTGCGCGCCGCGCTGAGCGTGAGCGCCGTCTGACCGGCGAGCGCGTGGACCAGCGTGGCGCTGATCGCGCGCGCGGGATCGTACGTGGCTGGCGCGTCGCCGCGCAGCTCGAGCGCGTAGCCGATGCTCACGTTCGACCGCGCCCCGGCGAGCAGCACCGCGTCGCCGAACAGCGCCGTCGTCGCCACGCCGGTCGGACGCTCCCCGCCAACGCGGAGGAGCCGCGAGGCGCCGCCCCGGACCGTGAGCACGCTCAGCGGGGAGAGCGCGAGCGCGCCCTCGGCGCTCACCAGCGACTCCCCTCTCCCGAGCCCGCGGCTCGCGTCACCCGTGGGGAAGGTCACTACCCCGGCCACGCCGAGCACCGGCTGCCACGGGGCGTTCCACTGGTGCGTGAGCCCCGCATACGCCGGAAGGTCGCCGAAGCCGGCCTGGGCGTCGCCGGCCCTCGGATCGCTCACGCGGAGGAGGGTGGGGTTGGCACCGAGCACGAGCCAGGGCGTGGGCGCGAGCTGCACGATCGCGCCGAGCGCCTGCTCGGCGTGCCCGCCGGTCCAATCGAACGCGGCGGCGGAGATGCCGACGGCAACGGGTCCCGGCCCCGACTGCGCCCGAGCTGGCAGCGCGACGGCGCCGAGCAGCGCCGCGGCGGAGAGGATCGTGTGTCGGACTGAGCGGAAATCGCGCATCTGTACATCCCGTGAAAGAGGTTCGCTCGAGCCGGCCTCATCGCCGGCCGCTCACGGGTAAGGCAGAGCGCGTTCCGTTGGAGCGGCACCGGTGCCCGCACGGCAAAGTGTTGCCATGCAACGCCTTGACCAACTTCGCGGTTACGCCCCCGATCCCCCGACCTGCATCGCCGCGAGCGCAGTTGTATCGCCACGATACAGTCGAGCTCCGGCTGACGCCGCCATCTGTGCGTTTCCGCCGCCGCGACGTACAATTGGAGGTCGCACCGCCAACCGGTGAACACCGGTTGGTCATGCGTCCCCTCCACCGAATGGACCTCTACACCTTCTCCCTCGCGCTCGGGGCGGCCGGACTGGCCGCCATGGCGCTCCTCGGTTACACGCACGGCGGCCACGCCACCCCCGCGGGGCACGGGGGTCACGCGGGCAATGTGGGCCACACGGGGCACGCGGGGCACGCGGGGCACGCGGGGCACGCGCACGGCGGTCGTCACGCGGCGCACGATCACGCGCCCCCGAACGCGGCGCGTTCAGCCGCGCAGACGATCCTCGCGGTGGTATCGCCGCGCGTGCTGTTCAGTCTGGCGCTCGGGTTCGGGGGCGCCGGCTTCGTCGCGCACGCCCTCCCCGCCCCGCTGCGCTTCGGCGTCGCCTGCGCCGGCGCGCTGGCGGTGGAGCTTCTGCTCGTGCGCCCGCTCTGGAACGTGCTGTTCCGCTTCGCGTCACGCCCCGCGCTCGGCCTGGAGTCCGCGGTCATGGACGAGGCCACGGCGATCACCGCCTTCGACGCGGACGGCGCGGGGGTCGTTCAGATCCACGTCGACGGCCAGATCGTCCAGGTGCTCGCCATCCTCCGCCCGGAGGACCGGAGCGGTCGCCGCCTCCGCGCCGGGGACGTCGTCCGCATCGAGGACGTGGACGTCGCGCGGAACCGTTGCACCGTGTCGCGCGTGGCGCCGTGATCCGCGCTCGGCGGCCGGACTCGTCCATCTACGTCCAGTAAGTCCGATCCGGCGGGCGCCGTCGAGCCTGCCCATCCCCGTAGTCTCCCCTGACCTGGAGCCCGCTGCGAGCATGCAAGAAAACATCATGGTCATCGCAGGCATCATCGTCGCCGTCCTGCTCTTCATCCCGCTCATCGTCTCGAAGTTCCTGCGCGACGTCGAGTCGGGCACGATCCGCCTCGTGAGCTGGTTGCAGGGCTCCACGGTCATCTACAAGGGGCCGGGGAAGTCGAAGGAGATCCCGCTCCTCACGACCGGCACCACGATCCCGAGCGCCGCGATCAACGTGGACCTCGACATCACGGACCAGACGGCCGACGTCGATGACGAGGGCGTTCCGCGCCCCATCAAGGTGCGCGTGCTCGCCAGCGCGATCGTGTCCGTCGGCGACTCGGACGAGATGATCAAGACGGCCGCGAACCGCTTCTTCTCCAAGGACCCGAAGGAGCAGATGAACACGCTGACCGACCTGCTCACCTCCGCGGGTCGCCGCGCCGTCAACCTGCTCACGCACGATCAGCTCTTCTCGGCGAAGTCGGCGAAGTCGACCACGCCGGTGGCCGTCGCGGAGACGGAAGAGGATGACGACCCGCTCGCGATCATCATCCGCAAGGCGTGCTCGCGCGAGCTGACCGATCTCGGCCTGCAATTCAGCTCGCTGAACATCAAGGTGGTGCAGTCCGAGGTGGCCGAGGCGCGCCGCCGGCAGTCGGCGGCCGAAGCGCAGGCGAACGCGGACATCGTGGCCGCGACGCAGACGCGCCGCGCGAAGGAGGCGCAGCTGGAGGCCGACCGCGCCATCTCCGACAAGCAGCGCGAGCTGGAGCAGACGCAGGCGGCGAACGCGGCGCTCGTCGCCCAGGCGGAGGCGAAGAAGCAGGATGCGCTGGCGACGCAGCGCGCCGCGGAGCTCAAGGCGACGCAGATCGCGCAGGCCGACGCCGACGCCGCCCGCCGGCGCATCGAGGCGGCCGCCGAGGCGGAGGCGGAGGCGGTGAAGATCAAGACGGTGGCCGAGGCGCAGGCGGAGGCGATCAGGAAGGTGAACGACGCGATCCGCGAGGGGGGCGATGCCTACCTGAAGCTGCGCCAGCTCGAGATGCTCCCGCAGATCGCCCCGGCCATCGCCGATGCGCTGAGCGAGGCGCGGCTCGTGACGATCGCCGGTGACGGCGCCGACGGCGGGGCGGCCGGCTCGGCGACGGCGAACATCATGGGCGTGGTGCAGACGGTGCTCGCGGCGGACCTGCTCCGCGGCGGCCTGACCAGCGCTCCCGTCCAGACCAACGGCGGAGCCGCGACGGGCACGGGGACAGCGGGCGCGGGGGGCGGGCGGCGCTGACCGCGTTCGGCGGCCTCGCGTCTGGCGGGCAGTCGGTGCTTGCCTCACGCGAGGTCGTCGAATCGCCGATGTCGGATGTTTGTGTCCGACGGCATCGTGATGCGCCTGGCGCGGACGCACGCTCGCCAGGTACAGCGGGCCCGGCCGTGCCGATGCTCACCCGAGGTGCCGTATGCCCAGCCGTCACGGCACGGGCTCGATGGCGGCGCGCGGCCTGTGGGCGACCGGCGAGCTCGGCGATCCCGAGGCGGCGCGGGAGGCGGTGCTGCGCTTCATCCGCTCGCGCCTGCACCGCGTGGGGCTCCCCGCGCCGGAGACGCTCGGGAGCCCGGACATCGTCAGCTGATGGGGTTCAGCGGGAACGCGTGAGGCGGGGGGGCGACGGCGCTCGGGACGACACGGCCATCGGCCATCGGCTCTCGGCTACGGCACACCTCGAGAGCTCTCTACGCGGAGCAGTCACCGATGGCCGAGAGCCGAGAGCCGACAGCCGCGTCTTCCCGAGCGCCCTGCCCTCTCACTCCACCGTCACCGACTTGGCCAGGTTTCTCGGCTGATCCACGTTCGCCCCGCGCTTGACGGCGATGTAGTACGCCAGGAGCTGCAGCGGGACCGACGCGAGGATGGGCGTGAACATGTCGATCGTCTCGGGGATGCGGATCTCGTGGTCCAGCATCCCCGCGAGCGCCGGCTCGTCGCGGCTCGTGAGGCCGATCACGCACCCGCCGCGCGCCTTCACCTCCTGGATGTTCGACACGATCTTGTCGAACACCGAGTCGTGCGGGGCGATGAACACGACCGGCATGTTCTCGTCGATGAGCGCGATCGGACCGTGCTTCATCTCCGCCGCCGGATAGCCCTCGGCGTGGATGTAGCTGATCTCCTTGAGCTTGAGCGCTCCCTCGAGCGCCGCCGGGAAGTTGTAGCCGCGCCCCAGGTACAGGAAGTTGCGCGCGTCGCGGAACTCCTCGGCGATCGTCTCGATCGCCTCGGCCCGGTCGAGCACCTCGCGGATCTGCCCAGGGAGCGCCTGCAGCGCGCGCGCGATGCGCTTCCCATCCTCCTCCATCAGCCCGCGCAGCCGGGCGAGGCGCAGCGTGAACAGCGCGAGCGCCGTCACCTGGCTGGTGAACGCCTTGGTGGACGCCACGCCGATCTCCGGTCCGGCGTGAATGTAGATGCCGCCGTCCGACTCCCGGGCGATCGTGGATCCCACCACGTTCACGATCCCGAGCGCCCGCGCGCCGCGGCGCTGCGCCTCGCGCATCGCCGCCAGCGTGTCCGCGGTCTCGCCGGACTGCGAGATGACGATGCACAGCGTCTTCGGCGTGATGATCGGATTGCGGTAGCGGAACTCCGAGGCGTACTCCACCTCCACCGGGATCCGCGCCAGCTCCTCGATCATGAACTCGCCGATGAGCGCCGAGTGCCAGCTCGTGCCGCACGCGGTGATCACGATGTTGTCGAACGACAGCAGCTGCTCGTCGGTGAGGTTGATCCCGCCGAGTCGGGCCGCCCCTTCCTCCACGAGCAGGCGGCCGCGCATCGTGTTCTCGATCGTCGTCGGCTGCTCGAAGATCTCCTTGAGCATGAAGTGCGCGAACCCGCCGCGCTCGATCATGTCCAGATCCCAGTCGATGCTGCTCACCGTGCGCGACATCGGCATCGCGTTCATGTCGAGAATGCGATAGCCGTCGCGCTCGAGCACGGCGAGGTCGCCGTCATCGAGGTAGATCACCTGCCGCGTGTGGGCGAGGATCGCCGACACGTCGCTCGCCACGAAGTACTCCCCCTCGCCGAGCCCGACGAGCAGCGGGCTCCCCTTGCGGGCCGCCACGATCTTGTTCGGGTCCTTGCTCGACACGACGGCGATGCCGTACGTGCCCTCGACCTTGCTCAGCGCCTCGATGACGGCCTCCTCGAGGCTCGTCTGATAGAACTCCTCCACGAGATGCGCGAGCACCTCGGTGTCGGTCTCGGACTGGAAGGTGTGGCCAGCATCCACGAGCGCCTGCCGCAGCGCGGATCCGTTCTCGATGATCCCGTTGTGCACCACCGCGATCGTGCCGTCACACGAGACGTGCGGGTGCGCGTTGCAGAAGTTCGGCGCGCCATGCGTGGCCCAGCGGGTGTGCGCGATGCCGAGCGTGCCGTGCACCGGCGCCGCCGCCATCACCGTCTCCAGCTCCGCGATCTTCCCCGCCGCCTTGCGCGTCTCCACTCCCTTCCCGTTCATGACCGCGATCCCGGCCGAGTCGTACCCCCGGTACTCGAGGCGCTTGAGCCCCTCGAGCAGGAGCGGTGGTGCGAGTCGTGGTCCGACGTAACCGACAATTCCACACATGGTGAGTCTGCGTTCGGGTTGAGCCGTCAGAGAAGCGCGTCCAGCGGCGCACGCGATCGCGCCACCAGCTCCCGAGCCTCGGCATCGCTCGGCGCTTCGGCGATCACTCGCACGATCGGTTCCGTTCCCGACGGGCGAACGTGCACCCACCGATCCCGCCACGACAACCGGAGGCCATCCTGCGTGTCCGCCTCCGCGTCGGGGAACGCTGCCCGGAGCGATTGGTACACCGTGGCGAGGGACGCGTTCGGCCGGTCCAGCTTGTCCTTCACGATGGCGTACCTCGGGTATCGAGCGATCGTTCTGGACAACTTCTCGTTGTCATCCAACAACATTTGCAGCACGAGCGCCACACCAACCGGCGCGTCGCGCCCCAGATGGACCTCGGTCAGGATGACGCCGCCATTCCCCTCCCCGCCGATCGCCGCCCCCTCC
This sequence comes from Gemmatimonadaceae bacterium, assembly GCA_036378095.1. Taxonomy (GTDB): domain Bacteria; phylum Gemmatimonadota; class Gemmatimonadetes; order Gemmatimonadales; family Gemmatimonadaceae; genus JADGGM01. The sequence goes on along the minus strand of DASUXC010000176.1, from coordinate 29,659 downwards.
TGGCGCATGCGAACGGCCACGTTCACCTCACCGACCGGCGCCCGCACCACGCGGGCACCGGCCTCCTCCGCCACATCCTCGACGATCCGACTCGTCGACAGGTTCACGACGACTGGTCCCCGCCGATGACGCAGCACGAGTCGCGCCGCGAGCGCGAGTGTCCAGTCCTCGCCGATCGCCACCCCTTCATCTGATACCAGCGCCAGCCGGTCCACGTCCGGGTCGGTGGCCAGACCGATGTCCGCGCCCGTCTCTAGCACGAGCCGTTCCAAATCGCCGAGATTGGCTGCCACGGGCTCCGGCGGACGCGGGAAGCGGCCGTCGGTCTCCAGGTTGATCGCCGTCACCTGGCACCCCAGCCGCTCGAGCAACGCGGGGATGATCGCGCCCCCGGCGCCTCGGGCGCAGTCCAGGGCGACCCGGAACCCGCGTCGGCGAATCCCCTCGACGTCGACGAAGGGGAGAGCGAGCACGCACTCGAGGTGGCGCTGGATCGCCTCGTCGTCGCGGTGCACGGCGCCGAGCGCGTCCCACGTGGCGCGCGGGATCGTCCCCTCCACCAGGCGCCGCATCTCCGCTCCCTCGGCGCCGTCGAGAAAGAGCCCGCTCGGGCCGATGAACTTGAGCGCGTTCCACTCGATCGGGTTGTGGCTCGCGGTGATCGCGAGGCCGCCGCCCGCGTGGTGGTGCTCCACCGCGAGCTGGATCGTGGGCGTGGGGGCGAGCCCCACGTCGAGCACGTCGCACCCCACCGACTGCAGCGCGGCGATCGTCGCGCGATGAAACATCGGCCCCGACACACGTGAGTCACGGCCGACCACCACCGTGCGCGAGCCGCCGCGCGAGCGCACCCAGGCGCCGAACCCCGCCGCGAACCGGCTCACCACCTCGGGCGTGAGCGCCTCGCCCACCCGTCCGCGAACACCGGACACACTGACCATCAACCCATCGTACACGCTGAAACCTCCGTCACGGTGCGCGAAAGCTACCGGGATGATGGTCACAATCAAGGCGACGAGCCGCGCGCGCTCCCGTCGACGTCATTGCGGGAATCGCGCGGCACATCGATCTTCCCGCCCGCGATGCGCTCATCGAGACGACCCGTGCGACGACGCGGGGCGCGCCGGTGATGTACATCACACAATTCACCTCGCATCGCGCGGCGAGCACCGCGCGACGTCCGCCAGCCCATGATGCGCTTCACGCCGTGACCGATCCGCTCTCGCTGCTCCCACTCGCCGCCGCCGCGCACGGTGGGCGCGTGGATGCGTTCGAGGCCCAGCAGCTCGTCGCCGCCGGCCTCACCCTGCTCCGCCGCTGTGCCCCGCTCGTGCGCGCGCTCAGCGGCCGGCGCGCCGCGATCCTCCTCCCCAGCGGACCCGCCTTCCTGACCGCGCTCGCCGCCAGCGAGGGGCGCGGCGCGGTGCTGGTGAACCCGCTCGCCGCCCCGCCGGAGATCGCGCACCAGCTCGCCGACGCGGACGTGGGCGCCGTGTTCACGATCGGCGCGCTCGAGCGAGGGATCCCCCCGCACGTGCCGCGCGTGGTGCTCGACGAGGTGCCCGCGCGCGCGGTGTTCGTCGCCCCGGACGCGCGCCGCGAGGTGGACCTCGGGTCGCACGTGGGATTCCCCATCGAGGGTGAGCGCGACGTGCCCGGGCGCGACGAGGAAGCGGTCGTCGTCTACACCTCCGCCATGGCCGGCACGCCGCTCGGCGCGATCCTCACGCACCGCGGACTGCTCGCCAACGCGCGCGCCACGATGCAGGTGCTCGAGATCGAGCCGCAGGACCACGCGCTCGCGCTCCTCCCCTTCGCGCACCTGTTCGGCTTCACCGTCACGCTCGTCGCCCCGCTCCTCGCCGGCGCCCGCGTGACCCCCCTCGCACGCTTCTCCCCCGCGCGTGCGCTCGAGACGATCGAGAGCGCGGGGATCACCATGCTGATGGGCGTGCCGGCGATGTACGGTGCGCTCCTCGCGGCGCTGCTCCGGCGCGGCGGCTCCCTGCGTGCCCCGGCGCTCCGCACGTGCGTGTGCGGCGGCGCCCCCATCGACCCCGAGCTGCAGTCGCGCTGGCGCGAGGCCACCGGGGTGGAGCTCCGCCAGGGCTACGGCCTCACCGAGGCGGGCCCGGTGTGTCTGTTCAACCGCCCCAGCCTGCCCAACCGGGTGGGGACGCTCGGCGTTCCCATCCCCGGCGTGGATGTGGCCATCCTCGACGACGCGGGCGGCGAGTGCGCGCGCGGCGAGCCGGGGGAGATCGCCGTGGCCGGGGAGAGCGTGTTCGCCGGGTACGTGAGTGGCGGGGAGCGCGGTCTCGAGCGCACCGGCCGCTGGCTGCGCACCGGCGACCTCGGCGTGATGGACGCGGACGGATGGGTGACGTTTCGCGGGTGGCGAAAGGCGATGTTCACCCGCGGCGGCTTCAACATCTACCCGCGCGAGATCGAGCGGGCGGTCGGCGAGCTTCCCGGCGTGCGCCGCGCGCTCGTCCGCGCCGTGCCCGACCGCGCTCGCGAGAACGCGATCGCCCTCGACGTGTGGGGCGACGTCACCGTGGATGCCGTGCGCCGCTGGTGCGAGGGGCGGCTCGCCGCCTACAAGCAGCCCCGCGAGATCTACGTGCGCACGGGGTGAAGGGCGCGGAGGGCGCGCGCCTCGGCCACGCCGGAGCCGCGCTCCCCGAGGTCGATCGCGCCGCTCTCCACCACTGCCAGGAACGCCTCGACGACCTCGGGATCGAACTGGTCCACCGCGTTCCGCCGGAGCTCGGCCAGCGCCTCGCCGTACCAGAGCCCGGACCGGTACGGCCGCCGGCTCATCATGGCGTCGAACGCGTCGGCCACGCTGATGATGCGCGCCTCGCGCGGGATGTCCGCGCCGCCCAGCCGGTCGGGCACGCCGCGCCCGTCCATCCGCTCGTGATGCGAGCGCACGACGTTGAGCACCACCGGGTTGTCATCGAGCAGCGGCTTGAGAATCCGCCAACCGAGCACCGGGTGCGTCATGATGTGCTCGTACTCCTCGGTGGTGAGCGGACCCGCCTTGTTGAGCACGTCCTCGCGCACCCCGATCTTCCCGACATCGTGCAACTGCCCGCCGATCTCGATGTTCCGCACGACGTCGGGGGGCATGCCGAGCATCCTCGCGATCGCCGTGCCGTAGTGGCTCACGCGGATCGAGTGCCCGCGCGTGTACGGGTCCTTCAGCTCGAGCGCCTCGGCCAGCGACTGGATGCTCGCCAGGAACATCTCCTCGAGCCGCTGCGCCTGCGCGCGCACGCGCGCCTCCAGCCGCTCCTGGTAGTCGCGGTTCTCGGCCACCAACCGGCGCTTCTCCAGCGCCTGCGCCACGCGAGCCCGCACCTCCTCGAACACGAACGGCTTGGTGATGTAGTCCATGGCGCCGGCCGAGAGGCAGGAGACGGCCACCTCCACCTCGGCCACGGCGGTGATCAACACCACGGCGATGTCCGGGAAGCGCTCGCGGATGTGCAGCAGCAGCTCCGATCCGTCCATCCCGGGCATCCGCATGTCGGAGAGCACGAGCGCCACCGGCTCCCGCTCGAGCAGCGCGAGCGCTTCCCGCCCCGATCCGGCCTCGAAGCAGGTGAAGCCCGCGCCGCGCATGAGGCGCACCAGCGCCTGGCGCAGACGTGGCTCGTCATCCACCACGAGGCAGCGGTCGGCGGGCGAATGCTCGGCGTGCGTCACGACACTCCTCCGGTTATCTTCCGCGAACTCTCCAACGGGCACTCCGGATGACTCGCATCTTGGACGACGATCTCGACAGCGGTTTCGGCACGCGGGCGATCCACGCGGGCCAGCGCCCCGAGCCGCTGGCCGGGGCGATCATGACCCCGGTCTATCTCACCTCTACCTACGTACAGGACGGCGTCGGGCGACACAAGGGATACGAGTACGCCAGAAGTCGAAACCCCACAAGGGAGGCGCTGGAACGGAACGTGGCAGCCCTGGAGGGGGGAACTCATGCATTCGCCTTCGCCAGCGGCACCGCGTGCGTGGACTCGGTCATGAAGCTCTTCAAGGCCGGCGACCACGTGATCTGCGGCGAGAACGTGTACGGTGGCACCTTCCGCCTCTTCGACCGCCTCCTCAAGCACCTCGGACTCTCGTTCACGTACGTGGACACGCGCGATCCGCGGTGCATCGCCGATGCCTGCACGCCGCGCACCGTGGCCGTGATGGTGGAGACGCCGACGAACCCGCTCATGCGCCTCACCGACCTGAGTGCGGCGGCGGACGCGGCGCACCGCGCGGGCGCCCTCCTCATCGTGGACAACACCTTCGCGACACCGTTCTTCCAGCGTCCCTTCGAGCACGGCGCCGACATCATCGTCCACTCCACCACGAAGTACCTCAACGGGCACAGTGACATGATCGGCGGGATCGCCGTGCTGCGCGATGATGCCCTCGCCGAGCGGCTCGGCTTCATCCAGAACGCCGCCGGCGCGGTGCCCGGGCCGTTCGACTGCTGGCTCGCGCTCCGTGGCACGAAGACCCTGCACCTCCGCATGCCGCGCCACGACGAGAACGGCCGCCGCATCGCGGCCTGGCTGGCCGAGTGCCTCGGCGAGGAGCGCGTCATCTATCCCGGTCTCGCATCGCACCCGCAGCACGAGCTGGCGCGCCGGCAGATGACCGGCTACGGCGGGATGATCACGGTGGACCTGGGCACCATGGAGCGCGCCACGCGCCTCCTCGAGCGCACGCGAATCTTTTCCCTCGCGGAATCGTTGGGTGGGGTGGAGAGCCTGATCAGCCACCCAGCCAGCATGACGCACGCCTCCGTCCCCCCCGCCCGCCGCGCCGAGCTCGGCATCACCGACGGCCTCGTCCGACTCTCGTGCGGGGTGGAGGAGGTGGGAGACCTGCTGGGGGACCTGGAGCAGGCGCTGAAGCAGTGAGTCGGGAACGGCTCGGGCACTCACCCCAACACCGGGGGACACCATGGAGCGACACACCCTGGAAGGCATCGCCCCCACCGCGTGGGAGCACCCCGCCGATCGCGCGGCGCTGAACACGCTCCGGTCGCTGCCGGGGTTCGACGAGATGGTGCGCCGCGTCATGGGCTTCCTCGGCGAGCGCGGCGTGCGGCACCTCTTCACGGCCAACGCCGTGCGCATCGGGCCGCGGCAGCGGCCGAAGCTCGACGCGCTGTACACCGAGGTGCTGGCCACCATGGATGTCGCCGAGCGCCCCGAGCTGTACGTCTCGCAGAACCCGTTCGCCAACGCGATGGCGGTCGGCTTCCAGAAGCCGTTCATCGTCGTCTACACCGGCGCGATCGACCTGCTCGAGCGCGAGGAGCAGCGCGTCGTCATCGGCCACGAGGTGGGGCACATCCTGAGCGGGCACGCCACCTACACCACGCTGGCGCTCATCATCCTCAACGTCGGGCTCGGGAACGTGCCGGGGCTGGGGCTCATCGCGCTCCCCATCCAGCTCGCGCTCCTCGAGTGGTACCGCAAGGCCGAGCTCTCCTCCGACCGCGCGGGGCTGCTCGCCTCGCAGGACCCGCAGGCTTCCATGCGGCTCTTCCTCAAGTTCGCCGGCGGCACCGCCACCGATGACGAGACGAGCCTGGACGAGTTTCTCGCGCAGGCGCAGGAGTACGAGGAGGGCGGGTCGGCGATCGACTCCATCTTCAAGGTGCTCAACGTGGCGTTCCGCACGCACCCGTTCAACACCGTGCGCGCCGCCGAGCTGCAGCGCTGGATCGCCAGCGGTGGCTACGATCGCATCATCGCCGGCGACTACCCGCGCCGCGGAGCCGGCGACCGTCCGCTCGGCGACGACTACGCCGATGCGGCGAGCTACTACGGGCAGCAGGCGCGCGGCGCCATGGACCAGGTGGCCGACGTGATCCGCAGCGCGCGCGATGCCCTCGCCGACGCCTTCCGGGGGCCGTCCACGTCATGAAGGTGCTGATCGTCGGCGGGGGCGCGCGCGAGCACGCCATCGCCTGGAAGCTGGTTCGCGACAATCCATCGCTCGAGATCGTGGCCGCGCCGGGCAATCCGGGGATCGCGGAGCTTGGCCGGTGCGTGCCGGTCGGTGGCAGCACCGACGTGGCGGCGCTCGTCGCCCTCGCGCGCGCCGAGCGGCCGCAGCTCACCGTGGTCGGACCGGAGGCCCCGCTCGACGTGGGGGTCGTGGACGCGTTCCGCGCCGAGCGCTTTCCGATCTTCGGCCCGACGCGCGCCGCCGCGCGCATCGAGAGCTCCAAGACGTTCGCCAAATCGCTCATGGTCCGCGCCGGCGTCCCGACCGCTCGCGCGGAGCGGCACACCGATCCCGCGATGGCCAAGCGGGCGGCGGCCAAGCTCGAGGGCCCGGTCGTCATCAAGGCCGCCGGCCTCGCCGCGGGCAAAGGGGTGATCGTGGCCGACGGGCTGGACGACGCGAGCGCGGCCATCGACGCGATGCTCCGCGACGCGGTGTTCGGCGCCGCGGGCGCGGAGATCCTCGTCGAGGAGTTCATGCGCGGGGAGGAGCTGTCCATCTTCGCGCTCACCGACGGCACGTCGGTGCTCCCGATGCTCCCCGCCCAGGACCACAAGCGGCTGCTGGAGGGGGACCAGGGGCCGAATACCGGGGGGATGGGGGCGTACGCGCCCGTGTCCATCGCCACGCCGGCGCTCGTGAGCGACGTGGTGGAGCGCATCTTCCACCCCACGCTGCGCGCCCTGCGGGAGAGCGGGTGCGCCTTCACCGGACTGCTCTACGCGGGGCTCATGCTCACCGCGGAGGGGCCGAAGGTGGTGGAGTTCAACTGCCGCTTCGGCGATCCGGAAACCGAGGCGCTCCTTCCGCTGCTCGACACCGACCTCCTCCCGCTCTTCCTCGCCATCGCCCACGGCGAGCCGGTGGGGGACGCGCCGCTCCGGTGGCGCGGGCTGCACGCGGTCACCACGGTGGTCGCCGCCGCCGGCTACCCCGAGTCGCCGCGCAAGGGGGACCGCATCGACCTCCCCTCCCCGGTCGCTCCGGCGAACGTGCACGTCTTTCACGCCGGCACCGCCCGCGCCGCCGACGGCTCGCTGGTGACCGCCGGTGGGCGCGTGTTCGCCGTGACGGCGGTGGCGGAGTCGCTCGATCGGGCACGCGCCGAGAGCGCGGCGGCGGCGGAGGGCATCCGCTTCGACGGACGCCACTTCCGCCGTGACATCGGCTGGCGCGAGCTGGCGCGCGATGCCCGAGCTCCCTGAAACGGAGACCATCGCCCGCGATCTGGACCGCGCGGTGGCCGGGGCGCGCATCACCCACGTGGACGTCGCGCGCGCCGATGTGCTCCGGGAGACCACGCCGCGATCGCTCGCCGAGCGGCTCGTGGGGGCGACCATTCTCCGCGCCAGGCGTCGGGCCAAGATGGTGGTGTTGGAGCTCTCCACCGGCGACCGCCTGGTGGTCCAACCGCGCTTCACCGGCGCGCTCCTCATCGACGGCGGCGACCTCCCCGAGCGCGAGCGGCGCTACGCCACGCTCACCCTGGGGCTCGACGACGGCCGGGCGCTGCACTATCGCGACATCCGCCGGCTGGGCACCGTCACGCTCATGGCCCCCGCGCGCTGGGAGCGGCAGTCCGCGCTCTACGGCGTGGAACCGCTTGACCGCGCGTTCACGGTGGCGCATCTATCGGGCGCTCTTCGGGGCTCCACTCAGGCGGTGAAGAAGTTGTTGATGGATCAGCGGCGCATCGCCGGCATCGGGAACATCTACGCGAACGAGGCGCTCTGGCGCGCGGGGATCGACCCCTCGCGCGAGGGGCGCACGCTGCGCGACGGGGAGATCGCGGCCCTGCGCGACGCCATCGTCGACGTGCTGAGCGAATCGATCGCGGCGCGCGGCACGAGCTTCCGCGACTACCGCGACGCCGCGGGGGAGCGCGGCGCGTTCGCCGAGTCGCTCGCGGTGTACGGCCGCGGCGGGCTCCCCTGCCCCAGGTGCCGCGCCCGGCTCGTGGACACGAGCGCCATCGATGGCCGCACGACCGTCTTCTGCGCGCGCTGCCAGCGATGAGCCGCCGCCCCCGCTCCTCCCGACCCCAGCTCAGGCCCCCCCCCACCTCCGACGAGCAGCTCGCGCGCATGCGCGCCGACGTGCGCGCGCGGTGCGAGAACCGCCCCGGCGTCTACCGCATGCACTCCGCCGACGGCGAGGTAGTGTACGTCGGCAAGTCGAAGAGCGTCCGCACCCGGCTGCTCAGCTACTTCCGCTGCGCGTTCCCCGAGGAGAAGGGCGCGCGCATCGTGCGCGAGGCGACGCGGATCGACTGGGAGTACACGCCGAGCGAGTTCGCCGCCCTCCTGCTCGAGCTCACGCTCATCAAGCGCTTCCGCCCGCGCTTCAACGTGGCCATGAAGCGCGATGCGCGGCACTTCGCCTTCATCAAGATCACCCGCGGCCCCGCGCCCAAGCTCCTCGTCGTGCGCGGCGCGAGCGACGACAGTGCCGTGTACTACGGCCCCTTCCACGGCGCGCAGCGCGTGAGCGAGTCGCTGCGCGAGCTGAACGACGTGCTCGGCCTGCGCGACTGCGCGCTCGACCGTCGCATGCACTTCGCCGACCAGCAGGAGCTCTTCCAGCTCGTCCCGCGCACGCCGGGCTGCATCCGCTACGAGGTGCGGAAGTGCCTCGGGCCCTGCGTGGCCGCGTGCACGGAGCGCGAATACGCCGAGCGCGTGGCGCTCGCCCGCGCCTTCCTCGATGGCGCCGACGATGGCCCGATGACCACGCTGCGCCACGAGATGGAGGCGTGCGCCGAGCGGCTGGAGTTCGAGCGCGCGGCGACGCTGCGCGACAAGCTGCGCCGCCTGGAGGAGCTCCGGGAGCAGTTCCTCCGCTTCCGCTTCGGCGTGGAGACGCTCTCCTTCGTGTACACCGTGCCGGGCTGGCAGGGAGACGACCGCGTCTACCTCATCCGGCGCGGGCGCGTGCGCGAGGAGCGCTCAGTGCCGCGCACCGCCGCCCAGCGGCGCGCGCTCGTCCGCGCCACCGAGGAGGTGTTCGGCACCACCGAGCGAGACACCGCGCAGGTGCCAACGCACGAGATCGACGAGCTGCTCCTCCTCTCCTCCTGGTTCCGCCGCTTCCCCGCGGAGCTGGAGCGCACCGTCCGCGCCGAGGACGCGGGACTCCGGCGCGTGGTGATCGTGCCGGAGCCCGACGCCGCCGAGGAGTGCATCGCCTGACCCGGGTCAGTGATTCGCCCGGTGCGCCGGCGGCAGCGGCCGGCGCGGGAGCAGGGCGTCGCGGTTCGCGGCGTGGTACAGGACGCTCGCCACGACGATCGCCGCCTGCCGCAGGTCGGGCACGGAGAGGTTGGACGCCACGTCCGCGTTCGTGTGGTGCGTACGCGTCTCGTAATCGAGCGGGTCCTGGATGAACTGGAACGCCGGGATCCCCACCGCCGTGAACGGCATGTGGTCGGTGCTCCCGGTGTTCGCGATCGTCACGGTGCTGGCGCCCAGATCCGCGAACGGCGCCAGCCACGCGGAGACGATCGGACGCGCCGCCGAGTCGCCCTGCAGGTAGACGCCGCGGATGCGACCCGTGCCGTTGTCGATGTTGAAGTACGCCGAGATCGCCGCCTGCTCCGGGAGAAGGCGCATGGTCTCGGGATCGCCGAAGTGTCGCTTCACGTAGCCCATGGAGCCGAAGTAGTCCTCCTGCTCCTCCCCATCCCAGAGCGCGATGCGGATCGTGCGGCGCGGCACCGCGCCGATCGCGCGGAGGATGCGCACCGCTTCCATCGCCACCGCCACGCCGGCCGCGTCGTCCGTGGCGCCCGTGCCCGCGGTCCACGAGTCGAAGTGCGCGCCGACCATCACCACCTGCTTGGCGAGCACGGGATCGCGCCCCGGCAGCTCGGCCACGATGTTGTAGCCGATCGAGTCCGCGGCCGACGTGCGCGTCTTCAGCGACAGCTCGAGCATCACCGGCAGGCCGTGCTCCACGAGGCGCGTCACCTGGTCGAAGTCCCACTGCGACATCACGAACGCGGGCACGGCACGCGACACGTCGCTGTCGTACGCCTGGTAGCTGGTCACCATCACCGCGTTCGGCGAGTGGCTCCGCTCGATCACCGCGGCCACTCCCGCCTCGCGCAGCGCGATCCCCAGCCGGTTGCGCTGGGCGACGCGCTCGGCGTATCCCTCGGCATCGTCCCAGTAGTCCACCGGGTGCCCCGGGTCGGTGAGCCGGGCGAGCGAGTCGAGCTCCGCGTCGGTGAAGCGGTGCCCGAGGGGGTCGAGGCGGCCCGGCTCGGGCTGGGGGTCGCCCATCATGACGATCGCCCCCGCGAGCTCGGCGCCGTGGCGCTCGAGCGCCGAATCCGAGTGAATGGTGAGGAGCACGGGCGTGCCGCGCACCACGCTGTCGATGGGGGGGCTCCACGCCTTGGGGTACGCCACGAGCCGCGCATAGCGCGGCTCGGTCATCTCCACGGAGTAGCGCGTCACCTCCCACGACAGCCCGCGCCGGCGGCCCCACGGCTCGAGCCGGGCGCTGTCCAGCCCGAAGCTGTCGAGCGCGGCCCGCGCCCATTCGGCCGCGGCGCGATACTGCGGCGAGCCGGCCAGCCGCGCTCCGTACACGTCGGAGAGCACGCTCGCGATCTCCGCCACGCCGGGATGCGCGCGCTCCTCGGCGCGGATGCGCGCGTTCACCGTCGCGTCCACGGGCTCGGAGGGCGGCTGCGGCCGCGGCGCGCCGATCGGGGTGGGCGTGGGAGCGGCCGGCCGCGCGGCGGCGCGGCACGCGGCGGTGCCCACGATGGCCGACGCGGAGAGCAGCGCGGCGAGACGGGCGACACGGGCGGTCACGTGCTCCTCGGCGACGGGTGGGATCGCTGACGCCCGGCGGGCGTCACGATGGCAGCGAGATGATCTCCGCCTGCACCTCGCGGCCGGTGATCGTCAGGCGGGCGACGCTCGGGCGCAGGTCGAACCGCCGCGGGCCGGCGGCACCCGGATTCACCACCAGACGTCCGGCCGCGCGCGTCACCAGCGGCTTGTGCGTGTGGCCGTACACCAGCACATCCCCGGCGTAGCGCTCGAGCAGCTTGGCCGGCGTGGGGCTCCCCAGCTCGTGCCCGTGGCTCACGTGGATCACCAGCGCGCCGGCCCGGTGCACGAGCTCCGGCGCGAGCCTCGCGTCCCCCGGCGGATCGGTGTTGCCGTACACGGCGTGCACCGGCGCGATGATCGCCAGCTCGTCCAGGATGTCGTCGCCGCCCACGTCGCCCGCGTGCAGTATGACGTCCACTCCGGCGAGCGCCTCGTGCACGCTCGGGCGCAGGAGCCCGTGCGTGTCGGAGATGAGCCCCACGACCACCTCGCCCGCGCTACTCGGCATCGTCCCGGACTCCGGCGCGCCAGCGCTTCCCGATCCCGTGCGCCACCCCCACGTGGTCGAGGATGCGCGCGACGATGAAGTCCACGAGATCGTCGATCCCCCGGGGCTCGTGGTAGAAGCCCGGCGCCGCCGGCAGCACCGTGGCGCCGGCGCGCGCGACGCGCAGCATGTTCTCCAGGTGGATGATGCCGAGCGGCGTCTCCCGCGGCACGAGCACGAGCGGGCGCCGCTCCTTGAGCGTCACGTCCGCCGCCCGCTCCACGAGCGAGCGCGAGCTCCCCTGGCTGATCGCGGCGAGCGTGCCCATGGAGCACGGACAGACGATCATCCCGGCGGTGCGGGCCGATCCCGACGCGGGCGACGCGCCGCGGTCGCCGTTGTCGAACAGGCTCACGTGCCGACGCCATCCATCCTCTCCCACGCGCGCGCGGAGCGTCGCCGGGCCATCGATCCCCAGCTCGGTGTCGAGCAGCCGCCAGCCGTGCGAGGAGACGATGAGCCAGCAGTCGCGCCGCGCCTCCACCAGCTGCTCGAGCAGCCTCACGGCGTAGGGGGCGCCCGAGGCGCCGGTGATCGCCACGACGAGTGGCAGCGGCTCGCTCACCACTGGAGCAGCCGCTCGGCGAGCACGAAGCCGAAGAACGTGATGCTGATGATCCCGTTCATCGTGAAGAACGCGGCGTCGAGCCGCGAGAGATCGTGCACGCGCACGAGCGAGTGCTCGTAGAGGAGGAGGATCGCCACGACGGCCACGCCGAGCGCGTAGAGCCAGCCGGCGCCGATGCCGATCCCCACGAGCGCGAGCGCGAGCACGGTGAAGGCGTGCAGCGCCCGCACCACGATGACGGACCGCGCCTCGCCGAGGGCGGCGGGGATGGAGTGCAGCCCGTGCTCGCGATCGAAGCCGACGTCCTGCAGCGCGTAGAAGATGTCGAACCCCGCCACCCAGCTCATGACGGCGGCGGCGAGGAGCACGAGCACCCACCACGGCCGGCTCCACTCGCCGGTGATGGCGAGATACCCGCCCACCGGCGCGATGCCGAGGCCGAGGCCGAGGACGAGGTGCGCCAGGCGGGTGAATCGCTTGGTGTAGCTGTAGAAGAGCACCCACGCGAGGGCGAGCGGGGCGAGCGCGAGGCAGAGCGGGTTCAGTCGCCAGGCGGCGATGAGAAAGAGGACGGCGGCGACGACGACGGCGAGCGAGGCTTCGGCGGCGGTCATCGCGCCGCTCGGGATCTCGCGCCTGGCGGTGCGGGGATTGAGCGCATCGATGCGGCGGTCGGCGATGCGATTGAATCCCATGGCGGCGAACCGCGCGGCGGTGAAGGCGACGGCGACCCAGAGGACGTCTGCCCAGCCCACTTGTTTGACATAACTGGCGATCGTCACCCCCACCAGCGCGAACGGGAGCGCGAAGAGCGTGTGCGGCAGCTTCACCAGGTTCGCGTACCGCACCAGCCGCGAGCCGCCGGTGAAGGTCTGCCCCTCGCGAGGCGTCGGGTGCGGGGCGCCGGGCCTTTGCGGGGCGCGAGGCGCGGAGCGCGGGGCGCGCGAACGGGCGTCACGCATCTCCGGCCTCCTCGGCGGCGTTCGTCGACGCCACGGCGGCGCCGGCAACAGCGACGGCATCCCACGTCCCCCGCACCGCGCGCCCCGCGCTCCGCGCCTCGCGCCCCGGGGTCGCATCGTGCGCGCCGAAGCGCGCGACCACGGACCCGAGCGTGCCCGCCGCGCCCGCCAGCGCGCTCCCCGTCTCCCGCAGCCGGTCCGTCAGCTCCCGCTGCCGGTCCGTCGCCCGCGACACCTCGCCCGTGCTCGACACCGTCTCCGCCGCCACCTGCGCCACCTGCCGCGACGCGAGGCCCAGCTCCTGCACCAGCTCCCCCTGCTCCCCCGACGCCGACGCCACCGTCCGCGCCAACCCCACCGTGCGGCGAGCATCCTGCTCGATCCGCCGGAACACCTCCATCGCCTCCTGCATCACGCGCTCCCCCTCCTCCACCGAGCGTTCCATGCGCTGCAGGCGCTCCGCCGCCTCCTCGCTTCGGGCGGCCATCTGCGCCAGCAGCTCCTCGATGCGCGCGAGCGACTGCGCGCTCCGGCGCGCCAGCTTGCGCACCTCTCCGGCGACCACCGCGAAGCCGCGTCCCGCCTCCCCCGCGCGCGCCGCCTCGATCGCCGCGTTCAGCGCCAGCAGGTTCGTCTGCGCCGCGATCTCCGCGATCACCTGCGTGATCTCGCCGATCGTCGCCGACGCCTGCCGCAGCGCCGCCACCCGCTCCACGCCGTCGCGCGCGAGCTGCGCGATCGCCATCACGCGCGCCGAGGCCTGCTCCGCCTGGAGCACGCCCTCGCGCGCCCGCTCCTCCACCGTCGTGGAGATGGCCAGCGACTCGCGCGCCGCGGAGTCCACGGCGCTCGCCGCGTCGGTGAGGCGCCGCGCCGCCCGCTCGATCCGCTCCGCCGCCTGCAGGTTCCCGTCCGCGCCGCTCGTCAGGCGCGCCAGCGACTCCGTCACCCGGCTCGCGCCGACGGCCGCCTCGCCGCCGATCGCCGCCACGCGCCCCGATGCCTCCAGCACCGCGCCCGCCGTCGTCCGCGTCTCCTCGATCAGCGCCGCGACGTCGCGCAGCGCGCCGCGGACGTGCCCCCCGCGCGCCCCAGCCTGCTCCAGCGCCGCGCCGCCCAGGAGCGCCGACCAGTTCCGCTCCCGGATCGCGTCCGCCAGCTGCGCGAGCTCCTCCAGCGGGCGCATCATGATCCCGTTGAGCCGCGCCACGAACCAGATGATCGCCGGCACGGAGAGCGCCCACGCCAGCGCCAGCTCCCACGGCCGGAGCCCGCGGAACGCCACCGTGTACACGATGGCGCCGATGATCACCAGGAAGATCCCCAGCGTGCGCGCGATCTCGGCGAGCAGGCGGTTCCGCACCCGCGCGCGCACGACGAGCACGGTGAGCATCACCGCCACCACCATCACGATGATCGTGGTGTACAGCCGCGCCGGAGGATACGGCACCCCGGCCCACACGCCACCGAGCCCGCCCCCCACCGCGCCCGCCTGCATCACCGCGCCCTCCCGCTCCGCGCCAGTCCGAGCCGGTCCCACATCGCGTCCACCCTCCGCTTGGTGTCCTCGTCCATCTCGATCCGCTTCGGCCACTCGCGGGAGAACCCTTCCTCGGGCCACTTCCGCGTGGCGTCGAGCCCCAGCTTGGAGCCGTACGTGAAGGTGCGGCTCGCGTGATCGAGGACGTCCACCGGACCCATCGTGAAGCGCGCGTCGCGCTCCGGATCGATGTGGTTGAGCGCCACCCACCACGCCTCCCGCGGATCGCGCACGTTCACGTCCTTGTCCACCACCACCAGCACCTTCGCCAGCGACATCAGCCCCTGCCCCCACAGCGCGTTCATCACCTTATACGCCTGGCCGGGGTACTGCTTGTCGATCGACACGAAGACGAGATTGTGGAAGATCCCCTCGGCCGGCATGTGATAGTCCACGATCTCCGGGATCGTGAGCCGGAGGAGGGGGAGGAAGATGCGCTCGGTGGCGTGCCCCAGATAGTAATCCTCCATGGGCGGACGCCCCACGATGGTCGTGGGGTAGATGGGACGCTCCCGCATCGTCACCGCCGTCACGTGCACCTGCGGATACAGGTCGGCGAGCGAGTAGAAGCCGGTGTGGTCGCCGAACGGCCCCTCCGTCACCAGCGGCTCGCGCGGATCGATGTATCCCTCGAGCACGAAGTCCGCCGATGCCGGCACCTCGAGGTCGCACGTCACCGCCTTCGCCAGCTTCACCGGCTCGCGCCGCAGGAAGCCGGCGAAGAGGAATTCGTCCACGGTGGGGGGGAGCGGCGCCGATGCGGAATAGATCGACGCGGGGTCGCCCCCCAGGGCGATGCACACGGGCATCGTCTCGCCGCGCTCGGCCATCTCGCGCCAGTGCGCGGCGCCGACCTTGTGCCGCTGCCAGTGCATGGCGACCGTGCGCGGCCCGAGCACCTGCACGCGATACATCCCCACGTTCCGGATCCCCCGCACCGGGTCGCGGGAGATGACCATGGGGAGCGTGACGAACGGCCCGCCGTCCTCGGGCCAGCACTTGATGACCGGAATGCGCCGGAGGTCCACCTCGTCGCCGCGCCACACGACCTCCTGGCACGCCGGCCGCCCCGACCGCACGCGCGGCGGGAACTTCCCCATCTCGAGGAGCCGGGGGAGGAGGGCGAGCTTGGCGATGAGCCCCTCGGGGACCTTGAGCTCCAGCATCTCCGCGATGCGCGCGCCGATCTCGTCGAGATCGTCCACGCCGAGCGCCATGGCCATGCGGCGCATCGAGCCGAAGAGATTGATCGCCACCGGGTAGGCCGAGCGCGAGCCGTCGAACAGCGTGACGTGCTCGAAGAGGAGCGCCGCCCCGCCGCCGGGGCTCTTCATCACGCGATCGGCGATCTCGCACAGCTCCAGGTCGACGCTCACCGGGTGGGTGATGCGGACGAGCTCCCCCGCCGCATCGAGCCGGTCGAGGAACTCGTCGAGCGAGTCGATGCTCACGCGCGCTCTCCCCAGTGGACGGCGGCGATGCCGAAGGTGAGCGCGCGCCACCCGACGCGCGCGAGCCCGGCGCGCTCGAGGCGCCGCGCGAGCTCGGGGGCGGTGGGAAAGTTGGCGACCGACTCCGGCAGGTAGCGGTAGGCCGTGCGGTGGCCGCTGACGAGTCGTCCGATGAGCGGGAGCACGCGATGGAAGTAGAGGTGATAGAGCACGCGCACGATGGCGAAGCGCGGCGTGGAGCACTCGAGGATGACGAGCCGCGCGCCGGGGGCGAGCACGCGCGTCATCTCGCGCAGCCCGGCGTCGATGTCGTCGAAGTTGCGGACGCCGAACGCGACGATCACGCCGTCGGCGGCACCGTCGGGGATCGGCAGTTGCAGCGCGTCGGCGACCACGGGGCGCACCGGCGCGCCGCGCGTCTTGGCCGCGCCGTGCCGGAGCATCGGCTCGGCGAAATCGGCCGCCACCACGCGCCCGCGAAATCCCGGGCGGCGCGCGAGCTCCGCGCCCACATCCATCGTCCCGGCGCACACGTCCACGTACACGCCGTCGGGCCTGCGCTCGGCGCGCAGCGCGTCGATCGCGCGACGCCGCCACCCCCGGTCGATGTTCAGGCTCAGGAGATGGTTGAGCAGGTCGTAGCTGGGGGCGATCTCGGAGAAGATGCGCCGGACGTACGCGCGCTTGGCCGCGCCGCCGGCCGCCGCGTCCAGCGCCTCGCGGCGCTCGAGGTTCAGGGAAGGCATTGTTCCCCTAATACTCTGCGGCCGGGATGCTTCGTGCAAGCGCGCCGCTGGAAGGACGCGCGCATCGGGCGTAGTTTGTGCCTCGACGCCGCGCCCTCGGTCGGCGCACGCCGCCGGCGCGCGGACGAGCCCCGGGCGAGGTCGGTGCCAGTGATCCCGGCGGCGCCGGCGCCCCGTCACGCGGCCAGCCGCTCCCACCCCTCACCTCCACGTGCCGCTCTCCCTCGAGCTCTCCAACCTGCCCGATGCCGACGTCGCCGCTCTCGCGAAGGAGGGGCGCGAGACGGCGTTCCGGGAGCTCGTCCGGCGGTACGAACGCCCGGTGTTCTCGCTCATCTTCCGCATGGTGCGCGACCGGGAAACGGCCGAGGACCTGGCGCAGGACACCTTCATCAAGGTGCTCAACCACATCGACCGCTACCGCCCCGAGTTCAAGTTCTCGAGCTGGCTGTTCAAGATCGCCAACAACGTCACCATCGATCACCTCCGCAAGCGCCAGCTCGACACGGTGAGCATCGACGGCTCGCCGCACGCGGCCACCGCCGCGGAAGCCGAGGCGACGTCGGTGGACGTCCGGTCGCGGGGGGAGTCGCCGCTCGACGAGATGGAGGCCAGGGAGCTCGGAAGCGCGATCGAGCAGGCGATCGCCACGCTGCGCCCCGAGTACCGGGCCTGCATTCTGCTCCGCCACGTGGAGGGCCGTTCGTACGAGGAGATCGCGGCCACGCTCGACCTTCCCCTGGGCACCGTGAAAACCTACATCCACCGCGCCCGGCACGAGCTGCGGGACGCCCTCTCGCACCTTCGGAGCTGACGTGAAACAATCAGGCCGTCCCACCCGTAAGCCCCGGTGGAGGACCCGTGGATAGGCACCTACTTCCAGAAGAGATCGACCAGCTCCTCGATGGCGAGGTCGGCTTCGGCACGGCGCCGCTCAAGGCGCACGCCCGCGCGTGCGCGGCGTGTCGCGCCGAGCTGGAGTCGGCGCGCCTGCTCGTGCGCGAGCTCGAGCACCTGCCGCGCTTCGCCCCCGCCATCGGCTTCGCGGACCGCGTGATGGCGCACGTCCAGGTGTTCGTCCCCTGGCACGTGGCGCTGCTCGACACGGTCCGCGGCTGGCTGCCGCGCACGCGCGCGGGACGCGCCATGGCGTGGGCGGGGCTCGGCTCCGCGGCGCTGGTGCTCACCGTGATCTCGCTCTGGCTCATCACCCGCCTGGACACCGTGGTCTTCGCCGTGGACATGGGACTGGCCCGGGTGCGCGCCGCCAGCTTCGGCGTGCTCGCCGGCGCCGCCTCCACGCTCTTCGGCGACGGTACGGTGCAGGCCCTGCGCGCCGGCGGCGCGGCCGGGGTGATGCTGGCGCTCTTCATCCTCGTCCTCTCGGCCGCCGTGGCGGCCAGGGCGCTCCGCGCGATCGTCGCGGGCGCCCGACGCCGCTGACCGGCATGCGCCCCCGCTCCCGTCGCCGCCCCCGCGGCATCGTCCTGGTGGCTGCCCTCGCCGTCGCCCTCGCTCCGGCGCGCGCGACGCTCGCGCAGGCCCCCGCCCCCGCCCCCCCCGCGCCGCGCGGCGCCGTCGGCGCCGTGCTCGATTCCCTCCGCCGCGACCCCAACGGCCTCTCCCTCGCCCCCGCCGACGTGCGGATGGGGACGTACACCGTCCCGGCCGGCGAGAAGGTCACGGGAAGCATCGCCACCTGGCACGGCGACCTCGACGTGCGTGGCATCGTGAACGGGAACGCCGTCGCCATCGGCGGAAACGTCGTCATCCACGAGGGGGCGATCGTGCACGGCGATGCGCTCGCGCTGGGGGGCGACGTGCGGAACGATGGCGGCAGCGTGGAGGGCGAGATGCGGACGATCTCCGCGCTCACCGTGGGTCCGCTCGGCGCCACGCCGCTCCGTACCCCCGCCCAGGCCACGCGCCGCTCCGTCTCGCTCGCCGTGGGGTGGTATCTGGTGCTCGGGGTGATCGGGCTCGGCGTGGTGCTGTTCGCCCGGAGCAACCTGGAGACGATCGCCGAGCGCATCCGCGAGGACTTCTCGCGCGCGTTCCTGTTCGGCGTCCTCGGCCAGCTGGCGATCCTCCCGGCGATCATCCTCTCCGTCGTCGCGCTGGCGATCACGATCATCGGGGTCCTGCTCATCCCCTTCGCCGTGGTGGCGCTCATCCTGGCCGCGGCGGGCGCGCTCGCGCTCGGCTTCCTGGGGATGTCGTTCGTGACGGGCGAGGCCGTGCTGCGACGCGGCGATGCGGGGCGTGCCCCGGGGGGCGTGGCGCTCCAGCTGCTGCTGGTCGGGTTGTCGCTGTACTTCCTGCTCTGGGTGCTCGGCGCCGCGTTCACGTGGGCGGGGGTGGTGGGCGCGGTGCTCCGTCTCGTGGCGGCGGTCGTCACCTGGGTCGCGGTGACGGTCGGCTTCGGGGCGACGCTGGCCTCGCGCGGCGGCACGCGCCCCCGGATGGGGGAGCCGGCGGTGATCGCCACGCCGGTGGAGGACTATCAGTGGCAGACGCCGACGCCGGTGACCGGCGTGGCGGCGGCGCGCCGGCCCACGCCCCCCCCGCGCGCGAGGGAGCCGTGATGCGCCGCGAGCGACCGCCGCGCGGCGCACGCCGCCCGTTCCCCTCGCCCGCCCCGCGCCCCGCCGTGCCCGCGATCGCGGCCGCGGCGATCCTGGTGATGCTCGCCGCACCGGCGCTCGGCGCGCAGAGCTGGCGCACGCTCACCGCGCGGCGGCAGCTCGTGCGCGCCGACACGCTGCACGTGCGCGTGCCCTACGGCGCGGGCACCTTCGCCTTCGGCACCGCGCCCGCCGGGCTGCTCTACGACCTGCGCATTCGCTACGACGCCGCCCGCTTCCGCCCCCGGCGCGCCTGGGACGGCGCCACGCACACGCTCGTCGTGGGCGCGGACAGCGCCACCGCGCGCAAGTACTCGCTCGACCCGCGCGCCGTTCACCTCTCCGGCGACGTCGGCGGGGAGCACGCGAGCGAGCTGAACCTGCGAGTCGCCCCCGGCATCCCCCTCGATCTCGCGCTGGAGCTCGGCGTGGCCGAGGCGAACATCGACCTCACCGGTCTCACGCTCGCCAAGCTGCGGCTGGAGAGCGCGGCCACGGAATCGAAGCTCACCTTCGGCGCGCCGAACCCGACGCCGATCCCCGAGCTGGAGATTCGCAGCAGCGCGGCCGGCCTGACGGTGCGACAGCTCGGCAACGCGCGCGCGGCGCTGGTGCGCGTGACCACCACGGTGGGCGGCACCGACCTCGATCTCGGCGGCGCCTGGACCGGGGAGACGACGCTGAACCTGCACCTCGTGCTCGGCGGCGCCACCGTGCGCGTCCCACGCGACGTGGGCGTGCAGGTGCGGCTCTCGAAGGTGCTCGGCGATTTCACGGCGCCGGGGCTCACCCGGCGCGACGGCACCTGGTACTCCGCCAACTGGGCCAGCGCGCGGCGCCGTCTCACCATCGACGCGGACGTGGTGATGGGAGGCGTGGAGGTGGTCCGAGAGGAGTGAGCGGCCCGGGGCGGGCGGCGGCACCCCTCTTGCTCGATCAGCCCCGGGATCAGCAGCCCCGGGGGGAGTCGATGATCATCAAGGGATACCGACTCGGACCGCTCCTCAAGAAGACGGGGAAGGAGATCCTGGAGGACGAGGTACCGGGACTCGCGGCGGAGACGGCGTACAACTTCTTCTTCTCGCTCTTCCCGCTCTTCCTCTTCGCGGCGCCGTTCATCGGGCTGATCGGCAACGAGCAGCGCACGATGAACTGGATCATCCAGCAGCTCCAGAGCGTCGTTCCCCCCGACGCCATCAACCTCGTGCGCGGCGTCGTGCGCGATGTCGTCTTCTCCAAGGACGCCCCCGGCGTCATGTCCATCGGCGCCCTGCTCGCGCTCTGGTCGGGCTCCAACGTCTTCCGCTCGCTCATGGACGCGCTCAACCACGCGTACGACATCAGCGAGACCAGGCCCTGGTGGAAGCGCGCGCTCATGTCCATCGCCGCGGTGCTCGTGACCGGGCTCCTCCTCCTCATCGCGAGCACCGTGATGCTGGCCGGACCGGAGATCGTCGGCTGGATCGGGAGCCGGCTGCACCTCGACACCGTGGTCACGTACGTGTGGATGGTGGTGCAGTACCCGATCGCGCTCGCGCTGGTCGTGCTGTCCTTCTATCTCATCTACAAGTTCCTCCCCAACATGCGGCAGGACGACGGGCAGATCCTCGTGGGCGCCACGGTGGCGACCGTGCTCTGGATCGTGGTCACGCTGGCCTTCCGCCTCTACGTCTCGAACTTCGCGTCGTACAACAAGACGTACGGGACGATCGGGGCGGTGATCATCCTGCTCACGTGGATGTACCTCACGATGCTCGTGCTGCTCGCCGGGGGGGAGCTCAACTCCGAGCTGCACCACGGCACCGGCGCGGTGGAGCCGCGCAAGGGCGCCGTGTACGCCGGCCGGGTGGTCACCAGCACGACGCCGGGTGAATCGTCCACCGAGCGGATGGTGCCGCTACGAGCGAGCGGTCCGGAGCAGCACGGAGACTCCGCGCCCCGCTGACAGCGCCCGCGCGGCGCTGCCGTCGCGCACACCCACCTCCACGAGCCCCGTGGATCCCGTGAGCGCCACGAGCCGCCCCGACGGAACGTCGGCGTAGGCGCGCTCGATCGGGATGGCGCGTCCGGCGATCTCCACGATGCCGCCGCGCGGCGCCACCAGGTTGGTGATCAGGTTGCCGAACCGGTCCACGGTGATCACCTCCCCCTGTACCGCGCCATCGGCGAGCCGCCTCGCCTCCGGCGTGCGGCGCACCACCGGCGACTCGTGCGGCGCACCGAGCGAGTCGATCGGCGCGCCGGTGGCGAGCATCGCGGCGGCGGGCGCGAACACGTCGCGCCCGTGAAAGGTGGCCGACGCGCCAGCCGGCGTGGGGAGGCTCACCACGCGCGCGCCGCGCAGGAGGAGCGCCGGCGAGAGCACGCCGTTGTCCGGTCCCACGAGCGCTCTCCCGTCGCTCTCCACGGCGAGCGCCGCGCGCGCCGATCCCACCCCCGGATCGACCACCACCAGGTGAACCGTGCCCGGTGGGAAGCGGCGCCAGTAGCGCGCGACGGCGAGCCGCGCTCCCTCGATGTCCTGCGGCGGGATGTCGTGCGCGATGTCCACCAGGCTCGCCGCCGGCGCCGCCGCGGCGAGCACCCCCTTCATCTCGCCGACGTACCCGTCGGCGGTCCCGAAATCGGTGAGCAGCGTGATGACCATCGTCGCCCCCGTTCATGTGCCGGTCATGTGCCGGAGTCCCGATTCCCGCTACAGGGATTTGCGCTTCCACCGCCCGCTCCGCCAGAGCGCCATCATCGCGATCCCCCGCCCGGCGGCGGTGAGGGAGATGGTCCACCAGATCCCCGCCGTCCCCCAGCGCGGCGCCGCCCACGCGGCGAGCGGGATGCGCAGCGCCGTGAGCGTGGAGGACGTGAGCATGGGCGGCAGCGTGTCGCCGGCGCCGCCCAGCGAGCCCTCGAGCACCAGCTCCACGCCGATGAACACCGTGGAGAGCGACGCGATTCGCAGGTAGTGCGCGCCCTCCGCCACCACCGCCGGATCCGTCGTGAACAGCGCCGAGAAGGGGACGGCGAGCCCGTACTCGAGCGCCGCGCCCACGATCCCGCCGATGGTCGCGATTCCCGCCGCGTACCACCCCGCCCGCGCGGCGCGCGCCGCGTTCCGGGCGCCCAGGTTCTGCCCCACGATCGCCGCCGCGGCCGCGCCGAACCCGACTCCGATCATGAACGTCCAGCTCTCGACCCGATGCCCCACGCCGAGCGCGGCGAGCGCCGCCGTGCCGAAGAGCGACGTGGTGCGCGTGAGGAGCACGTAGATGGCGCTGAACGTCACCCCCGTGACCGCCGTCGGCAGCCCCACGCGCGCGATGCTTCGGATGGTGGAGAGGGATGGACGGCCGAGCCGCACGAGCGCTCGCCGGGAGAGGATCCAGATCCCGAGCACGAACGCGGCGGCGCGCGTGAGCACCGTCGCGACCGCCGCCCCCGTGATCCCCAGTCGCGGCGCCGGCCCGAGCCCGAGGATCAGCACGGGGTCGAGCACGAGGGCGGCGATCACCGTGGCCAGCAGCAGCAGGAAGGGCGTGCGCGTGTCGCCCGACGCGCGGAACCCGGCGTCCACGGCGAAGAAGCCGAAGATGAGCGGCGCGCCCCACAGGTAGGTGCCGAGGTATCGCTCGCCGAGCGCCGTCACGTCGGCCGGCGTGTGCATCGTGCGGAACATCGCGTCGAGGGCGAGGTGGCCGCCGAGGGCGATCGCCGATCCCAGCAGCACCGCGAACACCAGGGCGTCTCCCACCGCGCGCGCGGCGAGCATCGGCCGCCGCTGCCCGTGCCGGCGCGATGCGACCGCGGTGAGCCCCACGCTCACCATGTCGCACACCGACACGAGCATCCAGATCCAGAAGACCGACGTCGACACCGCCGCGAGCCCGAGCGGGCCGATGTGCCGCCCCACCCAGAAGGCGTCGGCGGTGGCGAAGATCGTCATGAGGAGCATCGACGCGACCGCCGGAAGCGCCACGGTGACCACCGTGCGCGCGAGCGAGCCGTGCACGAGCACGGCGTGCGCCTCGAACTCCCCCGTGATGGCGACGGTGGCCAGGCCATCGCGGGGGCTCAACGGCAACGCGGCCGCCGGACTCTCGCCCGGCGGCCGCGTATCGTGCTGCGGCCCGTTGACCACGGGCTCGATCATGCCGGCACGGCGCTCCCGATGGCCTCGGTGATGCGCTGCGCGGTGGACGCGAGCGCCTTGGCCGCCGGCGAGTCGGGCTCGGCGAGCACGATGGGGAGTCCCTCGTCCCCCCCCACGCGCACCGCGGGCCACATCGGGATCTCGCCGAGCAGCGGCAGCTCCAGCTCGTCGGCGAGCTGCCGCCCGCCGCCGCTCCCGAACAGCGCCGTCGGCTTCCCGCAGTGCGGGCACAGGAAGTAGCTCATGTTCTCCACGATCCCGAGCACCGGCACGCTCACGCGCTGGAACATCTTGGCGCCGCGCAGGGCGTCGCCCACGCTCACCGCCTGCGGCGTGGTGACGATCACCGCCCCGTGCACGTGCGTCGCCTGCACGAGCGAGAGCTGCGCGTCGCCGGTGCCCGGGGGCATGTCCACGAGAAAGTAGTCGAGCTCTCCCCAGCTCACGTCCTGGAGGAACTGCGTGATGATCTTCATGACGATCGGCCCGCGCCAGATCGCCGGCTGGTCGCGCTCGACGAGGAAGCCCAGGCTCATGACCTTCACGCCGTGCGCCTCGAGCGGCACGATGCGATTGTCGACCACCGGCGGCGGCGCGTTCACCCCCATCATGCGCGGGATGTTCGGCCCGTAGATGTCGGCATCCATGAGCCCGACGCGCGCGCCGCCGCGCGCGAGCGCCACGGCGAGGTTGGTGGCCACGGTGGACTTGCCCACCCCTCCCTTGCCGCTCGAGATCGCGATGATGCGGCCGAGGTGGGGGTAGGCCACCGGTGTGGGCGCCGGCGGGACGCTGGCGCGCCGCGACTGCGGCTCCTGCCCCATCACGGGGAGCGCGCGCCCCCGCCCCGGCGCGGCCGCCGGCGCCGGCGCGGCGGCCGCGCGGCCCGCGCTCGCCTGCCCCGGGTCCTTCACGTCCACACGCACGTCGCGCACCCCGTCCACGCGTTCCACCGCCTGGCGCACCTCGCGCACGAGCGAGGCGGGGTCCTGCGCGCCGAGCAGGAAGGTGAGGCGCACGCGCCCCTCCACCGTCACGCCCACGTCGCGCACCATCTCGGAGGACAGCACGTCCTTCCCGGTGCGCGGGTTCACCACCTGGCCGAGCGCGCCGGCGATGCGCGCCTGCAACGGCTCCGTCATTGTCAGATCTATCTCCCGCGCCGCTCGACCGCGCGGAACGCGCGGATCTCCGGCACGTGCATGCGTAGGTGTGCCTCGATCCCCTCGCGGAGCATGCTCACGGACAGCTCGCAGTCGGGGCAGTCTCCCTCGAAGCGCAGCACCGCGACCCCGGTGTCACCCTCGTACGCCACGAGCTCGACGCCGACCGAGTCGATGCGCAGGAGCGATGGCAGCTCGGCGATCGCGGCACGGATGCGCCCCTCGACGTCGGGATCGTCGCGGCGGGCGCGCTTCCAGAGGCTCATACGTGGGAAGCTAGGCGCGTGGGGCGGTAATTCAAGCGCCCTCAGGCGGCGTCCGGATCGGCCAGGAACCGGCGCGCATCGCCGATCACGCGGTCGCGCACTTCGTCGAGCGCGCCGTGAATCAGCGCCCCCGCGGCGCGCGCGTGTCCGCCGCCGCCGAACCGCCGCGCGAAGCGGTTGACGTCCACCTCCCCCGTGCTGCGGAAGGAGACCTTCACCTGCCCGTGCCCCAGGTCGCGGAAGAAGATCGCGAGCTTGGTCCCCGCCACCGAGCGCGGGTGCTCGGCCAGCCCGTCGAGCTCCTCGGCGCGCACGCCGTAGCGCTCGAGCGCCCCCGCGGAGAGCGCGATCCACGACAGCCCGTGCTCCTCGTCCACCTCGAGCGTCGTGAGCGCATCGCGCAGGAGGTGCATCCGCCCCACGGAGACGGAGGCGTAGATGCGCCGGTACATCTCCTCCGGCTCCACGCCGGCGGCGAGCAACTGCCCGGCGATCGCGTGGCAGCGCGGCGACGTGTTGCTGAAGCGGAAGCCGCCGGTGTCGGTGAGGATCGCCGTGTACAGGGCGCGCGCGATGTCCGGCGTGATGTTCAGGTCGAGCACGCGCGCGAAGTCGAACACCAGCTCCCCCGTGGCGCACGCCGTCGTGTCGGCGAGCAGCACGTCGCCCGCGGCCTCGTCGCCAGGCAGGTGATGGTCGATCACCAGCCGGGGGACGCCGAGCGCGCGCACGGCATCGGCGAGCGTCCCGAGCCGCCGCACGTCGCTGATGTCGAGCACGATGAGCGCGTCGATGCCGGCGAGCGCCTTCGGCCCATCCGCGCTCCGCTCCTCGATCCCGCCGAGCAGGAACTCGAACATCGACGGCCACGGCGTCGGGTTCACGATGCGCACCGCGAGCCCGCGCTGCTCGAGCAGCCGGGCGAGCGCCGCCTCCGAGCCGCATCCGTCGCCATCGGCGTTGATGTGCGTGGAGAGCGCGACCGTGCCGGTGGCGGGGAGCGCGGCGGCGAGCCGCGCCACCGCCTCGCGACGCGCCGCGGGGATGGCGAGGAGATCGGGTAAGGTGGGTGACATGGGTCTCTCAAACGCGAAGCGGCGCCCGGAGCTCGGACGCCGCCTCGTAAGATAACACGCCGTGCGTCAGTCGGCGGCCATCGCCCGCTGCTGCTCCGACTGCACGCGCGAGTGCGTGCGGCCGTACGTGAAGTAGATCACGAGGCCGATCGCCATCCACACGATGAGACGGATCCAGGTGTCGCCGGGGAGGCCGGCCATGAGCGCGCCGCAGATGATGATCCCGAGCGCCGGCACCAGCGGCACCAGCGGCGTGCGGAACGGGCGCGGGATGTCCGGGTTCCGGTAGCGCAGCACGATGATCCCGGCGCACACGATCACGAAGGCGAGGAGCGTGCCGATCGACACCAGCTCGCCGAGGATCGCGATCGGGAAGAAGCCGGCCACCACCGCGGCCACCACCCCGGTGACGATGGTGGTGACGTACGGCGTCTGGAACCTCGGGTGCACCTTGCCGAAGATCGGCGGGAGCAGCCCGTCACGCGACATCGAGAAGAAAATGCGCGGCTGCCCCATGAGCATCACCAGCACCACCGAGGCGAGACCGGCGATCGCGCCGAGGTTGACGAAGAAGGTGAGCCACTTGAGCGCCGGCCCCGCCGCGGCGATCGCCACGTACACCGGGTGCGGCACGTTGAGGTCCTTGTAGTTCGCCAGCCCCGTCATCACCAGGGCCATGAGGATGTACAGCACCGTGCAGATGCCGAGCGACGCGAGGATCCCGACCGGCATGTCCTTCTGCGGGTTCTTCGCTTCCTGCGCCGCGGTGGACACGGCGTCGAACCCGATGTAGGCGAAGAACACCACCCCCGCCGCGCGGAGCACCCCCGTCCAACCGAAGTTGCCGAACTCGCCGGTGGTGTTGGGTGGAATGAACGGGTGCCAGTTCGCGGTGTTCACGTACATGAACCCGAACCCGATCACGAGGAAGACGATCGCGACCTTCACGAACACGATCAGGTTGTTGAACCGCGCCGACTCCCGGATGCCGATCACGAGCAGCGTGGTCATGATCAGCACGAGCACCACCGCCGGCAGATTGATGATCCCCCCGGGGTTCCGCACGATGTGGTGCGTCCCCTCGAGCGACAGCGGCGCCGCGGTCCACGCCGGAGAGAGCTTGACGCCGAGCTCCTCGAGGAACGCCACGAAGTAGCCCGACCACCCCACGGCCACCGTGGACGCCCCGAACAGGTACTCGAGGATCAGGTCCCACCCGATGATCCAGGCGATGAACTCGCCCATCGTGGCGTAGCCGTAGGTGTACGCGCTCCCGGCGATCGGGATCATCGCCGAGAACTCCGCGTAGCACAGCCCCGCGAACAGGCACCCCATCCCGGCGATGACGAACGACCACACGACGCCCGGGCCGGCGTACTGCGCCGCCGCCGTGCCCGTGAGCACGAAGATGCCCGCGCCGATGATCGCGCCGATCCCGAGCAGGGTGAGGTTGAGCGCGCCGAGCGCGCGTTTCAGTGTGTGCGTGCCCTCGGCGCCCGCCTCATCCTGCAATACCGCGAGGCTCTTCGTGGCGAACAAGCTCATTCGGTTCTCCGTGAACGTGCTGGAAATGGTCGTGGGAAATCCGGGGTGGGTCGCGAACGGTGCTGCGGGAGGGAGCGGGCGAGTGCCAGACGCGCTACGCAGCGGTGCTGGGTAGCCGTGCCGGGTAGCCGTGCTACGTTCTTCGCAGGACGCGACTTTGTCAAGAGATGACGCCGGCGAGCGCCCGCTCGCACGCCCGGCGCAGCGCGCCGATCAGCCCACTCACGTGATCGGGGGCCGGCGGCGGAGCCACCAGAAACGGGTCCATCACCGTGGAGCGCAGCACCACGAGCCCGTCCGCTCCCGCCTCGCGCCACTCGCCCACGCCACAGACGCCGAGCCGCGCGAGCAGCGGGTCGATGGCGCCGTCGTACATGGGCGACTGGAAGCGGGTGCGCGTGATGATGTACGGCGGCGCCTCCCCCGGCCGGCTCAGGCTCAGGCTCTCGTACACCTTCTCATTGAACGCGTTCACCGCGTGCAGCGTTGAAAGCGCCGGATGGTGGAGCACGTAGCACACGATGTTGATGTCCGGCTCCGGCAGGACCACGATGCGGAACGGCGCGAAGTCCGCGCACTCGAGCGCCGCGTGCAACCGGCGCGCCCCCGCCACGGTCCGCTCGATCAGGTAGCCGTACCCCCGCTCGTCGAGGGGGAGCACCTTGTGGCTCAGCCACACGGCCGCCGCGGCGGCGCCCGGTTTCGATCCCTCGAAGATGAACCGGCCGAGGAAGAGATCCTCCGGCGAATCGAGCCCCTCGACGGGGAGCAGGTAGGGCGGATCGATCGACACGAGATCGCGCGCGCGCCGGTCGCGCAGGAGGAAGGCACCCGCGGGGTACGGCACGTAGCCGAGCTTGTGCGGGTCGATCGTCACCGAGTCGGCCCCTCCGAGCGCCTCGACGGAGCGCACCCACGCCTCGCTCGGCCACTCCCCGCCCACCGACTCCCGGATCGCCGCCGCGCTCCGTCGCGCGCCGTCGGCGCCCCACGTCACCGAAGCCGCGTAGCCGCCGTAGCACGCATCGGAGTGGACGTGGAAGGAGATGCCCAGCTCGCGCTCCGCACGCTCGCGCACCGCGAGCACCTCGTCGAGCCGGTCCATGGCGCTCTCCTCCGTGGTGCCGCAGACGCTCACGCACGCCATGATCGGCACGCGCCGGGCGGACAGGTCGCGCACCGTGCGCCAGAGCGCGTCCGGATCCATCCGGAAGTGATCGTTCACCGGCACGAAGCAGAGCTGGTTCGAGCCGATCCCGAGCGCGCGCACGATCTTCTCCCACGAGTAGTGCGCGGTGGCGGCCACCAGCACCACGCCCGCGGGGAGCGGGTCGCCGAAGCGCTGCGTGATCCAGCGGGCGTAGTCCTGGTAGCCCACCGTGGACAGCGAGTGCGCGCTGAGCGCGCGTCGCACGTCGTCGCGCGGCGCCGCCGCCCACAGCGCCTGCCACAGGTCGAGCACCGCCGCGTTGCGCGCGTTCACCAGCTCCCACAGCGAGAGCCCCTCCAGCGGCGCGCGCGACCCGTCCGGACGCTCCAGCTCGAGCGAGACGCCGAGGTCGCGCGCCGCCCCGAACGCCGCGAGCGGGAGGTAGATCACGTTGCGCGCGATCCAGAGCGCCTCGAAGTTCGCCACCGTCCCACCGGAGGTGAGGTGCCCCCACGACGTGGTCGCATCGTAGCCGATCATGCGCGCGAGCTGCGCCGCCACCTCGAGCTCGAGCCGCGTGGTGACCGGCGAGGCCTCGGCCGAGACGTTGTTCGGGTTGTAGAGCATCGCCGCGAAGTAGCCGATCTGCGAGGCGATCGTCTGCTCGAACGCCATGTGCCCCTTGTAGCGCCCCGAGAAGAACGGGACGCCGCGCTTCATCTCCGCGAGGAGCCCCATGAGCTCCTGCGTCAGCGTCGCGACCGTCTCCTCGTAGCGCTCGGAGCGCTTGTCGGTCTCGCGGATGGTGAATCCATCTTCCGGGTGGTAGTTGCGCCGCCAGAACACGTGGTCGCGCAGCGCCTCGGTGACGAGTCGCTCGAGGAGGTCCGCGTTCTCGGCTTTCGGACCCAGGAACCAGGCGGCGAGGGAGTCCTTCTTGGAGTCGGGCATGTTGGCGGTGCGGGGCGCGGGGCGCGGGGCGCGGGGTGCGGGGTGCGGGGTGCGG
>DASUXC010000175.1:0-57527 GCA_036378095.1 Gemmatimonadaceae bacterium | reverse complement strand
GTGAAGGTCCGCCAGATCGCGAACCTAGCGAGCGACCTCGCCCTCGCGATGCGCGCGCCGAGCATCCGGATCGTCGCGCCGATCCCGGGGAAGGGGGCCGTCGGCGTCGAGGTCCCGAACCCGACGCCGGAGCTCGTCGCCTTCCGCGACATGATCGAGAGCCCGGAGTGGCGGGGGGCGCGCGCGGCGCTCCCGATCGCCCTCGGCAAGGACCTCGAGGGGAAGCCGGTGATAGCCGACCTGGCGAAGATGCCGCACCTCCTCATCGCCGGCGCCACGGGGTCCGGGAAGAGCGTGTGCGTCAACACCATCATCACGAGCCTCGTCTACCGGCACACGCCGAAGTCGCTCCGCTTCCTGATGGTCGACCCGAAGATGGTGGAGCTGTCCGTGTACAACACGCTCCCCCACCTGCGGCACAAGGTGATCACCGACAACCGCGACGCCGCCGCGGTGCTCAAGTGGGCGGTGATGGAGATGCAGGAGCGCTACGAGCTGCTCGCCGCCAACGGGTGCCGCAACATCCAGGACTTCAACCGGCGCGTGCAGACGGGCGCGGAGCTGAGGCGGCCCAAGCGCGACGACGTGGCGTTCGAGGACCTCGTGTACAAGGGGGGCGTGCTCCCGTACATCGTGGTGGTCATCGACGAGCTGGCCGATCTCATGATGACGGTGCAGGGGGAGGTGGAGACGCCGCTCGCCATGCTCGCCCAGAAGGCGCGCGCGATCGGCCTGCACCTCATCCTGGCCACGCAGCGCCCGAGCGTGAACGTGATCACGGGACTCATCAAGGCCAACTTCCCGAGCCGGATCGCGTTCCGCGTCGCATCGCAGGTGGACAGCCGCACGATCATCGACGGCGTGGGCGCCGAGGCGCTGCTCGGCAACGGGGACATGCTGTTCATCCCCCCCGGCAAGTCGGAGCCGGGGCGGCTGCAGGGCGCGTACATCTCGAGCGAGGACACCGAGCAGCTCATGCGCTGGTACGAGGAGCGCAAGGCGGCGAAGCGGCAGGCGTTCGAGGCGCAGGGGCTCATCCCGGAAGAGCCGATGGAGGCGGAGCCGGACATCCTGGAGACGGTGCGCCAGCGCGAGGCGCTCGAGTCCGGCGCCGCGCAGGACGCGCCGGAGCCGGGGGAGCGGGACAAGCTCTTTCGCGAGGCGGCCGAGGTGGTCATCCAGCACCAGCTCGGTTCCACCTCCCTCCTGCAGCGCCGGCTCAAGGTTGGCTACGGGCGCGCGGCGCGTATCATTGATCAGCTCCACGAAGCGGGGGTGCTCGGCCCGCCGGACGGATCGAAGGCGCGCGACGTCCTCGTCGGACTGGAAGACCTCGATCGCATCTGCGGGCCGTAGGTCGATCGCCGCGCCCCGCCCGTCATCAGCGCAGGAGGTTCCCGTGTCGAGGCTCACGTACCTGGCCGCCATCGCCCTCGCCAGCTCGCTCGCTCCGGGTGCTCCCCTGCGCGCCCAGATGCCGCAAGCGGGGACCGCCGACACCACCGGGACGTCCCCCGCGGAGGCCCCCGCGCTGGTCACGGCGGCGAACGCGGCGCGGCTCGAGCCGGGGAAGTGGACGTACGTGGCTCGCCTCATGGGATCGAGCGCGCCCAGCCGCCTCGGCTTCCGCACGCTCGAGCTGCGCGACACCACCTACCGCGGCGCGCCGGCGTGGATGCTCGTGGACTCCCGACAGCTCGCCACCGTGACGCTCGGCGACACGCTGTACCTGGCGAAGTCCGATCTCACGCCGCTCCGGCGGGTGATGCACACGCCCGGGTCGGACGTGACGACGGAGTTCGCGCGGGACAGCATCCGGGCCACGTTCTCGGGCGAGACGGGAGACGGGTACGCCGCGCTCGCCGAGGTGCCGGGCGTCCTCGCCAACCTGTACCTCCTCGAGCGGCTCGTGGCGGTGTCTCCCGTGGGTCCGACGTGGAAGGGGAGCGCGAGCCTCGCCGCGCTGGGACGCGACGAGAGCGGGATCGTGCCGCTCGTCATGCGCACCACGGGCGAGGAGTCGCTGCTCGTGCCCGATGGGCGGTTCGACTGCTGGATCGTGACGCTGGACGTCGGGAGGGGGAGCCAGCGCATGTGGGTGCGCAAGAGCGACGGCGTGATGCTCAAGGAGCGCATCCCGGTGGTCGGCATGGCGAACGCGGAGCTCGAGCTGCTGCTCGCCGAGCACGGCGTGTCGCGGTAGGGCGGGCGGGGCGAGGGCTCACTCGCCCACCGGGTCCCCCATGCGGCGGCCGCCGCCGGAGCGCTGGTCGGCGGCCCCGTTCGCGGTGCGGCCGACCTCGCGCTCCGTGTGCTCGCGGAGCATCTGGAACTGCCGCCTGAGCGCCGCCAACTGATCGTCCGAGAGATCCTCGAGGTCGACGAGCCTGGTCCGCGCGCCCTCCACGGCGCGGAGCAGCTCATCGAGCTTGAGCTGCATCGCGGTGGCGTCGCGGTTCTGCGTGTTCTGGATGAGGAAGACCATGAGGAACGTGACGATCGTCGTGCCGGTGTTGATGACGAGCTGCCACGTATCGGAGTAGTGGAAGAGGGGCCCGGTGGCCGCCCAGGCGATGATGACGATGACGGCGGTCAGGAAGGCCCATGCGGAGCCGGTGGCGGTGGACGTCCGCTGCGCGAACCGACGAAAGAACGCGTGCATGGGTGCACTCTCCGTGAGAGCAGATGCTGCTGTCCGGCCCGATCCGGCGGCCCGGCGGCCCACGTAAAAGGCAGAGGACGTGCCATGCGGCAGTCGCGAGGCGCCCGCGCATGGTTCGGGTACCGGCTCGGGTGAATCGATGGCGACGGCTTCGGGGGAGGGGGGTAGCTTCCCCCCATGTCGGCCGACACGCAGGCGCTGGGGCTGGAGGGAGAGCGGTACGCGGAGCGGTGGCTGGTCGCCCGCGGGTGGCGGGTGCTGGCCCGCCGGTTCCGGAGCGGTCACCGGGATCTGGATCTGGTGGTCGAGCGGAGCGGCACGGTGGCGTTCGTGGAGGTGAAGGCGCGCCGGAGCCGGCGGTGGGGGCACCCGGTGGAGGCGGTGGGGTGGCGGAAACAGCGGGAGCTGGTGCGTTCGGCGCGGGTGTGGATCGCGCGATTCGGGGGTGCAGGGGAGGTGTATCGATTCGATGTGATCGGGGTATTGATCGATGGCGGACGAGTGCATGTTCGGCACGTGGAGAACGCCTTCGCCCTACCCCGAACGAGTTGACATTCCGGCCGTACTTTCGTATTTTATTCGGGTCTGTGAATCGCCTCGTTTGGGGGTAGATTCTCCGGGCACGGCCAGATCAACGGTTGTATCACGATTCACCACAGGGCGGACGAGAATGGCTGTCTCCACGGTTCAGGACGACAAGAAGAAAGCGCTCAATCTGGCCATTGCGCAGATCGAGAAGAGCTGCGGCAAGGGCTCCATCATGAAGATGGGGTCCGAGGGAGCGAAGGTTCGCGTCGACGCGATTCCGACCGGGGCGATCAATCTGGATGCGGCGATCGGCGTGGGGGGTATCCCGCGCGGGCGCGTCACGGAGATCTACGGCCCCGAGTCGAGCGGCAAGACCACGCTGTGCCTGCACGTGGTGGCGAACGCGCAGCGCGCGGGTGGCGTGGCGGCGTACATCGATGCGGAGCACGCGCTGGACACCGAGTACGCCGCGAAGCTGGGAGTGGACGTCGAGAACCTCCTGGTGTCGCAGCCGGACACCGGCGAGCAGGCGCTCGAGATCTGCGAGATCCTCGTGCGCTCCGGTGCCGTGGACGTGGTGGTGATCGACTCCGTGGCGGCGCTGGTGCCGAAGGCGGAGATCGAAGGGGAGATGGGCGATTCGCACGTCGGTCTGCAGGCCCGGCTCATGAGCCAGGCGCTGCGCAAGCTCACCGGCGCGATCGCGCGCTCCAAGACGTCGGTCATCTTCATCAACCAGCTCCGCGAGAAGATCGGCGTCATGTTCGGCAATCCCGAGACGACCACGGGTGGTAAGGCGCTCAAGTTCTACGCGTCGGTGCGCCTCGACATCCGCCGCATCGGGCCGGTCAAGGAGAAGGAAGACGTGATCGGCTCCCACGTCCGGGTGAAGGTGGTCAAGAACAAGGTCGCCCCGCCGTTCAAGCAGGCGGAGTTCGACATCATGTACGCGGAAGGGATCAGCCACGCGTCGCTCGTGCTCGACATCGCCGCCGAGGGGGGCGTGATCGACAAGTCCGGTGCCTGGTACAGCTACAACGGGCAGCGAATCGGGCAGGGGCGCGAGAACGCGAAGTTGTTCCTCAAGGACAATCCGGCGCTCATGGCCGAGGTGGAGGAGAAGGTGAAGGCCATCCTCGGAATCCGCGCCGCCTCCGGCGAGGGAGAGCCCGCGGAGGAGTAATCGGGACGCGCTCCCGGCAGCTACAGGTGCCGAGGGGAGGAACGCTGAGATCAGGGGTACCCGGTAAATGCCCCAATCTCGCGCTTCCTTCCCTCGGCACTTCCCGTTTTGGTGTGAGAGGAACACGCGAGCCATGACTACACCGCTCATTACCGGTGTCGTGCCGAGCCCCAGGCGCGAGGGGCGCTTCGAGCTCTCGGTGGGAGGGAAGCCGGTCGCCACGCTCTCGCTGGAGGCGATCGAGCGCCTCCGCTTGCACGTGGGCCGCCCGTACGACGAGGCGCTCGCGCTCCTGGTGGAGAACGCCGCGCGCGCGCTCCACGCCTTCGATCGGGCGCTCGACCTGCTCGCCATCCGGTCGCGCTCGGCGCGCGAGCTCCGGACCGCCCTGGTGCGAAAGGGGGAGGAGCCCGAGCACGCCGACGCCGCCATCGAGCGGCTCCTCGCGCTCGGGCTGCTCGACGACGCGGCGTACGCGCGGCAGTTCGCCCGCGCCAAGGTGGAGGGCGCGGGGCTCTCGCGCCGGCGCTTGCAGGCCGAGCTGTCCCGCCGTGGCGTCGCGCGCGACGTGGCGGACGAGGCGATCGACGACGTGCTCGCCGATGAATCGGTGGACGAGGGGGCGATCCTGGAACGCGTGGCATCGAAGAAGCTGCGCACGCTCGCCCGCCTCGACCCTCCCACTCGCCGCCGCCGCCTCTACGCCTTCCTCGCGCGGAGAGGGTACGAGTCGGACGACATCCGGAAAGTCATGGAGTCGCTCCTGGGGGGGAGCGACGGGGGGGAGTGGTGAGGTGTGGCGTGGGCGCGTCCACGCCCTCCAACGCCCCGCCCACTTCTCGTCCGTGCCGCTGGCCCGGTATATTGTCGCACTATGCTCGCTTCCGAGATTCGCCGCCGGTTCCTCGAGTATTTCGAGCGTCAGGGGCACGTCGTGCGCCCCAGCTCGTCGCTCGTCCCCCGGGATGATCCCACCCTGCTCTTCACCAACGCGGGGATGGTGCAGTTCAAGAAGATCTTCCTCGGGCAGGAGCCGCCGACGTTCGGCCGGCGCGCCACCACGGCGCAGAAGTGCGTGCGCGCCGGTGGAAAGCACAACGATCTCGAGCAGGTGGGGCACACCTACCGCCACCACACCTTCTTCGAGATGCTGGGCAATTTCTCGTTCGGTGACTACTTCAAGCGCGACGCGATCCGCTTCGCCTGGGAGTTCGTGACGGGGGAGCTCGGCATCGACCGCCGGCACCTCCGGGTGACGGTGTTCGAGTCGGATGACGAGGCGCGAGCGCTCTGGCGGGAGATCGCCGGCCTTCCCGATTCCCGCATCTACGGGCTGGGGGAGAAGGACAACTTCTGGCAGATGGCCGACACGGGCCCGTGCGGACCGTGCACGGAGCTGTACGTCGACCTGGCGAAGGTGACCCGCGACTGGACCTTTCCGGCCGACGCGCGCGGGGAATGGACGGACACCGACCGCGACGAGTTCTCGCAGGCGGCGTTCGTGGAAGGGGCCGAGGCGGGTCGCTTCCTCGAGATCTGGAACCTGGTGTTCATGCAGTTCGACCGGCAGGCGGATGCCACGCTCGTGCCCCTTCCTCGGCCGTCCGTGGACACCGGGGCCGGACTCGAGCGGATCGCCGCGGTCCTCCAGGGGGTGACGTCCAACTATCACACCGACCTGTTCCTCCCCCTTCTCGCCGCGGCGCAGGAGGCCGTGGGGCTTCCCTATCCGGAGGTCGCGATCGCCGGCGCGCCCCCGGCGCCGGTGGGGGGGCGCGTGGTGGACGGCGCCTCGTTCCGCGTGCTCGCCGATCACGCGCGCGCGGTGGCGTTCCTGATCGCCGACGGCGTGTTCCCGTCGAACGAGGGGCGTGGGTACGTGCTGCGCCGCATCCTGCGCCGCGCCGTGCGTCATGCCTGGCTGCTCGGCCGCACGGCGCCGACGCTCGTGCACGTGGCCGAGCGCGCGATCGACACGCTCGGCGACGCGTACCCGGAGCTTCGCGAGCGGCGCGCGCTCATCCTCGAGACCACGCGCGCCGAGGAGGAGCGGTTCCTCGACACGATCGGCGGGGGGATGCAGCGCTTCGACCAGCTCGCGCCGGCCAACACCACGCAGGGCTCGACGTCGCTGAGGGGGACGATCTCCGGCGAGGACGCGTTCCGGCTGTACGACACGTTCGGCTTCCCGATCGACCTCACGGAGCTCATGGCCCGCGAGCGCGGCTACACGGTGGACATCAGCGGCTTCGAGCGGGCGCTCGAGGCGCAGCGCGAGCAGTCGCGCGATGAGCGGCGCGCGCGCGACATCACCGTGGTGGCGGACGAGCTGTCCGACCTGTCGAAGTGGGAGCGGCACCCCGAGGCGGGGCCGATGCCGGCGTCCAACTTCGTGGGCTACGACGTCGTGGAGATCGAGACGCCGGTGGTGGCGGTGCGCCGCCTCGATGGCGGACGCATCGCCATGGTGCTGCGCGACACGCCCTTCTACGCCGAGTCGGGGGGGCAGGTGTCGGACATCGGGGAGATCGTGGGGGAGGGGTGGCGCGTCGAGGTGACCGACGTGCGCAAGCTCCAGGGGTTCAACGCCGCCGTGGGGCGCCTGAGCGGCACCTTCCACTTCGGCACGGCGATCGCCCGGATTCCCACCGACCGCCGGCGCGACACGGAGCGCAACCACACCGCCACGCACCTCCTGCACGCGGCGCTCCGCGCCGTGCTCGGGCAGCACGTGCACCAGGCGGGGTCGCTCGTGGCTCCCGACCGGCTGCGATTCGACTTCACGCACCACGGTCCGCTCGATGCGCGGCAGCTCGCCGAGATCGAGACGTGGGTGAACCGCGGGATCTGGGCCGACGTGGACCTCGTGTTCGAGCAGCGGCCGTACAAGGAGGCGGTGGCCTCCGGGGCGATGGCGCTGTTCGGCGAGAAGTACGGCGACGTCGTACGCGTGGTCACCATTCCGGGGTGGTCGCGGGAGCTGTGCGGGGGGACGCACGCGCGCAACACGGGGCAGATCGCGCTGTTCAAGATCGTGAGCGAGAGCGGCGTGGCGGCCGGCGTGCGGCGCATCGAGGCGTACACGGGCCCGCGCGCCTACGAGTACGTTCGGGAGGAGGAGGCCCGCCTCACGAAGCTGGCCGAGCTGATGCGCGCGCCAGCCGACGGAGTCGTGAAGCGCGTGGAGACGCTGCTCGACGAGCGGCGCGCGCTGCAGAAGCGACTCGACGAGGCGCTGCGCGGCGGTGGGGATCAGATCCAGCGCCTGGTGGCCGACGCGGAGCGGGTGGACGGCGCTCGCATCGTCGCCGCACCGGTGAACGCCATCGACGTGAAGGAGCTGCAGGCGCTGGGCGATGCCCTGCGGGAGACGCTGGGCTCGGGGGTGGGCGTGCTCGGATCGTCGTTCGGCGACGGCAAGACCACGCTCCTCGTGGTCGTCACCGACGACCTGCGCGAGCGCGGCGTGCGGGCGGACGCCCTCGTGCGGGCGATCGCCGCCGAAGCCGGGGGGCGCGGCGGCGGGAAGCCGCACATGGCGCAGGCGGGAATTCCGGATGCGGCGCGGCTCCGGGACGCGATGGCGAAGGCGCCGTCGATCGTGCGGGCGGCGCTCGGCGCGGCCGCGTGACGATCGGCGGCTGGCTCGCGACGCGCACGCCTCCACCGCCGCCGCTCCTGGCGGCGCGGCTGGAGGAGGCGCTCGCGCCGGCGCTCGGGCGCGACGTGGCGCACGTGGAGGACGCGTCGCTCGCCGCCGCGGAGGCGATACTCCACCAACTGCTCTCCACGCCGGATGCGGGGCGCGATCGCGCGCTCGACCTGCTCGCCGCCGATGCGCTGGTCACCTACGCGTTCGAGGCGGCGAGCGACGAGCCGGACGCGATCGCCGCGCGCGCCGACGGGGCGATGGCGCGGCTCGCGCGGCTGGCGGCGGAGCGTCGCGCGTGAGCGTGATGCAACGTCTCGCTCCGG
This sequence comes from Gemmatimonadaceae bacterium, assembly GCA_036378095.1. Classification (GTDB taxonomy): domain Bacteria; phylum Gemmatimonadota; class Gemmatimonadetes; order Gemmatimonadales; family Gemmatimonadaceae; genus JADGGM01. The sequence continues at coordinate 49,179 of DASUXC010000175.1, read as the reverse complement.
TCGCGGGTGCGAGCCGGGGAGCAGGAAGCGGGGGAGGGGGGCTGGCGGTGCTGGTGGACCCCGCGCGGACCGGGCTCGATGCGGCGGCGGAGCTCGCGCGGCGCGCCGAGGGCGAGGGGGTGGCGGCGCTGCTCCTGGGCGACAGCTTCGGCGGGCGCGGGGACACCGCGGCGGTGGCGCGGGTGCTCAAGCGGCACGCCCCGACCCTCCCCCTCCTCCAGTTCCCGGCCATGGCGTCGCAGCTCGTGAGCGGCGTGGACGCCGTGCTCCTGCTCTCGCTCGTGTCGGGGCGGAACGCGCAGTACCTGATCGAGGAGCACGTGCGTGCGGTTCCCTTCCTCGCGGCGCACCCGACCATCGAGGTCGTGAGCACGGCGTACTGCCTGATCGACGGCGGGTGCGTGACGTCGGTGGAGTCGGTGAGTCAGACGCGCCCCCTTCCGGCGGACAAGCCGGAGATCGTCGCCGCGCACGTGCGGGCGGCGATGCACATCGGGATGCGCGCCACGTACCTGGATGCGGGAAGCGGGGCCGCGCGAGCGGTGTCGCCCGCGCTCGTGCGCGCGGCGCGCGAGGCCACGACGGGGCCGCTGTTCGTGGGCGGCGGCGTGCGCGGGGCGGACGCGGTGCGCGCCGCGCGCGATGCCGGCGCGGACGTCGTGGTGGTGGGCACGCTCCTCGAACGGGTGGGACCGCGAGCGGTCGGCGCGCTCGCCCAGGCGGCACGCTCGTGATCGACATCCATTCGCACCTGCTCCCCGGGGTGGACGATGGATCCCCGTCGATCGAGGTCTCGGTGCCCGTCCTCGAGCGCTTCGGCCGGGAGGGAGTGGACGTGCTCGTGTGCACGCCGCACCTGCGCGCCACCGACGCGGCGCGCGCGCCGGTGGCGCGCTACGCCGAGATCCTCGCGCGCCTCGCGGCGGCGGCACCGCCCAAGCCGGCGCTCCGGCAGGGGTGGGAGATCATGCTCGATGCCCCGGGCATCGACCTCCGTGCTCCGGGGCTGCAGCTCGGGGGCTCGGGCGCGGTGCTGGTCGAGTTCCCGCGCATGAACGTGCCGCCCGGCGCCGCGCACGAGCTGCTGCGCATCCGGATGAGCGGCGTGATCCCGGTGCTCGCGCACCCGGAGCGCTATCACGGGGCCACGCTCGACATGGTGCTCGAATGGCGCAGCGTCGGGGCGGTGATCCAGGTGGACTCCGCGATGCTGTTCGGGAAGGCGCCGATGTGCCGGCTGGCGCGGGCGATGCTCGAGGAGGGGCTGGTGGATTGCATCGCCAGCGACAATCATGGCGACCGCCGCTCCCTCGCCGCCGCGCGCCGGTGGCTGGAGGAGATCGGCGCGGTCGAGCAGGCGCAGCTGCTCACGCACACCAACGCGGAACGGCTGCTCGCGCGGCAGCCCCTCCTCCCCGTGGCGCCCACCCCGCGGCTGGAGCACGGGATGCTCGTGCGCCTTCGTGAACTCTTCCTCGGACGATGATGACCGACAGCCTGACCCGCACCCTGCACGAGCTGGCGGACACCGCCAGGCGCGCCGCCGATGCGCTCGCCGCGGACATCGCGCGCGCCGCCGAGATGGTGCGCGCGACGGTCCGTGCCGGCGGCACGCTCTTCTTCTGCGGCAACGGCGGAAGCGCGGCCGATGCGCAGCACCTCGCCACGGAGTACGTGGTGCGGTTCGCGCGCAACCGGCGGGCGTATCCGGCGGTGGCGCTCACCACCGACACCTCGCTGCTCACGGCCGCGGGGAACGACCTGGGCTTCGACGAGGTGTTCGCCAGGCAGGTGGAGGCGCTCGCCAGGCCCGGCGACCTGCTGATCATCCATTCGACCAGCGGCAACTCGCCGAACGTGCTTCGCGCCGCCCAAGCGGCGCGCGCGAAGCGGGTGCCGGTGCTCGCCTTCTCGGCGCGCGATGGCGGCGCGCTGCGTGGGATGGCGGACCACAGCGTGGTGATCCCCACCGACCGCACCGACCGCGCGCAGGAGCTGCACCTGTGCATCGAGCACGCGATCTGCGAGCTCGTGGAGGCGGAATTGTGATCTCCCTGCGCGGCAAGCGCGCCCTGGTGACCGGCGGCTCGCGTGGCATCGGGGCGGCGACGGCGCTGCTCCTCGCGGAATGCGGCGCCGACGTGGGGATCGGCTACCGCGCGCGCGAGGACGCGGCGGCGGAGGTGGTGCGACAGATCGCCGACCGGGGGGTACGCGCGTTCGCGCACGCCGGCGACATCTCGACGCGCGAGGGGGTGGAGGGATTGTTCGAGCGGATGGAGCGCGAGCTCGGCGGCCTCGACCTGTTCGTGGGGAACGCCGGGATCTGGCCGCCGGAGGATGTCCCGGTGGCCGAGCTGTCGGACGAGCGGTGGCGGCGGACGATGATGCAGAACGTGGAGTCGATGTTCCTCACGACGCGCGCGGCCGCGCGGGCGATCGGGCGCGGGGGGCGCATCGTCCTCGTATCGAGCACCGCCGGGCAGCGCGGCGAGTCCTTCCATGCCGACTACGCGGCATCCAAGGGCGCGATGATCTCCTTTGTGAAGTCGCTCGCCGTCGAGCTCGCGGCGCGCGACGTCACGGTGAACGCCGTGGCGCCGGGTTGGGTGGACACGGAGATGTGCGATGAGCCGTTCGCCGAGGGCGGACGCGAGCGGATCGCGGCGACGATCCCGCTCGGCCGCGTCGCCACCGCCCGCGACATCGCCGGTCCGATCGTCTTCCTCTGCTCCGAGCTCGCCAGGCACATCACCGGGGAGATCCTGAACGTGAACGGGGGGAGCGTCCTGTGTGGGTGAGCGCGGGCGCGACGTCGCGATGATCGTCATCCTGTTCACCGGCGGCACGATCTCCATGCGCCACGATGCGGCGGCGGGGGGCGCGGTGCCGGCGCTCTCCGGGCGCGAGATCCTGGACGCCACGCGGGGGATCGAGCAGGTGTCGCCGGTGGAGGTGGAGGAGTGGGGCGCGTTCCCCGGTCCGCACATGACCATGGAGCGGATGTGGGCGCTGCGCGGGCGGATCGCCGAGCACCTGGCGCGGCCGGACGTGCGGGGCGTGGTCGTCACGCACGGCACCGACTCGCTGGAGGAGTCGGCGTATCTCGCGGCGCGCTCCCTCCCGGCGGACAAGCCGATCGTCTTCACCGGCGCGATGCGCACGGCGAGCGACCTCGGGTGGGACGGGCCGTCCAACCTGCTCGACGCGGTGCGCGTGGCGGCCGCGCCCGATGCACGCGGCTACGGCGTGATGGTGGCGATGTCCGGCCGCGTGTTCGCCGGGATCGACGTGACGAAGGCGCACACGCATCTGCTGGACGCCTTCGAGAGCCCGGGACTCGGTCCGGTCGGCGTGGTCGATGACGGCGTGGTCATCTTTCGCCGCGCGCTTCCGCCGCAGCCCATGCCGCTCGCGCCCGCGGCGCCCGCGCTCCCCGTGGACATCATCCACGCCTGGGCGGGGGCGGACGACCGACTGCTCGACTGCTCGCGCCGCACCGCGCGCGGCGTGGTCGTGGCGGCGATGGGGCGGGGGAACGTGCCGCCGGCGATGGTGCCGGGGATCGAGCGGTGGATCGGCGACGGGAAGCCGGTGGTGATCACGTCGCGGGCGCACCGGGGGCGCGTCGGCCTCACCTACGGCTATCCCGGCGGCGCGCGGCGCCTGCACGATCTCGGGGCCATCCTGGCCGTCGGCCGGCGGCCGCAACAGGCCCGCATCGACCTCGCCCTCGCGCTCGGCGCCGGCCTCGAGGCGCGCGCGCTCAGGGAGATGTTCGAGGGGACGCGGACCATCGACGCCTCGGCGCGTACGTGATCGCCCGGACACCGTGCCTCCAGCGAACCGCACCACGTCCCCCCTGTCACCACCCGCCGCGGTCCTCGAGATCGCGGCGGTGCTGACGCGCGCGGGCTTCGAGACCTGGTGCGTGGGGGGCGCGGTGCGCGATGCGCTCCTCGGGGCTTCGCACCTCGATTGGGACCTCGCCACGGCGGCGACGCCGAAACAGGTGCGAAAGCTCTTCCGTCGCACGATCCCGGTGGGGATCGAGTTCGGGACCGTCGGCGTGCTCGACGCCGAGGGCACGATGCACGAGGTGACGACGTTCCGGCGCGACGTGCGCACCGACGGCCGGCACGCGGTGGTGGAGTTCGGGGCGTCGCTCGATGACGACCTGGCGCGCCGCGACTTCACGATCAACGCCATCGCGTACTCGCCGAGCACGGGGGAGATCCGCGATCCGTTCGGCGGACGGGCGGACCTGGAGCGCCGCGTGGTGCGCGCGGTGGGCGACGCCGCGGCGCGGATGCGGGAGGACCGCCTGCGCGCGCTGCGCGCGATCCGCTTCGCGGCGCGCTTCGAGTTCCGGATCGAGCCGGCCACGTGGAGCGCGATCGTGGAGAGCGCGCCGCACCTCGGGCGGCTCTCCATGGAGCGCGTGAAGCAGGAGCTCGAGAAGACGATGGAGCAGGTCGCGTGTCCCAGCGTCGCGCTCCGCCTGTGGCGGGAGAGCGGGGCGCTGCGCACGCTGGTGCCGGCGCTGGCCGAGGTGTCCGACGTCACGCTGGCGTCGTTGGACGCGATCGCCCGGCCGGCCAAGGGCGCGCGGCCGGAGCGGCGGATCGAGCGGCTCACGGCGCTGCTCGCGGAGCTTCCCGGGCCGGGAGCGGAACGCGCGGCGCGGGCGCTGCGTTTCTCGAACGCGGACGTGGCGTGGATCGGCGGCGTGGTGGGGCGGTGGCGGGAGCTGGAGCCGGCGATCCGCGGCGCGCTGGACGCCGATGCGCCGCCATCGGACGAGGTGATGCGCCGCTGGATCGGCCGGACCGGGCGCACGCGCGCGCGCGCGGTGCTGCGCCTGGCGGCGGCTCGCTTCTCGGGGGAGCGGCGCACGGGGGCGGAGGTGCCCGGCGGCGTCCCGCTGCCGGCGCGCGTGCGCTCGGTGTACCGGCGCGCGATCCGCATCGCGTTCCGGGATCCGGTGGAGGTGGGCGATCTCGCCGTCGACGGCGACGACCTGCGCGCCGCCGGAATTCCACCGGGGCCCACGCTCGGCAAGGTGCTCCTCCTGCTCCTCGACGACGTGCTCGCCGACCCGTCGCGCAACCGGAGGGACTGGCTCCTCGAGCGGGCTCGCGCGCATTTTGAACGACTCACGGGCGCCGTGCGCCCCTGACGCGCGTCGTCGCGCGCGCCGATTCGCTCTCGCCGAAAGCTCTCATGCTCTTTCGCGGCCGCCAGCCCGAGACGTCGATCTGGAAGCGCTTCCGCAGCGCGGCCGACGGGTTCGTCTTCACCAAGGAGACGGACTACTACATGGCGCACCTCGTCGCCAACGCCGAGCGCGTGGTGGATCTCTTTCTCGCCCTCATGGAGCACCTCCCCCCCGCCGTGGATCTCGCCGTGACCGATCAGCGCACGGGTCGCTCGTGGTCCGGTGAGCGGCTCGCGCTCCCCGACGTGCGCGACGCGCTCGCCCGCCTGGAAACGCAGATCGCGGCCAACGGGGGCGTCGAGCTCTCGGTGTACACGAGCGAGGATCAGCTCACGCTCAACGCGGTGCTCGAGCTGTTCATCTACGCGCGCACCGACCAGTGGCTGTACATCCTGCAGGGGAAGGGGCTGGAGGAGCAGCGGCTGGTGCGGACGAAGAGCTGGCGGCACGCGCACCCCGAGTTCCCGGATGCGCCGGAGCTCGTGCGCGGGATCGCCGCGCTCGCCGAGTCGCTGCGCCTCGCGCCGGCGTGAACCACGCCGCCCTGCAGTACGCGCTGGTGGCGGCGCTCGCCAACGTGGCGGGCGCCGCGGCGGTGACGTGGCGCGCCCGGTGGAGCGTGGAGGCGCTCGACACGCTGCTCGCGCTCGCCGCCGGGTTCATGGTCTCGGCGTCGCTGGTCGACATCTTCCCCGAGGCGATCGCGCGCAGCGGGAGCGCGGGGGCGGTGGCGGCGCTCGCCGGCTTCCTGCTCGTGCACTTCACGCAGCACACGCTGGCGCCGCACTTCCACTTCGGCGAGGAGACGCACGAGGTCTCGGAGATGGTCGGGGTGTCGGCGCTCGGCGGGCTGCTGCTGCACACCTTCGTCGATGGCGTGGCGATCGCCTCCGGCTTCCACGTGAGCGATGCGCTCGGCCAACTGGTGTTCATGGCCGTCGTGCTGCACAAGCTGCCAGAGGGGCTCGCGATCTCCAGCCTCTTCCTCGCCGCGGGGGCGGGGCGGGCGCGCGCGCTGTACGCGGCGGCGGCGCTCGGGCTCGCCACGTTGGCAGGAGTCCTGCTCACCGATCACCTGGGCCCGCTCACCGACCTCGGGCTCGGCATCTCGGCGGGGGTGACGTTGTACGTGGGCGCATCGAATCTGATCCCGGAGTTCCAGGCGAAGCACGGGTGGCGGCTGCAGCTCGGCTTCTTCGCCGGCTGCGGCCTCTACCTGCTCTCGCGCGCGGCGCTGGGGCGGTGACGATGCCGGCGCGCGGTGGTCGCGGGCGCGGTGCGCGGGAGGAGCCGACGCTCTTCCACCCGCCGGAGTCGGCGCAGCCGCTGGCGGCGCGCATGCGCCCGCGCACGCTCGACGAGCTGGTGGGGCAGGAGCACATCCTCGGGCCGGGGAAGGCGCTGCGCGTGGCGGTGGAGAAGGGGGTGCCGGGCTCGATCATTCTCTGGGGGCCGCCCGGGACCGGAAAGACCTCGCTCGCCTTTCTCATCGCGCGCTACACCGATCGCGAGTTCGTTCCCTTCTCGGCGGTGACGGAGGGGGTGCCGCGCGTGCGGGAGATCGTCGCCGCGGCGGAGGAGCGCCTGGCGATGACGGGGCGGGGGACCATCCTCTTCGTGGACGAGATCCACCGGCTGAACAAGGCGCAGCAGGACGCGTTCCTCCCGCACGTCGAGCGCGGCACGGTCACGCTGATCGGAGCGACGACGGAGAATCCCTCGTTCGAGATCAACGGCGCGCTGCTCTCGCGCTCGCGCGTGTTCGTGCTGCGCCCGCTCGAGGCGCCGCACGTGGCGGAGGTGCTCCGCCGCGCGCTCGCCGACACGGAGCGCGGTCTCGGCGCGCGGGCGCCGGAGGTCGACGATGACGCGCTCGCGCTCATCGCCGCCGAGTCGGATGGAGACGCGCGGCGCGCACTTGGCGTGCTCGAGGCGGCGGCAGAGCACGTGGGACCCGGGGGACGCGTCACCGTCGAGGTGGCGCGCGAGGCGATGCAGCTCCGCTTCGCGAGGCACGACAAGGCGGGGGAGGAGCACTACAACCTGCTCTCCGCCTATCACAAGTCGCTGCGCGGGAGCGATCCGCAGGGGGCGCTGTACTGGATGGCGCGGATGCTCGACGGGGGCGAGGATCCGATGACGATCTTCCGCCGGGCGATCGCGATGGCCGCCGAGGACGTGGGGCTCGCCGACCCGAACGCGCTCCAGATCGCGGTGGCGGCGCGAGACGCCTATCACATGCTCGGCGCCCCGGAGGGGTATCTCCCGCTCGCCGAGATGACCATCTATCTGGCCACCGCGCCCAAATCGAACAGCGCCAAGGCGGCGCTGGGCGCGGCGATGGAGGCGGCCAGGGAGAGCCCGGCGGAGCCCGTGCCGCTGCACATCCGCAACGCCCCGACGGGTCTGATGAAGGAACTGGGGTATGGGGAGGGGTATCAGTACGCGCACGATGCGCCGGAGGCATACATCCCGCAGGAGTACCTGCCGGAGCGCCTTCGCGACAGAGTGCTGTACGCGCCGGGGCGGTTCGGCTTCGAGCGGGAGATCGCGAAGCGCCTCGCGTGGTGGGAGGAGCTGAAGCGCAAACACTCGCGCCCGGAGTGACCGGGCGCTCAACGGTCCGGAGGTCGGATGAGAAAGATCGCCCTCGTGGCGGTGGCGGTGGTGGCGACGGTCGGCGCCGTGGCGGCGTGCGCGTCGCTCGGCCTGGGCGGGTTCAAGGATCCCGTGGTGACATTGAAGGACGTGAAGGTGAGCGGGGTGGGTCTCACCGGCGGATCGGTGGACATCGTGATGAACGTGTACAACCCGAACCACTTTCGACTCGACGCCACGCGGATGACGTACAAGCTGTACGTGGACACCATTCCCTTCGGCACCGGCGCGACGGACTCGCGCTTCACCGTGCAGAGCGGCGACTCCACCGAGGTGCGCCTCCCGCTCTCCTTCTCGTGGAGTGGGATCGGCAGAGCGGGGCGGGAGCTCATGAACACGGGCACCGTTCCGTACCGCGTCACCGGCGACATCACGGTGGGCTCCTCGGTGGGCACGTTCACGCTCAAGTACGACCGGACCGGGCGGTACTCGGCGCTCGGGGGCAACACGCGCTAGACACGCGCCAGGCGAGCGCCCTGGCGCGCGTCCGGACGCGCGCCAGGCGAGCCCGCCGACTCACCTCTCTCAGGAGATTTCGAAATCTCTCGCGACATCATCTCCCTCGCTGCACCAGTCGAGCGCGCGATCCTCGTGGGAGCGCCGATCAAGAGCTCCCGCGCGCGGCACCAACTGGGCGAGCATCTGGAGGAGCTGGCCGAGCTCACCGACACCGCCGGCGCGGTGGTCGTGGGCGAGGTCACGCAGATGCTCGATCGGCCCAATCCGAGCACCTATCTTGGCCGCGGCAAGCTCGAGGAGCTCCGCGCCGAAGCCGAGCGCACCGACGCCACGCTCCTCATCTTCGATGACGAGCTCTCGCCGGCGCAGGCGCGAAACATCGAGCAGGCGATCGGCGTCCGGCTCATGGACCGCGCCGAGCTCATCCTCGACATCTTCGCCACGCGAGCTCGCACGGCCGAGGCCAAGATGCAGGTGGAGCTCGCCCAGCTCGAGTATCTGCTCCCCCGCCTGACGCGCATGTGGACGCACCTCGAGAAGTTCCGCGGCGGGATCGGGATGCGCGGCCCGGGCGAGACGCAGCTCGAGACGGACCGCCGCCTGATCGACCACCGCATCCGCGTGCTGCGCGATCGGCTCGCCGGCGTGCAGCGCGCCCGCGAGGTGCAGCGCCACTCGCGGCGCGGCGAGTTCCGCGCGTCGCTCGTCGGGTACACCAACGTCGGCAAGTCGTCGATCCTGCGCGCGCTGAGCGAGGCGCGCGAGGTGTTCGTGGAGGACCGGCTGTTCGCGACGCTCGACCCACTCACGCGCGAGGTGCCGCTCGGGGAGAGCCAGCGCGTGCTCGTCACCGACACCGTGGGCTTCATCCGCAAGCTGCCGCACCACCTCGTGGCATCGTTCCGCGCCACCCTCGAGGAGGTGCGCGAAGCGGACGTGCTGCTTCACGTCATCGACGCGAGCCACCCCACGTGGGAGGAGCAGTACCAGGTCGTGAACCAGGTGCTCGCCGAGCTGGACGTGACCGACCGGCCGATCCTTCACGTGTTCAACAAGATCGACCGTCTGGAGCCGGCCGATCTGGCGGCGCTGCAGGACCGCGCGCGGAACCTGCTCCCGAACTCCGTGTTCGTGTCGGCCGTGGTGGAGGATGGGCTGGAGCCGCTGCGGCGCGCGCTGCTCGCCGCGGTGCGGCAGCACCGTCCCGTGACGGAGCTACGCATCCCGTTCGCCGACGGGAAGATGCTGGCGGAGCTGCACCGCGCCGGCGAGGTGCTGTCGCAGCGGCCGGATGGGGAGAGCTGGATCGTGTCCGCCCGCGTGGACGAGGCCACGCTCGGGCGGTTGCGGCGGCAGGGCGCGGTGGTCGTCGCGGGCTGATCAGCCGGCGGGCGTCGCGCCGGCGAGCGTCTCCTCCAGCGGGGCGGCGCGCGGCTCCGGCTCGTCGGTGAGCCGTGCCTCCCAGACGGCGCGCAGCATCGCGATCGAGCCGTCGGGGCAGCTCGGCACGCACGCGCCGCAGCGCGTGCACAGCTCCTGGTCGAGGCGGAGCCGCTCGGGGGGCCCGGCCACGATGGCGAGCGCGCCCTCGGGGCACGCGCGCACGCACTTGCCGCAATGCGTGCAGCTCTCGTCCACCACGGGGAGCACCGCGCAGGCGAAGCAGCGCTCCGCCTGTCGCGCCATCTCCGGCGCGTCGCGCACCACGCCGGGGGAGAACGGATCGGTGGGCGGCGCGGCGGCCGGAGGCGTGCCGCGCGGGGTGGCGATGGCGCGCTCGGCGCGAGTGGTGTCCCAGTCGTCCACCTCCACCCACGCCGACATCAGGGCGACGCGCACCGGCACCCCGGTGAGCGCGGCGTGGATGCGCCACGCGGCCCGCTTCCCATCGGCGGTCGCGTGCGCGATGGAGCGGTGACCGAAGGCGCACGCGCCCCCCGCCCACACGCCCGGGAGCGACGTCTCCAGCGTGTCGGGATCGACCGCGATGCAGCCGCGCGCGTCCAGGGCGAGCTCGGGCGCGAACGCCGCGGCGCGCGGGGCGCGCGGGCCGGCCGTCACCACGTAGGCGCAGGGCAGCACCGCCGCGCCCCCGTCGCCGCGATGCGCGAGCTCGACCCCCGTGAGCGCGCCCCCCTCGTCCACCAGGTAGCGCGTCGCGCTCCACCCGTCGTGCACGACGATGCCGTCATCGAGCGCCGAGCCGAGCATCGCCGGCGGGAGCGCCGAACGATCGAGCGGCCGCTCGAGCACGAGGTGCACCGGAGTCGCGGGGAGGCCGGCGCGGGCGCCGGCGCGCCGCGCGGCGCGGGCGGCGTCGACGGCGAGGTCGCCGTCGCCCACGACGACCGTGGTACCGTCGGGCGACGCCTCGCCCCAGAGCACCCGCATGCCGTCCACCACGCACGGGTGCTCCGGCTGGTCGGGGAACATCGCGTCGCGCGGCTCCGAGGCGCCGATCGCCAGGAAGATGGCGTCGAACTCGCCGGCGAGCAGCGCTCGGAGGTCACCGCCTCCCTCGATCCGGTAGCGCTCGTGGAGCTCCACCCCCATGGCGAGGATGGCGGCGCACTCGGCGCGCGCGCCATCGGTCGGAAATCGAAACGAGGGGATGCCGCGAGTGAGCAGCCCACCGGGCTCGGCCGCGAGGTCGAACAGCGCGCAGCTGTGGCCGAGCAGCGCGAGGTCGTGCGCGCAGGCGAGCCCGGCGGCGCCGGCGCCGATCACGGCCACGCGCCGCCCCGACCTGGGAGCGGCGAGTGCCTGGGCGGGGGATCGGCCCACGAGGCCGGCCACGGAGCGGACGTCGTGCGCGCTCGTACACGGGCCGGGAGGGTGGGCGGTCCCGGGAATGGAGCAGGCGGCGGCGTATGCCTCGAGGGCGGCGATCGCCACCGGCGCCCCGAAGTGTCGTCGGCGGCACGCGCTCTCGCACGGTGCGTGGCAGCCGTGCCCGCAGCTCGCCGCGAACGGGTTGGCGGCGCGCGCGATCTGGTACGCCCGCTCGTGATCGCCAAGGCGGAGCGCGTCGGCGAGGCCCGCGGCGTCGACGCCGAGCGGACAGCCCGCCGCGGCGTGCGCGCACGGCACGAGCGCCGAAAGTGCCCGTGGCGCGATCGGCAAGGGGTAGCTCTTCGCTTGAACGCTCAATTTGCTTCGGTTATGTTCTCGCCAACTGCCGGCGCCGGCGAGGCGCCATACCGGATGGACTGTCCATCCCCCGGAAGGTTACCGGGCTCGAGAGGAGGCCGTCCGGGAGGGCAGCGCGGACGAAGCGGCGGCGCGCGAGGCGATCGGAACGCTCGCGCGCCGTGCCGCTTCGGGGACCTGGCAGCGAGCGTCGGAGACGGACTCCATTGGGAACGGACACACGCTGGATCCTGCTGTACACCAAGCCGCGCGCCGAAGCGTGGGTGGAGATTAACTTACGGAAGGACGGGTTCACGACGCTGCTGCCACGGGTGCGGCAGCGCACGGGGTTCGCGGCACTCTTTCCGCGCTACTTGCTGGCGGTCAGTCCCGACGATGACGTCGTGGCGTCGCTCCCGGGCTCGGTCGGTATCCTGTACGTCGTCCACCGCGGCGAGTCGCCGGCCGAAGTGCCGGACGACGTCGTCGCCGAGCTGCGCGGTCGCATGGATGCGCGCGGGATCATTACCCTCGATCCGTCGCCGTCGGCCGATTCGCTCTTCGCCCCGTCGCGGCGCGCGCGCGTGCGCGCGCTGCTCCGGCGGGCCCGGGCGGACGTGCCGAGCGTCGCGTGACGGGGGCCAACCTCTTCGAGTGACATGAGCACCTACGAGGCGCTGTCTCGAAAGATCGCGCGCCGCGACGTGGTCTGCGGCGTGGTCGGGCTCGGGTACGTGGGACTTCCACTCGCCGTCGAGATGGGGAAGGCGGGGCTTCGCGTGATCGGGTTCGAGAAGTCGTCGCGCGTGATCGACACCGTCAACACCGGCCAGAGTCACATCAAGGATGTTCGCGCCGCCGACGTCGCCGCCCTCCGGCGCGCGGGGCGGCTCGAGGCGACGGCGGACATGACGCGCCTCGCCGAGTGCGACGTCATCTCCATCTGCGTTCCCACGCCGCTCGGCAAGACGAAGGATCCCGACATGTCGTACGTCGTGGCGGCGACGGAATCGGTGGCCGAAGCGCTGCGCCCGGGGCAGCTCATCGTGCTCGAGTCCACCACGTATCCCGGCACCACGCGCGAGGTGATGCTCCCCACCTTCGAGCGACGCGGTCTCGCGGCGGGGGAGGATTTCTTCCTCTGCTTCTCGCCGGAGCGCGTGGACCCGGGCAACCCCCGCTGGCACACCAAGAACACGCCCAAGGTGGTGGGCGGGGTGACGGAGCGGTGCGTCGAGCTGGGGAAGCGGGTGTACGAGCTGTTCATCGACACGGTCGTGCCGGTGAGCTCGCCGGAGGCGGCCGAGCTCACCAAGCTCCTCGAGAACACCTTCCGCATGATCAACATCGGCCTCGTGAACGAGATGGCCGTGATCTGCGACAAGCTCGGCGTGAGCGTCTGGGAGGTGATCGAGGCGGCGGCGACCAAGCCGTTCGGGTTCATGAAGTTCACGCCGGGCCCCGGCCTCGGCGGGCACTGCATCCCGCTCGATCCCCACTATCTCGCCTGGAAGATGCGCACGCTCCACTACAAGACGCGCATGATCGAGCTGGCGGGGGAGATCAACACCGAGATGCCGGCGTTCTGGGTGACGAAGATGGCGGACGCGCTCAACGAGGCGGGGAAGCCGCTCAAGGGCTCGCGCGTCCTCGTGCTCGGCGTCGCGTACAAGAAGGACATCGACGATCTGCGCGAGTCGCCGGCGCTGGAGATCCTCGACCTGCTCGCGACGAAGGGCGCGGTCGTGAGCTATCACGACCCGCACGTCCCGGAGATCGTGGACGATGGACACACGCCGGCCGGCGCGGTGGGCCGGTCGGTGCCGCTCACCGACGAGGCGCTGCGCGACGCGGACGCGGTGATGGTCGTGACCGATCACTCCAGCGTGGACTACGAGCGCGTGTGCCGGCTCGCGCGGATCCTCATCGACACGCGGAACGCGTGCGCCGAGCGGAGCGTCGCGATGCCGGAACCAGCCGCGGCGACGGTGCCCGCGTGACGGTGCACGAGCGCGCCGAGCGCTCCACGGGCGCGCGCCGATCGAGCGACCGGCCGTACCGCATCGTGCTCGTGGGGTGCGGGCGGATCAGCGAGCGGCACCTCGAGGCGATCGCCAGCCAGCCGGCGCTCGAGCTCGTGGGGGTCTGCGACGAGCGCCCCGAGCGCGCGCGCGCCGCCGGCGAGAGGTGGGGGGTGCCCTTCTTCACCAGCGCCGCCGAGCTCTTCGCCCAGACGCCGGCCGACGTCGCCGCCATCTGCACCCCCAGTGGGCTGCACCCGCGCCACGGCATCCAGGCTGCCGAGCACGGGCTCCACGTCATCTGCGAGAAGCCCATGGCCACGCGCCTCGAGGAGGCCGACGCGCTCGTGGCCGCCTGCGACGCGGCCGGGGTGCACCTCTTCGTCGTCAAGCAGAACCGGCTCAACCCCGCCATCCAGCTCCTCAAGCGCTCCATCGACGCCGGGCGCTTCGGGCGCATCTACCTGGCCAACACGACCGTGCGCTGGAACCGGCCGCAGGCGTACTACGACCTCGCCCCGTGGCGCGGCACGTGGGAGTTCGACGGCGGGGCGTTCATGAACCAGGCGAGCCACTACGTGGACATGATCCAGTGGCTCGTGGGGCCGGTGGAGTCGGTCGTGGCGCGCACGGCCACGCTGGCGCGGCGCATCGAGAGCGAGGACACGGGCGTGGCGCTCCTGCGCTTCCGCAACGGGGCGCTCGGCACGATCGAGGTGACGATGCTGACCTACCCGCGGAACCTGGAGGGCTCGATCACGATCCTCGGCGAGACGGGGACGGTGAAGGTGGGGGGGACGGCGCTGAACCGGATCGAGCACTGGGAGTTCGCCGCCTACGACGACCTGGACCGGGAGGCGGAGCTCCTGAAGCAGGCGCCGAACCCGCTCTCGGTCTATGGCTCGGGGCACCGGCCGTACTACGAGAACGTGGTGAAGGTGCTCGCCGGCGAGGCGGCCCCGGGGACGGACGGGCGCGAGGGGCGGAAGTCGCTGGAGCTGATCCTCGGCATCTACGAGTCGGCGCGTGCCGAGCAGGAGATCGCGCTCCCGCTGCGCACCTTCGCCCGCCCGGAGCCGCGCCCATGACGCACAGGAGCGAGCGCACGAGTCAGATGCGCGAGCTGCCCGGCGGGGGGCAGGCGCACGAGTCGAGCTACGTGGACGAGGGCGCCGCGGTGGGGCGCGGGACCCGCATCTGGCACTTCTGCCACGTGATGTCGGGGGCGGTGATCGGCGAGGGGTGCAGCCTCGGGCAGAACGTGGTCGTGATGCCGGGGGTCACGCTCGGACGCAACGTGAAGGTGCAGAACAACGTGAGCCTCTACGAGGGGGTGTGCTGCGAGGACGACGTGTTCCTCGGCCCGTCGATGGTGTTCACCAACGTCATCAACCCGCGCAGCCACGTCTCGCGCAAGCACGAGTATCAGGCCACGCACGTGCGGCGCGGGGCGACGATCGGGGCGAACGCGACGATCGTGTGCGGGCACACCGTGGGGGAGTACGCCTTCGTGGGCGCCGGGGCGGTAGTGACGCGCGACGTGCCGCCGTACGCGATGATGGTCGGCGTCCCGGCGCGCGTGATGGGGTGGATGTGCCGGTGCGGGATCCGCCTTCCGGTGGAGGCGGCGATCGGCGACCGCGTGGAGGTGCGGTGCGCGGTGTGCGGCGAGCGGTACGTCGGGGAGGGGGGAGGGATCAGGCACGCGGGGGAAGGGGGGAGCTGACGGACGCGGCTCTCGGCCACCTGCACACCATTGAGAGCGCTCGGCGTGTGCCGTGAGCCGATGGCCGAGAGCCGATGGCCGAGAGCCGACAACCTCGTCTTCATGCAAAGCGCCCCGACATCCACGTGGATGTCGGGGCGCTCGTGCACGAGGTGGTCGCGCAGGGACTCGAACCCCGGACCTCTGGTATGTGAGACCAGCGCTCTAACCAGCTGAGCTACGCGACCATGCGCGGCCGTGACCGGCACGCAGCGGCGATGAGTACGACGGCGATCGGTACGACGCCGAATTGTAATTGGCAGCCGGCCTCGATGGTAGTGGCGCCGAGCGTGCAGGGGGTGTAGCTTCGCCCGTCGAGCCCACACCCTCGAGGAGGTCGACCACATGGCCGTCCTGTCCTTCCTCGATCGAGAGCATTCGGTCGCGAAGCCCGGCTACAATCGCTGGCTCGTTCCGCCAGCGGCGCTCGCGATCCACCTCTCGATCGGTCAGGTGTACGCCTTCAGCGTCTTCAAGATCCCCCTCTCTCGGCTCATCGGCGGCAGCACATCCGCGCCGGGCGACTGGTCGCTCGCCACGCTCGCGTGGATCTTCAGCACGGCGATCGTGTTCCTCGGGCTCTCCGCGGCCGCGTTCGGGGCCTGGCTGGAGCGCGTGGGTCCGCGCCGCGCGATGTTCACGGCGGCGCTCTGCTTCGGCGGCGGCTTCTGGGTCGCGTCGGCCGGCGTCGTGCTCCACCAGTTCTGGCTGCTGATCCTGGGCTACGGCGTACTCGGCGGGATCGGGCTCGGCATCGGCTACATCTCCCCGGTCTCGACCCTCATCAAGTGGTTCCCCGATCGCCCGGGGATGGCGACGGGGATGGCGATCATGGGATTCGGCGGCGGCGCGATGATCGCCTCGCCGCTCTCCGTGTTCCTCATGAGCTACTTCAAGACGTCGGCGCCGCAGGGGGTGGCGCCGACGTTCATGACGATGGGGACCCTGTACTTCATCTACATGATGTACGGCGTGTTCACCGTGCGGGTCCCGCCCGCGGACTGGCGCCCCCGCCACGCCGCGGCGGCCGCCACGCCGCGACGGCTCGTGACGACGGCCGACGTGGAGGTGAACACGGCGATGCGCACGCCGCAGTTCTGGCTCCTGTGGATGGTGCTGTGCCTCAACGTGACGGCGGGGATCGGGATCCTCGAGCAGGCGTCGCCGATGATCCAGGAGATGTTCAGGGGGCGGGTGACGCCGGCCGCGGCGGCGGGGTTCGTGAGCCTTCTCAGCCTGGCGAACATGGGCGGGCGCTTCGGGTGGTCGTCCTTCTCCGACTACATCGGGCGGAAGGCCACGTACTTCACCTTCTTCGCGCTGGGCGCGGCGCTCTACGCGAGCATCCCTCGCATCGGCGCGTCGGGGAGCGTGCTCCTGTTCGTGATCGTGGCGGCGATCCTCATCTCGATGTACGGCGGCGGCTTCGCCACCATCCCGGCGTACCTGCGCGACCTGTTCGGGACGATGCAGGTGGGCGCGATCCACGGCCGCCTGCTCACCGCGTGGTCGGCGGCGGGGATTCTCGGGCCGGTGCTCGTGAACTACATCCGCGAGGAGCAGATCGCGTCGGGGGTGCCCAAGGCGCACGCGTACGACATCACCATGTATCTGATGGCGGCGCTCCTCATCGTCGGCTTCGTGTGCAACCTGCTGGTGCGGCCGGTGAGCTCGCGCTTCCACTACCTCGGCGCCGCGCGCGACACGTCGGCCGGCGCCGAGGTCGCGCGCGGTGCGCCGGTGACGGCGCCCAAGGGGGTGTGAGATGACCAACGCGACGCAGCCGGAGATCCGGCATTCGGCGCCCACCGACTCGCTGTCCATGGCGAAGGTCGTCGGCGCCTGGCTGTTCGTCGGCATCCCGCTCGCGTGGGCGGTGTGGCAGGTGTTCGTGAAGGCGCTGGTGCTGTTCCGGGAGGGAACGGGGTGAGTCGGGGGCCAGGGACCGGGGGCCGGGGATCAGGGGGAAATGGCGGGGCAGGAGCGAGGCGGGAGGGCACACCCCGATGGCTCTCTCCCCGCCGTTCGCTGTCGCGGACGTTCCCGATCCCTCTTCCCCATCCCCGCCTCATCCCCCCTGACCCAGCAACCCCCTGGCCCCCGACCCCCAGAGTGGGCCCTGCAGGGCTCGAACCTGCGACCGTCGGATTATGAGTCCGCTGCTCTAACCGGCTGAGCTAAGGGCCCGGCGGGTGGAAAGCTACACGACCCGCGCCGGATTGTCCAAGCGGGCGCTCGGCGGCGCGGGCGCCCGCTCGCGCTCGCGGAACGCATCGAACGCGGCGAGCACCTCGTCGGGACTCACCGTCGCCGCGCCGAGCTTGCCCACCTCCACGCCCGCGGCGAAGTTCGCCACCTCGGCCGCCTCGCGCGCGGTGGCGCCGGCGGCGAGCATCGCGGCGAGATACGCCGTCACCGTGTCGCCGGCGCCCACCACATCGTACACCTCGCGCGCCGTGGTCGGGACGCGGTGGACGTCGCCGTCCGCGCCGACCAGCACCATCCCGCGCTCGCCGAGCGTGAGCAGCAGATTCGCGACGTCGAGGCGGCGCAGCGCCGCGGGAAGCGCCTCGGGGTGGTCGAGGTCCACGGCGGCGCCGAGCGCCGCCTCGAGCTCGCGGCGATTCGGCTTGAAGATCGTGGCGCCGCGATAGGCGAAGAAGTTGCGGTACTTGGGGTCGACCACCACGGGGATGCCGCGCTCGCGGGCGCGCCGCACGGCTTCCTCGATCACCGCCGGCACCAGCACGCCCTTGTTGTAGTCCTCGAGCACGAGCGCGTCCGCCTCGGCGACCGCCCGGCGCACGGCGTCGAGCACGCGCTCCACCTCGGCGCCGGAGACGTCCGCGTCGTCCTCCTCGTCGAAGCGCACCACCTGCTGGATGCGCGCGAGCACGCGCGTCTTCGTCGTGGTGGGGCGCTCGACCTGGACGAGCGACTCGCCGTCCGCGCCGATCGCGGCGAGCATGCGGCGCAGCGTGTCGCCGCTCGCATCGCGTCCGACGACGGCGATCATCGCGCAGTGCGCGCCGAGCGCCGCCACGTTCTGCGCGACGTTCGCCGCGCCACCGAGCGCCAGCCGCCGCTCGCGTACGCGCACGACGGGAACGGGTGCCTCGGGGGAGATCCGCTCGACGTCGCCGTGCAGGTACACATCGAGCATGGCGTCGCCGACGATCGCCACGCGGCGCCCTCCCGCCGCCTCCAGCAGCTCGCCCAGTCGCGCCCTCGTGAGTGTGTGCGTCATGGTGCGCGCAAGCTAAGGCCCCGTGCCCCGAAAGGGGAGGGATTGGCCGCCGACGCCCCCGCGGTCCGGCCGAACACCCGCCTCCGGCACGCCGCTTGCCCCTGTCGCATCGGTCCACCGACATCGCGACGCCAGGCCGACAGCCCGCACGACGCCGTGCATCCAATTCTCGAACGGGTCAATGACGCCGCCAAGCGCACGGTGCTCGCCGTCCAGGACTACTTCGTGCTGGCGTGGAACGCGACTCGCTTCATCGTCGCGCGGCCGTTCTACGGCACGGACCTCGTGCAGCAGATGGACGCCATCGGGGTCCAATCACTCGGCATCGTCTTCCTCACCGGGTTCTTCACCGGGATGGTGCTCGCGCTGCAATCGTCGGTTCAGATGGCGCAGTTCGGAGCCACGATGTACATCGGCCGTCTCGTCACCGCCTCCATGATCCGTGAGCTCGGTCCCGTGCTCGCGGGACTCATGGTCGCCGGCCGGGTGGGATCCGGCATCGCCGCGCAGCTCGGATCGATGCGCGTCACCGAGCAGATCGATGCGCTCAACACGCTCGGCACCGATCCGATCAAGAAGCTGGTCACGCCGCGGCTGCTCGCGGCGCTCATCATGCTGCCGGTGCTCACGATCCTCTCCGACTTCGTGGGGATCCTGGGCGGGAACGTGATCGCGGGGCTGTACGTCGGGATCCCGACCTCGCTCTACTGGCGGACGGTGTGGGAGCAGATCGCCTCGGGCGGCTTCGTGCTCCGCTACATCCCCGCGGACCTCATCCAGGGGCTGAGCAAGCCGTTCGTGTTCGGTGGGATCATCGCCGTCACCGCCTGCTACTTCGGCCTCAACACGACGGGTGGCACGGAGGGGGTGGGGACGTCGACCACGCGGACGGTGGTCACGGCGAGCATCCTGATCCTCATCGTGGACTACTTCATGACCCAGTTGCTCCTCTTCGCCTTCTCGTGATGTCGAAGGATCCGCGCGCGCCGGACGCGCCGGCGGATGCGCCGCGACCCGATGCGGAGGCGCCCCGCGCCGGCGTGGGCGAGCGCCGGCGCGCCGAGGACCGCGCGCGGCAGCGCCGCGACGCAGCGCTCCGCCAGGCGATCCGCTCCGAGCTGCGCGAGGACGCGTCCGTCGCGCCGGAGTCCCTCCCCGCCGAGCCCGATGTGCGCATCGCGGCGGTGGCGCTCTCGCACGTGTCGCTCGCCTTCGAGGCGCCCGTGCTCGAGGACGTGTCGCTCGCCGTTCGCGCCGGCGAGACGGTGGTCGTGGCCGGCGAGTCGGGCACCGGGAAGTCCACGATGCTCAAGTTGATCCTTCGCCTCCTCGTGCCCGACCAGGGGGACGTGTTCGTGGACGGCGAGCGGATCAACGAGCTGAGCTTCGAGGAGGCGCTGCGGGTGCGCCAGAAGATGGGGATGGTGTTCCAGGGCGCGGCGCTGTTCGACTCGATGACGGTGTTCGAGAACGTCGCGTACCCGCTGCGGGAGCACACCACGCTGAGCGACGAGGAGATCGAGGCGCGCGTGCGGGAGAAGCTGCGATTCGTCGACCTCGATCCGGACCAGGTGATGGACCAGCTCCCGGCGGAGCTGTCGGGGGGGATGAAGAAGCGGGTGGGGATCGCGCGCGGCATCGCCGCCAACCCGAAGATCATGCTCTACGACGAGCCGACGTCGGGGCTCGATCCGCTCACCACCGGAACGATCACGCAGCTCGTCCTGAAGCTGCAGCGCGAGCTCGGCGTCACGAGCATCGTCGTGTCGCACGACATCCGCTCCGCGTTTCGCATGGCGACGCGGGTCGCGCTGCTGGCGGACCATCGCATCGTGTTCGACGGCACGCCCGAGGAGATGACGGCGAGCGATGACCGCTACATCCGGGACTTCCTCGGCGGCTTCTGACGAACGGTCCGATGCGCGCGCGCGGCGCGCGCCCGGCAGGGGGAGGGGATCATGAAGCGTTCGACGTTCATCACCTGGGATCAGCTCAAGGTGGGCGCCCTCATCCTCGCGGCGCTCGCCGTGCTCGTCATCGCGGTCGTGAAGCTGGGGGAGGCGGCGAACCTGTTCGCGCGGCGCTACGACCTCGTGACCTTCCTCCCCAATGCCAACGGGCTCCGCGAGGGCGGCTCGGTGACGGTGGCCGGACACCTCGCGGGCGTGGTGAAGCGCATCGACCTCCTCCCCGCGGACGGCGACACGACGCGCAATCTGCGCGTGGTGATGGAGCTGGACGAGAACGTGCGCCCCCTGGTGCGCGCCGACTCGCGCGTGAAGCTCAAGAGCCTCGGGCTGCTCGGCGACAAGGTGCTCGACATCACGCCCGGAACGCCGCGCGCCGAAGTGCTCGCCGTGGGCGACACCATCCCGAACGTCCCGTCGCTCGACTACGAGGCGGTGATCGAGCAGGCGTCGGGCGCCGTGGGCGACCTCGTGGAGCTCACGCACGACCTTCACGCGATCACCGGCGGGATCGTGCGCGGGGAAGGGACGATGGGGCAGCTCGTCACCAACCGCACGCTGTACGACCAGCTCACGACGTCCATGACATCGCTCAACCGCGTGCTCGCGCGGATGCAGAACCCCACGGGCACGTTCGGCCGGCTGATGGACGATCCGACGCTGTACGACCACATGACGAGCGTCACCGCCCAGCTCGACACGGTGCTGCGCCTGGTGCGCTCGCGTCAGGGCACGCTCGGCCGGCTGATGGCCGACGACACGTTGTACGTTCGGATGCTCGGCGCGACGACCAGGGCCGACTCCCTCCTGCGCATGCTGACGTCCGGCGACGGGTTCGCCGCCCGCATGCTCACCGACCAGACGCTCTACGATCAGCTCGAGAAGACGCTCACGGACCTGAACGCGATCCTCGACGATCTGCGCCGGCATCCGCGCCGCTACACGAAGGGGATGGTGAAGGTGTTCTGACGGCGGGCTCCGCCCGGGGCGCGCCGGCGCATCGCGCCCCGGCGCCCGGTACCTTCCGTGGCGCCCGTGGGTGTACCTTTCATGCGTGCTCGCCGTCCTCCTCCTCGCGATCCTCGGGATCTCGATCGCCGCGCCGCTCACCCGGCTCTCCCACGCGGACCCGTTGGCCATCGCCGCGTGGCGGCTGTTCTTCTCCCTCATCGTCATCGCCGCGTTTCTGATCCCGTCGCGCGGGTGGCGGCAGTGGCGGCGCCTCGACGCGCGCCAGGTCGCGCTCGCGGTGGGGGCGGGCGCCATGCTCGCGCTGCACTTCTGGAGCTGGAACGCGTCGCTCGCGTACACCACGGTGGCGGCGTCCACGGTGCTGGTGAACACGCAGCCGGTGATCGTCGCGCTCGTGTCGGCGGTGTGGCTGCGCGAGGTGCCCCGCCCGTGGCAGTGGGCGGGGATCGTGCTCGCCATGGTGGGTGGGGCGGTGGTGGCGTGGGGCGATGCGGGCGTCGCCGCGCGAGCCGCGGGGGCGGCGGAAGGCGGCGCGCTGCTCGGGGACGCGCTCGCCCTCGGCGCCGGCGTGGCGGCGGCGCTCTATTATCTTGTGGGACGGCGCCTCCGGCCGGTGCTCGACCTGTGGCCGTACGTCGCCCTGGTGTACGGCGCGTGCTTCCTCACGCTGCTCGGGATCGCCGCGCTGCGCGACGTGCCGCTCGTGCCGCAGCCGCCGCGCGAGCTGGCGATCTTCGCCGGCCTGGCGCTCGGCCCCATGCTCCTGGGACACACCGGGATGAACTGGGCGCTGCGCTACCTCCCGGCGTATCTCGTGAACCTGACGGTGCTCGGCGAGCCGGTGGGCGCCACGCTGCTGGCGGCGGTGCTCCCCGGCATTCGCGAAGTTCCACCCGCCGCGACGCTCGCGGGGGGCGCGCTCGTGCTCGCGGGGATCGTCCTCGCGCTCGGACGCGGAACGCCAACCACGCAACGGACGACGGCAAGTGATGCGGTATGAGTTGAACGTCGTCGCCACCCGCGGCGACATCGTGGAGTCGCGCCACCGCGTGCACGCGGTGGTCGTGGATGCGCGCGGCACGACCATCGGTTCGGCGGGCGATCCATCGCTCGTCACCGTGTGGCGCTCGTGCGCCAAGCCGTTCCAGGCGATGAGCTTCGTGGAATCCGGCGGCTTCGACGCGCTGGGGTGGGGCGATGACGAGCTGGCGCTCGCGTGCGCCTCACACGGCGGCGAGCCGGAGCACGTGGCCCTCGCCGGGGCGATGCTCGCGCGCATCGATCTCGAGGAGGGCGACCTGGTGTGCGGGCCGCACGATCCGCTCTCCCGGCGCGGCGTGCGCCTGCTGCAGCAGGCGGGGGAGACGCCCACGCGGCTGCACAACAACTGCTCGGGGAAGCACGCCGCCATGCTCGCCTACGCGCGCACGGAGTCGTGGCCGATGCTCGGCTACGATGGAATCTGCCACCCGGTGCAGCAGCGCGCGCTCGCGCAGGTCGCGCGGTGGAGCGGCGTGGACGTGCAGCGCGTCGCGCAGACGGTGGACGGATGCGGCGTGGTCGCGTTCGGCCTCCCGCTCGAGGCGATGGCGCTGGCCTTCGCCCGCCTCGGTTCGGCCGCGCGGCGAGGGGACGAGGTGCCGGCACGCATCGTCAACGCGATGTGCGCGCACCCGTTTCTCGTCGGTGGCACCGACCGGTTCGACACGGTGCTCATGGAGGAGACGGACGGCCGCGTGCTCTCCAAGGTGGGCGCCGAGGGGGTGCACGCGGTGGCCCTCCCCGACGCCGGAATCGGCGTGGCCATCAAGGTGGAGGATGGCGCGAGCCGGGCGCAGCACCCGGCGGTGCTGGCGCTCCTGCAGCGGCTCGGCGTGCTCCCCGCCGAGCTCTCCCCGCGTCTCGCGCTCTTCCTGGAGACGCCCATTCTCAACACGCGCGGCGCGACCGTGGGCTCGGTTCGCCTCGAACGATAGCCGCGGCATCTGGCTCCTTCCCGCATCGCATCGATGACGCTGACCGGCCACCCGACGGACATCCTCGAAGGACTCGACACGCCCACGAGCGAGCTCGTATCGCTCGCGGTCACCATCGCCACCGGTTCCGAGCAGGCGATGCGCGCCGGCATGGCGCACGCGGTGGAGGTCGCCCTGAATCCCGACTGGGTGGAGGAGCTCATCCTGCAATCGTATCTCTTCGCGGGCTTCCCACGCGCGCTCAACGCCGCGCGCGAGTGGCGCCGGGCATCGGGACGGCCCGCGCCGGGAGACGCCGAGAGCGCCGATCCCGAGCGCCTGCGGCACTGGACCGCGCGCGGCGAGCGCACCTGCGCCACGGTGTACGGCGAGATGTACGCGCGGCTCCGCGCGAACATCCGCGACCTGCACCCCGCGCTCGACACGTGGATGATCGTGGACGGCTACGGAAAGGTGCTCGGCCGTCCCGGGCTGGACCTGCGCCGGCGCGAGCTGTGCATCGTCGCCGTCTGCGCGGCGCTCGCTCAGGAGCGCCAGCTGCACGCGCACCTGCACGGCGCGCTCAACGCGGGCGCCGGTGTGGAGGAGATACACGGCGCGCTCGAGATCGGCGCGCGTGAGATCGATCCCGAGGCGCGGCGGCGCGCCTTTCACCTCTGGGCACGGGTACGCGACTGATGGCGTCGTTCATCGATCGGGTGCAGATCCACGTCGAGGCGGGCACGGGCGGCTCGGGCGCCACCTCGTTCCGTCGCGAGCACCGCGTCCCCATGGGCGGCCCCGATGGAGGGGATGGCGGCCGCGGCGGCGACGTGATCGTGCGCGGCGATGCCAATCTGGCCACCCTCCTCGACTACACCTATCGCACGCGTTTCGTCGCCGAGCGCGGCGAGCACGGCATGGGCTCCAACAAGACGGGGCACTCCGGGCAGAGCATCGTGCTCCCCGTCCCACCGGGCACCGTCGTCAAGGACGTGGACACGGGCGCCGTGCTCGGCGAGGTGCTCGAGGAGGGGGACGAGATCACCGTCGCCCGCGGCGGGCGCGGGGGGAAGGGGAACGCCTTCTTCGCCACCGCCACGCACCAGGCGCCGCGCGAGTGGCAGCCCGGCGAGGAGGGGGAGCAGCGGACGATCGAGCTCGAGCTCAAGCTCATCGCCGACGTCGGGCTCGTCGGACAGCCCAACGCGGGAAAGTCCACGCTGCTCTCGGTGGTCTCCGCCGCGCATCCCAAGATCGCCGACTATCCCTTCACTACTCTCTCGCCGAACCTCGGGGTGGTTCCGCTCAGCGACCATCGCACGTTCGTGATGGCCGACATTCCGGGGATCATCGAGGGAGCGCACGAGGGGCGCGGGCTGGGGCTCCAGTTCCTGCGGCACATCGAGCGCACGCGCGTGCTCGCGTTCCTCATCCCGATCGACGCGATCGACTGGCAGCTCGAGTACGACACGCTGCGGCGCGAGGTGTCGAGCTACTCGGAGCCGCTCGCCGCCAAGCCGCACTGCGTGGTGTTCACGAAAATGGACCTGCTCGGCGACCTCGAGCCGCCGCCCATCCACGCGCCGGACGCCTTCGGCGTGTACGCGATCAGCGCCGCCGGACGGCTCGGGCTCGACGCGCTCCTGGCCGGGCTGTGGAGCAAGCTGCTCGAGCTTCGCCAGGCGGCGGCGAGGACGGCGGACGCCGCGCTCCCGTAGCGCCGACGCGCGCCTCCGCGCGCTCGCCCTCGCGCTCCTACCGGGCGTGGGGGCCGTGAAGCACCGCACGCTCATCGCAACGTTCGGCTCCGCCGAGCACGCGTTCGATGCCGCGACCGGGCTGACGGGGCACCGGGAGGCGCTCGAGCGCGCGGGGGCGGCGATGGCGCGGGCGGCCGATGTGGGTGCGCGCCTGCTGCTCGAGGGCGATGAGCAGTGGCCCGCGCCGCTCCGCGATCTCTCCGACCCGCCGCCGTTCCTCTTCGCCCTCGGGAACCCGGCCGCCGCGCGCGAGCCGCTCGTCGCCATCGTGGGTACGCGAGGCGCGTCGAGCTACGGCGAGCGCGTCACGCGCGAGATCGCCGGCGCCTTCGCCCGTGCCGGCGTGGGTGTGGTGAGCGGCCTCGCGCGCGGCATCGATGCGTGCGCGCACCGCGCGGCGCTCGCGCACGGCGGCCGGACGGTGGCGGTGCTCGGCACCGGGATCGACGTGGCGTATCCGGCGGCGCACCGGGCGTTGCACGCCGAGATCGCGCGTCGGGGGCTGGTGCTCTCGGAGGAGCTCCCCGGCGACCGCGCCAACGGCGGCTCCTTCCCACGTCGCAACCGGATCATTGCCGCCCTCGCCCTGGCGACGATCGTGGTGGAGGCTCCCGCTCGCAGCGGTGCGCTCATCACCGCGGCGCACGCCCTGGAGCTGGGGCGTACGGTGGCGGCGGTCCCCGGGCCGATCGACTCGCCGCTCAGCGCCGGCGCGAACGAGCTGCTGCGCGACGGCGCGCACGTCGTCGCGTCGGTGGCCGATGCGCTCGCGCTCGTGGGCGCCACACCCCCGGTGCGCACGCTCCCCGACCTCGCGACAGCCGCCGAGCGCGCCGTGTGGAAGGCGCTGGAATCGGGCCCCGCGGAGATGGACCTGCTCGCGTCGCGGGCGAAGCTCCCGGCGAGGGAGTGCATGGCGGCGGTGACCGCGCTCGAGCTGGCCGGGGCGGTGGAGTGCGGGCTCACCGGGGAGGTGCGGCGGCGGTGAGCGCCACTCCCCGACTCCCCGTGCCATCATCCACGTCGAGAACGCTAGAATTCAGTACATGAAGCATCTCTACGTTCACGTTCCCTTCTGCGCCCGGCGGTGCACGTACTGCGATTTCGCCATCGCGGTACGGCGGGAGGTGCCCGTGGAGGAGTACATAGATGCCGTGGCGCGCGAGCTGGCGATGCGCTGCCCGGACGGGTCGCGGTGGGAGGTGGACACGCTCTATCTGGGCGGGGGGACGCCGTCCATGCTCGGCGGCGCGGGAGTGGCGCGGCTGCTCCAGCGGGTGCGCGAGCGCGTGTCGGTCGCGCCGGGCGCCGAGGTGACGCTCGAGGCGAACCCGGAGAACGTCGCCGTCGACGCGGTGCGGGAGTGGCGCGCCGCGGGGATCAACCGGCTGTCGCTCGGTGCACAGTCCTTCGATGACCGAGTACTGAGGTGGATGCACCGCACGCACGACTCGGCCATGATCGGCCGCGCGGTGGACGCGGCCCGAGCGGGTGGGATCGACGAGCTGTCGCTCGACCTCATCTTCGCCCTCCCCGACGTGCTCGAGCGCGACTGGATGGGCGACGTGCGGAGGGTCGCGGCGCTCGAGCCCGCCCACGTGTCGCTGTACGGGCTCACCGTGGAGCCGGACACCCCGCTGGGTCGCTGGCGCGACCGCGGGTCGCTGCTCGAGGCGGGGGAGGATCGCTACGAGGCGGATTTCCTGCGCGCCCACGAGCTGCTCGATGCGGCCGGGTACGAGCACTACGAGGTGTCCAACTACGCGCGCCCCGGCCGCCGGGCACGGCACAACTCATCGTACTGGCGACACGTTCCGTACATGGGACTCGGTCCGGGTGCGCACTCGTTCGATGGAGAGGCGCGACGGTGGAACGTGGGAGCCTACGCCGCCTGGGCGAGGGAGCTGCGCTCCGGGCGTGACCCGATCGCCGGGAGGGAGGTCCTGACCGATGAGAGCCTCGCCTGCGAGCGAATCTACCTGGGGCTCAGGACGGTGGATGGGCTCCGGGTGGACGACGCGCTGGCCCGCCGCGTGCTTCCGTGGGTCGAGGCGGGGTGGGCACTACTGGACCACGGGCGCGTGCGGCTCACCCCAACGGGCTGGCTCAGGCTCGACGCCCTCGCGTCGGCCTTGACTGTGGCTGGAAGTCGTTACTAGATTTGGACTTATGGGACACCCACAGCTCAATGAGCGCGAGCGCCGCGTGCTCGAAGCGGTCATCCAGTCCTACGTGGAAACGGCGGAGCCCGCCGGCTCGCGCATGATCTCGCGACGGTTCGGACTCGGGGTGTCTCCGGCCACGATCCGGAACACCATGAGCGACCTCGAGGACAAGGGGTTCCTGTTCCACCCTCACACCTCCGCGGGTCGCGTTCCGACCGACATGGCGTACCGCGTGTACGTCGACAGTCTGATGCGTTACTCGCCGATCGACGCGCTCGCCCGCGGCCAGCTGCTCGAGCAGCTCTCGGTGGGCGGCACCGCGATCGAGGCGATTCTCCGCCGCGCGGCTCAGGTGCTCGGCGTTCTCACGCAGGAGCTGGGCGTCGCGCTCGGCCCTCGCCTCGACGAAGCGCGGCTCGAGCGGCTGGAGCTCATCCGCGTCTCCTCGGAGCGGTTGCTGCTCGTGCTGCGCATCGACGGAGGCGCGGCGCGGAGCATCTTCGTGGAAGTGCCCGGCGAGATCGCCGACAAGGTGCTGGCCGAGGTGTCGGTGGTGCTGAACGAGCGCCTCGCGGGGCTCACGCTTCGGGAGATCCGAGCGACCCTCGGCCAACGGCTGCGCGACAGCGCGGCGCACGCGGACACGAACGAGCTGCTCAACATCTTCGTCCAGGAGGCGGAGCAGCTCTTCGACGTGACCCGGCCGATGGGCGGTCCGGCGGTGCTGCTCGGGCAGACGTCGGTCGTGGCGGAGCAGCCGGAGTTCGCGAGCGGGGAGAACCTGCGCAAGCTGCTCGCGCTCACCGACCGTCCCGACGAGCTGGGCGAGATGCTCAGGCGCCACCGCACGATGCCGGGGATCTCGATCACCATCGGCGCCGAGCACACCGATCCGGAGCTCACCGAGTTCACCGTCGTGACCGCGGAGTATCGCGTGGGCGCGCTCTCCGGGGTGATCGGCGTGATCGGCCCGACGCGCATGCCGTACGACAAAGTCATCACGCTGGTCGCGCACACCTCGCGGCTCATCAGCGAGTTGCTCGATTGAGGCGGCCGCCGCGCGGCGGTCCGTGATTCAGCGAGTCGGGAGCGCCGGGTGGAGGGGGCAGGCGACTCTCGATCCTCCGTTCCCGATTCCCGCGTGTTCCCGACTCACTGACCCACTGTTTCACCGACCCACTGGCAATGTCCGATTTCTACTCCGTCCTCGGCGTCCCTCGTGATGCATCGGACGACGACATCAAGAAGGCCTACCGCAAGCTCGCCATGCAGTACCACCCCGACCGCAACGGCGGGGCGAAGGAGGCGGAGGAGCGGTTCAAGGCGATCACCGAGGCGTACGACGTCCTGCGCGACGCGAACAAGCGCGCCATGTACGACCGGTACGGCGAGGCGGGGCTCCGCGGTGGCGGCGGTGGCGGCTTCCACCACGTGGACCTGTCCGAGGCGCTGGGCATCTTCATGCGCGACTTCGGCGGCTTCGGCGCGTTCGAGGAGATGTTCGGCGGCGGCCGCTCGCGCGGCGGGCCGCGCGCCGGAGGGGACATCAAGGTCACCGTGCCCCTCACCCTCGCCGAAGTGGCCACGGGCGTCGAGAAGCAGATCGTGCTCAAGCTTCTCGATCCGTGCGACAAGTGCGAGGGGACGGGCGCCGAGCCCGGCACGCGCGCGAAGCGGTGCCCCACGTGCGGCGGGTCCGGCGAGGTGCGGCGGGCGCAGCGCTCGTTCTTCGGGCAGTTCGTGAGCGTGGCGCCGTGCCCCACCTGCGCGGGGCAGGGGAAGACGGTCGACACCCCGTGCAAGCGCTGCCGCGGCGAGGGGCGCGCCCGCGCCGAGCGCACGATCACCGTGACCATCCCCGCGGGGGTGGCCACGGGGCAGTACATGACGCTTCGCGGCGTCGGCAGCGTCGGCCCGCAGGGCGGGCCGCGCGGCGACGTGCTGGTGATCTTCGACGTCGAGGAAGACCCGCGCTTCGAGCGGGACGGGGCCGACCTGTACACCGAGGTGCTCGTCACCTACCCGCAGCTCGTCCTCGGCGCCGACATCGAGGCGCCGGCGGTCACGGGGAGCCTCACGCTCCGCGTTCCCCCGGGGACACAGAGCGGACAGCTCTTCCACCTCAAGGGGCGCGGCCTCCCGCGCGTGAACGCGGGCGGCGTGGGCGACCTCCACGTGCGCGTACAGCTCTGGACTCCGGAAACGCTCACCCCCGAGCAGGAGGCGCTCGTCCGGCAGCTCGCGACGCTCGAGGGGGCGCCCCCCACGGAGTCGCGCGGCAAGGGCTTCTGGTCGCGCATGAAGGAAGCACTGGGTGCCTGAGCCCACCTCGCTCGATCGCGCCGCCGGCCGGTGACCGAGCCGCGGCGCTGGATCGAGGTGCGCGTGCGTGCCCCGGCCGAAACGCGCGATGACGTGGTGGCCGCCCTGGTCTCGTGCGGCGCGCCGGGCGTGCAGGAGCTCGCCAGCGAGCTGCTCACGCACGTGAGCGACGACACCGATCTCGCGGCGCTCGCGCGGGCGGTCGAGGCGGCGAGCCCCGGCGCCGCGGTCGAGCACCGCGCGCTGGAGGAGGGCGACTGGAGCGCGCCGGCGCGCGCCCGCGTGGGCGTGCAGCGCGTGGGGCGCATCGCCGTGGGACCGCCGTGGCTCGCGCACGACATCGCCGGCGCGGAGCTTCCCATCGTGATCGAGCCCGCGATGGCGTTCGGGACGGGGGACCACGAGACCACCCGCGGCATGCTCGCGCTGCTGCAGCAGGTCGTCCAGCCGGGCGATTTCGTGGCCGATCTCGGCGCGGGGAGCGCCGTACTCGCCATCGCCGCGGCACGCCTGGGCGCCGCGCGCGTGGCGGCGATCGAGATCGATCCGCAGGCGATCGGCAACGCCGAGGAGAACGTGGCGCTGAACGGCGTCGCCGCGCGCGTCAGCGTGATCGAGGGCGACGCCGCCGTGCTCCTCCCGCTGGTCGCGCCCGTGAACGTGATCCTCGCCAACATCATCTCGTCCGTGCTCGGCGCGCTCTCCCCCGTCATGCGCGCGGCGCTCGCCCCTGGCGGACGGGCCGTGATCGGCGGCATCCTGGTGTCCGAGCGCGAGGATGCACTCGGCTGGCTCGCGCGGGACGGGTGGTCCGTCGAAACCGAGCTTCGAGAGGGAGACTGGTGGAGCAGCGTGATCGCGCCGCGGTAGCGACGTTCTTCTGCCCGGAGCCGATGGCCCCCGGGCGTGTGATCACCCTCGGCGATGGGGAGGTGCAGCACGCGCGCGTTCGCCGCGTGGGGATCGGCGATCGCGTGCGACTCGTGGATGGCGCGGGCGGGGTGGGCTTCGGCACGATCGTGAAGCTGGGCAAGGCGCAGGCGATGATCGAGCTCGACGCCGTCGACCGCGTCGACCCCCCACCGGTCATCCACCTCATGGCGCCGATCGCCGATCGCGACCGCATGCTCCTGCTCGCCGAGAAGGCGACGGAGCTCGGCATCTTCTCCTGGCGCCCGGTGATGTGGCGACGGTCGCGCGGCGTGGCGCCGCGTGGGGAAGGGGTGGGCTTCCAGGCGAAGGCCCGCGCGCGCATGGTGGCCGCGCTCACGCAATCGGGGGGCGCGTGGCTGCCGGTGCTCTACCCGGACGCCACGCCAGAGCGCGCGGTGGCATCCTGTCCGGCGGGGGGACGATGGCTGCTCGATCCGGAGGGTGAGCCGGTGACCGCGCAGCACGTCGGCGCGCCGCTCACCATCGCCGTCGGCCCCGAGGGGGGGCTCGAGCCCGGGGAGCGAAGCGCGCTCCTCTCGTCGGGCTTCACCCCGGTCAAGCTCGCGCCGCTCACGCTGCGATTCGAGACCGCGGCCATCGCCGCCCTGGCGGTGGCGCGCGCGGCGCTACTCACCGCAACGGCGGAGAAAGCTCGTGCCTGATTCCTGCCTCTTCTGTCGGATCGCGCGCCGGGAGATCCCGGCGGCCATCGTCGCCGAGACGGAGCACTGCGTGGCGTTCCGCGACGTCAACCCGCAGGCGCCGCTGCACGTGCTCGTGATTCCGCGCGAGCACGTCTCATCGCTGAACGAGACGACCGACCCCGCGCTCGTCGGCCGGCTCGCCCTGCTCGCCGCCGACATCGCGAAGCGCGAAGGAGTGGCGGAGTCGGGATATCGCGCGGTCCTGAACACGAACGCGGACGCGGGGCAGACCGTGTTTCACATCCATCTGCACCTGCTCGGCGGACGCGAGATGGGGTGGCCTCCAGGGTGAGCGGAAGCGGGGAGAATTCTGCTTGACACATTGAGAAGAGCGGCACTAAGTTTCCACCCGCTAAACACTTAACGGGCGTGCACGCGCCACGAAGGGGGGAACAGGGCTCTTGTCCGAAGTCATCATCCACGACGACGAGAACTTCGAGCGCGCACTGAAGCGGTTCAAGAAGAAGTGCGAGAAAGCGGGGATTCTCTCCGACCTGCGCAAGCACCGGCACTACGAGAAGCCGAGCGAGCGCCGGAAGCGGAAGGAGAACGCCGCGCGGCGCAAGAATCGTCGTCCGCGCGCGGTCTGACCGTGTCCGAGCTCGTCGCCCGCCTTCAGAGCGATCTGAACGCCGCGCGGAAGGCGCAGGACAAGGCCGGAACGCTGCTGCTCGGTACCGTGCTCGCCGACCTGAAGAATCGGCGCATCGAGCTCAAGCGCGAGTTGACGGATGATGACGCGCGCGACGTGCTGCGCCGGGGGATCAAGCGCCGCCGCGAATCGATCGAGATGTACGAGCGCGGCGCTCGCGAGGATCTCGCGGCGCGCGAGCGCGAGGAGGTGACGCGGCTGGAGGCATATCTCCCCGCGAACGTGAGCGATGACGAGGTGCGCGCCGCGGCGCGCGCGGCGATCGCCGGGGGCGCCGCCAACATCGGCGCCGTGATGGGGCGGCTCATGCCGCAGTTCAAGGGGCGCGCCGAGGGCGCCACGATCAATCGGATCGCTCGCGAGGAGCTCGAACGGCAGGGTGCATGAGGTGGCGGCACTTGGGCGAACCCGGGCCGGGCGCGCGCGCGCCCGGCCCGGGTTCGCGCGTTTCGGGCGAGGACCAGGCTCGAGACGCGGCTGTCGGCTCTCGGCCATCGGCTCTCGGCTACCGGCCCAGCGTCGAGAGCTCCCGGCGTGTGCCGCGAGCCGAGGGCCGATGGCCGACAGCCGCGTCGTCCCGAGAACCGCTGGCCGATGGCGCCTGTCTTCCCGTTGATGCACGCACTCCGACCGTGAACACCCACGCTCTCTCCGTTCTCGAGTTTCCCGCCGTCCTGGCGCTCGTCGCGCAGCGGGCATCGTCCACCGCCGGCGCGGCGCGCGTGCGATCGCTCGCGCCGTCGACCGATCGCGCGTGGATCGAGCGCGAGCACGCGCGCGTGGCCGCCATGCGCGCCCTCGTGACGGGCGAGGGCGGATGGCACCCGGAGCCGATCCCCGATCTCGCCCAGTCGCTCGGCCGCCTTCGCGCGGTGGGGAGCGTGTGGAGCGGCGAGGAGCTGCTCGATGGCGCCGTGCTCCTGCGCTCCGCGCGCCTCACGCGCTCCGCGCTCGCCGACGAGCGCCGCCGCGGCGTGGCCACGGCGGTGCTCGCGCCGGAGGGGGAGCGACTGGTGAGCGCGAGTCAGGTGGAGGAGGCGATCGCCCGGGCCATCGACCAGGATGGGACGGTGAAGGACGACGCGTCGCCCGCGCTGCGCCGGCTCCGCCGCGAGCTCCGCGGCGCGCAGGGGGAGCTGGTGCAGCTCCTCGAGCGCGTGATGGCACGGCTGGAGTCGCACCAGCGCGTGGCCGACATGTCGGTCACGGTGCGCAATGGGCGCTACGTGATCCCCGTGCGGCGCGAGGCGCGGGCGGCGGTGGGCGGGATCGTGCACGACGAGTCGGCGACGCGCGGCACGCTGTTCGTGGAGCCGCCCGCGGCGATCGAGTTCGGCAATCGCATCCGCGAGCTCGAGGCCGAGGAGCGGCGCGAGGTGGAGCGCATCCTGCTCGCGCTCACGGACACCCTGCGCCCGCTGCGCGATGCGCTGGTGGATTCGCTCGAGGTGCTGATCACGCTCGACGTCCTCTACGCGCGCGCTCGCTACGCGGAGGACTTCTCCTGCGCCCCCGCGGAGCTGGCGGACGCCGGGGCGGGGTTCGACATCCGCGCCGGGCGCCACCCGCTCCTCCTCGCGCGCGGCGGTATCGTGGTCCCGTTCGACCTGGCCATGCTCCCGGCGGAGCGCACGCTCCTGCTCTCCGGCCCGAACACCGGGGGCAAGACGGTGCTCCTCAAGGCGGTGGGACTCATCTCGGCGATGGTGCAGGCGGGGATTCCCGCGCCCGTCGGCGCGGAGAGCCGCGTGGCGGTGTACGACGACTGCTTCGCCGACATCGGCGACGAGCAGTCGATCGAGGCGAGCCTGTCGACGTTCAGCGCGCACCTGCGCAACCTCGGGGAGATCCTCGTGCGGGCGACCGCGCGCTCGCTCGTGCTCATCGACGAGCTCGGCTCCGGCACCGACCCGCAGGAGGGGGCGGCGCTCGGCGGCGCGATCCTCGAGGAGCTCACGCGTCGGGGCACGCTCACCGTGGCGACCACGCACCTCGGGCAGCTCAAGCTCCTGGCCACCGAGGTGCGCGGCGTGGTGAACGCATCGCTGCAGTTCGACGAGGTGGCGCTCGAGCCCACGTACCGGCTGATCAAGGGGATCCCGGGGCGGTCGTACGGGATCGGGATCGCGCGCCGGCTGCGCCTCCCGGACGCGGTGCTCGCGCGCGCGGAGGAGCGGATCTCGCACGGCGAGCGTGACGTGGCGCTCCTGCTCGCCGACCTGGAGCGGCGCGAGGTGGCGCTCGGCGAGCGGGAGGCGCGCGCCGAGGAGACGCTCGCCAACGCCACCGCCCGCGCCGAGCGGGCCGACGCGCGGGAGCGCGCACTGCGCGAGCAGGAGCGCACGCTCGAGCGACGGTCACGCCAGCAGGCGCGCCAGTTCCTCCTCGACGCGCGCGTCGAGGTGGAGCGGGCGATCCGCGAGATCCGCGAGAGCGCGGCGGCCGAGGAGGCATCGCGCGACGCGCGCCGGACCATCGAGGAGCTGGCCACGCGTCAGGCGGAGGCGATCGAGCGGATCGACCGGGCCGACGCGCGCCGGACGCCGCGACGCGAGCGCGCCGAGCCGGAGGCGGTGGGCGTGGGCGACGCCGTGGAGGTGGAGACGCTGGGTGGGCGCGTGGGGCAGGTGCTCGAGCTGCGGGGCGACGAGGCGGTGGTGGCGGTGGGCGCGCTCAAGGTCACGGTGCCGGTGCGCGCGCTCGTCCGCACGGGGCGCGCCGCGGTCGCCGTGGAATCGGTGCCGATGCGCGGCGATCTCCCCGAGGTGGAGGCGCCATCGGAGATCGATCTGCGCGGCATGCGCGTGGACGAGATGGAGCGCTCGCTCATGCACGCCATCGACTCGGCGGTGCGGGCCGATCTGCGCGCGCTGCGCATCATACACGGGAAGGGCACCGGCGCGCTGCGCGAGCGGGTGGGCGAGCTGCTGCGCGGCGACCCGCGCGTGCGCGCCCACCGCCTCGGGGCGTGGAACGAGGGAGGAGCCGGCGTCACCATCGTGGAGCTGCGCTGACCGTGATCACCGACGAGACCGTCGAGCGGGTGCGCGAGGCCGCCGACATCGTGCAGATCATCGGCGAGCACGTGAACCTCAAGCGCACCGGCGCGGACTTTCGTGGACCGTGCCCCTTCCATCAGGGAACGCACCGCAACTTCTCGGTGTCGCCGCGCAAGGGGATCTACTACTGCTTCGTGTGCCACGAGGGAGGGGACGTGTTCACCTTCCTCCAGAAGCGTCTCGGCATGGACTGGCCGAGCGCCGTACGCTACGTGGCGGAGAAGGTGGGGATCCCGGTGGAGGAGGTGCAGCGGCGCCGCGAGGGGCCCGACCCGCGCCAGCCGCTCTGGGACGTGAACGCCGCGGTGGCCGACTGGTTCCGGACGCTGCTCTGGGACGAGGAGGAGGGGCGCGCGGCGCGCGACTACCTGGCGCTCCGCCGCGTGTCGCGCGAGGTGTCGGACCGCTTCGGCCTCGGCTTCGCCCCGCGCGATCCGGAGGCGCTGCGCAGCCACTTCAACGCGCTCGGGATCGAGGACGATCTGCTCGTGAACGCGGGGATTCTCGTGAGGCGGGAGGAGGACGGCGAGCTGCGCGCCCGCTTCCGCAATCGCCTCGTTTTCCCCATTCTCGATCCCGCCGGGAACCACGTGGGGTTCGGCGGGCGGCTCCTCGGCCCCGGCGAGCCGAAGTATCTCAACTCCGCCGAGTCGCCGGTGTTCTCGAAGGCGAAGCTCCTGTACGGGCTCCACATGGCGAAGCACGTGATCCGACGCGACGACCGGGTGATGGTGGTGGAGGGGTACTTCGACGTCGTGCGCCTCGTCTCCGCCGGCTTCGACTGGGTGGTGGCGCCGCTCGGGACCGCGCTCACCGAGCCGCAGGCGGCGCTGCTCCGCCGGTTCACGACCAACGCGTTCCTGCTCTACGACAGCGACAAGGCCGGGCTCAAGGCGACCTTCCGCGCGGGTGACGAGCTCCTGCGCCACGGCATGGCGGTGCAGGTGGTGACGTTGCCGGATGGCGAGGATCCGGACAGCTTCGTGGACAAGTACGGCGGCGAGCGGCTGCAGGCACAGCTCGCGCAGGCCATCGACGTGTTCGAGCGCAAGGTGCAGCTCCTCGAGCGCGCGGGGTGGTTCGCCGACCTGCGCGGGAAGCGGCGCGCGCTCGACCGGCTGCTGCCGACCATCCGCGCGACGGCCGATCCGATCACGCGCGACATCTACCTCGCGCGGGCGAGCGAGGCGGCGGGGGTGTCGCGCGACGTGCTGGTGCGCGAGCTGGGGGATGAGCGGCGCGCGGCGGCTGAGGCACGCGCCGGTGCCGCGCGGCAGGGAGGGGGGCGAGGGGGGGGCGGCATGGCACCGGGGGAGCGCGAGGAAGGGAGGGAGAGCGACGCGCCGCGCGGGCGGCGGACGGCGCGCGTGGAGGATGACCGGCGCCAGTCGCCGCTACGGCGGACGCCGCCAGTGGAGCGGGATCTCGTCTGGATTCTCGTCCACCGCCGGGCGATGCTGGAAGAGGTGGCGGAGCAGATCGGACCGGAGGACCTGCACGATGCCGCGCTGAAGGCCGTCTTCGCGGCGCTGCTCGCCGCCGCGGCGGACGAGACACCCGAGGCGCTGGTGGAGCGTCTTCTGGAAGACGCGGTGCCCGTCTATCGGGTGCTGCTGAACGAGCCCGTGCCGGAGGAGTTCGACGTTCCGCGCACCGTGGCGGGCGCGGTCTCGAAGCTGCGGGGCGTCCCCCTCAGGCGGCGGCTTCGGGAGATCGATGGGCTGCTGGACATCGCGCCGGATGCGGAAAAAGATGAGCTGATCCGCGAGAAGGGGAGGTTGACCCGCGAGCTCGCGGCGCTGGGAGCGGGACGATTCAAGAGCTTCGACAGCGGTCGTTAAACCAGACAGGAGGACGCGTGCACCCGGATCTCGTGGCTTTGCTGGCCCTGCAGGAGGACGACGCGGCGATCGCCGCGCTCGAGGAGCGGCTGCGCGCGCTCGACGGACAGGCGGCGGCGCTGGACCGCGAGCGCGCGGCGATCGGTGCGGCGATCGAGCGCGCCAAGGCGGAAGCCGACGCCGAGGAGCGCAAGCGCCGCGAGCTGGCCGCCAAGGTGCAGGAGCACCGTGCGCTGCAGGACCGGAATCTCTCGGCGCTCGACGCCGTCCGGAAAGCGCGCGAGGCGACCGCGGCGATGGCGCAGATCGACCTCACGCGCCGCGTGCTCGCCCAGGAGGAGAGCGACCTGCAATCGCTCGCCAGCCGCATCAACGATCTCCGGCAGGCCGCCGAGCTGCAGCAGATGGAGCTGGGCGACGTGGACCAGCGGCAGGAAAAGGAGCGCGCCGAGATCGCCGCCACGCGCGCGGCGCTCGAGCGCGAGCTCGAGGAGGCGCGCGGAAAGCGCGCGGCGGCCGCGGAGCGGGTGTCGCGCGGCGTGCTGGCCAAGTACGAGCGCATTCGCGGGCGCGAGCGCGCCAACGCGCTGTATCCGTTGCGCGGCGCGGCGTGCGGACGGTGCAACACGGCGATCCCCCTGCAGCGGCGCAACGTGATGGCCGCGGGGCGCTCGATCGAGGTGTGCGAGGGGTGTGGCGTGCTGCTGTACGCCACGGCGTGACGCGCGCCGCGCGCGGTGCGCGGACCGCCGGCGCGCGCGAACGATGCTTGTCTCCCCTCGGGAGCACGGGTAACTTTCGCCCGTGACCGCCCCCGCCGCACGAGCCCGTCCGCAGGCCCGCTGGGTGCTTCCGGAGTGCCCCGATCGAGCCATCGTGCGCGCGCTCGCCGCGGAGCTGCGGCTGCCGGAGCCGGTGTGCCGGCTGCTCTGCCAGCGCGGGTACGCCGACGTCGAGCCGGCGAAGCGCTACCTGCGCCCCCGCCTCGACCAGCTCCACGATCCCGCCGGCATGCTCGATCTCGACGTCGCCGTCCACCGCCTCGCGCGGGCGGTGCGCGCCGGCGAGACGATCATGGTCCACGGCGACTACGACGTCGACGGCATCTGCTCCACCACCCTCCTCCTGCGCGCGATCCGCGCGCTCGGCGGGCGCGCCGTGCCGTTCATCCCCCGGCGGCTGGAAGACGGCTACGATCTCACCATGGCCGGCGTGAACGCCGCCATCGCCGCCGGGGCCGCGGTGCTCATCACCTGCGACTGCGGCACCAACGCCATCGAGCCGGTGGCGGCGGCGTGCGCGGCGGGGATCGACGTCATCATCTCGGACCACCACCTGCCGAGCGGTCCCCTCCCCGAGTGTCTGGCGGTGCTCAACGCCAAGCGCGAGGGGTGTGGCTACCCGGACAAGGATCTCGCCGCCGTCGGCGTGGCGTTCAAGATCGCGCTCGCGCTGGCGCGCGAGATGGGCGCGCGCGACGACTTCGTCTACCGCATGCTCGACCTCGTGGCGCTCGCCACGATCGCCGACATCGCGCCGCTGCGCGGCGAGAACCGCGTGCTCGCGCGCTACGGCCTGCGGGTGCTCAACGAGACCACCAACATCGGCCTGCGCGCGCTCATCCGCGCCGCGGGGCTGGACGGGAAGCCGCTCACCGCGGGGCGCGTGGGCTACATCCTCGCGCCGCGACTCAACGCCGTGGGGCGCATCGGTCACGCGCTGCGCGGGGTGGAGCTGCTCACCACCGAGAGCGAGCACGAGGCGAACGCGATCGCCCGCGAGCTGGAGGAGATGAACCGGCAGCGCCAGGAGATCGACCGCGGCACGCTCCGTGAGGCGTCTCGGCTGGTGGACGCGCTCGACCTCGACCGCACCTACGGTATCGTACTCGCCGCGCAGGGGTGGCACCCGGGCGTGGTCGGCATCGTGGCGTCGCGGCTCCTCGAGGAGGTGTGCCGCCCCGTGGTGCTCGTGGCGCTCGACGGCGAGCAGGGGAAGGGGTCGGGGCGATCGATCTCGGCCTTCGACCTGCACGCCGGACTCGCCGCGTGCCGCGACCTGCTGATCCGGTTCGGCGGACACCGCTCGGCCGCCGGGGTGACGGTGGCCACCGCCAACATCCCCGCGCTCGCCGAGCGGTTCAACGAGGTCGCGCGCTCGCGCCTCGTCCCCGACGACCTGATCCCGGAGGTGCGAGTGGACCTCGAGATCCCGCTCGCCGAGGCGACCGCCGACCTCGAGGCGCTCCTCCGTCACTTCGAGCCCTTCGGCGCGGGCAACGCCACCCCGGTCCTCATGACGCGGGGCGTGCGCCTCGCCGCGCCGGCGCGCGTCGTCGGCCAGGGGCACCTGCGCCTCCGCCTCGCCTCGAGCGATGGCACGCGGCTCGACGCGATCGGCTGGGGGATGGGCGCCCTCGCCTCCGAGCTCGACCTCGGCACCCCGTTCGACATCGCCTACCGGCTGGAGCGCGACGAGTGGAATGGCGAGTCGCGGCTCCAGGCGCGGCTCGCCGGCGTGCGCCGCTAGTCATGCGCATCGTGAGCGGGCAGTGGCGCGGCCGGATCATCGCCGCGCCGGCCGATCGGCGCGTCCGCCCCACGGCCGACCGCGTGCGCGAGGCGTGGATGAGCATCCTGCAGCTGCGCATCCCCGGCGCCCGCGTGCTCGATCTCTTCGCCGGCTCGGGGGCGCTGGGGCTC
Organism: Gemmatimonadaceae bacterium; assembly: GCA_036378095.1. Classification (GTDB taxonomy): domain Bacteria; phylum Gemmatimonadota; class Gemmatimonadetes; order Gemmatimonadales; family Gemmatimonadaceae; genus JADGGM01. The sequence continues at coordinate 9,647 of DASUXC010000175.1, read as the reverse complement.
GAGGCGCTCTCGCGCGGCGCGGTCCACGCGGATTTCGTGGAGCTCGGGAAGGGGAGCCTGGCGGCGCTGCATCGCAACATCGACGCGCTGGGCGCCGCGGGCGCGTGCACCGTGCACCGCGGCGATGCCATCCGGTTCATTGAAAGGTTGCCCGCCGGCGCGTACGATATTGCGTTCGCGGACCCGCCGTACCGCCTCGGGCTCGCCGAGCGCGTGGCCGAGCGCTGGCTCGACACCCCGTTCGCCACCCTGCTCACCATCGAGCACGCCGCGCGCGAGCACCTTCCGGGCGAGGGCGTGGTTCGTCGGTACGGTGATACGGCGGTGACGATCCTCGGGGGTCGGGGGCCGGGGGCCGGGAGCCAGGGGCCAGGGAGATGAAGGGACGAAGCGAGTGGGGAGGCACACCCCGGTGTTCCGGTCCCGCCGTTCCCGGTCGTTGACGTTCCCGATCCCTCTACCCCATCCCCGCCTCATCCCCCCCGGCCCCCGGCCCCTGGCCCCCAACCCCTAGCCACAGCATGCGCATCGCGATCTACGCCGGCTCCTTCGACCCCATCACCCGCGGCCACGAGGACCTCATCCAGCGCAGCCTCGCGTTCGTGGACCGGCTCGTGGTGGCGGTGGCGACCAACGTGGCGAAGCAGCCGCTCTTCACGGTCGAGGAGCGCATGCGCTTCATCCGCGCGGCGGTGGGTGCGGACGAGCGCGTGGAGGTGCGCGAGTTCGACGGGCTCCTCGTGGACTTCGCGCGAAAGGTCGGTGCGACGCTCTCGATCCGGGGGCTGCGCGCGATCGCCGACTTCGAGTACGAGTTCCAGATGGCGCTCATGAACCGCCACCTCGAGCCCGACCTCGAGACGGTGTTCATGATGCCGCGCATCGACCTCACCTACGTCAGCTCCAGCCTGGTGCGCGAGGTGGCTCGCTTCGGCGGCGACACCAAGGAGCTGGTGAACCCGGTGGTGCACCAGGCGCTCCTGGCGCGCTTCCAACGGACATGAGCTTCCTCGCCTCGGTGCGCGCGCGCGCCGCCGCGCGAAGGCGGCGAATCGTCTTCCCGGAGAGTGCCGACGCGCGGACGCTCGCCGCGGCGTCGGTGCTCGCGGCGGAGCGGATCGTCGAGCCGTTGCTCGTCGTCGCCCCGGGCGACGCGGCTGCGCGCCGCGCGGCGGACGACATCGGCGTGGCGTGGATCGACCCGTCCGGCGATCCCCGCCGCGAGCGCGTGGCCGCCAACCTGCTCGCGCGGCGGAGGGAGAAGGGGCTGACTGCCGAGGGCGCGGACGTGCTGTCGCGCGAGCCGCTGCACTTCGCCGACGGACTGGTCGCGCTGGGCGAGGCGGACGGCTGCGTCGCCGGAGCGGCGACGACGACCGCCGACGTGCTGCGCGCCGCCATCTGGGCCATCGGGGCCGCTCCCGGCGTGGAGACGATCTCCAGCGCGTTCTACATGGCGGTGCCCCCCTTCCGCGGCGACGAAGGCGAGGTGCTGACCTTCGCCGACTGCGCGGTCGTGCGCGAGCCCGACTCCGCTCAGCTCGCCGACATCGCCATGGCGGCCGCGCGCGACCGCCGCCGCATCGTCGGCGACGAGCCGCGCGTCGCGCTGCTCTCGTACGGCACGCTGGGGAGCGGCGCGGGGCCCGCCGTCGACAAGGTACGCGCCGCCGTCGGCATCCTGCGCGCGCGCCGACCGGACTTCGCCGTGGATGGAGAATTGCAAGGTGACGCCGCGCTCATCCGGGCCGTGGCGGAGCGCAAGGCGCCGGGCAGCGACGTCGCCGGTCGGGCGAACGTGCTCATCTTCCCCTCGCTCGACGCCGGGAACATCGCCTACAAGCTGGTGGAGCGCATCGGCAAGGCTCACGCGGTGGGACCGATCATCCAGGGACTGGCGCGTCCGTGCAGCGATCTCTCGCGCGGCGCGTCCGCTGATGACATAATCAATGTGGCCGCGATCACCGCCCTGCAGGCAGGGGGCGTGGAGGACGCGGGTGTGGGTGGATCCCGACGGGAGAGAGACCAATGAGCTTCGCGATCAAGAAGCATGGAGACATTGTCGTGGTGGATGTCGAAGGCCAGCTCATCGTGGGCAACCGCCAGGAGCTCAAACAGAAGGTGTTGGACGAGCTCGAGCGCGGCGAGCGCAAGTTCCTGATCGATTTCAGCCAGACCGGCTACATCGACAGCTCGGGGCTGGGCGTGCTCGTGTCGCTCTCCAAGAAGATCCGCGAGCAGGGCGGGGAGCTGCGGCTCGCCAACCTCAACGATGACCTCAAGACCCTGTTCGAGCTGACGAAGCTCGACACGCTCTTCCAGATCGCCGACACGCGCGAGCGCGCCCTGGAGTCCTTCTGACCGACCGCGTTCGCGCGGGAATGGACCGGCGCGCGGGACGACGCGGCTGTCGGCCTTCGGCCATCGGCTCTCGGCTACGGCTCCAGCGTGGAGAGCTCTCGGCGTGTGCCGCAGCCGAGAGCCTAGGCCCGAGAACCGACAGCGTCGTCCTCCCGATAGCCGCCCGCCGGTCCACCCCCGCCCGCGGCCTCCCGTAGCACGTCAATGGCTTCCCTGAACACCAGCCATCCCTCGCCGTCCCTGAAGAGCCTCCACGTCGCGCTCGAGCTCGAGATCCCCAGCGACGTCCGCTACATCGAGCGCGTGGTGGAAGTCGTCTCGCGCCAGTGCGAGCAGCTCGCGTATCATCCGCGACAGGTCGCGCTCAACGTGCCCGTCGCGCTCACCGAAGCGCTCTCCAACGCCATCCTGCGGGGCAACCGCGAGAGCGCCGAGAAGACCGTGCAGGTCCGATGCGACGTCAACCGCGAGCGTCTCGTGCTCGAGATCGTGGACGAGGGGCGCGGCTTCGACCTGCAGGAATGTCTCGTCGACCCGACCGCTCCGGAGCAGCTCACGCGCGAGGACGGACGCGGGTTGTTCCTCATGGCGCGCCTCATGGATTCCATCGAGCGGTTCAACAGCCGCGGCAACGTGGTTCGGATGACGATGCGCCGGCATGACTGAGCTGGAGACGGTGCTCACCGCGTTCCGCGATGCGACCGGATGCAGCGCGGCGGTGTGGGTCGAGGAGGATGGCCGACTCCCCACCCGCGTCGCCGCGTCCATTCCGGCCGTCGGGGTGCTCGGCTGGACGCCGCCGCTCGATGCCGGGCCGCCACGGACCACCCAATCACCCGGCGGACCGGTGCGCATCGCCCCGCTCCCCGGCGCGCGCCGCGCATGGGTCGTCGTGGGTCCCTGCCAATCGCCCGCGACATCGCTCGACAGCTGCCTTCGCTTCCTCCTCCCCGTCACCGCCCAGTACCTCCAGTCCGCCCTCGAGGTGGAGCACGCCGCCAACGAGCTCGCCGAGCGGTACGAGGAGATCAATCTTCTCTACACGATCACCGAGATCCTCGGCCGCACCGTGTCGCTCGAGGAGGCCGCGGCCACGATTCTCAAGGAGATCTCGGAGACGGTGGGCGCGCGCCGCGGCTCGATCCTCGTCCACGACCGCGTCACCGACACCCTGCAGACGGTGGCCGCCCTCGGCGTGGACGTGCTCGATGTGCCGCCGATCGCGCTGCACGACGAGTGCAGCGTCTCCGCGCGCGTCTTCCGCACGCGACGCGCGGTGATCGCCGACGAGCGCGACGAGCCCTGCCCCGCGGAGGCGCTCTACCGGCGCGGCATGATGCTCTCCGTCCCGATCATGTGGACGGCGCCGAACGGGGGGGCCGAGCCGCTGGGCGTCGTCAACCTCTCGGACCGCGGCTCGGGGCAGCCGTTCACGGCGGGGGATCAGAAGCTCATCGCCGCCATCGCCACGCAGATCGGGACGGCGATCCAGAACACGCGCCTCGTCCGCGCCTCGCTCAGCCAGCAGCGGCTCGTGCAGGAGCTCGCGCTCGCGCACGACCTCCAGATGCGCCTCCTCCCGCGCGTCTCGGTGGTGGAGCCGGAGGCGCAGGTCGCCGCCCGCGTGGTGCCGGCGGAGAGCGTCGGGGGTGACTTCTACAACCTCTTCCGCCTCGGGAACGGACGCACGGGCGTGATGATCGGTGACGTGTCGAGCCACGGCTACCGCGCCGCGCTCATCATGGCGCTCACCATGAGCGCCTCCGCCATCCACGCGCAGTCCTCCAGCGACCCCGGGGCCATGCTCGCCGCGCTGCTCGCCACGCTGCGCGAGGAGCTCGCCACCACCGAGATGTTCATCTCCACGTTCTACGGCGTGATCGACCGCGAGCGCGGCGTGCTGCGGTACGCCAACACGGGGCACCCGCACGCGTACCACGTGAGCGCCAACGGGGACATGGAGCGCCTCGGGGCGATCGATCCGCCGCTCGGCATGGTGGAGGACGTGCCGAGCGCGCGCTCCCGCTCGTGGACCCCCGGGAGCGACCTGCTGCTGCTCTTCACCGACGGCGTGAGCGACGCGCGCAACCGGTTCGGGCTCCGGTTGGGCGAGCAGCCGGTGCTCGACATCGTGCATCGCTACCGCACGGAGCGGCCGACGATCATCCTGCAGCGCGTGTTCGAGGAGCTGGCGGAGCACACGGGTGAGGCGGTGCAGCGCGACGATCTCGCCGTCATCCTCGTTCGCAGCTGACGGGGCGCCGCCGGCGCCGCATCCCATTCCGAGACCGCTCCGCACCAACGTGACCGACGCGCCGGGCTCCTCCTCGCCCTTTCCCACCCCCCCGATCCGGAAGAGCCTCGGCCAGCACTTCCTCTCCGACCCGCGCATCCTCGCGCGGATCGCCGACGCGCTCGACCTCGCCCCCACCGAGACCGTGGTGGAGATCGGCCCGGGGCGGGGCGCGCTCACCGAGCAGCTGCTCGCCCGGGCGGGGCGCGTGGTGGCCGTGGAGCTGGACCGCGCGCTCGCCGCCGCGCTGCGCGCGCGCTGGCGCGACGAGCCGCGCCTGACGGTCGTCGAGGGGGACGTGCTCGACGTGGAGCTGGGCGCCGTTGCCGGCGGCCGCTACGCGCTCGCCGGGAACGTGCCGTACTACATCACCACCCCGATCGTCTTCCACGCCCTCGAGGCGCCGCGCGCCTCGCGCGCCGTGTTCCTCGTGCAGCGCGAGGTGGCCGAGCGGATGGTGGCCGGGCCGGGATCGCGCGAGTACGGCGCGCTCTCCGTCAACCTGCAGGCGCTCGCGCGCGTGGAGCTGCTCTTCCGCGTGGCCCCTGGCGCGTTTCACCCCCCGCCAAAGGTGGAGAGCGCCGTGGTCCGCATCACCCCGCTCGAGCGGCCGGTGGTCGCGCCGGCGGAGGAAGCGGAGTTCCGCGCCTTCGTGCAGGGCGTCTTCGCGCTCCGGCGAAAGCAGATGCGCCGCGTGATCCGGACGGTGGGCGGGGTGAGCGTCGAGCGCGCCGACGCCCTGCTGGCGGCGGCGGGGGTGGAGCCCACGACTCGGCCGGAGACGCTCTCCCCGGAGCGCCTGGCGGCGCTGTCGCGGGCGCTCGCTCAGCCGTGATCGACGATCCGTCCGTTGGTGAGCGCGAAGGAGAGGCCCTCCAGCTCCATCGCCATGTTGACGTTCTTGAGCGCGACGTGCTCCGGGAGCTGGATCCTGGCGGGAGCGAAGTTGAGGATCGCGTGGATGCCGGAGGCGACCACCATGTCCGCCACCGGCTGGGCGGCCTGGGCGGGGACGGCGAGCACGGCGATGTCCACGGCCTCGCGCCGGTTGTCCTCGGCGAGGTGGTCGAGCGAGCGGATGGCGAAGCCGTCCACCATCTTTCCGATCTTGGCCGCATCGTTGTCGTAGACGGCGACGATGTGGAAGCCGCGCTCCTGAAAGCCACGATACTGGGCGAGGGCCGCGCCGATCTTCCCGGCGCCGACGATCACGACGCGCCAGGCGCGCTCGAGCCCGAGAATGCGACGGAGGCGGGACGCGAGCTCGGCCACGGAGTAGCCGAGGCCGCGCTTGCCGAACGACCCGAAGAAGGAGAGGTCCTTCCGGACCTGGGCCGAGGTCGTTCCGCCTCTCGCCGCGAGCTCGTCGCTGGAGATGGTGTCGAGTCCGCGCGCCTCGAAGTCCTCGAGGAATCGGAGGTAGAGCGACAGGCGCCGGACGGTGGATTCTGCGATCCGCTTCACGTGTGAGGAAGATTGTGAATTTCTTCACAAGTTATCGGAAACGGCTGCGTTTTTCCAGCGACGGGTAGGTCGAGGGGGGCACGGGGGGCGAACTCGGGGCGAGCGCGGGGGCCGCGGGGCTGCCCGAGAGGGCGCGGCGCCGCCCGCGCCCGATCCTCGCTCCCTAGTGGGGTGGGGCGGCCGCGGATTATCTTCGGGATCTATGCCCGTCCACGTGACCTCGGAGATCGGCCACCTTCGCTCGGTGCTGGTGCACACGCCCGGACCGGAGCTGCTGGCCGTCACCCCATCCAACCGCGCGGCCTATCTCTACGATGACATCATCGACGTGGAGAACGCGCGCAAGGAGCACCGGCAGTTCGTCGCCATCCTGGAACGGTTCGCCCAGGTCCACTTCGTTCGCGACCTCGTCGCGCAGGTGGCGGCCTCGGACGAGGCACGCGAGCTCCTGATCCGCGAGACGATGGACATCGTTCCCTCGGGCCCGCTGGCGGGGAAGATCGGGGCGCATCCCCCCGAGGAGCTGGTGCGGATGCTCATCGAGGGGGAGGAGGAGGAGCCGGGACCACTCGCGCGTACGCTGAACGAGTGCGGCTACCTGCTCCCGCCGCTCCCCAACCTCTTCTTCACGCGCGACACCGCGATGGTGCTCGGCGATCACGTGATGATCGGCTCGATGCGCTACGGCGTGCGCTGGTCGGAGGAGCTGATCATGAAGGCGCTCTTCCTGCACCACCCGCTGCTGGCGAACAAGGGGATCCTGTACGACGGGGCATCGGAGCGGCGCAGCAACTACACGCTGGAGGGCGGGGACGTGCACCCGCTGCGGCCGGACACCCTCCTCCTCGGCTTCAGCGAGCGATCGAGCCCGGCGGCGATCGACCATCTCACCGAGCTGGCGTTCGCCCAGACGCCGGTGACGGACGTGATCGTGGTGGTGATGCCCAAGGAGCACACGGCGATCCACCTGGACATGATCTTCACGCAGATCGATCGCGACCTGTGCGTGATCTTCCCCCCGCACTTCGTGGGGGCGGAGCGCCTGGCGATCCTGCACCGCCGGAAGGGGCAGCACAACATGCGCGAGATGCCGAACATCTTCGCGGCGCTGCAGGCGGTGGGGCTTCCCATGGAGCCGGTGTTCTGCGGGGGGGACCGGCGCATCGTCCAGGAGCGCGAGCAGTGGGCGAGCGGGTGCAACTTCATCGCCGCCCGCCCGGGAGTGATCCTCTCGTACGCGCGCAACGAGGCGACGCTCTGCGAGCTGCAGAAAATGGGGTTCAAGGTCATCTCCGCCGTGAGCTTTCTCACGGGGCAGGAGCGGCTGCGCGACGGGGAGCGGGCGGTGATCACGTTCGAGGGAAGCGAGCTCGTGCGCGGTGGCGGTGGTCCCCGGTGCATGACGATGCCGCTGCACCGGGACGATCCGTGGGGGTGACGCGACTCGGGAATCGGGACGCGGGAATGGGGAATCGCCTACGCCCCTCTCGCGCCCTCGCGTCCCGAGTCCCGATTCCCGAGCCGTTCCCTTCTCGTTTCCCGCTTCCCGATTCCCGAACACGCATGGGCCTCACCACCTCACCCGTCGACACTCTCCTCACCGAACGCGCTCTCGACTTTCTCGCCGGGGGACCGGCGGAGGCGGTGGCGCTCATCGAGCACGTCTGCCAGATGCCCGGAGCACCGCGAGTGGTGGCCGAGCAGATGGCGATCGCGCTGTTCGCCGGGCACCCCCGGATCAGCCGCGACGAGCTGGGGCGGTGGCTCCTCGCGCCGCGCCCGAACGAGTCCACACCCGCGGCGCCGCTTCCACCGGCCGCGCCCCCGGGGGAGGGGCCGGGGGCGCGCATGGAGGCGGTGCGCGACGAGCTGCGCGAGCTGAGCTACGTGGTGGTGGACGTGGAGACCACCGGCACCAGCCCGTGGCACGGCGACCGCGTGACCGAGATCGCGGCGGTCGTCGTCCGCGACGGCCAGGTGGCGGAGACGTTCGAGACGCTGGTGAACCCGGAGCGCCCGATCCCGCCCATGATCACCGCGCTCACCAACATCACGTGGGACATGGTCAAGGATGCCCCGCGATTCCGCGACGTGTGCGACGAGCTGCTCCGGGTGCTCGAGGGGCACGTGTTCGTCGCGCACAACGCGGAGTTCGACTGGCGCTTCCTGTCCTCCGAGGTGGCGCGCGCCACCGGGCGGAAGCTGGAGGGACCGCGCCTGTGCACCGTGCGCCTGGCGCGGCGCCTGCTGCCGCAGCTGCGCAGCCGGCGGCTGGACAGCGTGGCGCATTACTACGATGTGGAGATCGCCGCGCGACACCGCGCCGGGGGCGACGCGCTCGCCACGGCGCGCGTGCTGCTGCATCTGCTCGACGGAGCGAGGGAGCGCGAGTGCCGGAGCTGGGAGGACCTCCAGCGTCTCCTCGGCGCGCGCGCCCGTGCGCGGCGCCCTCGCCGCGCGCCGTCGATGCCGCACCCCGTGGACAAGGACACGACCGCGTGACCGCACCCGAGCCGCTCGTTCTCACCCGCGCCATCGGCGCCTGGACCGTTCACGCCATCCAGGCCGGCGGGCAGAAGCTCGACGGCGGCGCGATGTTCGGCGTCGTCCCCAAGCCGCTCTGGGAGCGGCGGATCCCGGCCGATGCCCGGAACCGAATTCCACTCGGCATGCGCTGCCTGCTCATCGAGCACGACGTGGGGCTCGTGCTGATCGACACCGGAGCGGGGAACAAGGAGAGCGAGAAGTTCTACGACATTTACGGGATCGAGAACGCGGGGAAGGGAGAGGGGGGGCGCACCGCGCTCGAGGATGGGATCCGCGCCGCCGGACACCGGCCGGAGGACGTGGCGCTGGTGATCAACACGCACCTGCACTTCGACCATGGCGGGGGGAACACCTTCCGCGACGCGGACGGGCGGATCCGTCTCTCGTTCCCGAACGCGCGCTACGTGGTGCAGGCGGGGGAGTACCACTACGCCACGCACACGAACGAGCGGACGGCGGCGAGCTACTTCGCGCACAACTTCGTTCCCGTCCAGGAGGCCGGGCGCTACGACTTCATCGAGGGGGAGCGCGAGATCGTGCCGGGGATCACCGCGGTGCCGACGCCCGGCCACGTCCCGTTTCACCAGGGCTTGCTGCTCGAGTCGGGGGGTGAGCGCGCGTTCTACCTGGGAGACCTGGTGCCCACGTCGGCGCATCTCCCCCTGCCGTGGATCATGGGGTACGACGTGGAGCCGCTGGTGACGCTGGAGAGCAAGCGCGCCCTGCTGCGCCGGGCGATGGACGAGGGGTGGCTCGTGATCTTCGAGCACGACGCGGTGAATGCGTGGGGGCGGGTGGGGCACGACGGGAAGGCGTACACGCTGGTGCAGTCCGAGAGCGGTGGCGCGAGCGTCGGATCGCCGGAGGCGGAGCGCGGGGCGGGAACGGCGCGGGGTGCGGGGCGCGGGGGGCGGGGTCGTCCGGGGACTCCTCCGCCTCGTGGCGCGCTCCCTCGCTCACTCTCACCGTCCGCATCGACAAC
>DASUXC010000174.1:0-56825 GCA_036378095.1 Gemmatimonadaceae bacterium | reverse complement strand
CGCGGATCCGCGAGCGGTGCCCGCCGGCGACACTGACCATGGACCAATCCTCTCCCCGGGAGCCTCGTTCCGATCGTGACCGCCCCGGTGATCCGGCGGCGTCCACCGCCTTCCTCTTCGACCTCGATGGCACGCTGGTGGACAGCGTGTACCAGCACGTGCTGGCGTGGCGCGAGGCGCTCGAGCGCGAGGGGATCGCCCTGTCCGTCTGGCGCATCCACCGCCGCATCGGGATGAGCGGCGGGCTGTTCGTGAACGCGCTCCTGCGCGAGACGGGGCACACGGTCTCCCCCGAGCAGGCGAAGCGCATCCGGCACTCTCACGCCGAGGCGTATGCTCGGCTGGTCGACCAGGTGCGGCCGCTTCCCGGCGCGCGCGAGCTCCTCGCCTACCTCACCGAGGCCGGCGTGCCGTGGGCCGTGGCGACGAGCGGGCGGCGCGAGAGCGCCGGACCCACGCTCGAGCTGCTCGGGCTCGGTCCCGACGTGCCGGTGGTCACGCGAGATCTCGTGCGACACGCCAAGCCCGACCCCGACCTCTTCGTCGCCGCCGCGCGGCGACTCGATGTGCCGATCGAGACGTCCGTGGTGGTGGGGGACAGCGTGTGGGACCTGCTCGCGGCGCGACGCGCGCGGTCGCTCGGCGTCGGATTGCTCTCCGGCGGCTACGGCGAGGATGAGCTCATCCGCGCCGGCGCGTATCGCGTGTATCAGGATCCGGCCGACCTGCTCGAGCACCTGGACGAGGTGGGCGTCAGGCTGGCCGAATGAGCATCCGCCGGCGGGCGCCGGCGCCGCCGTCCGCGTCAGTCGGTCTGTCGGCGATGCGGCTCGACCGGCCGCGCCGGCGCGGCGAGATCCCCGCCGTTTCCCTCGATGCCATCGCCCGACGCCGACGTGCCCAGGTCGGGGATGTGTACGGTGAACGCGCTCCCCTCGCCGAGGCGCGACGCCACCTCGATGTCGCCGCCGAGCAGGTGCGCGAGGTGCCGCGTCACGCTGAGCCCGAGTCCCGTCCCGCCCGTGCGTCGCGTGCGCGGCTGCTCCACCTGCCAGAACGGGTCGAAGATGCGCTCGATGTGATCGGGGGCGATGCCGATGCCGGTGTCCCAGACTCTCACGCGCACGCCGCCGGGCTCGGTCGTGAGCGCGATCCCCACCGTGCCCTCCTCGGTGAAGTTCACGGCGTTCGAGAGCAGGTTGATGAGGATCTGCCGGAACTTGCCGGAGTCCGTGTGCAGGAGCGCCGGGGCCGGGGGAAGGCGCGTCTCGATGGTGAGCCCCTTCTTGGTGGCCGCGGGGTGGATGAGCATCACCACATCGCGCACGTCGGTGCGCGCGTCGATGGACTCGACCCGCACCGTCTCGCGCCCGGCCTCGACGCGGGCGAACGACAGGATCTGCTCGATGATGCGCAGGAGATGCTGCGCGCTGGCATCGATGCGCTCGAGCTGGTGGTGCTGGACGTCGTTGATCGAGCCCGAGACCCCATCGGCGAGCAGCTCGGCGTATCCCATGATCGCCGTGAGCGGCGTGCGCAGCTCGTGCGACATGACGGCGAGGAAGTCCGATTTCGCCTGGTTCGCCAGCAGCGCCGCCTCGTAGAGCCGCGCGTTGTCCACGGCCAGCGCGGAGCGCCGCGCGAGCTCGCGCGCGACCACCACCTCCGCGGGGAGGTAGGCGAACCCCGGCCTGAACCGGCCGAATGCCATGGCGCCGATGCGCCGGCCGCGCGCGACGAGCGGCACGGCGAGCAGCGAGTGCAGCGGCTCGCGCGACGCGAGCGACCCGCCGCCGGCCACGAGCGCCCTCCGCGTCCGCTCGTCGAACTCATCCAGCGCCACCGGCTCGCCGCTGCGGAGCGCGATCGCGGAGGGGTGGGAGCCCTCGGGCGCGATCGCGTGCGTCGGCCCCGTCCCCACGCCGCGGTCCGCCGCGCCGCTCCTCTCCGTGGCCTCGGCGATCACGTGCAGGCGGCCATCGTCGGCCACCAGGTCCACGCGACACCACTCGGCGAGGAGCGGAATGGCGGTGCGCGCGATCGCGCGCAGCGTGTCGGTGTAGTCGAGCGACGAGGCGAGGAGCGTGGTCGCCTCGGCGAGGAGCTGCTCGCGCCGGGAGGTCCACTTGGCCTCGGTGACGTCGCGGAAGCTCCACACCCGGCCGATGATCCGGTCGCGCACGCGGTGTGGGCGGGAGTAGCGCTCGTAGATGCGTCCATCCTTGAAGGTGAGCACGTCGACGCTCTCGACGCTCGGCATCGCGTACAGCTCCCGGATGCGACTCAGGAAGGCGTGCGGATCCCGGAGCTGCTCGTACACGATCGAGAGCGTGTGCCGGTCGTCGCCGAGATCGGCGATCTCCCTGGGGATGTGCCACATGTCGAGGAACCGCTGGTTGTACGCGACGATCCGCCCCTCATCGTCGACCACCAGGATGCCATCGGCGGTGGACTCCAGCGTCGCCCGGTGGAGCGAGAGCGACTCCAACAGCCGCTCCTCGGTCCGCTTCCGCTCGACGAGCTCGCGCTGCGCGGCGTGAAAGAGGCGGCAGTTGTCGATCGAGAGCGCGGCGAGACCGGCGAGCTCGACCAGCCGCGTCAGGTCCGGCGCCTCGAAGCGCGGGCTCCCGGCATCGGTGAGCAGCGTGACGGCGCCGAGCACGCGGTCGCGCGCGACGAGCGGCGCGGCGATCATCGACGTGGGAGCGAGCGCGCGGACGAGGCGGAGCACCTGCTCGTCGGCGAGCTCCGCGCGCAGATCGGCATCCGTCAGGTCGCTCACGAGCACCGGGCGGGGCGGATTCAGCGTGGCGGCGAGGAACGGACGCCCGGGATCGGTCGGGTGCCGGTTCACGATCTGCTGGAGCAGCTCGTCGCGAGCCGCATCGGCGTGCCTCGCCACCGCGCGGAAGACGCGGCTCTCCTCGTCGAGGATGTACGCCACGCACCAGTCGGCGATGCGCGGCACGATCAGCCGGAGCGCGTTGTCGACGGTCGTCTGGAAGTCGAGGGAGGAAGCGAGCACGTGCGCGGCCTGCGGCATGAACGCCGCCCAGCGCCGCTCGATGTCGGCGCGCGCGCGCGTCTGATCGACGGGCACGGCCGGCGTGCCTCGATGGCTTGCCAGGTGCTGGAACGCGTCGGGCTCACCGCCCGGCGATTCCATCGGTTCGGGGTCGAACCCGTTGGCCATGGGGCAACTCCACGGCGCCGAAGTGCCCCGCACGGTGACGTGTCGAGCGCCGTGCGGGGTCGTGCACCAGGCGCACACAGCGCCCACCATGCGACCGCGGCGCAAGATGCATTCCGGGGAATGCCTGTCCGAGGCGCCACGGCTTCGCGCCCCCGGATCGCCCCGCACCGGTCGGTGCCGGCGCCGCGCGATCCTCACCCATCCCCGCCGACGAGGCGGCGCACCTTCACTGCGGTGTCCGCCTCGTCGAGTGGCGTGTAGAACACCACCTGGAGATCCGGCGGGTCGTTCGCCAGGAGCGTACTGTGCTCGAAGACGAGCTCTCCCACGTCCGGGTGAACGATCTCCTTCCGGCACCCCGGCCGGCCGAGGATGTCGTGGCGCGGCCACCACGCCGCGAACTCCGCGCTCGCCGCGACGAGCCGCTCCACCAGCGCGGTCACGCGCGGATCCTCGACCACGCGCGCCGTGGCGGCCCGGAATCGCGCGAGCACCCGTTGCGCGCTTGCTTCCCAGCGCACGATGCGGCGACGCGCGTCGGGGTGTCCGAACATGTACCAGAGCATGTTGCGGTCGCCCGGCCCGAGCGCATCCAGCCCGAACACCGCGTCCGCCGCGGTGTTGCTGGCGAGCAGCTCCCAGCAGGGGCCCATGATGTACGCGGGCACGGGGCCCACGCGCTCGAGCAGCCGGCGCAGCTCGGGGGGAGCGCTGTCCGGCGGCGCCGGGGGATCGGCGGGCGGTCGGCCGAGCGCGAGGAGGAAGATGTGCGCGCGCTCCTCCGGCGCGAGGCGCAGCGCGCGGGCGAGCGCGTCGAGCGTCCCCTCGGACACGCGGATCGGGCGCGCCTGCTCCAGCCACGTGTACCAGGTGACGCTCACCCCGGCGAGCAGCGCCACCTCCTCGCGCCGCAGCCCGCGCGTTCTGCGCCGCCGGCCGCGGGAGAAGCCCGCGCTCTCCGGGGGGATGCGCGAGCGCCGGTCGCGCAGAAAGTCCGCGAGCTCGCTCGCGCGCCGGTGGCCGGCCTCCACCGCCATCACCGGTCCAACCGCCAGACTGGTAGTCGCCATACCCGTATCACCGCTCGTCTGAATGACTCCCGCACGAACCGCTAGGATGCGCCGCTCGATCGTGGTGCGCTCCGGCGGCTCGTGCTCCCGCTCGGCCCCGGGCACGCCCCGCCGCTCCGCGCGGCGTGAACTCCTGGCCTGGTGAGGAATCTATGCGTCTCGACGGACGGCACGTGGTGGTGGTCGGAGGCAGCTCCGGAATCGGTCTCGGTGTGGCGCGGGCGGCGCTCGCGAGCGGCGCGTCGGTCACGATCGCCGCGAGGTCGCCCGAGCGATTGGCTCGCGCCCGGCGTGCGCTCGATGGCGGCGACCGCGTGCGCGCGGTCGCCGCGGACATCGGGCGCGAGCAGGAGGTGATCGCTCTCCTGGAGGAGGCGGACACGCTCGACCATCTGGTGGTGACGGCCGTGGACGCGGCGTATCATCCCGTCGAGCGACTCGAGCTCGAGCACGTCCGGCGAGTGATCGACTCGAAGCTGGTCGGACCGCTGCTCCTGGCGAAGCACGCCCGCGCACGGATCCGGCCCGGCGGCTCGATCACGCTCACCTCGGGGATCGCCGCGTACCGTCCCTCCGCCGGCGGCGCGGTCGTGGCCGCGGTGAACGGCGCACTCGGTGCGCTGGGGCGCGCGCTGGCGATCGAGCTGGGGCCGATCCGCGTGAACGTCGTGTCACCCGGATGGGTGGACACGCCGATCTGGGATGCGCTCGCCGGGGAGAACAAGGACGCGGTGCTCCGCACCATGGCCGAGCGCCTCCCGGTGCACCGGATCGCCACGCCGGACGACGTGGCGCGGGCGTTCCTGTTCCTGATGCGGAGCGAGCACACCACGGGCACCGTGCTGCACGTGGACGGGGGACAACGGCTCGTGTAGCGGCGGTCGGCCGCGAGCCACGTGCCGATGAACGACACAGGGAGGGATTCTCGGTGAATCGATCGTCGATGTGGTCGTTGCTGGGCGTCGCGCTGCTCTCCGCCGGGACGGCGCCGGGCCGCTCGGCCGCGCAGAGCGCCGCGCGCCCGGCGCGGGACGGGTCGTCGTGCGCGCACCGCGCGCCGGGCGCGAGCGCCGAGCGGAGCGCCGACTCGCTCGCCGTGATCGCGCAGGCGCTCCTCGACGCCGTCGGCAGCGGCGACACCGCCGTCTGGACTCGTTACCTCGCGGACGACGGACTGTTCGTGGACGAGAATGGCGAGATCCACACCAAGCGCGAGCTCGTCGCGCGGATCCATCCGCTCCCGCCGGGGCTCGACGGGGAGCTGTGCGTGTCCGCTCCGCGGCTGGTGGTGTCCGGGAGCACCGCGGTGCTCACGTACGATGCGCTGGAGCGGGAGACGGTGTACGGCCAGACGCTGCGCACGCACTATCACACGACGGACACGTACGTGAATCGCGGGGGGGCGTGGCGGCTGTTCGCCTCGCACACCGCCGTGCTGCCGAGCGAGCACACGGCCGTCGCGCCGCCACCGACGCTCGGCGACTACGTGGGTCGCTACGAGCTCGCGCCGGGCGTGACGTACACCGTGACGCGCGACGGAGCGCATCTGTACGGCCAGCGCGGGGATCGTCCGCGGGAGGAGCTGCTCCCGCTCGGAGGCGACCGGTTCTTCCGGCGCGGCGCCCCGCGCGGCGAGCGGATCTTCCGCCGCGACGCGCGCGGCCGGGTGGATGCCATGATCGACCGGCGCGACAACAACGACCTCGTCTGGCGCCGCACCGGCTGACGCACCGCGCTCGGGGTCGGGTGAACGCCCGACCCCGCCCTCCCCCGATCGGCCGATGTCGCGTCGTGCGCCCCCGGGCAACATTCCCGGACGCCGACGACTTCATCATCAGGGGGAGCATCATGACTGCGGCATCCGAATCGGCGCTCGGCGCGTTGGCCACGCTCTCGCGGGATCTGGCGGACGCGGTGGAGCGCGCCGCGCCGAGCATCGTGGCGATCGACGCGAGAGCGCGCATCCCGTCCAGCGGCGTACTGTGGCGGGACGGCGTGGTGGTCACCGCGGACCACACCATTCGCCGCGAGGAGTCGATCTCCGTGCGGCTCGAGGGCGGAAGCACGGCGAGCGCCGTCCTCGTGGGGCGCGACCCGTCCACGGACCTCGCCGTGCTGCGGCTCGACGGCGGCGCCGGCCGGCCGGCCGCGCTGGGCGATGGCGCCGCGCTCAGGCCGGGGCACGTCGTCGTCGCGGTGGGGCGGCCGGGCGCGGACGTCACGGCGAGCTTCGGGATCGTGAGCGCGAGCTCCGGCGAGTGGCGAACGTGGCGGGGGGGGCGTCTCGACCGCTTCATCCGCCTCGACATGGCGATTCACGATGGCTTCTCCGGCGGCGCGCTGGTGAACGAGCGGGGCGCGGTCGTCGGGGTGAACACCTCCGGTCTCGCCCGAGCGCAGCCGATCACGATCCCGGTGTCCACCGTGGATCGCGTGATGCGCGAGCTGCTGGAGAAGGGGCGCGTCGCGCGCGGCTACCTGGGGCTCGCGATGCAGGGGATCCGGCTGCCGGACGCCGTGGCCGGGGCGCTCCGGCTTCCATCGCGTCACGCCCTCATGGTCATGGGCGTGGAGGAGCGGAGCCCGGCGGCCGACGCCGGCGTGATGATCGGCGACGTGCTGCTCGCGTTCGACGATCGCGCGTTGCGCGACCCGGCCGACCTGCTCGCCGCGCTCGGGCCCGAGAGCGTGGGGCACGTCGCCCGCGCCCGCGTGCTGCGCGCCGGCGAGCCGCGGGAGATCGAGATCACGATCCGCGAACGGCGCGGAGGTGGCGCGTGACGACGATGAGCCGGGGATCCGCGGGGCACGGCGCCGAGCTCCCGGACGAGCTCGCGGTTCTCGTCGAGCGAGTCGGCCGGTCGACCGTCGAGATCGTGTCGTGGAACGGGCGGGGGTTGGGGGCGGGGGTCATCTGGGAGGGCGGCATCGTGATCACCAACGCCCACGTGGTGAGCGCGGGGGAAGCGGAGGTGTGCCTGCCGGGGGGCGACGCGCTCCCCGCGCGGGTGATCGCGCTGCACGAGTCCCGGGACCTCGCCGCGCTCCAGCTCCGGCGCGGCGCCGCCGGGCTCCTCGCCGCGGAGGCCGGCGACTCCGACGCCCTCCGCCCGGGGGAGCTGGTACTCGCGCTCGGTCATCCGTGGGGGCTCCGTGCCCAGGCCTCGCTCGGCGTCGTGCATCGTGCGTCGGTGCCCGGGGCGGGCGGGCGCCGGTGGATCGAGGCCGACGTGCGGCTCGCGCCCGGGAACTCCGGCGGTCCGCTCGCCGACGCGCGAGGGCGCGTGGTCGGCATCAACACCATGGTCGCGCACGGGCTCGCGCTCGCCGTTCCGAGCCGGGCGGTGTCGCGTTTCCTGCGCGGCGCTCGACTCGCGCCGGCGGCGTGATGCGGCGCGCCACGGAGACCGCGCGGTGATCCGCGTGCTCGTGGCGGCCGACTCGGAGCTGTCCCGCGCCGGCCTCGAGTCGCTGATCGTCCGCTGGGATGCCGTGGAGGTGGTCGGGCGGTCGGCGGCCGAACCCGCGGAGATCGCGCGGCACGTGCGCGATCTCGCGCCCGATGTGCTGGTGGTCGAGTCCCGCGCCGGCGATGACGCCCGGGCGCTCGCGTGGCTCGGTCGGCTGGGGGAGGGAGCGAGCGGCGCGCCCATCGTGCTCGTCGGCGGCGCATCGTGGGAGAGCGCGCCGTTCGCCGCGCTCGCGGCCGGCGTGCGGGCGGTCGTCGCGTCGTCGGTGACGGGAGCGGAGCTTCGCTCCGCGGTGGAGGGCGCGGCGGGCGGACTGTTCGTGCTCGCGCCGGATGCGCTCGACGCCGTGCTCGGTGCATCCGGGGAGCGGGGGCCGGTGGGCGCCTCCGCCGCGCTGGCGCCGAGCGGTGGCGCGATGACGCCACCGGCGCCGCCCCCGCCTCCGCTCACCCCACGCGAGCTCGACGTGCTGCGCGCGGTCACCGAGGGACTGGCGAACAAGCAGATCGCCGCGCGACTCGGGATCTCGAGTCACACGGTGAAGACGCACCTCGCGGCGGTGTTCCAGAAGCTCGGCGCGTCGAGCCGCGCGGAAGCCGTGACGCTCGGCGCGCGGCGGGGCGTGCTGCACCTGTAGTCCACGACAGTCTGCGACAGTCTACGACGCCGCGTCCCGGGCCGTCGCGCTCTGGAGGTTGGCGCACCCGATCGCGTGACCGTCGAGCGCCGAGCGCACCGCGCGCGCGAGCTCGTGCGCCGTGAACGGCTTCTGGAGGAAGGGCGCGCACCCATCCCAGAGCCCGCGGCGCAGCATCTCGCTCTCGGTGTAGCCGGACATGTACAGCACGCGGAGCTCCGGGCGTTGGGCGCGCAGACAGTCGACGAGCGCGCGTCCACCCATGGTGGGCATGACGATGTCGGTGAGGAGGAGATCGACCGCCACCCCCGTCTCGCTCACGAGCTGCAGGGCGTCGGCGCCGTGCCGCGCCTCGAGCACGCGATATCCCTGTCGCCCCAGCACGCGCCTGGCGAGGGTCCGGATCCCCTCCTGGTCCTCCACCACGAGCACCGACTCGCTCCCGTGCGGCATCGGCGAGACCGCCTCCGCCAGCTCGCCGGGCTCGGTGTCGTCGAGCTCGCGCGGCAGGTAGATCTTGAACGTCGTGCCCTGCCCGGGCTCGCTGTACACCCAGATGTAGCCACCGGACTGCCTGACGATGCCGTACACCGTGGAGAGACCGAGGCCCGTGCCCCGCCCCGGCTCCTTGGTGGTGAAGAACGGCTCGAACACGTGCTCGCGCGTCGTCCGGTCCATCCCCGATCCGGTGTCGCTCACCGCGAGCATCACGTAGTAGCCCGGCACCACGACGTGCCGCTGCTCGGCGTAGTGCTCGTCCAGCTCCACGAGCCGCGTCTCGATCGTCAGCCGGCCGCCGTGCGGCATGGCATCGCGCGCGTTGACGCCGAGGTTCACGAGCACCTGCTCGAGCTGGCCGGGATCGGCGAGCACGCGCGTGTCGCCCCGGCTCTCGAGCACCACCTCGATGTCCTCGCCCAGCAGCCGCCGGAGCATCGGGGCGATGCCGGCGGTCACCGCGGCGGCGTCCACGATGCGGGGCTGGAGGATCTGCTTGCGGCTGAAGGCGAGGAGCTGCCGGGTGAGCGCGGCCGCGCGCTCGGCCGCGCCCCGGATCTCGGCGATCTCGTCGCTCGGCGAGTTCCGGCGCTCCGCCTCGGCGGTGAGGAACTCGCAGTTGACGCGGATGACGGTGAGCAGGTTGTTGAAGTCGTGCGCCACGCCGCCGGCGAGCTGTCCCACGGCCTCCAGCTTCTGCGATTGTCGAAGCTGCTCCTCGAGGCGGCGGCGCTCGGTCACGTCCAGGAACAGCGCGACGCCCCCGTCCACCTCCCCCGCTCCGTTCGTGAGCGGCGCCGCGGAGATGTACACGTCCACGAGCGAGCCGTCCTTGCGCCGGCGCCGCGTCTCGTAGGCCTCGGTGCGACGGCCCAGGATCAGCTCTCGCCTGAGCCGCGCGAACTCCTCCCGGGACTCCTCCGCGATGATGGGGAGGGGCGCGCCGAGCACCTCGTCCGCCGTCCAGCCGAAGAGCGACTCGGCGGAACGGTTCCACATCGTGACGCGGGATTCCATGTCGATGGCGACGATGGCCACCGGCGCCGCGTCGAGCAGGGTGGTGACCATCTCGTGGGCCTGACGAAGCTCGCGCTCGGCCCGCATGCGACCGGTGACGTCGGTGGCCAGCACCAGCCGGGCGGGGCGCCCGTCCCAGGTGACGACGTGCGCGGCGACATCCACGTCGATCACCGAGTTGTCCTTGCGCCGGTGCCGGGTGCGCCGGTACGACGTGTGCGACAGCGACGGCTCCGCGAGCGCGGCGGTGAGCGCGGGGACATCCTCGGGGAAGCAGATGTCGAAGATCGTCATCGCGAGGAACTCCTCGCGGGTGAACCCGTAGTGGGCGACGGCGGCGGCGTTCACCGCGAGGAAGCGGTGGGTCTCGGTGTCGTAGACCCAGGTGGGGAGCGGGTTCTGCTCGAACAGCAGCCGGTAGCGCCGCTCGCTCTCCGACTCGCGGAACGCTCTCATGCGCTCGCGGAACCGGCGCATCTGCCGGCGCGAGTGATACACGATCGCCGAGCCTCCGACGATCAGCGCGCCGGCGGCGACGGACGGAATGAGCAACTGGGACATGGCTTCGGCCGGTGCATTGACTGACGCCTCTCGTGCTCATCACCATGTGGAACCATGTGGGCGGTCGAGGCGGCCGGATGGCGTCGCGCGCGGATCGCGACCGGCGCGTGGCGCGCGCCGTCCGGCGCCGGGGTGCGGACACGACAGCCCGCGTCCCCTTCACTGCAGGACGCGGGCTATCGTGCGGCGGCACGCACGCCGCCGTGCCGTTCACCCTGCTTCGGTGCGGGAGCGGGACGTCGTGGACCTGCCCGTGCCGGTCTCGAGCACGCCGAGCTGACGCATGAGCGTGGCGGAGTCGTAGTAGGAGCGGATCCGCCGCACCTTGCCGTTCTCGATCTCGACCACGTCGCAGAGGTCCAGCTCGCCCGCGCGTCCGGTGGGCTGGATCGTGCCGTTCGGCGTGACGAGCGGCCCCGTGTTCGTGCCCCGCCCGGTGTACTCGACCACGGCGCCGCTCTCGTCGGCGACGATGCGCCGGATCTCCGCGCGGCCATCGGGGAAGGCGGTGGCCCATCCCTGCACGAACTCGCGGTAGCCGTTCGGGCCGCGATACGTGGTGTTGTCGAATGGGACGTTCACGCACTCGACGTCGGCGGTCGCGACCCGCGCCAGTTGATCGAAGTCGCGGTCGTTCCACAGGTCGAGGAGTGACGCCGCGATGCGGGCGTTGTCCTGGGCCGCGCTCCGCCCGCGCATCGCGCCGGCCTCGCGCGTCGACTCGGACTCGCGCGTCAGCCCGACCTCCCGCTCGCGCTCTCGCGTCCGCGCGCCGCCGCCCGCGCGGGTGGTCTCCTGCGGCGTTCCCCCGGCCGCGGCGCTCTGGCGTCGCGTCTCCCGTTCCCGGTTGCCCTCGCTGGATCCACGCTTGCTCTTGTCCGCTGCCATCGTACACCTCCTGCCAGACACTTCGCTCCTCGGTGCCACGGTCACGCGCACGACTGACGTCCGGCGCCCAGTCCTCCGGTGGGCATGGAAGGGTCGCGATCGGGTGTACACGGACACGTCGGTGGGGCGTGCCCGGAACGCGTACGAACGAGGACCGGCCGAGCGGGAGGATTCCCGCTCGGCCGGCGCGGGTACATCGCACGGTGCGGCACGGTGGAGAACCCTCGGAACCATCGCGGCTCCCGGTGCGCGGTGCGCTCTCGGCGACGCCCCACGATAGCGAACGCCGGTGGCGTGTCAACGGGCCCGTGTCATGGATCAGGCCGGGAGCGATGCCTCGTAGCACACCATGTGCGCGAGGCGCGACGCGCGCCGCCAGACCACCAGGGGATCCGGAAATCCCGCCGCGCGGAGGAGCGCGAGCACCAGCTCCTCGCCGTTGTCGCGCAGCACCTGGCTCGCGTGGATGCGGTGGGCGATGATCCCCGCGTCGGCGGTGACGGGGCCATCGAAGTCCAGCAGGTGAAAGCGCCCGCCGGGACGGAGCACGCGCCGCACCTCGCGCAGCATCCGCTCCTTGTCGGGGCGGGAGAGGTGGTGGAACATGAACGACGAGGCGACGCGCCCGAACGACGCGTCGGGGTACGGCAGCGCATCGGCGAAGCCTCGGTCGAAGCGGATGGAGAGCGAGTGCCGTTCCGCCTTGCGCCGGGCGATGGCGAGTGCCCGGGGGTCCGGATCGAGCGCCACCACCTCCGCCGCGGGCTGCCGGCGTTGGAGCGCGATGGTGAGGCTGCCGGTGCCCGCGCCGATGTCGAGCACGCGCTCGCCCGGGCGGGGCGCCGCATGCTCCACGAGCATGCGGCGGGCCGGCCCGGCGCCGAGCAGCATCGCGAGGAGGTCGTAGAGGGGGAGCAGCCCGTGCCGCCCGGCGGCTGGGATGTAGGATGGCTCTGCGTGTGTCATCGGGTCGTCGGTTCGCGCGGCGGGCCGCGGCACCAGTATTGGTTATTCTACCAAATCTATTGGTAGTATCACCGACACCACGAGCCGGCGCAATCCCGCCTCGCCCCCTGGCGAACGGCGCGCGCGGTTGGTATAAAGACCAATGCCCAACGAGGAGACGCGATGAGCCCGAGGGCGCGCACCACGCCGCGCGAGACGGCCGGGGGAATCCGCGAGCGGATCCTGAACGCCGCGCTGGCGATCCTGCGCGAGGAGGGAATCCAGGCGCTGTCGCAGGTGCAGGTGGCGCGGCGCGCGCGCGTCCGCCAGTCGCACCTCACGTACTACTTCCCGAAGCGCCACGACCTTCTCGCGGCGGTCGCCGAGCGGTTCATCGGCGGCCTCGTCCACGGCACCGAGACGGCGGCGGCCGAGGCCGCGGCGACCGGGGCGAACGACGCCGGCGCCATGCTCGAGCGGATGGCGGCCGCCATCGCCGACCCGGGGCACATGCGCATGTTCGCCGGCGTCATCGTCGAGGCCGACGGCGATCCCGAGCTGCACGCGATGGTGGTCCGCGCGACGCGGCGGCTGCAGTCCACCCTCGCCGAGCGGCTGGGCGGCGACGACGCCATGGAGCGCGCCCAGCTCGTCCTGGCGACGCTGTGGGGAGTCGGGCTCTATCGGTTCGCCGTGCGGCCGCGGCACGGCTCGCCGCTCACGTCGGCGTTCCTCGCCGACGTGGCGGAGGCCGGGACGAGGGCGAGGCTCAGTCGATCCCGTCCATCACCCACCCGGCGAGCGTGACGAGCGACGCGCCCTCGGCCTCCGAGAGGCGCGCCGATCGCACCAGTGCCCGCACCTGGTTCGTGAACGCGCCGAGCGGTCCGCGCGCGCCGGCGGCGTTCCCCTGGGCGAGCTGCCCCCGGGCGGCGGAGAGGCTCGCCAGGAGCGCATCCCCCTCGCCCGGGGCCAGCACGCCGCGCGTCGCGAGCTCCCGCACCCCGGTGGAGAGGATGTCGAGCAGGCGGCTGGCGGGCGCGCGCTCCGGCGCGGTGATCCCCGCCTCGTCCAGCCATTCGATCTCGTCAGGCAGCCTGGCGAGGAGATCGTAGCCCGTCTCCGCCTCGATGGCGTCCACCGTGGTCCGGTACGTCTGCCAGGGCACGTCCCGCACGCCCGGCTGGTTCGGCATGTCCACGGCCAGGACCTGGATGTCGCCGGGGGCGTGCACGTTCCCGAGCCCCGCGTCGCGCGGCATGATGACCGCCACCTTCCAGACGCGCGCGGGGATCACCACCTTCCCCTCCCCCTTGAGCGTGCCGTTCCGTCCCGCCACGCCCGCGATCACGTACACCTCGTGCGTGCCATCGCGCGCGAGATCGCCCAGGTAGTTCTCGAGCACCGCCCACGGACCCTGGTTCAGGTCCGCCGCCTGCGGGATGATGTTGGAGAGGTAGTACGTGTACGCGTTGTCGAGACTCGCCGACGTCCGGTCGGCGGAGCGCACGAGGTGCCCGCGGTCGATGCCGTAGCCGGCGAACGCGCCGGCACCGGTGTAGTCCGCGGTCGTCAGGTGCGTGAAGCCGGAGGGGAGCGCGGGGTCCGCCGTGAAGCAGTCGCAGCGATCCACCGGCCCGAAGTGCGTCGCCTCCAGGTCGTAGCTCACCCAGTTCGGCGTGTTGCGGGTGGCGCTGTACGAGAGCGTGTACTCCGGGCGCGTGATGAGATAGTCATCGCCGGGATCGGCATCGGCGGGTACGCCGAACTCGGTGTTCCCCTCGTATCGGGCCGTCGTGCTGGCCACCGCCACCGCCGTGGCCACCCGGTACAGGCCGACCCGGCCATCGGCGGTCGTCGCGCGGATCACGGCCACGCCGGCGCCGAGCGCGTGCACCACGCCGTTCTGGTCCACGCTCGCCAGCGTCGGCGTGGCGGACGACCACGTGATGGTCGTGGAGACTTCCTGGTGCGCGGCGTCGAAGGCGGTGGCGAAGAGCTGGTCCTCGAAGCCCACGGGGAGCGGCGGGTCGGAGTCGTCGCGGCCGCTGAAGGTGATGCGGACGACCCCGGTGGGAACCGGCGGCGCGACATCGCCGAGCGTGCCGTTCGCCTCGCCCGGGGTGCCGAAGTCGCCGCTCCCGAACGGCGTGGTGGAATAGCCCCACCCCGCGCCATCCACGTCGGCGTCCCCGGCGCTCGCGTCGCGAAGCGCGCGCGTCGCGCCCTTCGGCAGGCTGCTCCACCGCACCGAATCGACCGTCGTCCCGGCGGGGCTCGCGAGCGTGAGCCAGTCGCTCGCGTCGAGCCAGATCGTGCTGCCGCCGCTGAAGTAGTTGTAGGCGACCGGCGCGCCCCCGTTCCTGGTGATGTCGTCGCTCCGCCCCAGCACCGCGTAGCCGCCCGGCGCCACGATCACGTCGTGGCCGATCGTGTGCGGCGTGTCGCCGCCGGAGCTGATCCGCCAGCCGGCCAGGTTCACCGGCTCCGCGCCGTAGTTGTGGACCTCGAACCACTCCCCCCAGCTCGCGGAGAGCGCGCCGAGTGGATCGCCCATCAGCTCGTCGATCACCACCGTGGTGGGCCCCTCGTACGTCGTCGGCGCATCGTTGCACGCGCCGAAGGTGTTCGGCGCAGGGGGGTTCCACCCGCCGATCCCGTTGCGCTGCAGCGACTCCCCCACCGGCGTCGACGACGTCTCGGAGACGCCGATGTCGGTGGACGTCGTGCCATCCGCCGGCCCGCCCACGGCGGTGAACGTCCCCTCGTACGACAGGAACTCGACCACCGCGCCCGATGCGCTCACGAGCGCCACGCCGTCGGGGGAGCCGTTCTGGATCCCGTTCGCCGGATAGGTGATCACCCGCGTCCCCTCGACGCCGCACGAGGCGTCGAGCGTGCCGCTCAGCGTCGTGGTGCTGTACGGTGCGCCCCCCGACCCGTTGTACAGCACCAGGCGCCAGCCGCCGAGGTCCGCTCCCGCCGGGCCGGTGAGCTCGATCCCCTCCCCCACGTCGCCCCCCACGTTGTCGTAGTGGATCTCGCTGATGTGCATCGGCCGCGCGGTGGTGGTCGCGGCGGCGATGGCGAGGTGCGGGGACGGGGGCGCGGACGCGACTTCGGAGGGACTCAGGACGCCGGCATCGGTGCAGGATGCGAAGGCCACGGCGAAGGCCACGGCGAGCACCGGAACGGCGACGCCACGCAGGGAGAAGCGCATGCGGATCCCACGAGGTGTAGTCATGCCCCTGCCGGGGGCGGCGGGTCCGCGGGCGGTGTCCGCGGCGGGACAATATTACGTCGGTCCCGGCATCCGGCGGAACACCACCCGATCACGATCGCGTCTCGTCATGCACCGGCTCCGGTGGCGGAGGCGCGACGCGGCGCCCACCCGGCCGGTCAGCGGCGTCCCGACAGGAGCTCGCTCAGTCGGTCGAACGCTTCGTTCCAGCCGCCCTCGTGCCCGTTCCGCGACTCCACCGACGGGAAGCCCGTCTGGCGGAAGGTCATCTCCGTCTTCCTCCCCCGCTCCGCGAAGGTGATCGTCACGAGCATCTCGTTCTCCGGCGCGTCGTCCCAGATGAACGTGAACACGAGCCGCTCCGGGGGCACGACCTCCCGGTAGACGCCGTGCTGCGGATGGTCCACGCCGTCGGGCGAGCGCAGGACCGTGCGCCACGTGCCTCCGGGGCGCAGGTCACCCTCGAGCTCCGAGGCGGTGAAGCTCCTCGGCCCCGCCCACCGGATCGCGCGCTCCGGCTCGGTCCACGCCTTCCACACCAGCTCGCGCGGCGCGTCGAAGAGGCGCGTGATGATGAGCTCCCGGGCATCCGCCACAGTGCTGCCGTGTCTGGTCATGTGTCGACGTCTCCTGCGCGTCTCAGGTGGCGAAGGGCTTCTCGTCCGCGCTGTCGCCGTAGACCGCGGGGACCAAGGCGCCCGTCTGGCGCAGGTACACCGTGAGCTGGCCACGGTGGTGGTACCAGTGGTTCAGCATCACCGAGCGGAGCAGGGCGCCGCGCGGCATCACGGCGATCTCCCGGTCTCCGTTCACCATCCGCCACGGCATCGCGAGCGCGTCGTCGGTCATCCCACCGAGCAGCGCCTTCGCTCGGGCGATGCTCCGGTCGAGCGCGTCGAGCAGCTCGGCGGTGCTCGCCGCGCCCGGACGGGGGATCGGCGTGGTGATGTCGAAGGCCGGCGATGCGGCGATGGTGGCGATGGCGGCGGGGATCGTGGCCACGTGCATCGCGAGCTGACCGAGCGTCAGCGACTTCTCGTGCGGCCGCCAGTC
Organism: Gemmatimonadaceae bacterium; assembly: GCA_036378095.1. Taxonomy (GTDB): domain Bacteria; phylum Gemmatimonadota; class Gemmatimonadetes; order Gemmatimonadales; family Gemmatimonadaceae; genus JADGGM01. Next base: position 40,252 of record DASUXC010000174.1, on the reverse strand, counting down.
CAGCTGGTCGTCGGGAACGCGCTCGAGCACGCGACGGGTCGTGCGCGCCTCCTGATCCAGCTCCTGCAGCAGCTCCTCGATCGTCATCGTGGTCACCCTCCTCGAATGGTCCGTGTCGTGCGCCCCCGCCCGGGCTTCCGGCTCTTCGTCCTGGCCGACGCGCCCCCTCCGCCCCGCTTGCCCTGCACGTCGGCGAGGTAGCTGTCGAGCTGGTCGAAGCGGTCCTCCCAGTAGCGGCGGTAATGCTCCACCCAGTCGGCGACGTGGCGGAGCGGCTGCGCCTCGAGGCGGGCCGGGCGCCACTGCGCATCGCGGCCGCGCGAGATCAGCCCGGCGCGCTCGAGCACCTTGAGGTGCCGCGAGATGGCGGGGAGGCTCATGGCGAAGGGCGCGGCCAGCTCCGTCACCGTGGCCTCGCCGGAGGCGAGGTGGGAGAGAATGGCGCGGCGCGTCGGGTCGGCGAGCGCGGCGAAAGTGGTGCTCAGGCGATCGGAGGCCATGGCGTCATTAACGTAATTGTTAAATAATGCATCAGTTAAATACGAGACGGAGCGCGACGTGTCAAGCACGGCCGCGGGACGCCGGACGGCGCGGCGCGCCCGGCTCAGACGCGCAGCGCGCGCGCGAACTGCCGCGCCAGCCCCGCCTGCGTGAAGTCCGTCAGCTCCCCGTCCTCCACCGTGCAGCTCCGCGTCTCTCCGTCCTCTCGCACGAAGTAGCGGACGGCGGGCTCCGGCGCGACCGGCCCGCCGCGTCGCTCCCGGCGCCGCCGCTCGCCCGACCGCCGGTCGTAGACGAACCACCGAGCGCCGTCCCGGTCGAGATAGACCGGAGTGCCATCGGGCGGGCGGACCTCGCCCTGCGTCGCCCGGCGCTCGCGCGTCGCGCGCCGGCGCTCGGCGCCGCGCCGCCACCAGCTCGACTCGGCCGCCGCGTCGAGCACCCGCCGGAACTCCGCCGGGTCGGTGGGCAGCTCGACCCAGGGGATGCCGTGTGGCACGGCGATCGGCGCCAGCACCGACGCGCTCCCCCGTCCACCGAAGAGCGCGATGCCCACGCGCCGCTTCGCGGCCTGAGCGAAGAACAGGTCGGAGCGGGTGGCCTCCAGCGTGCCTTCGAGCAGAACGACGAGGGGCGGGCGCACGCGCAGCAATGCGTCCTCCGGCCGCTCGTTCGGCTCGGGAAAGATGGGGTCGTACTGCGCCATCTCGGCGAGCATCCCGAGCAGGGCTGCGATCAGCGGCTCCCCAGCGCAGATGAGAACGGTCGACGTGCGCGCCACCGGACGTGAAGGCCTTCCGCCGAAGCTACGAGCGGAGAAGAAGAGACTGCCCTGCCGAGAGCATTGTAACGCGTTACCGTCCTCCTCAGAACCCGCGCCAGCACCCTCCTCTGACGCCGAGCCGTCGACGTGGTTATCCTTCGTCGCGGCTCGGACGCACCGAGCGTGCTCGTCGGTTCGATCGGTCACGCCCGCATGCCGCTCCTCCCCCTCATCACCGACCCAGACCCCAGGACCTCGGCATGGTCCCTCAGAACTCCCCTCCCCCGTCCAGGCCATCGCGGGAGCTCAGTCACGAGACCCGGCAATCCTTGCGCGTCGTGATCGCCGAGCGGTGGCGGGCACTCGAGGACAGCGAGGAGCGCCTGCGTGCGGCCGTCCACGCGGCGGCCATCGAAGGGCGGGAGCGCGGGCTCCGGCCGGAGGAGCTGATCATCGCTCTCAAGGAACTGGAGAGCGACGTGTTCGCGCAGCCCGGCGCCGTCCGCACCGTGGATCACGACGCCCGGCGCCGGTTCCGCGAGTGGCTCATCACGTCCTGCCTGGAAGCGTACTTCGACGCGGACGACTGACGCGTCGGCCGGCGGTACGGCTACGTCGCGGCCGGCCGGTGGATGAGCAGGGGAGCCATCGCGCCGCGGAGCAGCTTGTCGGCCACGCTCCCCAGCACGAGTCGCCTCAGCCCGCCGCCGTGCGTGGTGAGCGCGACGAGGTCGAACTCGCCGCGCTGCAGGTAGTCCAGTACGGCCACCGCCGGAAGCTCGTGTACCACGACCTCCGTTCGGACGTCCGCCGAGGGGTCGGCTGCCCGCATGCGATCGGCCACCGACCCCAGGTAGGCGCGCGCGCACGCCTTGCTCCGCTCGAGCACCTGCTCATCCAGGAAGGGTACCGGCACCTCCGGAAACGCGACCACCGGCGTGACCCATGGTTGCACCACGCGCAGCAGCGTGTAGCGCGCCCCGCCGAGCGATCCGAGCGCGAGCGCGTGCGGGATGATCGACTCCGCCCCCGCCGACCCATCGAGCGGCAGCAGGATGTCGGAGAACAAGCGCTCGCTCTCGATGGGGAGCGTGGTCTCCCGCGGACGTAGCAGGAGCACCGGCACCGCGGCATCGCGAACGACCGCGTCCGCCACGCTGCCGATCCACAAGCGGCTCACCCCCGTGCGGCCGTGGGACGTCATCACGATGAGATCCGCTCCCACCGCCAGCGCCCGGGCGCAGATGGCCTGCGCGGCGGGATCCTCCTCCACCGACAGGGTGGCGCCGATCTCCCAGTCGCGCTGTAGCCGTTGCACGACGCACTGGAGATCCGCCCGTTCCACCGCCCGCGACGCGGCGTCGTAGTCGGCGACCCCGGGAATCGCCGCATCCCGAACGGGGAGATGAACTCGCACCAGGTGCAGCGCCGCCCCCGTGCGCTTCGCGATCGACGCGGCGAAGGGGAGCGCGAATTCCGCGAAGCGCGATCCGTCGAGTGGGACGAGCAGGGATCGAAACATCGGAGTACCTCCGGGCGATCGAGTGCGGCCGGACACACCTTCAGGGTGCGCTCGTGTCGCACGGACCGCAGTCGGGCGGCTCGCCGAACGCTCGTCGGCGAAGCGCCGACCGCCGAGCGGCGGTGGCCAATCCCGTCTCGTGGGCGTGCGGGCGCGGGGGGGACGGGGGGGCGGGGGGCGGGGGGCGGGGGCGGGCGGGTATGCTGGCGTGCGCCTATCCCCGACGCCCTGTCCCCCTCTCCACCGACTGCGCTACTCGTGGGCTCCCCGCATCCTCGGATGTGGGCGACCGTACATCCGACCTCTCACCCGTGGCTCGGAAGATCACCCATGCTCGCGCCGCTCTCTCGTACGCGCCCGGGGGGCGCGGACCACCGGGGGGTGCGCCCGTGAAGGCGACCACTTGGCATCGCGCGCGCGCGCCGGCACGCCGCGCGCCGCCGGCGCCCGCGCGCGAACCGCCCGCGAGCGCGCACCCGGCGGAGAACGTCGAGGTCGCGCGCGTGCTGCGCCGGGTCGCCGATGTGCTCGAGACGGAGGACGCGAACCCGTTCCGGGTGCGCGCCTACCGCAACGCCGCGCGCGTGATCGAGGAGCTCCCCGAGCCGGTGGACCCGATCGCGCGCGCGCACCCCGACCGCCTCATCGAGCTGCCGGGGATCGGCGAGGACCTCGCCGGCAAGATCGTCGAGATCGTGCACACGGGCACGTTGCGGCAGCTCGCCGAGCTCGAACGGAAGGCACCCCCCGGGGCGGTGGAGCTGATGCAGCTCCCCGGGCTCGGACCCAAGCGAGCGACGGTGCTCAGCGAGCGGCTCGGCGTGCGCACGCTGCACGGCCTGAAGGCGGCGGTCGAGGCGGGGCGGGTCCGCACGCTGCGCGGCTTCGGCGCGAAGACGGAGGCGAAGCTGCGCGACGCGCTGGCCACGCACGCCGGGCACGCCGGGCGCATGCAGCGCTCGACGGCGGCGCAGTACGGCGAGGCGCTGGTCGCGTACATGCGCGAGGTGAGCGGGGTGCGTGCGGTGGAGCTCGCGGGGAGCTTTCGCCGGTGTCGCGAGACGGTCGGCGACCTGGACCTCCTCGTCTGCGCCGACGCGCACGCCCCCGTGGCCGAGCGGTTCCTCGCCTATCCGGAGGTCGTGGAGGTGCTGGCGCACGGCGGCACGCGCTGCGCGGTGCGGCTCGCCTGCGGCATCCAGGTGGATCTGCGCGTCCTCTCCCCGGCGAGCTACGGCGCGGGGCTGCACTACTTCACGGGGAGCAAGCCGCACAACATCGCCATCCGCGCGCTCGGCCGGAAGCACGGGCTCAAGATCAACGAGTACGGGATCTTCCGCGGCGCGCGGCGCGTCGGCGGGCGGGACGAGCGCGAGGTGTTCGCGGCCGTGCGGCTTCCGTGGATCCCGCCCGAGCTGCGCGAGGCGCGCGGGGAGATCGAGGCCGCGGCCGCGGGCACGCTCCCGCGTCTCATCGAGCCGGGCGACATCCGCGGCGATCTCCAGTCGCACACCACCGACAGCGACGGGCGCGACTCGCTGGAGACGATGGCCGAGGCGGCCGAGGCGATGGGGTACGAGTATCTCGCGATCACGGACCACACGCCCACCGTGCGCATCGCGGGGGGGCTCGACCGGGCTGGGTTTCGCCGCCAGATGCGGCGCATCGACCGGCTCAACGCGAAGCTCCGCTCGCTCACCCTGCTCAAGGGCGCGGAGGTGGACATTCACGCCGACGGCCGACTCGATCTGGACGACGAGACCCTCGCGATGCTCGACATCGTGCTCGTCTCGCTGCACGCCAAGCTCGATCTTCCCGCGGCGGAGCAGACGCGTCGCGTGGTGCGCGCGCTCTCGCACCCCCACGTGGACGTGCTCGCGCATCCGACGGGGCGGCTGATCGGCGGGCGCCGGGGCGCGGTGCTCGCCCTCGACGACGTCTTCCGCGCGGCGGCGGACCACGGCGTCATGCTCGAGGTGAACGCGCAGCCGGAGCGGCTCGATCTCGACGACGTCGCCTGCCGCGCCGCGCGCGACCACGGCGTGCGGCTCGTGATCTCCACCGACGCGCACGCCGCCGCCGAGCTCCGCTTCATGCGGTGGGGAGTGGATCAGGCGCGCCGGGGCTGGATCGAGGCGCGCGACGTGGCCAACACGCGCACCCTCGCCAGGCTGCTCCCGCTGCTCCACCACGGGCGGCGCTGATCATGTGAACGGTCGTCGGCGACGGAGGTGAGATCATGGTTCGCGATGATGCGTCGGCCGTGGGCACGCGCCCGGTGGCGATTCCGATCGATGGCCTGACCCTCGCGGGGGAGCTGAGCGTGCCGGCGGGTGCACGGGGGCTCGTGATCTTCGCGCACGGGAGCGGGAGCAGCCGACTGAGCCCGCGCAACCGCTACGTCGCCCATGCCCTGCAGGACGATGGCCTCGCGACGCTGCTCCTCGACCTCCTCACCGCCGAGGAAGAGCGGCTCGACGAGCGCACGCGCGCGCTGCGCTTCGACATCCCGCTCCTCGCCTCGCGCCTGGAGGCGGCCACGACCTGGGCGCTCGGCGAGCCGGTGATCGGCGCGCTGCCGATCGGCTACTTCGGCGCGAGCACCGGCGCCGCGGCCGCGCTGATCGCCGCGGCGCACCGGCCGAGCGAGATTCGCGCCGTGGTGTCGCGCGGCGGGCGTCCCGATCTCGCCGGGCCGACGCTGCGGCGCGTGCACGCGCCGACCCTGCTCATCGTCGGCGGCGACGATGACGTGGTGCTCCGGCTGAACAAGCAAGCGCTGGGCGAGCTGTCGGGGCAGAAGGCGCTGCAGGTCGTGCCGGGAGCCACGCACCTGTTCGAGGAGCCCGGCGCGCTCGAGGATGTGACGCGGCGGGCGCGGGCCTGGTTCGACCGGCACCTGCGGCCCAAGCGGGAGCGCATCCCGGACGACGCGTGGTGAGCGCGCCGCGCGGCGGTCACCGCCGCGGCCGGAGGAGCACGACCACCGACCGCGGCTGCACCAGGTAGCGGGCGGACGCGAGCGTCTCCTCCGCGCCCGGCTCCCGGAAGTCGTCGGGGCTCGGGCGCGCCGTGTCGATCACCCGCACCCACTCGGCGGCATCCCCCTCCTGGATCCGGAACGCGAGCGGCTCCTGCCAGCCGTTGATCATCACGTAGAGATCGTCATCCCGCTGCGATGCGCCGTGGAGGCAGTAGGCGAGCGAGCGCGAGTCCGTGGACAGGTCGGTCGATTCCCCGATGCCGTACCACCGGACGTCGTCGCGCCAGAAGCGGCTCCGGCCGAGCGACGGGTGCGCCTTGCGGAAGGCGATCGCCAGCTTGAAGAAGCGATGGACGTCGCGGTTCACCTGGACGCGGCTCCAGTCGAGCCACGTGGTGTCGTTGTCCTGGTTGTAGGGATTGTTGTTTCCCCGCTGCGTCTGCAGGAACTCGTCCCCCGCTCGGAGCATCGGCGTGCCGTTGGCGAGGAAGAGCAGGGTGCAGTAGTTCCGCACCTGCCGGCGGCGGAGCGCCGCGATCTCGGCGGGTACGTGCTCGTCCCCCTCCCAGCCGCAGTTCCAGGAGTAGCTCTCCGCCGCCCCATCGAGGTTCTCTTCGCCGTTCGCCCAGTTGCGCTTGTGGTCGTACGAGACCAGGTCGTACAGCGTGAACCCGTCGTGGCACGTCACGTAGTTGATCCCCTGCCAGGCGTGGCACGCGTGCATGCGGTCGTCGGGAAAGAGATCGTCGCTCCCGTAGAGCCGCCGCATGAGCGCTGGCACGAACCCCGGGTCGCCGCGGAGGAAGCGGCGCACGTCGTCGCGAAAGGCGGCGTTCCACTGGTGCCAGAGGATGCCCGGGAAGGCGCGCCCGAGCTCCATCGCGCCGGACGGGTCCCACGGCTCGGCGATCAGCCGGAGGCGCGCGAAGTCCGGCTCGCCGCTGATCTCGCCGAAGATGGGCGGCTCGTCGGGGCCGATCGTGCCATCGGCCGCGCGCGTGAACACCGACGCGAGATCGAAACGGAAGCCGTCCACGCGCATCTCGCGCGTCCAGTAGCGCATGCTGTCGAGGATGAGCGAGCGAACCATCTGGTTGGCGCCGTTCATCGTGTTGCCGCAGCGCGTGAAGTCGGCCCAGGGGGCTCGCGGGTCGCCCGTCGCGAGATAGAAGGTGCTGTTGTCGATCCCCTTCAGGCTGTACGTGGGTCCGCCGCTCCCCTGCTCCGCGGTGTGGTTGTAGACCACATCGATGAGCACCTCGATTCCCGCCGCGTGCAGCGCGCGCACCATGCCGCGGAACTCCCGGTGCGCATCCCGTTCCACGGCGTAGCCGGCGTGCGCGGCGAAGAACGAGATGGGGTTGTACCCCCAGAAGTCCCCGCTCCCGGGATCGAACTGGAACACCGGCATGAGCTCCACGGCCGTGACGCCGAGGTCGAGCAGATAGGGGATCTTCGCCACGACCCCGGCGAACGTGCCGCGGTCGGCATCGGCGACCCCGGAGCCCGGGTGCTTCGTGAAGCCCCGCACGTGGAGCTCGTAGATGATCGCGTCGTGCTCGTGGAGCGGGCACGCGTCGGCATCACGGTCCGGCTCCTCCGCGGCCGGCGGCAGCACGCCGAGCGCCGCGCGCCCCGCGTTGGAGCCCCGCTCGATGGCCGCGCGCCGGTCGAACGACGGTGGGAAGAAGATCGAGCGCGCGTACGGGTCGAGGAGGATCTTCTCGGGGTCGAACGCGTGCCACTCGAATCGCCCGGCCGGCGCCGGTCCATCGACGGCGTACGCGTAGTAGCGCGCGGGGCGGACGAGCTGCTCGGGGAGCCGGCAGTGCCACACGCGCCCCGACTTCTCGCGCAGGGGATCGAACGCGTGCGTCGCGAGCGGCCGCGCGAGGTCGCGCTCGCCGTACAGCAGCAGCGTGACGCGCCCGGCGTGCTTGGAGTAGAGGGCGAAGTTGTACGTCCGCCCCACGGGATCCCAGCTCGCGCCCAGGGGGCGCGGCAGCCCCTCATCGGCGGACCACGATGGGCGGGGCACCGCGCCGCCCGAAAGGGCGGGGGCCGTGGACGCGGGAGCCGTCACCGTGGAGGACTCGATGCGCGGGGCCGCGGCGTCCGAGTGCCCTTCGCCACCCGGCGCTGCATGCGATAGAGATCGAGCACCTCGCGCTCGGTCGTCGCATCGGCCGGCGCCTTGTCCGCGCGGACGCCGTTCACGATGCGCGGGAAGCGCAGGGCGTAGCCGGGCATGCCGTCCTCCCGCCCGCAGGTGTGCCGCGGCGAGCGCGTGATCTCATCGGCGAGCACCTCGACCACGTACGCCGGCGTCACCCAGACATCCGGCTCGATGAGCGAGTCGACGCGGCGCGGCTTCTCCGTCGTGGCCTGCCGGTCGAGCCGCACGCGGAGCTGCTTCCACTGCGTGTCCGTGAGCCCCGAGCCGATCTTCGCCACCGTGCGGAAGCGGTCGCGCGCGGGATCGTACACGGCGCCGAGGAGCGAGCCGATCCCCAACGCGGCGCGCTTGCCGCGTCCGCGCTGATAGCCGACCAGCACCAGGTCCACCGTGTCGCGCAGCTTCGATTGGTACGCCCGCTTGAGCTTCACCCAATCGTAGCCGCGAGCCCCCGCCCGGTACGGGGCATCCGGCCGCTTGGCGACCACTCCCTCCAGCCCGCGGCGCAGCATCTGGTCGAAGTAGGCGTCCAGCGCGCTCGCCTCGTGCACGAGCACCGCCTCGGTCACGGCCACGGGGTCGTTCGGGCGGCTGGGCAGCAGCTCGGCCAGCCGCTCCGACCGCGCGCGCTGCGGGCGCGGGAGCCAGTTGCGCGCCCCCTCGCGCAGGAGATCGAAGGCGTACAGCCGGAGCGGGTGACGCGCCGCCGCCTCGGCGATCGCCGTCTTCCGCTTGCGCGTCATCGTCACCTGGAAGGGGAGGAAGGCGCCCGTACGCGGGTCGTGCACCACGGCTTCCCCCTCGATGATCGCGCGGCGCGCGCGGAGCTGGCGGCGCACGCCCTCGGTCAGCTCGGGGAACATCCCCGTCACGTTCTCGAGACGGCGGCTGAACGCCCACACGCGATCACCGTCGCGATGGATCTGGATCCGGAAGCCATCGTACTTCGGCTCCGCCTGCACGGTGCCCAGCCGCTCGATGATCGCTTGCGCCGATGGCAGCCGCTGCGCGAGCGCGGGGCGGACGGGGACGCCGATGCGCGGCGCGAGCCCGGTCAGCCCTCGCGCGCCGCGCGCGAACGCGATGCGTACGACATCGCCGAGGTCGGATCGGACGTTGTACGCGTGCTCGAGCAGCGGCTTCCTGCGACCGTCACCGAGCGCGCCCGCCGCGGCCGCCTCGAGGATGGTCTGCTCGCCGACGCCGAGCCGGAGGCGCCCCTGCGCGACGCGCACGAGGAACTTCGCCTCGCGCCCGCCCGCGCCGCCGAGCAGCGCCGCGAAGAGCCGCACCTTTCGCTCGATCGATCCGGCGCCGCCCGTGCGCGCGATGGCGAGGAGCCGGTCGTACGCGTCGCCGACGGAGAGCCGCCCCACCGGCGCATCGCTCGCGAGCGTCTGCGCGACCAGCCCGAGATCACCGGAGCGCGCGTAGTGGCGCGCGACCGTCGCCGCGCTCGCGCCGTACGCGTCGGCGATCGCCTTGGCGAGGAGCTTGTCGCCGAGCCCGACCTCTACCCCCTCGAAGGGCGGCCGGAGTCGCGCCTGGAGCAGATAGGCGATGTGCGCGCGCTCGTCGTCGCCGGCGCGGCGCAGCAGGTCGGCGATGAGCGTGACCTGGCGCCGGCGCGCGCGCGCCGTCTCCAGCGTCTCGCAGCTCTCCACCAGGTCGCGCAGTCGCATCGCCCTCCGCGCGCGTCCGCGGGGATCGCGGAGCCGTGCCGTTCCCCGAGCATAGCATGCATTTCCCGGGCGGGCGACCGGCGAATGGCGTCGGGGGCGTCGGGGAATCGCTGGCGCATCACGGGCACTGGCCGGAGGGATCGGGCGTCCGCTCGCCGTCGGGGAGGGGGGTGCCGAACTCGGGCTCGCCGTCGTCGGCCCACCCGAACCGCTGCGTGCGAACGAGGCGCTCCCACCCGGGAGTGGAGTCCACCTTCGTGTGGTACACGATCCAGTCCTCCGTACCGTCCGGGGAGGTGGTGAAGCTGGCGTGTCCCACCCCGTACACGCCGGTCGTTCCGGTGAACACGGGCCCGCGCTTCACCCAGCTCTCGGGCCGCATCGGATCCGCATCGGCGCTCGCCAGGCGCAGCTCGCCCAACCGGTAGTCGCGGAGCCAGGACTCGCGGGTGGAGTACACGATGAACGTCCGGTCGCCGTGGAGCAGGAACTCCGGGCCCTCCTCCAGGTCGAGCTCCGTTCCTCGCTCCCAGCTCTCGGTGGGAGCGCTGATCCGCACGCGAGCGCTCCCGATCGTCACCGGATCGGTCATGCGCGCGATGTACAGGTTCTGCGGCGTGCGGTCGGTCGTCGCGTTCCGGTCCCACCCCGACCACACGGCATAGAGCTGCCCGCCGAGACGCTCGACGGTGAGGTCGATCGCCCAGACCGTGTCGCGTCCGCCGGCGGTGTCGTCGCCGGTGACGAGCATTCCGCGATCGACGTACGGGCCCTGCGGGTCGTCGGTGGTCGCGGCGAGCACGCCGGCGCGCTGCCAGATGAACGGCGGGCCGGCGCGCCCCGCGGCGTAGTAGATGTACCAGTGTCCGTCGATGTAGTGCAGCTCGGGCGCCCAGATGTTCGTGCGGTTCCACCCCGTGTCCGGCGCCGTCCAGACCTCGGTGCCGTAGCTCGCGTCGATGTCCGTGAGGCGCTCCGTCCTGTGCACCCAGATCGCGTCGTCGTGCGACTGCGCGAAGTAGTACGCCCCATCGTGCCGGATGACCCACGGGTCGGCGCCCGGACCGAGCGGGTTGGTGAACGTGCACGCGGGCGGCGGCCCGCCGGGAGGCGCGATCGTCGAGCTCGAGCAGCCGCCGGCGAGCGCGGTGAGTGCGACGAGGAGCGAGAGTCGCATGGGAACGGCGTGAAGGGGATCGAAGCCGGGAGGCGGGGTGCGGGGCCGGTCGCCCCGCACCCCGCCTCCCGTGACACATCGTCACCAGCCCGGGTTCTGCACGATGCTCGGGTTGAGGTTGATCTCGGCCGTCGGGATCGGCAGCAGCTCCGACTTGTTCGGCGTGAAGAACTGGAACTCCGGATCGTGCGCCTTCAGGGCGTCCAGGTCCGCGAAGAGGTTCTGGCGTCCCAGGTCGAGCCACCGCTGCCCTTCGAGCCCGAACTCGAGCAGCCGCTCGTGCAGGATGGCGTCGCGCATGCCGGTCTGGTCGAGTCCCGTCGGCAGCGGCTTCAGGTTCACGCGCTGGCGTACCTGGTTCACGTACGGGTAGGCCTCATCCGTCTGCCCCTGCTCGTTGAGCGCCTCGGCGTACATGAGCAGGACGTCGGCGTAGCGAAGCACCTTGTAGTCGATGTTCGCGTCCCAGCTCTGGTCTCCCGGAATCCAGTACTCGCCGTACTTCTTGAAGTACAGGGTGTCGGGACGGTGGTTGGCCAGGGCGTCGGCGTAGCGCGAGGCGAACGGCACCCCGTACACGTCCTCGCCGCCGGGCTTGTTCCAGAAGAGCGTGGCGTCGAGGCGCGGATCGACCTTCCCGTCCACGGTGGAGTCCTTGAAGAACTGGGCGAAGAACCACGGCGTGGGGCGGCCGTCGCAGTAGCCCGGTCCGCAGGCGCCGATCATCTTCGCGATGTTGAGCCCTGGCACGCCCTGCGACCCGGCCAGCGTGGGATCGCCCACCTGGACCTCGAACAGCGACTCGCTGTTGTTCCTGCCGGCGGGAGTGAAGTTGCTCCCGTAATCGGCGGCGAGGCTGTAGCGCCCCGACTGGATCACGGCCTGGAGCTCGGTGGCGGCGGCGCTCCACTTCCGCTCCTGCAGGAGCACCTTGCCGAGGAGCGCCTGCGCCGCGCCCGAGGTGGCGCGCCCGAGGTCGGCGCCATCGTAGGACGCCGGAAGCGCCCCCTTCGCATCCGTCAGGTCCTGCTCGATCTGCGCCCAGACCGTCGCGCTGTCGGAGCTCGCCGGGCGGTCGCCCGGAAGGGGTGGCGCGGTGATGAGGGGGATGTGCGCGCCGTACAGCGTCATGAGATGGAAGTACGTCAGCGCGCGGAGAAACTTGGCCTCGCCCACGATGCGGTCGCGCAGCGTGGCGTCCATGTCGATGCTCGGGACGTTCGCGATCACCTGGTTGGCGCGGAAGACCAGCGTGTAGCTGTCGTTCCAGGTGTCGTGATTCACATCGAAGTCGTAGGTCGCGAAGGTGAACTTGTTGAAGTTCGCGAGGTCGGTCCACGGGCTCGGGCTGTACCCGATGTCGGAGCGGATGTCGTACGTGAAGCCCTGCCAGCGCAGGAAGGTACCCAGGCGGAGCAGCGCGTTGTACGTCGCGTTGATCCCCTGCAGCGCGTCGCTCTGGGTCTTCCAGAACGTCTGCGAGTCCGGCTGGTTGGGATTCGTGATGTCCGTGTCCGCCTGACAGCCCGCGATGGCCGCGCCGAGCACCACGGCCGCGAAGAGAGCGCGGAGTCGCATGACGAGAGAGGGCTGAGGGTGGAGAATCGCGTGTCGGGTTGGCATCGGGCGGCTCACAGGTGCAGGTCGAGGCCGAAGGTGATCGACCGCGGGTTCGGGTAGATGAACCCATCGTCGATGCCGCGCGCGAGCGGATCGCCGAACCCGAGGATCTCCGGGTCCCAGTTGGTGAACTGCGTGAACGTGTGGAGGTTCTGGATGTTCACGTACACCCGCGCCGTGCCGCCGTTGAAGCGCTCGGTGAGGCGCGCGGGGAGCGTGTAGCCGACGATCAGGTTCTGGATGCGCGTGAAGTTTCCGTTCTCCAGCCAGCGGTCGGAGACCACGTCGCCGTTCGCCGCCCCCTCCGGGCCGTAGACCGCGCGCGGCGTCGTGGTGCTCGGGTTGTCCGGCGTCCAGGGGGTGAGCCCGGCGCGCGAGTTGTTGAGGTCATCCAGGCGGTCGGTCCACCACCGCACCACGTTGAAGATCTTGTAGCCGTACGCGCCGCGCAGGTTCACGCCGACGTCGAACGCGTGATATCGGGCATCGAGGAACAGGCCGGCCTGCAGCTTGGGGATCCCGTTGCCCGCGTTGTAGCGGTCCTTGTCGCTGATGATCCCGTCGCCGTTCAGGTCCGCGTACCTGATGTCGCCCGGCTTGGCGCTCGGCTGGATCTTGTTTCCGTCCTTGTCCACGTAGCTGTCGATCTCTTCCTGGCTCTGGAAGATCCCGGCGACGTGCTTGACGTAGAACTCGCCGATCGGCTGGCCGACCGCGGTGCGCGCGACGCCGCTGATCCCCGCGAAGAGCGGCTGGCCGCCGTTGCCGAGCGAGAGCACCTTGTTGCGCGTCGTCGTCAGGTTGAGCGTCGTGTTGAGCTGGAACGCGCCGCGATCGAGGTGATGGGAGGCCCCGAGCTCGAACCCCCAGTTGCGCACCCTCCCGGCGTTCACGGTGGGGTTCGTGCTCGATCCGAGGCTGGGCGGGATCGGCGCCGAGACGAGAAGCTGGTCGGAGGTGTTGCTGTAGTAGTCGGCGGTGATGCTCAGCGCGTTGCCGAACAGCCCGAGATCGAGCCCCACGTCGCTGGAGCGGTTCCGCTGCCACTTGAGGTTCGGGTTCGCCAGCGACTGCTGGATCGCGCCGGCCACCACGGAGCCGTCGAAGATGTAGTTCACGTTCGACACGATCGGCGCCAGGTAGGCGAAGTTGCCGATGTTCTGGTCACCGAGCACGCCGGTGCTCGCGCGCAGCTTGAAGAAGTCGGCGCGGCCGAGCCCCGGGATCGCGTGGAAGAAGCCCTCCTCGCTCATCACCCATCCGATCGAGCCGGCGCCGAAGTTCCCGCACCGGTCGCCGGGGCTGAAGCGGGACGAGCAATCGCGTCGCACGCTCCCGGAGAGCAGATAGCGGTCGAGAAACGTGTAGTTGGCGCGACCGAGGACCGCGTTCGTGCGGAACGGGACGGCGAATCCGCTGTTGCTCGAGCCGGCGGTCGAGCCGGCGTCGATCTGCTGCAGGTCCTCATCGGAGAAGCCCTGCCGGAAGGCGGCGAGGCGGCTGAAGTCCACCTTCTGCGAGGTCGTGCCGACCACCGCGTTGAGGCGGTGGCGGCCGCTGCCGAACGAGCCGTCGAAGTTGAGCAGGTTCTCCCACAGGAGCGACGTGCCGTTCGCCGAGGCATCGGTGAGGGTCGCGAACGGGTTCGGGCTCAGATAGCGGAGCTGGTCGATGCTCCGCCAATTGACGGTGGACGAGTCGTTGTAGTTGAGTCCGAGGTTCAGCCGGTAGTGCAGGTTGTCGAAGATCCGGACGTCGCCATAGGCGGTCCCGATGACCTGGTTGGACCGGTAGTTGTTCGTCTGCGCCTCGAGCTCGCCCACGGGGTTCGTCCCGTACGTCGGGTTGTCCGGGGTGCCGAAGCCGTAGCCGCCGGGGTTGTTCGGGTCGTGGACGGGAATCGTCGGCACCATGCGCACGACGTCGATCAGCGGGAACCCGTTGAGCCCCTGCTGCCGTCCCTGCGAGAGCGCGGTGTTCTCACCGACCTCCAGGCGGCCGATGCGCGCGCTCGAGTTCACGCGGAAGCTGTACCGCCGGAAGTTCGTGGTGATGATCGTCCCGGACTGGTCGAGCACGCCGCCGCTCACGAGCCAGCTCGCCGTCGGCGTCCCGCCGGAGACCTGGAGGTTGTAGTCCTGGATCGCCCCGCGCTGGAAGACGGCGTCCTGCCAGTCGGTGTTGACGCTCCCCGGGTCCATCGCCCCCGCGGGAGGCGTGAGTCCGGCGTTCGTGTACGCCTGCTGGGTGAGCGCCGCCCACTGCGAGGCGTTCATCATGTCGATCCGCTTCGGGACGTCCTGAACGCCGTAGTAGAGGTGCGCCTGCACCTCGTTCCGTCCCGCGTGGCCGCGGCGGGTGCGGATGACGATGACGCCGTTCGAGGCCTGCGCGCCGTACTGCGCGGCGGCCGAGGCGTCCTTGAGGACCTCGATCGACTCGATGTCGTCGGGGTTCAGGTTCGGGTTCTCGGTGAGGTACATCCCGTCCACCACGTACAGCGGGGCCGGATTCCCGAAGCCGTTCTGTCCGCGAATGACGATCTGCGCCGGCCGGCCCGGCTCGCCGGACGAGGCCACGTGGACGCCGGTGACGTGTCCCTCCAGCGCCTGCTCCAGCGTCGGTACCTTCTGGTCGCGGATGTCGGAGCCGCTCACGCTCGAGACGGCGCCGGAGATGTCGCGACGCTTCTCTGTGGTGTAGCCGACGACCACCTGCGCCGTGAGGCTGACGGGGAGGACGGTGAGCTGGAAGTCGAGCGCGGCGACGGCACCATCGGTGACGGTCACCGTGCGCGTATCGGACTGGTAGCCGATGCGCTGCGCGCGGACGGCGTAGGTGCCGGGCGTGATGCGGCCGATCGTGTAGCGCCCACTGTCGTTGGCGATGGCGCTCAGCGAGGTGCCCGAGACGGTGACCTGGGCGTTGGCGACGGGCTGTCCGTCGCTGCCGCGTACGGTCCCGGTGATGCGTCCGGTGCCCTGCGCGTGCGCGGCGGGCGCGATGACCGCGGCACCCGCGGCGAGCGCGAGGAGCGTGGCGAGGAGCGTGGCCACGGCGGTGCCGGCCCGCGCGAGTCGGCCGTGCCGCGGAACCACCACTCGTACGAGTCGTACGAGCCGACGAAGCGAAGTACGCAAGGTGCTGCCCTCCACGATGAGCGGGATGGACGGCCCGCGACGCTCGCGGAGCCGGATGTGCGCAGCAGGATCGAGATACGACGGCCGACGACGGGTGGAACGGCGGCGCGGCGGCACCGACGGCCCGTCAGGCGCTCGTCGGAGGGGGCCGCTCGCGGGCGGGACGGAGGGCGTGCTGCATCCTCACGCTCGGTCAACGCCGCGCCGCCGGGGCGGCATCCCGGAAGAGCATCCCGGCGGGGATGCGCTGGCGCGGCAGTCCGGGACCCTCGATGTACATCTCGAGCGCCATCGGGCCGTACGCCTGGAAGTAGCCGACGGTGATCGGATGGAGTCCCGCCCGGAGCGCGATCTGCCCCCACGTCTCGGTGGTCTTGGGCGACTGGCCGAGCGAGCCGAAGACGAGCCGGTCCCCCACCCAGAGCGCCGCGCCGTCGTCGGAGCGTGCCCCGATCGTGTACACGCCCGTGCGCGGCACGCGGAGGTAGCCGGTGTAGCGGAAGGAGAACATCTCGCTCGTGTCGCGCGGGGCGAGGGAGAAGTCGCGGAGGGTGCCGCGCTTGGTCGGCGCGAGATCATCGGGGCGCGTGTCGGGGTGCTCCACGCGCCACCGCACCGGCCAATCCAGCCGGAAGGGCGGCTCCTTCGTCGTGTCCGCGAAGTACTCGTAGGCGAGCCCGGGCACCACGCGCGCCGCCACCGGCGCGAGCCCCGGCACGCGGCGGTAGTCCACGCGCGCTTCCGGCGCCGCGGTCGGTCGCCCGTCCACGAAACTGCGCGCGCGCACGGTCGTGTTGCGGCGCACGGTGAACGGACCACGGTACAGTGGGCTCGTCGCCGCGGGCTCGCTCCCATCGGTCGTGTAGCGGATCGCCGTCGGCGTCCCCTGGCTGATCGTGACCCGCACGGAGTCGGTGAACTCCGCCAGCTCGGGGAGCACGTACGGCGCGAAGCCGCGGTTCACCGCCGCCGTGCGCGCGGTGTCGTACTTGAGCACCGCGCGGTCGTAGGTCATGAAGCCGTTCAGCTCGACCTCGACGTCGGTGAGCTGCGTGTACACGCCGGCGCCGATCCCGTGCGTGTCGCGGTCGTGATACAGGCGCTCGATGAGCAGATCGTATCGCGCGGCGAGCGAGTCGAGCGATGGGAACAGCCCGCCGTACCCCCAGGCGTCGCCGGCCCACACGTGCCCGTTCACCTTGTAGCCGAGCCCGCCGAATTCCCCCACCACCGCGACGCGCCCCTCCGCGCCGTACATCGCCTGCGGCCCCTGATAGCGGTGCACGTCGATCAGGTCGCCGACGCCCTCGTGCTGCCATCCGCTCGCGTCGTCCACGAGCCGGGTGGTGTCGAGCGACTGGATGAGGGCGACGATGCGCTTCGTGTCGAACTGCCCCCAGTCCTCGTTGAACGGCACCCACGTCACGATCGACGTCGTGCTGCGGAGGTGCTCGATCATGGCGCGCAGCTCGCGCGCGAACTCCGCGCGCGCCGCGGGCGTGTCGTTCCACCCGCTCGGCATGTCCTGCCACACCATGAGGCCGAGCTTGTCGGCCCAGTAGTACCAGCGCGCGGGCTCCACCTTGATGTGCTTGCGCACCATGGTGAAGCCGAGTGCCTTCATCGTCTCGATGTCGGAGCGCAGCGCCGCATCGGTTGGCGCGGTGTACAACCCGTCGGGCCACCACCCCTGGTCGAGTGGTCCGAGCGGGAAGACGGGGCGCCCGTTGAGCAGGATGCGCGCGAATCCGTGGGCGTCCGTTCCGCGGCTCACCGTGCGCATGCCGAAGTAGCTCGCGACGTGGTCCACGTCGCTCGTCCCTTCGCGCAGCGTGACGCGCAAGTCGTACAGGAACGGGTCGTCGGGGCTCCACAGGTGCGCGTGCGGCACGGGAACGCGGAGCTCCGCGCCGACCGCGCCCTCGGCGCGCCCCACCTCGGCGCCGTTCGCCACGGCCACCGCCTCCACGCGCTCCACGCCGCTCGTGCCGCGCCCGCGCACGCGAAGGCGCAGCACGCCCGCGGCGACGTCGGGGATCAGGTCGAGCCCGTCGATCGACGCCGCGGGCACCGGCTCGAGCCACACCGTCTGCCAGATCCCGGTGACCGGCGTGTACCAGATCCCGCCCGGGTGGCTCACCTGCTTGCCGCGCGGCTGGCCGAACGCATCGGTGGGATCGTAGACGGCGACGATGAGCTCCTGCTCCACGGCGCCCGGACGGAGCGCATCCGTGATGTCCACGGTGAACGGATCGTAGCCGCCCGTGTGCTGGGCCAGGCGCCGTCCGTTGACGTACACGGTGGCGCGCCAGTCCACCGCGCCGAAGTGGAGCAGCAGCCGCTCGCCCGGCGCGAGATCCTCCGGTGTGCGGAACGTCCGCCGGTAGACGATGCGCTCGGCGTGCTTGCCGACGCCGGAGAGCGCGGACTCCATCGCGAACGGTACGAGGATGTGCTCCGGGAGCTCGCGCCCGAACGGCGGGGGCGCGGCGCTGTCGTCGACGATGGCCAGCTCCCACAGTCCATCGAGGTTGCGCCAGCGGGAGCGCACCATCTGCGGGCGCGGGTACTCGGGGTGCACGTGCTCCGGGGAGACGTCGGCGGCCCATCGGGTCAGGAGCCGTCCGCCGGCCGGGTGCCACGCGTTCGTCGCCGTCGATTCGGCGGAGGGGACCGCGGCGGGCGCGGCGGGCGCGGCGGGCGCGGCGGGCGCGGCGGCGGTGGTGTTCGACGCGCTCGGCGCCTGGCGCGCGGCGCGCCCCGGAGCGCACCCGGCGGCGACCGCGCCGCAGATGATCCAGGCGAGCAGGGTTCGCGTCGTGCCGCTCATGCGGGGCGGCCCGGGCGGCGGGGAAGAACGGGAGCGACGGAGGCGGTGATCATCGTGCGGTGCGGGGTTAGCGAGGCGAGGGTCGGCGCGCGTGGGTCGCGGAGCGCGCCGTCCGCCGGTCGCCGGAGGCGCGCGACTCGCCGCGTCCCGCGGCGTCGGCGGGTGGCGGGTCGAGCGCGCGCGTCGAGCGGCGGACGACCAGCTCGGAGTCGAGCAGCACCTTCTGGGGGAGCACGGCGGTCTTGGACTCGATGTGCCGGATGAGCATCTTCGCCGCGATCCGCCCCATCTCGAACTTCGGCATCCGCACCGTGGTGAGCGGGACCGAGAGGTACTCGAGGAGCGGGATGTCGTCGAACCCGATCACCGACACGTCCTCGGGGACCCGCAGCCCCAGCTCGCCGAGCGCGCGGCAGACGCCGATGGCGACGAGGTCGTTGTAGCAGGTGACCGCGGTGGGGCGTGCGGCGGCGGGGCGGCGACGGAAGTAGGCGAGTCCGGCGCGGTAGCCGTCGGCGAGGTGCGCGCCGGCGTGCACGATGTCGTCGTCGCCGAACACGAGGTGCGACGCGCTGCAGGCCTGACGCACGCCGTCGATGCGCTCCCGGCTGTGCATGGAGTACTCGGGGCCGGCGAAGTGGACGAGGCGCGTGTGCCGCTGCTCGATGAGGTAGGCGGTGGCGCGGCGCGAGGCGGTGCGGTTGTCGACATCGACGAGGCTCGCCGGGACGCCGCGCACCTCCTCGAGCAGGACGAAGGGAAAGTTCCGGCGTTTGAGCTCGAACAGGTGCGAGAGATCGGCGTGCTCGTCGAGGACGGGCGTGACGATCAGCCCGTCGATCTCCTTGGCCTGAAGCAGTTGGACGGCGCGGCGCTCGGCGTCGTACTCGCCCTCGGAGCTGGCGACGAGGAGGGTGTAGCCGCTCTCGCTCGCCTGGGTGCGGGCCCCGAGGACCACCTCGGCGTAGTACGGGTTGTCGATCTCCTTGATGAGGAGCCCGAGGCTGCGCGTCTTGCGGGCGCCGGCGCGGCCGGCGGTCTGCGTGGGGCGGTAGTTGAGGATCTCGATCGCGGCCATGACGCGATCGCGGGTGGTGCTCTTGACGGAGCCCGTGTCGTTGAGGACCGCGGAGACGGTGGCCTTGGAGACTCCGGCCTGCCGGGCGACATCGTTGATGGTGGGTCGCTTGGCGCTCCGCATCGCTCGTCTACCGTCGTCCGGGGAGAGGTCGCCGCGGGGTCGCGGCGGGTGTCGAACCGCATTGAACGACACTGAACTGGTTCAGACGCGGCTAGCGTACTGCACCGGACGGCGCCCGTCAAGGCACCGCCCGGGGGACCGCCTCTCCCCGCGGCGCGCCTCCGGCGCGCCGCCCGAGTCCCGGCCGGCGCCGTGGCGTGCCCGCCGGCTGCTTGACAACGCGCGCCCCGAGCGGTACTCACTGGGCGCGCTGAACCGATTCGAACCGGTTCAGCGGTGCTCGCGACCCGCGTCCCTCACCCGACCGGCGCCCATGCTTCGTCTTCCGCTCCGCTCCCGCCCCACCGTTCGCCTCGCGACGCTCGCCCTCCTCCTCGCGGCCACCACGCCGCTCGCGGGCTGCCGCCGCCGGCGCGCCGCGCACGACCGATTCGTGGTCGGCTTCTCGCAGATGGAGAGCAACAACCCGTGGCGGCTCGCCGAGACCAAGAGCCTGCGCGACGAGGCCGCGAAACGCGGCTACGAGCTCGTCGTCACCGACGCCCAGGGACAGACATCCAAGCAGGTCTCCGACGTCGAGGATCTCATCGCCCGCCACGTGGATCTCATCCTCCTCGCCCCACGCGAGTACGAGGGGCTCTCGCCGGCGCTCCAGGCGGCCAAGCGAGCCCACATCCCCGTCATCCTCATCGACCGCGAAGCCAAGGGGACGCCCGGCGTCGATTTCGTCACCGTGCTCGCCTCCAACTTCGTCGAGCAGGGACGGCGCGCCGCCGAGTGGCTCGCGCGAGAGACGCACGGCACCGCGAGCATCGTCGAGCTCTCCCTCACCCCCGGCTCGTCGGTCGCGCGCGACCGCGCGCGAGGATTCCGTGACGGGATCGCCAGGTACCCGGGGATGAAGATCATCGCCTCCCAGACCGGGAACGCATCGCGCGCGACCGCGCAGGACGTGATGCAGAACATCGCCCAGTCGCTCGGGAGGAAGATCACCGCCGTGTACGCCCACAACGATGAGATGGCGCTCGGCGCCATCCAGGCGCTCGGAGCCGCCGGCCTCGTGCCGGGGAAGGACGTGATCGTCGTCTCCGTGGATGGGGAGCGCGCGGCGCTCCAGGCGATCGCCGCCGGGGAGCTCGGGGCGACCGTCGAGAGCAACCCGCGCTTCGGCCCGCTCGCCTTCGATACGATCGAGCGGTTCCGGCATGGGGAGAAGCTGCCGACGAAGATCGTCCTTCAGGACGATTTCTACGACCGGAGCAACGCCGCGCAGAACATCGCCCGGGCGTTCTGACCCTCCGCCGACCGTGCCGCCCACGCGCCCCGAGCCGGCCGACGCGCCGCCGCTCCTCCGCATGGAGGGGATCACCAAGCGCTTCGCCGGCGCGACGGCGCTCGACGGCGTGCACTTCGAGCTCCGCCGCGGCGAGGTGCACGCGCTCGTCGGCGAGAACGGCGCCGGGAAGTCGACGCTGGTGAAGATCATGACCGGCGCCTACCACCGCGATGCCGGGCACGTATGGCTCGATGGCCGGCCGGTGGCGTTCGACACGCCCGCCGACGCGCAGGCGGCCGGCGTGACCGCCGTGCACCAGGAGATCCACCTGCTGGGCCATCGCACCGTGGCCGAGAACATCTCCCTCGGTCGCGAGCCGCGCCGGTGGGGGATGATCGACTGGCGGCGGATGTACGAGGAGGGCGCGCGCGTGCTGGCGGGGCTCGGGCTCGACATCGATCCGCGCGCCCCCGTCGCGTCGCTGAGCACCGCGCGCCGGCAGATGGTGGCGATCGCGCGCGGCGTCTCGCTCGGCGCGAAGGTGCTCGTGCTGGACGAGCCCACCAGCTCCCTCGCCGAGCGCGAGGTCGCCATCCTGTTCGGGCTCATTCGCCGGCTCCAGGCGGGCGGCACCGCCATCGTGTACATCAGCCACCGCTTCGACGAGCTGTGGGCGGTGTGCGACCGTGTCACGGTGCTGCGCGACGGGAAGCTCGTCGGCACTCACGAGATCGCGGCGCTCGAGCGGATCGACCTCGTGTGCCTCATGCTCGGTAAGTCGCGCGAGGCGCTGCAACACGGGGCGACGGCGTTCCACACCCGGCACGCCGCGCGCGGTCGTCCCGAGGGCGAGCCGCTGCTGCGCGCCGAGGACCTGCGCCGCGCGCCGCGGCTGCGCGACGTCACGCTCGAGGTGCGCGAGGGAGAGATTCTCGGCCTCGCCGGGCTCCTCGGCTCGGGGCGCACCGAGACGGCGCGCGCCCTCTTCGGCGCCGATCCGGCGGACGGCGGATCGATCCATCTTCGCGGACGCCCGCTCGATCCGCGTCACCCGGCCGACGCCATCGCCGCGCGCATCGCGTATCTCTCGGAGGACCGGAAGGCCGAGGGGATCATCCCGGAGCTCTCGATCCGCGAGAACCTCACCCTCGCCGCGCTCTCCACGCTCACGCGCTTCGGCGTCGTCTCCCGGGCGCGCCAGCGCGAGCTCGTCGACCGGTACATGCGCCGGCTCGGCATCAAGGCGACCAGCGCCGAGCAGCGCATCCGCGAGCTCTCGGGCGGCAACCAGCAGAAAGTGCTCCTCGCGCGCTGGCTCTGCACCGACCCCGTGCTGCTCATCCTCGATGAGCCCACGCGCGGCATCGACATCGGGGCGAAGGGGGAGATCCAGACGCTGGTGAACGAGCTCGCCGCCGGCGGCTTGGGGGTCCTCATGATCTCCTCGGAGGTCGAGGAGCTCGTGGAGGGGAGCTCCCGCGTCGTCGTCCTGAGGGACGGCCGCAGCGTCGCGGAGCTGGCGGGGGAGGAGATCTCGGCGCGCGCGATCGTGCACGCGATGGCCGCCGAATCGCCGGACGCCGGCGCCGCGGCGCCGGCGCCGATGGAGACGTGAGGCGATGAGCGAGCACGCCGGCATCGACACGGCTCCCCCACCCTCCCTGCCGCGCGCGGCGCGGGACGGACGCATCGCGCGCTGGCGCCACCTCGGCCCCACCTACGGCGCGACCGCCGCGCTGGTGGTGCTCGTCGTGGCGAACGCGATCTTCACGCCCCACTTCGCCACCGCGAGCAACCTGTGGAACGTGCTGCTCCAGGTGTCGGAGGTGCTGCTCGTCGGCCTCGGCATGACGCTCGTCATCGCCACGGAGGGGATCGACCTGTCGGTGGGCTCGGTGATGGCCGTCGCCGGGGCGGTGGGCGCCGTGCTGCTCCCGCACGGCGTCGCGCTCGCGGCGCTCGCCGCGCTCGCCGCGGCGCTCGTCGTCGGGTTGCTCAACGGCGCGCTCGTCGCCTGGGTGCGGGTGCAGCCGATCGTGGTCACGCTGGCCACGCTGATCGCGGCGCGCGGGCTCGCCCAGGTGATCAGTCACGGGGGCGAGCTGGTGACGATCGACGACCCGGCGTTCCTCGCGCTCGGCCGCGGTCACCTGGGGCCAGTCCCCGCGCCGGCCGTCGTGGCGCTCGCGGCGGCGGTGGCCACGGTGCTCGTCGTCCGCATGACGCCGTTCGGACGCTATCTCCTCTCCACGGGAGGCAATCGCGCGGCGGCTCGCCTCGCCGGCGTGCCGGTGACGCGGACGCTCATCACGGCGTACGCCGCGTGCGCGGTGATGGCGGGACTCGCCGGCCTCATTCAGGCCGCGCGGCTCGGCGCCAGCGATGGCGCCAAGATCGGACTCAACATGGAGCTCGACGCCATCGCCGCCGTCGTCGTGGGCGGCACCGCGTTCTACGGGGGACGCGCGACCATCCTGGGCACCGTCGTGGGCGCGCTGATCATGCAGGTGATCGCGACGAGCTTCAACATGCTGCTCATCCCCTACGCCTGGTCGCTGGCACTCAAGGCCGCGATCATTCTCGGCGCGGTGTACCTCCAGCGCCCCGCGCGCGCATGAGCGGCCGCGTATGAGGGGCGGGAACTCCACGCGGCCATGACGCATCTCGCCACTCCCCTCGAATCGCCGGGCGCGCGGCGCGCTCGCGCGCTCGCCACCGGCGCCACGATGCTGCGGCGCCAGGGCGCGCTCGTGGCGCTCGTCGTCGTGTGCATCGCCGGATTCGCGCGCTACGCGGAGTTCCTGACGGCGGAGAACCTGCTCAACGTCCTCCGCCAGAACAGCATGCTCGGGCTCATCGCGCTCGGCATGACGTTCGTCATCCTCACCAGCGGAATCGATCTCTCGGTCGGCGCGGTCGTCGCGCTCGCTGGCGTCGTCGCGGCCGACCTCGCGCCACACGGGTCGGGTGCCGCGATCGCCGGAGGGATCGGCGCGGGGGCCGCGATCGGTCTGCTGAACGGCGTGGTGATCGCGAAGGCGCGGATGGATCCGTTCATCGTCACGCTCGCGACGATGATCGCCGCTCGCGGCCTGGCGCTCGCGGCCACCGGCGCGACCTCGGTGAGCGTCGGCGACGCCGCGCCGGGACTCACCTGGTTGGGACGGGGTGACGTCGCCGGCTTCCCCGTGCCGGTGGTGATCTTTCTCGTCGCCTACGCGCTCGCCTCCGTCGCGCTGCGCTACACGCGCTTCGGCCGCCACGTGTACGCGGTCGGGGACAACGGCGAGGCCGCGCGTCTCATGGGGCTGGCGATCGACCGCGTGCTGATCGGCACCTACGTCCTGAGCGGCGCGCTGGCCGGGATCGCTGGGATCATCCTCGCGGGGCGCCTCGGTGCCGGGCAGCCGGTCGCGGGGAACGGGTGGGAGCTCGACGCCATCGCCGCGGTGGTGGTGGGGGGAACGCTGCTCACCGGCGGGCAGGGCGGCGCGGTGGAGACGCTCATCGGCGTCCTGCTGCTCGGCGTGATCTTCAACCTGTTCAACCTCGAGGGGACGATCAGCCCATGGTGGCAGTGGGTGTTGCGCGGTCTCTTCCTGCTCGGCGTGGTCGTCGTGCAGGCGCGGCTTCGCCGTCGCGCGGCGCATGAGTGAGCGCGCGAGCCCGCTCGCCCCTTCGATGCCGCGCGATCCACTCGAGGTGCTCTCCGATCACCCGCACCGCCGATTGAACCTCCTCACCGGCGAGTGGGTGCTCGTGTCGCCACATCGCACGCGCCGGCCGTGGCAGGGGCAGGTGGAGCGGCGGCCCGCCGCGCCGGCCCAGGCGTACGATCCCGAATGCTACCTGTGCCCCGGAAACGCGCGCGCCGGCGGCGCTCGCAATCCGGAGTACACCGGGACCTTCGTCTTCGAGAACGACTTCGCCGCGCTGCGCGGCCCGGATCCGGCGTCCGCCTCCCTGGCGGTCGACCTGGGAGGGCTCCTCGTCGCGCGCCGCGAGTCCGGCACCTGCCGGGTGGTGTGCTTCTCCCCGCGGCACGACCTCTCGCTGTCGCGGATGGACCGCGGCGCGATCCGCCGCGTCGTCGATCTGTGGGCCGAGGAGTACGAGCGGCTCGGCGCCCGGCCGGAGATCGGGTACGTGCAGATCTTCGAGAACAGGGGCGAGGTGATGGGCTCGAGCAACCCGCACCCGCACGGGCAGATCTGGGCGCAGGAGTCCGTCCCGCTCCTCCCCGCGCGCGAGGGCGAGCGATTCGCGGCGCATCACGTGCGACACGGTCGGACGCTGCTCGAGGACTACCTGCGGCTGGAGCTGGAGCGGCGCGAGCGCGTGGTGTGCGCCAACGACGGCTTCGTGGCGCTCGTCCCGTTCTGGGCGGTGTGGCCGTTCGAGACGCTGGTCGTGAGCCGTCGCCCGGTGCCCCACCTCGGCGCGCTCACCGGCGCCGAGCGCGATCAGCTCGCGGACATCGTGCAGCGCCTCACGGTGCGCTACGACAATCTGTTCGATGTGCCGTTCCCGTACTCGGCGGGAATCCACCAGGCGCCCACCGACGGGCTGCCGCATCCCGAGTGGCACCTGCACCTGCACTTCCATCCGCCGCTCCTGCGCTCGGCCACCGTGCGCAAGTTCCTCGTCGGTTACGAGATGCTCGCGGAGCCGCAGCGCGATCTCACGCCCGAGGCCGCGGCGGCGCGGCTCGCCGAGCAGCCGGAGGAGCCCCGCGCGCCGGCCGGGGCCGCGTGACCAGCGAGAACGGCACCGCCTCGGCGAGCCCCGGCGTGCGCGCGCGCGTCATCGCCGAGTTCGCGCGCCGATTCGGCGCCTCGCCGACCGCCATCGCGCGCGCACCCGGTCGCGTGAACCTGATCGGGGACCACACCGACTACAACGAGGGGTTCGTGCTCCCGTTGGCGATCGACCGCGCGGTGTGGGTGGCGCTGCGCCCGCGGACCGACCGCCGCGTCTCGGCGCGTTCGCTCGACTTCGCGGAGCAGGTGGAGCTCGACCTCTCCGGGGGCCCATCGGCATTCGGCGAGCGGGCGTCCGGGCGCTCGGGGTGGGCGGAGTACGTGCGCGGCATCGCGTGGGCACTGTCCGCGGCCGGGTGCCATCTCGACGGGTGGGAAGGGATCGTGGGGAGCGACGTCCCGATCGGCGCCGGGCTCTCGTCGAGCGCGGCGCTGGAGCTGGCGGTGGCGCGCGCGTTCACTGGGGTGTCGCACCTGCCATGGGATCCCGTGGCGATGGCCCGGCTCGCCCAGCGCGCCGAGAACGAGTGGGTCGGGGTGAACTGCGGCATCATGGATCAGCTCATCTCCGCGGGTGGCGTCGCCGGGCACGCGCTGCTCATCGATTGCCGCTCGCTCGGAACGCGACCGGTGCCGATCCCCGCCGAGGCGTCCGTGGTCGTGCTGGACACGGCGACGCAGCGAGGGCTGGTGGATTCGGCGTACAACGAGCGGCGCGCCCAGTGCGAGCGGGCGGCGCGCGGCTTCGGCGTGAGCGCGCTTCGCGACGTGGACCTCGACACGTTCGAGGC
Source organism: Gemmatimonadaceae bacterium (assembly GCA_036378095.1). GTDB lineage: Bacteria > Gemmatimonadota > Gemmatimonadetes > Gemmatimonadales > Gemmatimonadaceae > JADGGM01. The sequence goes on along the minus strand of DASUXC010000174.1, from coordinate 13,830 downwards.
ACGCGCCGGCGCGCTCGACCCGGTCGCGCGCCGGCGGGCGCGCCACGTGATCACGGAGAACGCGCGCACGCGCGCCGCTGCCGCGGCGCTCGAGCGCGGCGACGTGCGCGAGGTGGGACGGCTCATGTACGAGAGCCACGCTTCGCTCCGCGACGACTTCGAGGTGTCGAGCGCGGAGCTCGACCGGATGGTGGCGATCGCCGGGGCGCACGAGGGGTGCGTGGGGGCGCGCATGACGGGCGCCGGGTTCGGCGGGTGCGTGGTGGCGCTCGCCGGTCGCGCGGCGGCTCCCGCGCTGGCCCGCGACGTGATGGCGCGTTACGAGCGCGAGACCGGACGGCGCGGGGCGGCCTATCTCTGCGCCGCCTCGGCCGGGGCATCGCTGGAGATCGTGCGCTCGAGCTGAGCGTCCCGCATTCACGGTCGCAAGCGACGCCGGCTCGTCGCACGCATCACCCGATGCGCAGGCCGCCGTCGACCTCCAGCACCGTGCCGGTCACGAAGCCGTTGCCGACCACGTAGAGGATGGCGGCCGCGACCTCCGCCGGCCGCCCGATGCGCCCCACCGGGGCGGCCGCCGCGTAGCGGGCGAAGAGAGCGTTCCGCTCGCCGGGCGGAAGCGCGTGCCACCAGGGCGTGTCGATGACGCCCGGCGATACCGCGTTCACGCGCAGCGGTCGAAGCTCCGCGGCCAGCGGCGGGACCATCGCCTCGAGCGCCCCGTTGATCGCGGCGAGTCCCGCCGTCCCGGGATTGGCCATGCGCGCGGAGATCGCCGTGACGAAGGTGATCGAGCCATCCGGGCGCAGGATGTCGAGCGCCGCCTGCGCCGCGTTCACCTGCGCCCAGAACTTGGCCTCGAATCCGCGCCGGACGGCGGCCAGGTCCAGCGCGCGAAACGCCCCGGCGCCCGCGGCGCCGCTCAGCGTGAGCACGAGGTGGTCGATCGGCCCGACCCGGGCGAAGAAGGCGTCGAGCGCGCCACGATCGGTGGCGTCGACCACCTCGGCGGCGGGCGCCGACGCGCCGCCAGCGGCGAGTCGGGTACCGGCGGCGGCCAGGCGCGTCCGGTCGCGTGCGCCGATCACGATGCGGGCGCCGGCGTCCGCGAGCGCCTCGGCGGCGGCGAGCCCGACCCCGGACGATCCACCGAGCACGACGACGCGCTGATCCGTGAGCGACCCGCCCGGCTTCGGCGGAGACGAACGCAACGGCGCGGTCACGTGAGCTTCTCCTGGATCGGGCGGAATGGCATGCGGCGATTACAAGACACGCTGTCTCGAATTGATTGCATCGATTGCAATGTATCGAGACGTAGTGTATTGTAAATCCCCGCGCCGATCCCCCGGACCCGCCGGACTGGAGAGCACATGCCCGCATCATCCCGCACCGCGCGCGACCGCGGCGCCGGGCGCGATGCCCGGTCGCCCGCGCGCGAGCGACCGCCCGCCGCGCGCGCAGGCGGCGCGCCGGCGCCGGCCCGCCCCCCGGGCCGTCCGCGGAGTGAGCCGGCGCGACGCGCCATCCTCGGCGCGGCGCTGGCCCTGCTCGCGGAGCACGGCTACCGCGCGCTCACGATGGAGCGCATCGCCGCGACCGCCGGCGTCGGCAAGCAGACCGTCTACCGGTGGTGGCCGTCCAAGGCCGCCGTCGTGCTCACCGCGCTCGGCGATCACGCGGAGGAGCGCATCCCGCTCCCCGACACGGGCGACGGACGCGCGGACGTGACGCGCTTCATCCGCGACACGCTCGCCGCCTGGCGCGGCCCCGCCGGGCCCATCGTGCGCGCGCTCATGGCGGAGGCGCAGCTCGATCCGGCGTTCGCGCGCCTCTTCCGCGAGCAGCTGATCGACCGGCGCCGGGCGGGCTTTCGCGCGCTCCTCGTCCGCGCGCGAGCCCGGGGGGAGATCGGCCCCCACGCGGACCTCGAGCTCCTGATGGACCTCGCCTACGGCGCCATGTGGTACCGCCTGTTGCTCGACCGCGCGCCGTTGTCCGCCGCCACCGCCGCGGCGATCGCCCGCGCCGTGTTCGCGGCGGGCGAGGCGCCCACCGCGAGCGGCGCGGCGCGGCGCAAGACGCGTCGAACGGCCTCTACCGCGGCGCTCGCGCGCGGCGCTCGCGCTGGCGCCCTCGCCGATCGCGTTGCAAGATGAGCGGAGCACCGGACAGGAGGCTCGCGTGTCGCCTGCTCGTCGGTCGTTCGTGGCCCTCGCGATGCTGCTCGCCGCGCTGCCAGCGTGCCGGACCGACAGTACGGGACCGAGCCCGGCGCTCTTCGCGGGCACCTACGTGCTGACGTCCGTGAGCGGGCGCGGCCCGGCCGCGGGGACGCTGACGTTGTCCGCGACCGGTGCGGCCGTGCGCCGGGTGCGCTACCAGCAGCGCGACGGGAAGCTGTCGCCCACGTACGTGGCGCGTGGCACCTTCCGCCCGCGCGCGGACGGGACGGTCGATCTGCGCCTGCGCGCGGATGACGGGCGTGCGCCGGACGTGTGGCGCCCCCTCGCCCGAATCACGGATGGCGTGCTGCGGCTGCGGCACCCGGATCCCGCCGATGGGCCGGACATCATGGAGACGTACCGGCGCGGCTCGGGCGCGGCACGGCGCTGACCGGATCGGCTCGCCCGCCGGAGCGCCCCGCGGCGGTGACACGGCCTCGGCGCGACGATTCCGCACGCGGGATCAGCCAACTCCCGACTGCGCGCGTCGGCGTCCGACGTACCCTGGAACGGGATCTCGCCATCGCGCGATAGCAGGGAGGTAGCCCATGTCCACTCGATCCCCGCTCCCGGCAGGGAGCGACGTGCCCAGCGGCGCCACGCTCGAGCAGGTCTACGAGCACGAGGACACTCGCGAGCTCGTCAGGCTCGTGGAGGATGCGGCGGAGTTGGTACGCATCCGAGGAGAGGAGGCGTTCGCCAACTTCCGCACGCCGGACAGCCGCTGGCGGCGAGGCGAGGCGTACGTCTTCGTGCTGGATCCCGACGGTCGGATGCTGGTCCACCCCGATCCCGCGCTCGAGGGTGAGAACGAGCTCGACCTGAAGGACATCGGCGGCAAGCCCATCATCCGCGGACTCATCGGCGCCGCGACGACGCTCCCCGGCAAGCCGCACGGCTGGTATCACTACCAGTGGCCGGTGCCCGGGGCGATCCTTCCGCGATGGAAGAGCAGCTACGTCCGGCTGGTGCGCTCGCCGGCCAGCCGGAGCTACATCGTGGGAAGCGGCGTGTACAACGACCGCATGGAGAAGGCGTTCGTCGTGGATCTGGTGACGAACGCCGTCGGGGAGATCGAGAAGCGCGGGGAGGCGGCCTTCCCGCTCCTGCGGGATCCGACCGGTCCCTTCCTCGTCAAGGACACCTACGTCTTCGTGACCGACATGGCCGGCGTGGAGCTCGTCAACCCCGCCTTCCCCAATCTCGAGGGGCGCGACCTGCTCGACGTGCGGGACACGAACGGGAAGTATCTGAACCGTGAGATGACCGAGCTGGTCCGGACGCGCGGCTCGGGCTGGGCCGAGTACATGTGGCCCAAACCGGGAACGAGCGTCTCCACGCGGAAGTCCACGTACGTGAGCCGGGCGATGATGGGGGCCAAGCCGGTGATGGTGGGCTGCGGCGTCTACCTGGCCGAGGCGCCGCGAGCGGCGCGGACCGCCGGAAAGATGACCGCCTCGGAGCTCATGGCGCTCGTCCGCGAGGGCGCGGCACTGCTGGAGGAGCGTGGCGAGAACGCGTACCCCGAGTTCCGGAAGCAGGGGTCCAAGTGGTACCGCGGTGGCACCTACCTCTTCGTCTTCACGATGGATGGAACGCGGGTCTTCCATGCCGCGGAGCCCGCGAGCGAGGGAGAGAACGACAGTGCGCTCATGGACATCCTGGGGAGGCCGATCGGCAGGATGATCCTGGACGTGGGTGCCACGCCAGCGGGGGAGGGGTGGGTCCACTACATGTATCCGGAGCCGGGGAACATCTTCCCCGCGTGGAAGTCCACGTTCGTGAAGCGCGTGACGTATCCGTCCGGGACGCCGCACCTCGTCGGCTGCGGGATCTACAACATGCAGATGGAGGCGCCGTTCATCGAGGACGTGGTGGATCGCGCGGCGGCGCTCATCGGCGAGCGTGGGGCGGAGGCGTTCGACCAGCTCCGGGACAGGACGGGCCCATTCGTCTTCATGGACACCTACGTGTTCGTCATGCGCCCCGACGGCGTCGAGCTGGTGAATCCCGCCCTGCCATGGCTCCAGGGACGGAACCTCATCGACCTGAGGGACCTGATGGGCAAGGCGGTGATCAAGGAGGAGATCACCGCCGCCATGCAGGATGGCGGCACGTGGCTGGAGTGCTACTGGTACCGGCCGGGCGACAACACCCCCGCGCGCAAGTTGACCTACGTGCGGAAGGCTCAGGCGGGTGCGGACACGTTCATCGTCGGGTCGGGGATCTACGTGGAGTGAGCGCGACTCCGGCAGCGTGAGCCGCGGCGCGAGCGCGGTCGCGCCATGCCGTTCCGATCATCGAGCTGCTGGCGAGCAGCGGCCCACGTGGTGGGGCGCTGCTCGCCAGCAGCGCATCGGGGCTACTGGCTCGCCGCGTGACGCCCGGACTCCAGTTGGCTCGCCAGCCACTCGGCGGCGTCCGCGATCGCCGCCGGCGGCAGCCGGTGCCCCGCGTCCCACCAGCGAAGCTCCTTCGGCTCTCCCGCCTCGGCGAACAGGCGCTCCGCGTCCGCCGGGCGTATGGTCCGATCCCATCGCCCGTTGACCATGAGAAGCGGACGGCCGCTCAGACGACGCACCGCGCGCAGCGGATCGGCCACCGTGCGGATGAGCTTCGAGAACGGCGTTCCCTCCGGCAGGTCTCCTCCCGCCGCGAGCGCCACGGCGCGCACCCGCGGCTCTCGCGCCGCCACGATCACCGCGAGGAAGGAACCGAGCGAATACCCGACGATGGCGAGCCGCCCGCCGTCCACTTCGCGCCGCGCTCCGAGATAGCCGAGCGCGAGCGAGCACTCGGCCAGCGCGGCGCGCCAGCGGCGCGCCACGTCCAACGGATTGGTGACCGACATCGGCTCGATCGAGCCACTGCGCTCGCCGTGGAGCGGGAGGTCGATCGCGAGGCTCGCCACGCCGCAGTGCAGGAGCGCTTCACCCACGGTGTCCGACATGTGCTCCTTGCGCGAGGTGTATCCGTGCAGCAGGAGCGCGGCGGAGGTCGGAGTCCGCCCCTCCGGAAGGAGCAGGATCGCCGGCAGCCGCTCGACGTCGGCCCGGAACTCGAGCGCGAGGCGCCGGCCGCCCGGTACCATCTGCTCCGACCGGACAGTCTGATACAGCCGCTTCGGCATGTCGCACGCTGGTGGCAAGAAGTCCGCCGCGCCGCGAGGCGCCGCGCGGGGATGCCACCCTCCCGTGGCCGCGGTCGTCGAGGTGATCGACGCCACGCCCGGCGTGCGCCGCGCGTATGATGTGAGCGTTCCGCCACCGCACCGCCGCGACGCGTGGCGGCGCGCCCCACCCATTCACCCGAGGAGACGCTTGCGCCCCACGATCCGTGCGTCGTTCTTCGCCGTGCTGTTCGCCGTCCTCTGCGCGTCCGGCGCCGCGCGTGCCGACGCGCAACGAGCGACCAGCTACGAGCGCCGCGAGCTGACCATCCCCGTCCGCGACGGCACCAGGCTCTTCGCCGTCGCGCTCATCCCCGAGGGCGCGCGCCAGCCGCTTCCGATCCTGCTGATCCGAACGCCGTACTCCGCCGCCGGCACTTTCCGGAGCGCCGAGCTTCCCGCCGCGTACCGCGAGCTCGCCGAGGACGGGTACATCTTCGTGGCCGAGGACATCCGCGGGCGCTTCGGCTCCGGGGGCGAGTTCGTGATGATCCGGGCGCAGCACGACCCGCGCAACCCGCGGGGGACGAACGAGTCGACGGACGCGTACGACACCATCGACTGGCTCGTGAAGCACCTGCCGGGGAACAACGGCAAGGTGGGCGTCCTGGGCATCTCGTACCCCGGATGGCTGGCCGGCCTGGCCGGGGTGGGGGCGCACCCGGCGCTCAAGGCGATCTCGCCGCAGGCGCCGACCACCGACACGTGGCTCGGGGACGACTTCTTCCACCAGGGCGCGTTCCGGCAGACGCAGGGGCTGGAGTTCGCGGCGTTCATGGAGACCGAGCCGGGGCGGTTCCACTTCATGTCGATTCCCACCTATGACCATTACGACTTCTACCTCGCGTACCCGACCCTGGACTCGATCGCCAGGGCGACGGGCGTCGCGCGGCTTCCGTCGTGGGTGGACTTCAGCACGCATCCGGCCCGGGATGCCTACTGGCAGGCGAAGGCGATGCAGAACGTGCTCACCAGGCCCGAGGTGCCGATCCTGTTCGTTGGCGGGTGGTGGGACCAGGAGGACATCCTCGGGCCGCAGGTCGCGTATCACACGGTGGAGAAGGCGGACACGAAGGACTGGAACCGGATCGTGCTCGGGCCGTGGTTCCACGGCGAGTGGGCGGAGCCGGGTGGCGACTCGCTCGGGCCGATCCGGCTGGGGAGCAACACGGCGGACTGGTTCCGCGAGCACATCCAGCGCCCCTGGTTCGCGTACTACCTGCACGGCACGGGGGACGGGCACTTCCCGGAGGCGTGGGCGTTCGAGACGGGAGAGAACCGATGGCACGGCTTCGACGCGTGGCCGCCCAGGAGCGCACGCCCGCGCGACATCTACCTGCGCGAGAACGGGACGATCTCCTTCGACCCGCCGCCGCCGGCATCCACCGCGAGCGGCTCGGCGGCGCCGGATCTCGGCACGGCGCACACCCCCGAGTACGACGCTTACATCTCGGATCCCGCGCACCCGATCCCCTACACGCCGCGCCCCGACGACGGCGGCGCGTGGCGGTTCTGGCTGGAGCAGGACCAGCGCTTCGTGGACGACCGCCCGGACGTGCTGACCTGGGAGTCGGCGCCGCTGACGGAGGACCTGACGATCGCCGGCGATGTCGTCGCGCATCTGTTCGCGTCCACCACCGGCACTGATGCCGACTGGGTGGTGAAGCTCATCGACGTCTACCCCGACAGCGTGCCCGACCGCCCGCGGATGGGCGGCTACGAGCTGATGGTGAACGCGGACATCATGCGTGGCCGCTACTGGAAAGGCTTCGACGAAGCGACGCCGATCCCCGCGAACGCCGTGACCCCGTTCACCATCGACCTGCACGAGCAGCTCTACCGCTTCCGGAAAGGGCATCGCCTGATGGTGCAGGTACAGAGCACCTGGTTCCCGCTCTACGACCGCAATCCGCAGACGTTCGTGCCGAACATCTTCCACGCGCGGCCGTCCGACTTCCGGGCGCGGGAGCACCGCGTGTGGCACACGGCGCGATATCCGTCGCACATCTCGGTGCTCGTGCTGCCGTAGGCGCGGGCGCCTGGCGGATGCGGCAGGGGGCCGGGAGGCCGGGGGGCCGGGGGGGCGGGGGGCCGCTCAGTCCTTGTACGGGTCGAACTCGTCGGCGCCCGCCATCACCACGATGAGCGGCCGGAGCGTGTGCACGACCTCGACGGTCCCCTCCTGCGCCGCGAGCACCTCCGGCAGACGGCGGTAGACGTGCGGGCTCTCGTCGAGCCCACCGCCACGGAGGATGACGCCCTTCTCCTTCACCCACTCCCGCATCATGTCGGGGGTGACGCGTCCCGGCGTGATCACCTGTCCCGTCTTCCGGTTCCGCTTCCCCGCCGCCTGGGTGCGCGACATCACCCGCCCCGCGCCATGCACGGTGGAGAAGAGCGCCGCCCGCTGCGTCTCCCGCACCCCCGGCGCCGCCGCATCCGGCGTGGTCCCGCGCACGATCACCGCGTCGTCGCCCATCGAGCCGCCGACGAATCCCATCTGCCCCGGGAACGCCGGCGTGGCGCCCTTGCGGACGACGATCACCTCCTCCCCCCCGTGCATCTCCTTCCAGGCGAAGTTGTGATGGTTGTGCACCAGCTCCACGTCGCGCGCGCCGAGGATCGACACGACCTTCCGCGCCACCCACTCGCGCCCCGCGTAGGCGTAGCGCCCGGCGAGGTTCATCAGGTGCCAGTAGTCGTGGCCGACCGGCTGCGCGAGGTCGAGCAGCACCTCGCGCTCCGGCACGCGCTCGCCCCACGGCTTTCCCTGCCCCAGCGCGAGGAACGCCGAGGCGACGGTGTGGCCGAAGCCACGGCTCCCGAAGTGCACGCCCACCCAGATCGCCCCCGCCTCGTCGACGAAGACGTCCACGTAGTGATTTCCGCTCCCGACGGTGCCGAGCTGCTGGCGCGCCTTCGTGTGGAGCGCCTGACGATGCTTCGCCGGCACCGCGTTCCACGTCGCATCCTGGAAGAGCGGGTGGTCCACCGGCGCATCGTTCGCGCGGTTCTTCCGCCCCATGCCGAAGCTCACCGTGTCCGCGATCTCGTCGGCGAACGCGGTGAGCGCATCGTGCACCTCCTCCGGCGTGCGCCCGAGCGCGCCGAGCGTGAGGTCGGTGCGGATGGCCGCGTTGCCGCAGGCGATGTCGAAGCCGACACCCACCACCGACACGCGGTCGCGGTACGCGGCGACGCCGCCGATCGGCATCACGTAGCCCACGTGCCCGTCCGCCATGAGCGCGGCATCCACCGCGCCCTCGCGAACGTGCTGGAACTGTACGATCGTCTGCTCGTCGTGCTGTCCGAAGATCTTCATCCGTGTCCTCGATCCCTGTTTCTGCCGCGTCTCCGCCGCGGAGCGGACACCGCGTGACGACACTGCGTGACAGGTGATGGCCCGGGAATTCGCTTTCAGTCGTCGTCCTCCCACGGACGACGATCCGCCTTCTCCTCCAGTCGCCGGGCGCGGTGGAACGCGCGCCGGGCGGCCCGCTGTGCCGGCGTGCTCTCCGACACGCGATAGATCTGTGTCGCGAGCACCCGGTGCCGCGCCCCGGCCAGATCGCGAAACGCGATCCAGCGCGGCGGCGGGAGCTGATCGAGCCGACGCTCGACCTCCATCGCCATCTCCCGCGAGACGACGAAGTAGTCGTAGTGCGTCTCGATCTCCCAGAAGGCGCCGGATGACTCCGGATCCTCCTGGGGCTCGAGGAACTCTTTCAGTCGGTTCATGCCTCGGGTGTGCGTGGAGTGAGCGGGACCGGAGCCGGACGCCCCGATCCCGCGATTCGAGTGACGCGACCGCCGGTGTCGGTGGCGCGGCGACCCGCTCCGCTCACACCGCGCCGGCGAAGTCGCCGATGACCTGCGGCGTGGCCGTGTCGAACCCGACCACGTCCAGCATTCCGGCGTCGTCCGGGTTCGCGATGCTGAACCCGTTCGAGGCCATCGCGACGACCACCAGCTTCGCCGCGATCCCCATGCGCTCCCGGTAGTCGCGGAGCGCCTCGGCCGGGTGGATGTCGCCGGCCCACGTCTCGCTGTCCGTGTAGACCACGAAGACGTCCACCGCCCAGCGGTGCTTCAGCGCCTCCACCATCGGGAGGGCGCAGTCGGTCCCGCCGAACGGGAGGTGGCTGGTCGACCGGACCACATCGTCCAGCCGCTGCCGCGGGGAGATCGCGAGCGGCGAGAGCCCGGTGTCGTACGCCGACCCGTGCGTCCTCGACCACTTCGACGGGTACTCACCCCTCGTGAACGCCACCAACCGGTGCTCCGGCTCGGTCGCGGCGGTGACGAGCGCCATCGCCGCCGACGCCTCCCGGCAGGAGAGATACGGCAGGCCGTGCACGGGAGCGATCATCGAGCCCGACACGTCGAGGGCGAGCAACATGCGCTTCCCCGTCGCCGGCGCGTTGTCGAAGGCCAGGTAGAAGGCGCCGTCCAGCGCGTCCACCACCTGCGGCACGGGAGCCCACGTCCCCTGCCCCCGCATCCCGCGCCCCTGCGCGTACGTCTTCATCGCCGCGAGCACGGCCAGCGGGTGGACGCGCGCGCGGCGCAACGCGCCTCGATCACCGAGCCGCGCAACGACCGTACGCGCCGCATCGCTGCCGGGCGCGAGCAAGCCGACCTTGCTCATCACGCCGAGGTTCCGGATGAGCGCCGTCAGCGGCATGCCGTCGAGCAGCGCCTCCCAGACAACCGCGTGCGCGAGATGCTCCGTCGGGACCATCTCGCGCGTGAGCCGGTAGATCCGGATCACGCGCGCCGCCTCGGCCGGCGCCATGTGGCGGATCGCGTGCACGGCCTCGATCCGCTCCACGACGTCGACGTCGACCGTTCCCTTGAGCTCCACCACGCTCTCCCACCCCCGCACCGCGTACCGGAAGAGGAAGTCGTGCGCGGCGCTCGGCGCCTTCGGGTGCGCGAGCCGCAGCGCGTCGCGGTGCGACCATCCGTCGCGCGCCTGATACTTGAGGAGCTGGTACGCGAGATCGGCGGGCGCCTTCCGCGTGTACCACCGCCCGACGGCGCCGCGCACGCCGCGCCCCCAGCCGCGGAAGGCCCTGGCGTACCGCAGCCAGTGAAAGAGGTGCGTCCCCGTGCGCGCGATGTCCGGCAGTGCGGCGAGCGCCGCGGCGCGCGTGGCGTCGTCGCCGAGCCCGGCGGCCATCGCCAGCACGAAGAGCGCGGGGTCGTTCTTCGGCGCGCGCCCCGCGCGGCTGATCTCGACCACCCGGCGCACGACGCGCGGGCCGTCCTCGGTGAGACACTCGACGACGCGGCGCGCGTTCTCGCGCGTGAGCGCGCGCTCGCGGATGTAGTAGGTACCTCCCTCGACGCCGAGGACCAGGAACCGGTCGAGCCGCGCCCACCGGTCGACGGCCCAGGCGTACCCGCCCGCCGAGTCGGGGAGCTGCGTGGTGCCGGGGATCGGCTCGGCCTGCGGCGTGACGAGGCGCCGGAGGCGAGTCGCGAAGTGCTGCGTGAAGTCGATCATGGCTCGCCCTCCCGTGGTCGAGTGGTGGAGTGGAGTGTGGATCGCGGATCGTGAGGTGCGCGGATGAGGTGGTGCGTCTGGCTCCCCCGAACGACTGGGGTATCTCGGACGTGAGAGGTCGATGAGCCAGCCGCGTCGACCCGCGCATGGTGAAGCGACCGCGAACTATTCCGTCAGCTTTCCTCGAGTGCCCGTGTCTATGAGGTATGCACACTGCCTACATCGTCATAACGCTCCTGGCGGCGGTCGCGACCGGCTATGCCGCCTGCCTGAACTTCGTCGGCGCGGAGTCGGTCAAGGCCGTCGCGGACCGTTTGCGGGTGTCACGCACGTGGATGATCCCGTTCGGCACGTTGTTGGCCTCGGCCTCGGCCGGACTGTTGATCGGGTTCGCCGTCCCGGTGCTCGGCCAGGCCGCCGCGATCGGCCTCATCCTCTATTTCGTTTGCGCGCTGAGCGCGCACATCCGGGCGCGCGACCCTCGGGTCGGAGGCGCGGTTACCTTCCTGGTGCTGGCAGTCGCCGCACTACTCGCAAACGTCGCCTATCACAGCCATTGGTGATGGCCCCGGTTCGAGGAGTCGCCGCCATCCGGTACACGCACACGTGAGGAACGGCCGCCGATGGATGAGCGCGAGTGGCTCACTGAACGCTTCCAGGAGCACAGACGGCACCTGTCCGCCGTCGCCTACCGCATGCTCGGGTCGGTGACCGAGGCCGAGGACGCCCTTCAGGAGGCATGGCTTCGGATTCGCGACCAGGATCCCCGCTCCGTCGAGAACATGCAGGCCTGGCTGACCACGGTCGTCGGCCGGGTGTGCCTGAACATGCTGCGGTCGCGGCGGGCACGTCGGGAGGAGTTCTCCGACGTGCACGTGCCCGATCCGGTCGTCACGCTCCGCGACACGCCCGGTCCCGAGCAGGAGGCGCTCCTTGCCGACTCCGTCGGGCTGGCGCTGCTCGTCGTGCTCGATGCGCTCGCGCCGGCTGAACGGCTCGCGTTCGTGCTGCACGATGTGTTCGGCGTGCCGTTCTCGGACATCGCCACTGTTCTCGATCGCTCCGAAGCCGCGGCACAGCAGCTCGCCAGCCGTGCGCGGCGGCGCGTGCAGGACTCACCGACGCCAGACCGGGACCCGAGTCGACAGAGCCGCGTCGTCGACGCGTTCTTCGCCGCCGCACGCGACGGAGACTTCGACGCGCTCCTTCGAATACTCCATCCCGAGGTCGAGCTCAGGATCGATGGCGGCAAGCTGCGCCGCCAGGTCTCGCTCGTCCTCCACGGCGCGGAAGCGGTAGCCGCACACACACGAACCTATTCCGGCTTCTACCCATCCATCGTGCCGGCACTCGTCAACGGAACGGCCGGAGCGATCATCGCTCCGAACAGCCGGCTGTTCGCGGTGATGGGCTTCACGATCAGCAGCGAGAGGATCACGGCGATCGACGTGCTCGTCGACCCCGAACGGCTGAATCAGCTCGACCTCGCGATCCCGTAGCCGTGCTCGTGCGCGAAGGCGACGAGGCTGTCCATCCGCCGGGATCCGTACGGGGCCAGCGGGACTTGAACCCGCAACCTTCCGGTAGACAGCCGGGTGCTCTGACCAATCGAGCCATGGCCCCAACGTGATCTGCCGCCGGACGCGACGGGGCAGTGGGTGCGTGCCGAGCAGTGGGAGTCGCGTGTCCTTCTGCTCGAGCACCATGCCGCGCCGGCCGACGACGGATCACGGTACTGCTGGTACTACGGGTACTGCTTCTGTTCCCGGACCATCACTTGTCAAACAGCGCTCGACGCGCGGCGCGTCGTCCGATCATGTGGGATGCAGAACGCCCCACCTGGCACTCGGCGCAGGCGGGGCGTGTCGTTTCGCTCCCGGTTCCGGGGTGGCTGGCCGTACTCTACGGAGTACACCCCGCTCCCGCCGTACCTGCACCTACGATCACTCGAGGCTGGCAATCGCTCAGCCCGTCCAACGCCTTCCCGCCGCGTCCCATGGTGTACGCCGGGATGATTTCCTGGCTGTCGCGATGGGATGCGAGACGATGCTCTCTCGTCAGGCGCGCATCCCTCCCGGAGCCGCCGAACGGCGCGGTCCAGCTCGCGCCGGGGTGGCGAATGCCAGCCCGTCGCATGCCGTCGAATCGGAGAGTCGTCGACGCCGTCATGGGACTATCGAAGCTCCGCGCCAGGAGAGAGTGCTCATCGAACCAACACCAACCTCGTGAAAGATTCCGGAAACGACGAATCGCGCCGCCGATGATCGGCCCGCCGCGCGGTGCGCGTTGGGCGTGGTCGCCGCCCGGCGCCCAAGGCGCGGGACAGTTCGACTCTTGAACATCGGGACGCGACTCCCAGGGCGCCGATTCTACACGCGCCGCCATGCGCTGTCAAGCCCCTCGTTCGCCGCGCTCCCCGGTAGTACAGCAAGATTCTGGTGGCCCCCTGATCCACATGGGAGCATGTTGTCCGAATCGAGGGGCGCGGCGCTGGGCCGCGCGTCCGATCGTACCCGAACGCCAGCGCAGCAGCAGGAGATGCAATGTCGAAATCCGAATCCTCGGCGCCAGCGGGCGCGCCCGACGCGACGCATCCGTACGCGACCCATCTGAACGTGCTCTTCCCCGCGCTCGAGAAGATCCCCCTCGATCCGCTCATCGAAGCGGTCCGCGATCGGTGGTACAACCAGACGCTGGCGCGAGTGAACGACTCCGTCGTGCGACTCGGCGTGATGCAGGGCGAGTATCACTGGCACCACCATGATGACGACGACGAGTTCTTCTACGTGGTCGAGGGGCGGTTCCTCATCGACCTCGAGCCCGCGAGTGACGGTGTCACGCCGGGGCGCACCATCGAGCTGCGGCCGCGCGAGGGATTCGTGGTGCCGAAGGGGGTGCGGCACCGGACGCGCGCGCCGGAGCGCGCCGTG
>DASUXC010000173.1:0-20560 GCA_036378095.1 Gemmatimonadaceae bacterium | reverse complement strand
GAGCGAGGCGGGACGGCACACCCCGACAGCCCTCGTCCCGCCGTTCGCTGTCTTCGACGTTTCCGATCCCTCTTCCCCGTTCCCGCCTCATCCCCCCCGGCCCCCGGCCCCCGGCCCCCAGCCCCCAGCCCCTAAAACCGGAACGCCACCTTCACGCTCCCCTCCCCCCGCCGGTCCATCGCCACCTCCAGCGCTCGCCGGTAGTCGGCGAGGGGGAAGGTGTGCGTGAGGAGGGGGCGGATGGGGGCGCGGCCGGAGGCGATCAGCGACGCCGCTTCGGCGAAGGCGCTCGCCGGCGCGCCGGCGTGCGCGTGGTCGCCGTAGCACAGGCTGCCGCGCACGGTCAGCTCCTTGAGCCAGAGCGGCGTCCAGTCGAGGCCGTTCATCGTGCTCGAGTTGCCGAGCAGCACGATCGTCCCCCCCGCCCGCGTCACGCGCATCGCGTCGTCCATTCCGCGCGCGCCGCCGATGCACACGAAGGTGCGGTCGAACCCACCCACCCCCACCGGCTTGCCGATGATCGGCTGGAGGAGGCGCGTGCCGGCGGCGTCGGCCAGCGCGCGCAGGTAGTCGCCGCGCGCCGGGACGATGCGCTCGGCGCCGAACCGCTCGGCGTGCGATGCCTGGAAGGTGTGACGGGCGAGCACCGTCACCCGCGCCTCGGGGGCGAGCGCGCGGATCGCGGCGGTGGTGAGGAGCCCGATCGAGCCGGCGCCGATCACCAGCACGCGCTCACCCGCCGCGGGGAGGTTGGCGCGCACGGCGTGCACCGAGCAGGCGAACGGCTCCACGAGCACCCCCTCCTCGTCGCTCATCCCGCTGGGGAGCCTGACGAGCTGCGCCTCGTGCGCGACGAAGCGCTCGCCCCAGCTCCCCCCGAGCGCGCGCGTCGTGCCGATCAGCATGCCGGGCGCGAGCGCGCCGTCGGTGAAATGCGCGCAGCGCGAGTGGTGCCCCTCGGCGCACGCCCGGCAGGGGGGCTCGATCCCGCGCGGCTCGCAGCAGAGGAGCGGGTTGGCCGTCACGCGGTCGCCGGGGCGCACGGCGGTGACGGCGGCGCCGACCTCCACCACCTCGCCCACGTTCTCGTGTCCGAGCACGAACGGGAAGGACGAGAACGGGGAGGTGGAGGGGCTGGCCTTGAGCGTGATGACGTTCAGGTCGCTCCCGCAGATCCCGCCCATGCGCGTGCGGATCCGCACCCACCGGTCGCCGGGGAGCGCCGGCTCGTCCACGTCGCCGTAGGTGGTGCAGGCGTGGGGGCCGACGTAGAGCTTGTGGGAGAGGTGGCCGGCGGCGAGGGTGGCGAGATACGTCGGGATCGGCGCCGCGAAGCGGATCGCCTTCACGCCGTCGCGGCTCCCGGCCCCGGGGTGACCACGCGCAGCGCGCCGGGCACGCACCGCACCTCCAGCGTGGCCGACGCGGCGCGGTTGTACTCGCCGTCGGTCTCGTACGCGGGCGGGGCGGGGAAGGTGATGCGGAAGCACGAGGCCTGCTCGGCGCGCACCTCGGGGAGCGTCACGTGCGTCCCCTTGGTCGCGGCGCTGAACAGCTTCATGCGCCGGAGCGGGGGCGCGATGCCGATCGAGATCGCATCGAGCTTGCCGTCGGTGATGCTGGCTCCCGGGGCGATGCGGAAGCTCCCGCCGAAGTTCTTCCCGTTGGCGACGATCAGCATGAGGTGCCGCGTCGCGCCGCGCCCGGCGACGTCGATCGACACGCCCTTGTAGCCGAAGAGCTGGCGCAGCGCGGAGTACGTGTACACCGCGTCGCCCTTGAGCCAGGTGATCTTCTCCACGTCCTCGATCACGGCGATGTCGAAGCCGAAGCCGGTGACGTTGAGAAAGTATCTCCCCTCGATCGCGCCGACGTCCACCCGGGTGTCCGGGCCATCGACGGCGAGGCGCGCGGTCGCGGCGAAGTCGCGCGCGGGCGCGCCGACCGTCTTCGCGAAGTCGTTCCCGGTGCCCGCGGCGGCGAGCGCGAGCCGCACGTCGGCGCCGGAGTTGATGATGGCGTTCGCCACGTTCCCCCACGTTCCGTCACCACCCACGGCGACGATCGTGCGGACGCCGTCCTCGATGGCGCGAAGGGCGACCGATCGCTCGTCGCCCTTCAGGGAAGTGAGCCGGATGTCCGTGACGCCGACGGAGGCGAAGGCCCGTCGGACCTCCGCCTCCGCCCTGGCCCCGCGCCCCTTGCCGGACGCGGGGTTGAGAATCACGCAGACGCCGCCGCTCATCGCCGGGCGTAGGAGGCCAGCTGCTGCAGCGGATGGAACGTCTGCAGCCCGTTCTTCATCCACAGCTCGCGGAAGGGCGTGAAGTCCACCTCCCAGTCCTCGAGCAGATCGGTCATCGCCTGCGAGTGGATGGTGATTCCGCCGCGCTCCTCCTCGTTCTCGCTGAACTGCCCGGCCATCACGATGGTGGAGGTGTAGGCGCCATCCTCGTCGTTCATGAACGCCTGGTAGCGGTGCTCCACCGGCGACCACTCGTGCTCGGTGACCGTCATGTCGACGATCGGCTGCCCGCGGTCGGTGGCGTGGATGGTGATGTGCCCATCGCCGCGCTCCCAGGCGATCGAGATGTCCTGCATGTAGTGCGGCAGGTGCCAGCGCTCGATCGCGTGCTCGCGCGACTCGCGGGTGGTGGTGCCGAGGCGGAAGGTGTAGAACGCGGAGCGGGGCCAGGGCTGCCCGGGGTCGATGCGCGGGGCGACGAGGATGGAGAGAATGAGCTCGCCGTACTCGCCCACCGGGCTGTCGTGGAAGTCGAACGCCATCACGGAGAGCACGCTCGAGCCGTGGTGCGGCTCGATCGGCTGCAGGTCCGGCGGAAGGATCGCGCGCGCGTTCTCGGTGGGGAACTCGAAGAACCCGCCGATCGCGTCGCGGAAGTGATACTGCACGAAGCCGTCCTTGCTGCTCATACGAGAATCCCCTCTTCACGAAGGACGCGGACGAGGATGGCGACGCCCTCGTCGAGCTGTTCGAAGGTGTGCGACGCCGAGATGGACACGCGGAAGCGCGACCGGTGCTTGGCGACCGCCGGATAGATCACGGGCTGCAGGTACAGGCCGGCGCGGAAGAGCTTGTGTCCGAGCTCGAAGATGCGCCGGTCGTTGCGGATCATGACGGGGATGATCTGCGACGTGGAGTCACCCACGTCCACCCCTTCCTCCTCGAGGCGGCGACGGATGTAGCGCACGTTCTCCCACAGCCGCGTCCGGAGCTGCGGCTCGGCCTGCGCCAGCTCGAGCGACTTGAGCACGCCCGCGGTGACGACCGGCGAGAGCGCGCAGGAGAACACGCGCGACCGGGCGAATCCCTTGAGGTAGTTGTACAGGCTCTTCGAGCCGGCGACGTAGCCGCCCTGGCCGCCGAGGGCCTTGGAGAAGGTGCCGATGTGCACGTCCACCTCGTCCTCGAGGCCGTACATCTCGGCCACGCCGCGCCCGTTGTCGCCGTAGATGAAGGCGGAGTGCGCCTCATCGAGCATGATGCGCGCGCCGTACTTCTTGGCCACGGCCACCAGGTCGGGGAGGGGGCAGACGTCGCCGTCCATGGAGTACACGCCCTCGATGGCGACGAGCTTCTTCCCCGTGGACTGCTTGAGCTTCTTCTCGAGATCGGCGGGGCTGTTGTGCCGGAAGAAGCGGACGTTCGCCTTGGAGAGGATCGCGCCGTCGACGATGCTGGCGTGCGCGTTCTGGTCGGCGATCACCCAGTCGCCCGGGCGCATGAGGCCGGAGATCATCCCGACGTTGGTGCTGTAGCCGGTCGGGAAGACCATCACCGCCTCCTTCCCCTTGAACTTGGCCAGCGCTTCCTCGAGCCGCACGTGCACATCCATGGTGCCGCTCAGGATGGGCGAGCCGGCGGCGCCGAGGCCGAACTGGTCGAGCGCGGCCTTGGCCGCGGCGATCACCTCGGGGCGGTACGACAGCCCGAGGTAGTTGTACGATGATAGATTGAGGAGCTTGACGTGTTCATGATGCAGCCCCTCGGTGAGGTCGATCCGCCCACGCGGCGGCGTTGACATCGCCTGGGCGAACAGGTAGTAACCCTGCTGCAGCGCCTTGGTGTACCACTCGTTGTACGGCTCCAGGATCGCGAACGGGTCGTCGCTCGACGAGTAGAAGAAGCTACTGTAATCGTAGTCGGAGACGCTCATGCTCGTCTGCGCTTCGACTCGTGTTGCCATGGGTGACCTCCACTTGAGTGCCGACAGCACCGACCTGGTCCTGCCGCCCGCCGATGCGGCCTCACGCGTGGGCCGCTACGCCCGGGCGCTACGCAGCGCCGTGTTTTTTCTCGCGTACTTCGCCTACCTGACGATCATCATCGGGCTCGGTCAGCGTCTGCTGCTCTGGCCCGCCATGCTGCTCGTGCCGAGCCGCCGTCCGCGCATGGTGCGCGCCTGGCTGCGCGGCCACGCCCGTGCCACGCTGGGCATGGCGCGTGCCCTCGCCGGGTTCCGCCTCTCGATTGCTGGCGCGATACCCGCCGAAAGCTGCATCGTGGTGATGAATCACCAGTCCGTGCTCGACATCCCCATCGGGCTCCATCTCGTGCCCGGTCCCTATCCCCTCATCCCGACCCGCGACCGCTATCGCCGCGGCATCCCCGCCATCTCACCACTCGCGAGGCTTGCCGGCTACCCGTTCGTGTCCCAGAAGCGCACCATCGCGCGCGCCGAGCTTGCCGCGCTCACCGACGCCGCCGACCTCGTGGCGCGCGGCGAGCGCTCCCTGCTCATATACCCCGAAGGGCACCGTTCGCGCGATGGCCGGCTCGGGCGCTTCATGCGCAGCGGCCTGCGCATCGTGCTGGCCCGTGCCCGCCGTCCCGTGTACTGCGTGGTGGCCGACGGCATGTCCCACGCCCGCACCACCGCCGACGCCCTCTTCCGGTTCGCCGGCACACGGGTGAACATCCGCGTCCTCGGCCCCTTCCCGCCCCCCGATGCATCCGGCATCGACGGGTTCATCGATGCCCTGCACGAGCGAATGACCGACGCCCTCGCCGACATGCGGCGACCGACCTCCGACCATCGCGCCCGTGCCGCCGATCCGACTGCCGCTCGCTGACCCCGCGCTGCGCGCCGCGCTCACCGCGGACCTCGACGCAGTGCCGACCCCACGAACCGCCCGGCTCGCGGCCCATCTCGCGCGCGCCTTCGGTCCCACCACGCGCGCCATCATTCACTACGGCTCGCACGCCCAGCGCTCCGATGCCCGGCCCGAGAGCGCGCACGATTTCTTCATCATCGTGGAGCGGTACGCGGACGCCTATCGCTCCCTCGCCGCCAGCGGGGGGACGACCGTCCGCCCGCGCCTCGCGGCACTGCTCAACCACGTGCTCCCGCCCAACGTCGTCGCCGTCACCGAGCGCGATGTCGAGCCGCCCCTCCACGCCAAGTGCGCCATCCTCTCCGTGGATGATCTGCGCCGCGCCTGCTCCCGGCGCGCGCGCGACCACTTCACGCAAGGACGCCTCTTCCAGCAGGTACAACTCGTGTGGACGAGCGACCCCGCCGCCCGGGCGGTCGTGGTCGGGGCGCTGCTCGAGGCCCGCGCGCGGACGTTCGAGTGGGGGCGACCCTATCTGCCTGCCGGCTTCGATGCGGAAACCTACTGCCGCGTGCTGCTCGACACGTCGTACGCGGCGGAGATTCGACCGGAAGGGCGGGAGCGCGTCGTCGCGCTCATCGGGGCACAGCGAGAGACCGTCGTTCGGATGTATGATGCGCTGCTCCAACACCTGGCCGCCAAAAGGATAGTCGCGAAGCACGGGAAAGTCTACACCGACCTCCACCCTCCGGGGCGGTGGGCCAAGTTTCGTGCCGCCATGTATTTCCGGCGCAGTAAGCGACGCGCCACGGCCCGCTGGCTCAAGTACATCGTGCTCTATGACGACTGGCTCGACTACATTCTGCTCAAGGTGGCGCGCCGGAGCGGCGTGTCGGTCGAGCTGACCGCGCGCGAGCGACGGTGGCCGCTCATCTTCCTCTGGCCGAAGGCCATTCGATACTTGCGTTCCCGACCACAACGCCGCACCTGACGCACCTTACATGTCCCCTTCCACGTACGTCGCGCTGGTGATCGCCGGCTGCTTTCTCCTGACGATGCCGGTGTACGGCATCGTGGCGCGCAACCGACCCATCGACGCGGACGTCGCGCGGCGCCCGACGACCTTCCTCCTCGGCTACTGGGTGCGCGACTGGCTCATGTGGCTCATCTCCCCCGTCGAGCGGGTGCTCGTCGCCTGGCGCGTCTCCCCCGATTTCTTCAATTACTTCGGCGCCGTGATGGGGCTCGTCGCCGGGGTGTTCTACGCCCGCGACGCGCTCGCCGTCGCCGGGTGGTGCGTGCTCCTCGGCGGGCTCGCCGACATCTTCGACGGCCGCATCGCGCGCGCGCGCGGCATTGCCTCCGACTACGGCGAGTTCCTCGACTCGATGCTCGACCGCTTCGCCGAGATGTTCGCCTACATGGGGATCGCCATCTACTTCGAGTCGCGCTGGTGGGCGATGCTCGCCACCATCCTCGCCCTCGGAGCCTCCCTCATGGTGAGCTACGCGCGCGCCAAGGGGGGGGAGGTGAGCATCGAGTGCAAGGGGGGGATCATGCAGCGCGCCGAGCGGCTCGTGCTCCTCGCCCTCGCCTCGCTGCTCGACAACGCCGTCACCACGGCCCTCGGCTGGCGTCCGGGGGTGCTCCTCCTGGGCGCCATCGGGATCATCGGTTTCGGCTCGCTCGGGACGGCGGTGTACCGGACGGTGTACATCGCGCGCGCGCTCGCCGCCAGGCAGCGCGGCCGCGAGTGAGCGCCGGCGCCGCGTCGGTACGTCCCGGATTGCATCGCCACGATACAGCGTGTCATGCTTCGATGCGCGTGCGGCGGCGGCCGCGCCGCCGCACGAATCTGGTAAGTTGCTGACTCGCAATGCGTTCCTCCGCTGCCGCGGCGGCCGGTCCGGCGGCGCGTGCCCTGCTCTGGAGGGGAGCCGAAGCCCACGCGGCGTTCGGCCGCCCCTCCAGGAGACCATCATGCAGCGCTACGCCCTCGCACTTCCCATCCTCGCCGCCGCCCTCGCCGCGTGCAGCGACGCGACCGCCCCGCGCACCGGTGCGCACGCGATGCAGGTCGCGTTCAGCACCACCTCGAGCGCCGCGGCCCGCACCACCGCGCCCGCTCCGGGCGTTTCCGCCGACGTCACCCTCGGCGACTCCGCGCACACTCTCGTGATCACCCGCGCCCAGCTCGTCGTCGAGAAGCTCGAGCTCGAGATGTCCGACACCGCCACCTGCGGCGGCGGCGAGCACGATGACGACTGCAGCGAGATCGAGCGCGGTCCGATGATCGTGGACCTCCCCCTCACCGCCGGCGCCAGCTCGGCCATCGACGTGAGCGTCCCCGCGGGCACCTACCGCAAGCTCCAGTTCGAGGTGCGCGCGGTGGCGCACGGGGAGGACGACGCCTCCGCCTTTCTCGCCGCGCACCCCGACTTCGATGGCGTGAGCCTGCGCGTGGATGGAACGTTCGACGGGGTGCCGTTTACGTACACCACCGCGCTCGAGGCCGAGGTGGAGAGCGAGTTCGAGCCGCCGGTGGTGGTCGACGCGAGCGGGAAGAGCATCACCGTGAACGTGGACCTCTCCACCTGGTTCACCACCTCGGCCGGCGTGGTGATCGATCCGGCCACCGCGCTCCCCGGCGGGCCGAACGAGGCGCTCGTCGCCGCGAAGATCCGCGCGTCGTTCGGCGCGTTCGAGGACGACGATCACGACGGCCACGACGACCACGGCTCCGACGACTCGGGCCAACACTGACCCTGACGAGCGGCGGGGGCACGTGCCCCCGCCGCGCCACCCGTGCCGACGCTCACCCTCCTCGCCCTCACCGATTCCTTCGCCGCCATGTGGCCCGCTCTCGCCACCGAATGCGGCCTCACCCTCGTCGCGGCCGAAGGCCCCGGCGCCTTCGAGCGGCTGTCCGGGGGCGTGGGGGTGATCGCCGCCGGCGGGGATGAGCCGGAGCTCGAGACGATGTTCCGGCGCATCGCGCCGGCGGGGGCGGATGTCGCCGCCGTCGGCGCGCTCCCCGACCACCGCCTCGCCGTGGGCGTCATCCGCGCCGGCGCCTCCGAGTACTTCGCCCTCCCGAACGATCTCGAGCAGCTGCGCTCCTGGCTGCGCGAGCGCGCCGACCGTCTCCGCTCGGCCGCCTCGCGCAGCGCCTTCGCCGCGCGGGAGGAGGCCAAGTACCGGTTCGATGGGATCCTCGGCGCCAGCGCCCTCCTGCGCGCGGCGCTGGACCGCGCCGCGCGCGTGATCCCGCACGCGAACGTGACGGTGCTCATCCAGGGGGAGACGGGGACGGGGAAGGAGCTGCTCGCTCGGGCGATCCACTACAACGGCCCGCGGCGCGAGGCGCCGTTCGTCGACGTGAACTGCGCGGCGATCCCCGACACGCTGCTCGAGAGCGAGCTGTTCGGGCACGAGAAGGGGGCGTTCACCGACGCCACGGCGGCGAAGCCGGGGCTGTTCGAGGTGGCGAACGGCGGGACGCTCTTCCTCGACGAGATCGGCCACCTCCCGCTCCCGCTGCAGGGGAAGCTGTTGCGCGCGCTCGAGGAGCGCACCATCCGCCGCGTGGGCGGGACGAAGAACATCCCCGTGGACGTGCGCGTGATCGCCGCCACGCACGTGGACCTGGGCGAGGCGGCGCGGCGCGGCGAGTTCCGGGAGGATCTCTATTTCCGGCTCGACGTCGTGCCGCTCCGCATCCCGCCGCTGCGCGACCGGCGCGAGGACGTGATCCCGCTCGCCCGGCACTTCCTGGCGCGCTTCGCCGCCGAGTACGGGCTCCCCGAGCCGCGGCTCACCGCCGGAGCGGAGCGGGAGCTCGCGGCCCGGGCGTGGCCGGGGAACGTGCGCGAGCTGCGCAACGCGGTGGAGCGCGCGCTCCTGCTCGGATCCGGCGGGCAGCTCGACGCGCGGGACTTCGCGGTCGAGGAGCGCGGGCCGTCGGTGGGCGGGGGAGCGCTCCCCTTTCCGGCGACGCTCGGCGCGATCGAGCGCGCGGCGGCGCGGGAGATGGTGGAGCTGTGCGATGGAAACAAGAGCGCGGCCGCGCGGCGCCTGGGCGTCTCGCGCCCGCGGCTGCAGCGACTACTCGATGCGTCCGACGATCGGGACGTGGAGGAGAACGACGATGTTTGATCGGCGACTGGGGTGGGTGGCGCTGTTGGCGCTGGCCACCGCGTGCGGCGGCGATTCCACCTCTCCCGGCGACGGCGGCACGCCCGGCGAGGATCTGCATTTCCTCCGCCCCTCGAGCGACGCGCCGGCGCTCGCCGAGTCGTCGGTCACCTTCTGGGTGTCCCGCGACCACGGCGGACAGGGGAGCATCTGGTATCACCGGCGCGACAGCGGCTCCGACTCCACCGAGTTCGTGCGCTTCGAGGTGCCCGATCAATCCATCGCCGCCGACTCGGTGCAGATCACGATGACCGTCGTGGATCCGGCGCGGATGGTGGTGCAGTTCGAGCCAGCGGGGCTCACCTTCGCCGCCGACCGCCCGGCGCGCCTCGAGCTGAAATACGCCGAGGCCGACGGCGACCTGAACGACGACGGGCTGGTGGACGCGGTGGACGACGCGCTCAAGCTGACGCTCTCCATCTGGCGGCAGGAGCAGCCGGGCGATCCGTGGGTGAAGGTGCCGAGTGTCTCCGTCGAGCTGGAGGACGACGTGCGGGCGGACATCTTCGGCTTCACGCGCTACGCGATCGCCTACTGAGCGAGCGCATGGACCACCCGCGAGAGGACGCCGAGCTGCTCTCCACCGCGCGCGCGCTGGCGGCGCGTGGCGCGTGGGAGGAGGTGCGCGCGCTCCTGGCGGCGGCCCAGGGGCCCGCGCCGGGGAGCGCCGAGCCGGCGTTGCTGCTCGCCGAGGCGCGGCTCAGGCTCGGCGAGCCGGCGGGCGCGCTCGCGCTGCTCGACCAGTCGATTCCCGCGCTCGTGCGCGCCGGCGACCGGCCGGCGTACCGGCGCGCGGTGAACCTGCAGGGCGCGGCGCGCTTCGAGCTGGGCGACCTGGCCGGGGCGGAGGAGTCGTTCGCCCGCGCGCTCGAGCTGGGGAACGTGGAGGGGGACGCGCTGCTCGTCGCGCGCGCGACGAACAACCTGGGGGCGATCGCCAACATCCGCGGGCGGCGCGAGGCGGCGCTCACGCTGTACCAGCTGGCGGTGCCGGCGTACCAGCGGATCGGGAGCGCGGTGGGGCTCGCGGAGAGCTATCACAACATGGCGATCACCTACCGCGACGCGCGGCAGCTCGAGCGCGCCGACGAGTACGAGTCGCGGGCGATCGAGTTCGCCCGCGAGGCGGGGAGCGCGCGGCTCCTGGCGATGGCGCGCGCGGGTCGCGCGGAGCTGTCGCTGCTTCGGGGCGATGCGCGGCTCGCGGATGCGGGGGCGTCGATGGCGGCGCAGGAGTACGGCGCGATCCCCGATCCGGTGGGCGAGGCGGACGCGCTCCGCCTCGTGGGCGCGGCGCGCGCCGCGCGGGGCGAGGTGGAGAACGCGTTGCGCGCGTTGGACCGCGCGCTGGGGCTGGCGCATGAGCACGGCAGCGTGCTGATCGAGGCGGAGGCGCTGCGCACGCGCGCCGAGCTGCATCGCGCCGTGGGACGTTCCGCGGAGGCCCGCGCGGATGCCGATGCGGCGCGCGCGATCTTCGATCGGCTCGGCGCCGACGAGGAGCGCGACGCGGTGGAACGGCTGCTGGCATCGCTCCCGCTCATCTCGTGATCTAGCTCACAAATCACGGCGCGTGGCGGCGCCGGTCGCCGCCACGCATCTCCTTCCCGACGCGTCGGCCCGAGTTCTGCTGATGCGAATCCGCGTGAGGCCGCGCACACGTGTCGCACGGCGGCGGGTGCTCGCGCGGCGATGCTCACGATCGCGGAGAAGGGGGAGAATGGCGTCGTCGCGGCTCACCGCCTTGCTGGGAAGCTGTCTGGTCTTCGCGTCGGCGTGTGGGCGCGAGAGCACCGCGCCCGATCCGGCAGGCGCAGCAACGCAGCCCGGTCCGACCTTCGTGCGGTCACGCGCCGATGCGCCCCCGCTCACGAGCACGCGCACCAGCTTCTGGGCGCGCCGGGACGCCGAGCGCGTGGGAACGCTGTACTTCCAGAGCGTCACCGGCGATCCGGCGGATTCCACGGAGTTGCTTCGTCTCACGATCCCCGCGCGTGCGCTCTCGCGCCGCCCCGACGGCTCGCGCCTCGCGAAGCACGACTCGGTGCGCATCACCATCACGCTCGTGGATCCCGAGCGGTTGGTGGTGGAGCTCGAGCCTTCCGGGCTGCGCTTCTCCAGTGGACACCCGGCGCGCCTGGAGCTCGCGTACGATCACGCCTCTGGCGATCTCACTGGCGACGGGGTGGTGGACGGGCGCGATCAGGTGCGCGAGGCCGGGCTGTCGATCTGGCGCCGCGAGACGGCGAACGATCCCTGGCAGCGCGTCTCGGGGAGCAAGCACGGTGGCCACAAGAAGATCGACGGCATCATCGAGGGGTTCACGCAATATGCGATTGCCTACTGACCGGTCGCGGGAACAACCGTCGCTCCCCGCGGAGTTGGACGACCTGCTGCGAACCGCGCGCGCCGACCTCGCCGCGGGGTGCTGGAGCGACGTGCGCGAGCTGCTCGAGGGTCGCGAGCGGGAGCGCGAGGAGCGTCCGGAGCTGGACGTGTATCTCGCCGAGGCGGAGATGCGAATGGCCAACGCTCGTCAGGCGCGCACGTTGCTGGTCGCGGCGATCCCGATGCTGGAGCAGGACGCGGCGGGTGACGTGCGACGCCGGGCGATCAACCTGCTCGGCGCGGCGCACTTCGCCCTCGGCGAGTACGCCGAGGCGGAGGCGGTGTTCGCTCGCGCGCTCGAGCTGGCGTACGCCGCCGGCGACCTGATCGCCGTCGCCCGCGTCATGAACAACCTGGGCGCCATCGCCAACGTGAAGGGCGAGGGCGAGCGCGCGCTCGGGTTCTACGGCCTGGCGCTCCCCGCCTACGAGCGCCTGGAGGTGATGCTCGGCCAGGCCGAGACGCACCACAACATCGCGATCACGTATCGCGACATGCGGTGCTACCCGCAGGCGGAGCACCACGAGCGGCGGGCGCTCGCGCTCGCGCGCGACGCGCGCGATCCCCGCGTGGAGCAGATGGCGCGCGTGGGGCTGGCGGAGCTGGCGCTCCTCCGCGGGAACGCGCGCGGCGCCGACGGCGAGGCCACGCGCGCGGCGGTCGCCTGCGCGTCGGCCCCCGACCCGATCGGCGAGGCGGACGCGCTCCGGGTGGTGGGGGAGGCGCGCGCGGCGATCGGCGCGCGCGACGAGGCGCTGGACGTGCTCGAGCGCGCGGTGGCCCTCGCCCGCCGCCACGGTCACTCCCTGATCGAGTCCGAGGCGCTCCGCGCCCGCGCCCACCTGTTCGCCGCGTGCGGCCTCGACTCGGCGGCGCGCGCGGACGCGGAGTCGGCGCGGCGCTTGATGGGAAGTGAGACCCCTGACGGGTGAAGCGGTTCGCGGGGCGCGGTGCGCGGTGCGCCTGAGAACAGGGACCGAGCGACGAGGGGGCCGGCAACAGCCGGCCCCCTCGTCGCATTCCGTACTCCCCCGCGCCCCGCACAATTGTGCGAGGGGGCGGCGCGAATCGTTCGCGCCGCCCCCTCGCGGTCATTCCCTGGTCCCCGCGGCCCCTATCCCCTGGCCAGTTGGCGCAGCACGTACTGCAGAATCCCCCCATGCCGGTAGTACGTCGCCTCCTCCGGCGTGTCCACGCGCGAGCGGACCTGGAACTCGGTCACGCGGCCATCGGGCGCCGTGGCGCGGACGGTGAGCGTCGCGCGCGGCTTCACGGCGTCGTCGAGCCCCAGCACGTCGTAGCGCTCGAAGCCGGTGAGGCCGAGCGACTGGCGGGTCTCGCCGTTCACGAACTCCAGTGGGAGCACCCCCATCCCCACCAGGTTCGAGCGGTGGATCCGCTCGAAGCTCTCGGCGATCACCGCGCGCACCCCGAGCAGGAGCGTTCCCTTCGCCGCCCAGTCGCGCGACGAGCCGGTACCGTACTCCTTGCCGGCGATCACCAGCAGCGGGATCCCCTGGTTCTGGTACTCCATCGCCGCGTCGTAGATCGTGACCGGCGTTCCCCCCGGCGTGGTCGCCGTCCACCCCCCCTCCGTTCCCGGCGCGAGCTCGTTGCGCAGGCGGATGTTGGCGAACGTTCCGCGCATCATCACCTCGTGATTGCCGCGGCGCGAACCGTACGAGTTGAAGTCCGCCGTCTTCACGCCATGGGCGATGAGCCACTTGCCGGCGGGGCTCGATGCGGCGATCGAGCCCGCGGGGGAGATGTGGTCGGTGGTGATCGAGTCGCCGAGCATCGCCAGCACCCGCGCGCCGGCGATCGGCCGCACGCCGGGCGGCTCCGCCGTCATCCCCTGGAAGAAGGGCGGGTTCTTCACGTACGTGCTGTCCGGCGACCAGGTGTACAGCTCACCCGTCGGCACCTCCAGCGCGCGCCACCGATCGTCTCCCTCGAACACGTTCGCGTACTGCTTGCGGAACATGTCGCTCTTCACCGATGCGAGGATCGCGTCCTCCACTTCCTTTGGCGACGGCCAGATGTCGCGCAGGAACACCGGCCCATCGGTCCCGATCCCGAGCGGCTCGGTGTACAGGTCGATGTCCATGCGCCCGGCGATCGCGTACGCCACCACCAGCGGGGGAGAGGCCAGGTAGTTGAACCGCGTGAGCGGGTTCACGCGCCCCTCGAAGTTGCGGTTGCCGGAGAGCACCGCCGCCACGACCAGCTTGTTCTCCTCCACCGCCTCCGCCACCGGCCCGGGGAGCGGGCCGGAGTTGCCGATGCAGGTGGTGCAGCCGTAGCCCGCGAGGTAGAAGCCGAGCTGCTCCAGCGCGTCCATCACCCCCGCCTTCTCGTAGTAGTCGGTGACCACCTTGGAGCCGGGGGCGAGGCTGGTCTTCACCCACGGCTTCGTCTTCAGCCCCTTCGCCACCGCCTTCTTGGCGAGCAGCCCGGCGCCGAGCATCACCGACGGGTTGGAGGTGTTCGTGCAACTCGTGATCGCGGCGATGACCACCGCGCCGTGGCGCAGGGAGAACGTCTCTCCCTTCATCGTCACCTCCGCGGCGCCGTGCTGGTGCGTGACGTCGCCGGGGGTCTCCGCGACCACGGCGGGGGAGAGCCCGGGCGCCGCGCTCACCGCCCTGGCGGCGGCCACCTCCGCCTTGCCGGCGAGCGTCCCCACGCGCTCCAGCTCCGAGGAGAGCGCCTCGGTGAACATCCCCTTCGCCTGCTTGAGCGGCACGCGGTCCTGCGGGCGCTTGGGGCCGGCGAGGCTCGGCTCCACCGTCGCGAGGTCGAGCTCCAGCGTGTCGCTGAACAGCGGATCGGGGGTGTCGTCGGTGCGGAAGATCCCCTGCTCCTTGGCGTACGCCTCGACGAGCTTCACCTGGTGCGCATCGCGCCCGGTGAAGCCCAGGTAGCGGAGCGTCTCGGCGTCGATCGGGAAGAACCCGACCGTGGCGCCGAACTCGGGGGACATGTTGCCGATCGTCGCGCGGTCGGCGAGGGAGAGACTCGACAGCCCGGCGCCGTAGAACTCGACGAACTTCCCGACGACCTTCTTCTTGCGGAGCATCTGCGTGACGGTGAGCACGAGGTCGGTGGCCGTCGCCCCCTCGGGGAGTCTGCCGTGCAGCTTGAAGCCCACCACCTCGGGCACGAGCATCGAGAGCGGCTGGCCGAGCATCGCCGCCTCCGCCTCGATCCCGCCGACGCCCCACCCCACCACGCCGAGCCCGTTGATCATCGTCGTGTGCGAGTCGGTGCCGACGAGCGAGTCGGGGTAGGCGTACCGGACGCCGTCGGCCTCGGTGCTGAACACCGCGCGCCCGAGGTACTCCAGGTTCACCTGGTGGCAGATGCCGGTTCCCGGAGGCACGACGCTGAAGTTGCGGAACGCGTGCTGCCCCCAGCGCAGGAAGCGGTAGCGCTCCTCGTTGCGCTCGAACTCGCGGCTGGTGTTGATGAGAAACGCCGCCTCGGAGCCGTACTCATCGACCTGCACCGAGTGGTCGATCACGAGGTCGGCGGGCTGGAGCGGGTTGATCCGGGTGGGATCTCCACCCAGCCGCACGATCGCGTCGCGCATGGCGGCGAGGTCGACCACGGCGGGGACGCCGGTGAAATCCTGGAGGAGCACGCGCGAGGGGCGGAAGGCGATCTCCTTCTCCAACCCGCCCTTCACGTTCCACGTCGCCAGCGCCTGCACGTCGGCGCGCTTGACGAAGGCATCGTCCTCGTGGCGGAGGAGGTTCTCCAGGAGGACCTTGAGCGTGAAGGGGAGGCGGTCGACGGTGGCGCCCGTCAGGCCGGCGAGGGTGTCGAGGCGGAAGATGGTGTACGTCTTCCCGTCGACGACGAGCGTCGCCTGGCTGCCGAAGGAATTGAGAGAGCTCATGCCGTGATCCAGTCGGTTCGCGCTCCACCCGTGGAGC
Organism: Gemmatimonadaceae bacterium; assembly: GCA_036378095.1. Classification (GTDB taxonomy): domain Bacteria; phylum Gemmatimonadota; class Gemmatimonadetes; order Gemmatimonadales; family Gemmatimonadaceae; genus JADGGM01. The sequence goes on along the minus strand of DASUXC010000173.1, from coordinate 4,964 downwards.
GCGGTGAAGAACGGAGCCACTGCGCGCGTGGAGGGCGCGCAGGCTGACGTAATCTACATCGCGACTGGCGCGCGTGGTGCCGGCGATGCGCCGCACGATCGCGGACGCGCCGGCGGTGGCTCAGTCGTCCGCGGCGTCCAGGGTGGGCTCGGTGATCGGGCGGGTCGTGCGTCGGGTGCCGTCCAGCGACTGGACGGAGATCGCCTCGGTGGGGCAGTGTTGCACGAACTCGCCATCGGCGGGCGACCACAGCACCGGGGAGGACATCACGTACGCCTTGCCGTCGGCGTGCTGCGCCATGAGGCGCGGAGCGAGCGCGACGCACGTCCCACAGCCGATGCACCGGTCGCGGTCGACGGCCAGCGAGACCATCCGCCGCGGGTACACGCCGCTCGGCGAGAGGAGGGCGTCGCCGATCTGGTCGAGCGCCGTCGCCGCCGCCTCGTGGCCGGCGTCGATCATCTCTCCCGTGTTCGCGAAGCTGAACCAGTGGCGGTGCCCCACGCGCGGGCGGACGAGGAGCATCGGGGGCCCCTGCCAATCGTGGAGCTGATGCTGCTGCAGCGCGTGCATCATCACCGTGGCCGCGCGCATGTAGATCGCCGCGAAGCCCTGCGTCGAGATGTCGTGCAGCCGGTCGAGCTCGGAGCTCCCGACGTCCACGGCGATCACGGCGTCCACGCCGAGCCCGGCGATCGCGGCGGGGAGGTTGTCGATCGTGCCGCCGTCGATGCACGTGCGGCCGTCCACGTACCCGGGGGGGAAGAAGCCGGGGAGCGCGCACGAGGCGTAGATCGCGTCCACCACCGGCACGTCGCGCAGTCCGGGGAGCCCCCACACGAGACGCGTCCCGCGCTCCACGTCCACCGTGTTCACGAGCAGCGGCATGGCGAGATCGTCGAACGTGCCCGCCGGGCTCACCGCCGCGCACAGCTCGCGCAGTGGCTCCTCCAAGTACAGGGACGGGGAGTGCATCCGCTCGAGCAGCATCCCCATGTGATTGATGCGGAAGAGGTCGCGGCGCCGGAGCGTCAGCGCGCGGTCGGCCATCTCCCCCATGCTCATCCCGCCCACCCGCGCGGCGGCGATGAGGGAGCCGATGCTCGTCCCGGCGTACACGCAAGGGCGAATGCCGCGCTCGTCGAGCGCGCGCAGGACGCCGATGTGGGCGAACCCCTTCAGTCCGCCGCCGCCGAGCACGAGGGCGACACGGCGCGGGATGCTTGCGTTCACGGATCTCCGGTTGGATTGGTGGAACGGCGGCGGAAGCGACGTGGCTGTCGGGGCTGGGCGCTCGGGAAGACCCGGCTGTCAGCTCTCGGCCATCGGCTCTCGGCTCTCGGCTACCGGCCCAGCGTAGAGAGCTCTCGGCGTGTGCCCCGAGCCGAGAGCCGAGAGCCGACAGCCGTGTCCCGACAGCCGCGTCCCGACCGCCGCGCCCCTCCGTCGTCAGAACGATCTCTCGAGCCCCACTCTCGCCTCGGTCATACCCGGCTGGCCGAGCTGGAGGTACAGCCCGTAGATCCCCACGGCGCCACCGCCGATCATGATGATGGTACCCGCGTCGCCGCCGACGATCGCACCGGTGAGGAGGATCGCGCCGCCCAGGATCATGAGCTTCTGCCCGTTGGTGAGCCGGCGGGCGAAGGATTCGCCCGCGGCGGCACCGGAAACGGCGGGCGCGTCCGCGAGCGCGAGCATCGGGGAGAGCGCCGCGGCGCTCTGCGTCGGCCCCACGGCGATCGGGGCCTCTGCCGCCACCGGTGCGGTCGCGGCGCTCTGCGCGTCGGCGCGGCTGGCTCCGGCGATGGAGATCGCGGCGGCAACGGCGATGATCCAGGTGCGGTACATGGTGCCCTCCTCCCGAGTGGTTCGATGCGGGCGCCGCCTGGCGCCCGGGCGCTGATCCTGCGATCCTGCGATGGCTGCCGGCTGCCCAACACATCTGAGGATGCGCGGCGCGCCGCGGAAACGCAAAGAGGATGCCCTCTCCGTGCTCACCGACGCGGCCGGCGGCGCGTAGATTGCCCGCATGACCACTCCCGCTCCCACCTCCGCCGAGCGCGGGCTCGTCCGGGCGCTCGGCGTGCGCGCGCTCGCCGCCACCACCTTCAACGTGATGATCGGGAGCGGGATCTTCGTGCTCCCGGCGATCGTGGCGGGGATGATGGGTGCCGCCGCGCCGGTCGCGTACCTCGCCTGCGCGCTGGCGATGGGGCTCATCGTGCTCTGCTTCGCCGAGGCGGGGAGCCGGGTGTCGCTCACCGGCGGACCGTACGCGTACGTGGGCGTCGCGCTCGGTCCGTTCGTGGGCTTCCTCGCCGGCGTGCTCCTCTGGCTCCTCTCGCTCTTCGCCACCGCGGCGGTGGCGAGCGCGCTCGCCGGCGCGGCGGCGGTGTTCTGGGCGCCGCTGGCGCACGGCACCCCCCGCGCCCTCTTCCTCGCCGCCGTCTTCGCGGCGCTCGGCTGGGTGAACGTGCGCGGCGTGCGCCAGGGGAGGCGGGTCGTCGAGCTGGTGACCGTCGCCAAGCTGCTCCCGCTGCTCTTCCTCGTGGCGGCCGGATTTCTCGTGGCGCCGGCGGCCTCCCCTCCGCCCGCCACGACCCCCGACGTGCTCGGCCGCACGATGGTCGTGCTCATCTTCGCCTTCGCCGGCGTGGAGAGCGCGCTCGTGCCGAGCGGCGAGGTGCGCGATCCGGCGCGCACGGTGCCGCGCGCACTCGGCATCGCCATGATCGTCGTCACCGTGCTCTACGTGGCGATCCAGCTCGTCGCGCAGCGCGCGCTCGGCTCGGTGGCGCTCGCCGGCGCGGGCGCGGCGGGGCTGTCGGAGGCCGCGCGGCGGATCGCCGGGCCGGTGGGCGGCACGATCGTCGCCGCGGGGGCGGTGATCTCCATGCTCGGCCACGTGAGCGGGATGACGCTGGCCACGCCGCGCGCGCTCTACGCGCTCGGCCGCGACGGATTCGTTCCGTTCTGGTCGCGCGAGCTGGGCTCGGTGCACCCGCGGTGGCACACGCCGTGGATCGCGATCATCGTCCACGTTGCGATCGCCGCCGCGCTGGCTATCAGCGCGAGCTTCGAGCCGCTGGCCATCCTGGCGAACGTGTCGGTGCTCGCGCTCTACCTGCTCTGCTGCATCGCCGTCCTCGAGCTGCGCCGGCGCGACGTGCGCGCCGGGGGCACGCCGTTCCGCGTGCCGGGCGGCGCCGTCGTCCCGGTGGCGGCCATCGCCGTGATCGTCTGGATCCTCGCGCACGCCACGGCGCGCGAGTTCGCCGTGGTGGGCGCGGTGCTCGCCGTCGCCGCGCTCCTGTACGTCATCACCGCCCCCGCGCGGCGCACTCTCACCCCCACCTCCGAGTCATGACCGACCCCCTCCTCCGGTTCCGCTCCGAGTTTCCGATCCTCGAGCGCACCACGTATCTCGTGTCCAACTCGCTCGGGGCGATGCCGCGCGGGGTGCCGGAGCGACTCGCCGAGTACGCCGAGGCGTGGCGCGATGAGGGGGTGCGCGCCTGGGCCAACGGGTGGTGGGAGATGCCGGTGACGGTGGGCGACGAGATCGCCCCCCTCCTCGGCGCGGGGCCCGGCGAGGTCGCGATGCTGCCCAACGTGACCATCGCCCAGACGGCGGTGCTCTCGGCGCTCGACTATGCGCCGCCGCGCGACACGATCGTGATGACCGGGCTGGACTTCCCCTCGGTGCGTTACGTGTACGACCGGCTCGCGACGCGCCTCGGCGCGCGCATCGTGGTCGTTCCGAGCGAGGACGGGATCGGGATCGACACGGAGCGCGTGCTGGCCGCGATCGACGAGCGTACGCGGCTGGTGGCGATCTCGCACGTGCTCTTCCGCTCGGCGTACATCATGGACGCCGAGGCGATCTGCCGGCGCGCGCACGACGCGGGGGCGCTCGTCTCGCTCGATGCGTTTCATTCGGTGGGCGTGGTGCCCATGGACGTGCGCGGGAGCGGGGTGGACTTCCTCACCGGCGGCGTGCTCAAGTGGCTGTGCGGCGGGCCTGGGGGCGCGTTCCTGTACGTGTCACCCGCGGTGAGCGACACGCTCGAGCCGGCGTTCACCGGCTGGCAGGCGCACGCGCACCCGTTCGCGTTCGAGGCCGGCATGGAGTACGCGCCCGGCGCCTTCCGCTGGCTCAACGGCACGCCGCCCATCCCCGCGCTCTACGCGGCGATCGAGGGGCCTCGCTGCGTGCGCCGGGCCGGCGTGGAGGCCATCCGCGAGAAGAGCGTGCGTCAGACCACGCGTCTCATCGCGCTCGCCGACGAGCGCGGCTACCGCGTGAGCGCGCCGCGCGATCCGGCGCGCCGAGGGGGCACGGTGGCGTTCGACGTCCCCCATGGCTACGGCGTGGCGCAGGCTCTTCTCGCGCGCGACATCCTGGTGGACTATCGCCCCGACGCCGGCATCCGCGTCGCCCCGCACTTCTACACGTCGGACGAGGAGATCGAGGAGGCGGTGTGCGCGATCGACGAGATCCTCGCGCGCGGGGAGTGGCGGCGGTTCGAGGAGGGGGCGAGGGGGGTGGTGACGTGAGTGTCGGGGGCTGGGGGCCAGGGGCTGGGGGCCGGGGGGGAACGGCGGGGATGGAGAGCGGCGGGAGGGCACACCCCGATGCCCCTCTCCCCGCCGCTCCCTGTCGTTGACGTTCCCGATTCCTCTCGCACCAGTCCCGCCTCATCCCCCCCGGCCCCTGACCCCCGGCCCCCGGTCCCCACGATGCGCCTCTGGCCTCTCCTCCTCATGCCCGTCTACCTCGGCAGCACGGACGCCGCTCCGCGCCCGGACAACGCACCACTGACGCTCGCCGTCGTCAACGCGCGCGTCTGGACGGGGGTGCCGCGCCAGCCATGGGCCGATGCGATCGCGGTGCGCGGCGACCGCATCGCCCTCGTGGGATCGAGCGCCGCCGTGCGGAAGCTCGCGACCGCCGACACGCG
>DASUXC010000172.1:0-4459 GCA_036378095.1 Gemmatimonadaceae bacterium | reverse complement strand
GGACTTCATCGCCGCCACGTACGCCTTCTCCTTCGTGTTGGCGAACTTCGGAATGGCGATCGCCGCGAGGATGCCGATGATCACGACCACGATCAGCAGCTCGATCAGCGTGAAGCCCTTCTTCTTGCCCGTGAGACGCATGAGATTCCTCCAAGATCGGTGTGCCGCGTGCGCCATCGCTCGCGGTGGGGACTGCGCCGGCTCGGCAGAGGGCAATGCACTCCCGGTGCCATCCGGCCGGCTTTCACAACTCGTTGTCGCTCGGGTGGTTACTGGTTGACCGGTCCGGCGCGGCCGGCGCGCCGGGTGGCGATCTGCAACTCGCGTGGTGAATTGCGATGCGCCACCGCGCCGTCGCTCCGCGAGAGGGTGGCCCACTTCGGGCATTCTGGCGGAACGAACCATTTCACCGTCACGACTCCACGCGCGTCGTGCCATTGAACGTTGAACAGACGAGCGACCAGCGACGAGGTAATGCGCCGGCTGCGCGCGCTCGGAACGCTAGCGACGATCGGCGCTCGCGCCGCTCCCGCATTCCTCCGCTGCTCATCCGACTGTTGCGTCATCACTCGGAGCGGAGCGTGGCCGCCGCATCATCGCGCGGCGGAAGGACGGCGTGCTCGCGCTGCGCCGGCGTCATCGCTTCCGATGCGGCACCGGGCGAGCCCTGTCGCACGACTTCCCCCACCACGTAGGTGGGGCGCCCCTTCACCTGCTCGAACACCCGCCCCACGTACTCCCCGATCACGCCGAGGAAGAACAGGTTGAGCCCGGAGAGGAACGTGATGACGAGAATGAGCGCGGTGAATCCCTGCGGGCCCCGGTGGAGCACGAGGCGCACGAACACGGCGTACGCGGCGAACAGCGTGGACGCGGCGACGCCGAGCGCGCCGAGCACCGCGGCCGCGCGCAGCGGCATGGTCGAGAAGGAGAAGATCCCATCGCAGCCGAGCCTGACGAGCTTGGCGAGGCTGTACTTGCTCGTCCCCGCGTGCCGCGCGTCGCGCTCCACGGTGACCCCCAGCTGCCGGAAGCCGACCCAGCTTCTGAGCCCGCGCAGGTAGCGGTGGCGCTCGGGCGTCCGGCGGATGAGCTCCACTACCCGGCGCGACATGAGCCCGAAGTCTCCGGCGTCGAGCGGGAGCTGCACGTCGGCGAGACGCGAGAGCAGCCGGTAGTACGCGCGATAGGCGAGGCGCAGCCACCAGGATTCCTTGCGCCGGACGCGCCGCGCGTAGACGACGTCGTACCCCTTCCAGAACTCCTCGAGGAAGCGCGGGATGACTTCCGGCGCGTCCTGCAGGTCGCCGTCCATGATGACGGTCGCGTCGCCGCTCACGGCATCGAGGGCGGCGCTGAGCGCCGCCTGGTGCCCGAAGTTGCGCGACAGCGCGATCCCGACGATTCGCGGGTCGCGCGCGGCCGCGGCGCGAAGCAGCTCGGGAGTGCGGTCGGAGCTGCCGTCGTCCACCACCACCAGCTCGTGCGGACCGCCGGGGAGCTGGTCGAGCACGGCAGCGGTGCGCCGGAGGAGCTCGGGGAAGACCTGCTCCTCGTTGTAGACGGGGATGGCGACCGAAAGACGGAACGGCCCGTTCAGCATCGCGCGCGCCCCTTGAAGTAGAGCATCTCCCACAGGGTGAGCCCGGCGGCGCCGAGCGGGTACGGCTCCACGATCACCGGCTCGAAGTGCTCCTCGAGCAGCTCCCGCCACGCGGCGAGCGGGCGCGGGAAGTCGCCGCGGTCGGCGCGCGCGAGCGCCCGGGCGAGCGACGGGCGCGGGGGGAGGATGAGGTCGAGGATGTGGATGTGGCCGTCCGCGGTGAGCAGCGTGCGCAGGTGGGCGAGCAGCCGGCGCGCGTCGGGGGTGGCGATGTGGTGGAGCAGGCTGTTCATGAAGATGAAGTCGAACCGCTCGTCAGGCGGCGCGGTGTACGTGGTCACGTCCGCCACGAGGAAGCGCCGCCCGTGCCGGCGCGCGGCATCGGCGATGTAGTCCGGGTTGTGGTCGATGCCCAGGTAGTCCGCGTGCGCGAAGTGCCGCGTGTTCGTCCCCGGGCCGCACCCCACGTCCAGCACGCGCCGCGCGGCGCGCACGTCCCCCCGGCGGAGCACCGGCGCCAGCTTCCGCTCGGCGAACGGCGCCTGCCAGACGCGGTACGCCAGCGTGTGCTCCATCACGCGCGCCAGGCGCTTCACGGGCGCCACCGCACGACGAACCGTCCGGCGAGCGCCGAATCGGGGTAGCGCGCCACGAGCGCCGCCTCGAGGTGCGGCGGCAGCGGACCCGAGAAGAGAGGGTCGCGGTTGATGGCGATGACGCGCACGTCGTGCGCGTCCAGCGCCGCGAGCACGCGTTGCTCGCGGCCGGCGGAGTCCCCGAAGAAGTCGAACAGCTCGCGCGTCGGGTTCCGGAGCCCGGCGAGGAAGGGGAGCTCCGGCGCGTCCGGCGCGGCGTAGGCCCAATCGCCGTGCGCATGCTCGCGCAGCAGCTTCGCGGCCCACGCGAATTCCATGCTGTCGTGCGGGCTCACGTCGATCCCGCCGCGCGGGAGCGCGAGGCGCGCGTGCTGCGAGTCGGCCACGAAGTGGGTGCCCATCTGGTAGATGAAGCCGCGGTTCACCCAGACGACGGCGAACGCGAGGAAGAACGTCGCGACGAGCGCGGGCATGAAGCGGCGCCCCGGCGGACGCAGGGTGGCGAGCAGCGCGGCGAGCGTGAGGATCAGCAGGGGCGCCACGTAGCAGAAGTAGATCGACGACGCGAACGGGAACTGCACGAGGCTGCACAGCGCCGTCACGGCGAGGAGGAGCACGAGGAGCTGCCGGCGGCCGGCATCGGCCGAGCGCTCGGCACGCCCGAGCGCGAGCACGAGGATCCCGCCGACCACCACCAGCGGCACGAGCGTGCGGATGGAGAGCCAGATGAGCGCGTAGATGGGAGGCACGGGGCCCGCGAGCGCCACGACGCCGGCGAGCATCGCGCCGATGAGCGCCCGCTCGGCCCACCCGCGCCCGCGCGATCCCGGCGTCGCGAGGAGGAGCCACCCCACCGGGATCGCGAGGAGGGCGGTGGGCACGGCGGGCGGCTGCACGGCGGCGAAGGTGAAGCGCCGCGCGGGGAGCACGAACACTCCGCGCCAGAGCGCGTCCAGCGCGCCGGCTCGCGCGTACGGCACGAGGAAGAGCGCCACGGGGAGGAGCACCCCGGCCAGGAAGGGGGCCACGAGCGAAGCCAGCGCCGCGGCGCGCTCGGTGGATGAACCGTTCGCGCGCCACTCGCGCACGAGCAGGAACAGGGCGAGCGCCGTCCCCGGCACCACCACGTGTACCACCTCGCGCGAGGTGGGGAGCGGGCGCACGAGCAGCACCAGCGCGGCCACGAACGCGAGCAGGGCGGCACTCACCACGACCGAGTGCGCGAGCCCGCGCTCCCGAGCACCGGCGTCCGCCGCGGACCCCGTGCCGCGGGCCGGCTCGCCCCCGGCTCGCTCGCGCGCCATGCACTGCGCGCGGTACACGAGAAAGAGGAGGACGCCGGCGACGTAGTACAGCCCCGTGATCTTGGCGAGGATCGAGACACCGCCGCACACGCCGGCCGCGATGAGCCACCCCGCCCGGGGGCGCTCCACGTGGCGCGCGAGCGCCGCCGTGCCGAGCATCGCGAAGAAGAGGTTGTACCACGACGGCATCGCCGCCGAATAGTTGGGGAAGCTCCACGTCACGGCGAGCACCGTGACCAGCGCCGCGCCCCACGGCGAGAGAAATCGAGCGGCGAGGGCGAACATCGCCGGGACGGTGCACGCGAAGAGCAGGTACAGCGGGAGCCGAAGCACGACCAGCCGCGCTCCGAGCAGGTGGAACACCGCCGCGTTCAGGTAGCTCAGCCCCCCCGTGTAGATCTCGGCGAAGTCGCGGTGCGGCAGCTCCCCGGCCAGCACGCGCGCGGCACTCTGGGCGAGCGCGCCCTCGTCGTGCGGCACCCACCCGCGCCGGAGGCGAAGCCCCGCGTATGCGACGCACACCACCCACACCAGCGCCAGCACGATCCGCCGGTCGTGCAGCACGACCAGCCACCGGCGTGGCGAGGCTCTGCCGGAGGCGCGGAGCGGTTCGGTTCGTGGGCGGACCGGTGCGGCGGCGGAGGCGGAGGACATCGCGTGTGACCGGCGGAATGAGGGCGAGCGCGCCGTTGGATGCGCGCTCGCGACAGGCATCGGGGAGACGGCTCGCCGGACTGATCGTAACCGCGGCGAGGGTGGGCCGCGAGCCCCGCGGTCGCGCGCCCACCCCCTGGATGCACGGCGGGCCGGCCCCACGGAGGGAGCCGGCCCGTCGCCCACGACACGGGCTCGCCGAACGCGCGGGGCGCGGTGCGCCGCGCGCGCTCAGCGCTCGCGCCGCCCGATCAGGTGCACTTGATGACGCCGTCGCCCACGCCGGCGATCGAGTCGGCGCC
>DASUXC010000171.1:0-12994 GCA_036378095.1 Gemmatimonadaceae bacterium | reverse complement strand
GGACTTCATCGCCGCCACGTACGCCTTCTCCTTCGTGTTGGCGAACTTCGGAATGGCGATCGCCGCGAGGATGCCGATGATCACGACCACGATCAGCAGCTCGATCAGCGTGAAGCCCTTCTTCTTGCCCGTGAGACGCATTTGGACTTTCTCCAGAAGCGGTGGTGACGCGCCACGTGTCTAGGCGTGGGTTCGGACGGTGCGTCAGGCAGGTGCGGTGCCACGCCGCCCGCGCCAACGTAAGTCGTTGTTCCATCATTCCTTCCGGAATGACAACGGTCGTCGGCCGGCCGTCGGCGCATAGCGAATTGCAACGCGCACCGTGAATTGCAACGGCCGGCTTTCGTCCCCCGGCTCCTCCGCGACACTCTCGATTACGGAGATCTAACGGGGGTGGTGCCAGGCGGGAACCGGCCACGCCCCCCGCTCGCTCTCCTTCCGCTCCCGGGACTCTCCCGCGGCCGCACCGGGCGGGCCGGCGCGCCGCCCGGCGTCCCTCGCGTGCCACCCCACCCCCACCCCCACCACCGCCCCCGCCCCCGAGAGCGGCGTCCTCCACCAGCATCTCCGCATCAATTAGATTATTCCACCATGAGCGACCTCCCAATCACCAGCGCCTTCAACGACGGGTACATCGCCGAGATGTACGAGTCGTTCCTTCGCGACCCGGCGTCGGTGGACGAGTCGTGGCGGCAGTTCTTCGGCTTCGCGCGACGCCTCGCCGGCACGACCGGCACCACTATCGGCGCACCGACCGCCGATGCCACGTACCTGCGCAAGGTGGCCGGAGCCGCGGGGCTCGTGCAGGCCATTCGCCAGTACGGCCACCTCGACGTGCAGCTCGATCCGCTCGGCTCACCGCCGCTCGGCGCCGCCGAGCTGAAGCCCGAGTTCCACGGAATCACCGAGCAGGACCTCGCGACCATCCCCGGCGCCGCGCTCGGCTTCGATGCCGACGCCACCGCCGCCGACGCGGTCGCCCGCCTGCGCCGCCTCTACTCCTCGACGCTGGGCTTCGAGTTCGAGCACATCGAGGAGGAGGCCGAGCGCGATTGGTTCCGGCGCGTGATCGAGCAGGGGGAGATGCGCCGCACCATGACCCCCGAGGAGAAGAAGGCCGTCCTCCACCGCCTCACCGAGGTGGACGGGCTCGAGCGCTTCCTCGGCCGGGCCTACCAGGGATACAAGCGCTTCTCCATCGAGGGGACGGACGCGCTCGTGCCGATGATCGACATCGCCGTGGAGCGCGCCGCGACCATGGGAGCGCGCGAGGTCGTGATCGGGATGGCGCACCGCGGGCGCATCAACGTGCTCGCTCACGTGCTCCGCAAGCCGATCGCCACCATCTTCGGCGAGTTCGAGGGGAAGCACCCGATCTCCAACGCCGCGAGCGACACGGGGGACGTGAAGTATCACCTCGGCTTCCGCACCGAGTACGAGGTGGCGGGCGGCGAGTCGGTGCACGTGATGCTCGTGCCCAACCCGAGCCACCTCGAGTTCGTGGATCCGGTGGTGGAAGGGGTCGCCCGGGCGCTCCAGCGCGTGCGCGGCGCCGCGCCCGGCACGCTCGACCCGGCCAGCGTGCTCCCGATCCTCGTGCACGGGGACTCGGCGTTCCCCGGCGAAGGGGTGGTGGCCGAGACGTTCAACCTCTCGCACCTGCGCGGCTACACCACCGGCGGCACGCTCCACGTCATCTCCAACAACCAGGTGGGGTTCACCACCGACCCGCGCGACGCGCGCTCCACGTATTACGCGAGCGACCTCGCCAAGGGGTTCGAGGTGCCCATCGTGCACGTGAACGGCGATGACGCCGAGGCGTGCGCCGCCGCGGTGTGGCTCGCCCTCGCGTACCGCGAGCGCTTCGGGAAGGACTTCCTCATCGATCTCGTGGGCTACCGCCGGCACGGACACAACGAGACCGACGAGCCGGCGTACACGCAGCCGCGGCTCTACGCGGCGATCAAGTCGCACCCCGCGCCGCGCGAGGTGTGGGGGAAGCGGCTCGTGGAGGAGGGGGTCGTCACCGCCGAGGACGTCGCCCGTATCGACGCCGAGGTGCAGAGCGCGTTCGAGCGCGTGCACGCGCAGGTGAAGGCCGGCACGGCGAACGCCCCCGACCACGTGCCCGGCGATCAGCGCGGCGCGACGGACGGCGAGCAGATCGAGACCGCGGTGAAGGCCGACCAGCTCATCGCGCTCAACGAGCGGATGCTCACCTGGCCCGCGGACTTCCACCCCATCGCGAAGCTCGCCAGGCAGCTCGAGCGCCGGCGCGCCGCCGTTGGGGAGAAGGGCGGGATCGACTGGGGGCACGCCGAGGCGCTCGCCTGGGCGTCGCTGCTCGTGCAGGGCGTCTCCATTCGCGTGACGGGGCAGGACACGGAGCGCGGCACCTTCTCGCATCGTCAGGCGGTGCTCCACGATCCGGAGACGGGCGCCACGTACGCTCCGCTCGCCCACATTCCGGCGGCCGCCGGCGCGTTCGAGATCTACAACTCCCCCCTCTCCGAGGTGGCGGTGCTCGGCTTCGAGTACGGGTACAGCGTGGCCGCGGCCGACACGCTCGTGCAGTGGGAGGCGCAGTTCGGCGACTTCGCCAACGTCGCGCAGCCGGTGATCGACCAGTTCATCGTCTCCGACCGCGCGAAGTGGGGGCAGGATTCCGCGCTGGTGCTCCTCCTCCCCCACGGTTACGAGGGGCAGGGACCGGAGCACTCGAGCGCGCGGCTGGAGCGGTTCCTCCAGCTCGCCGCGGAGAACAACGTGCGCGTGGCGTACCCGTCCACGCCCGCCCAGTACTTCCACATCCTGCGCCGGCAGGCGCTCGCCGCCGAGCGCCGGCCGCTCGTGCTCATGCAGCCCAAGAGCCTGCTCCGCCTCCCGGTGGCGGCGTCGCACCTGGACGACCTCGCCACCGGCGGCTTCCGCGCGGTGATCGACGACCCGCGCGAGGGAGTGGCGCCCGACCAGGTACGGCGGCTGGTGTTGTGTACGGGGAAGATCTACTACGACCTCATCGCCCAGGAGCCATCGTCGCAGGTGGCGATCGCTCGCGTGGAGCAGCTCTATCCCTGGCCGCACGACGCGATCGCCGCGCTGCTCGACCGCTACTCGGCGGTGGAGGACGTGGTGTGGGCGCAGGAGGAGCCGAAGAACATGGGCGCGTGGACGTTCGTCGCGCCGCGCCTCCGGGCGGCGGTCGGGAACACCATGCCGATCCGGTACATTGGTCGTCCAGAGCGGGCGAGCCCGGCCGAGGGCTACGCCTCGTCGCACAACGAGCAGCAGGCGGCGATCGTCGCCGCCGCGCTCGCCGCTCCCGTCGCCGCGGAGGCAAGATAGGCGTCGTCGAAGTGGTGTGACGGACCCGGTTGGCGGGACTCGGCTGTCAGCGCTCGGCTCTCGGCTCTCGGCTACTGCACACCGCCGAGAGCCGAGAGCCGAGCGCTGACGGCCAGGTCCATCTCCGACAGTCGTTTTTCGACCTGAACCCGTCCGAAGACCCATGCTCCTTCTGCTCGCCGTCCTGCTCGCCGCGTTCGTTCCCTCGTCGCTCCGCGCGCAGGAGCGTGGCGCGCCCGCGCTCGGCTCGCTGCTCGAGGGGCTCGGCAGCTCGAAGCGCGTGCTGATGATCGGCGCGCACCCGGACGACGAGGACACGCGTCTCATCGTCTGGCTGACGCGCGGGCACCACGCCGAGGTCGCGTACCTGTCGCTCACCCGCGGCGACGGCGGGCAGAACTTGATCGGGAACGAGCTTGGCGAGGCGCTCGGGGTGATCCGCACCGAGGAGCTGCTCGCCGCGCGCCGCATCGACGGGGCGCACCAGTACTTCACGCGCGCGTACGACTTCGGCTTCTCCAAGAGCGCCGCCGAGGCGTTCTCGCACTGGCCGCACGACAGCGTGCTGCGCGACGTGGTCACCGTCGTGCGCGCCTTCCGCCCGCACGTGATCGTCTCCGTCTTCTCCGGGACGCCGAAGGACGGGCACGGGCAGCACCAGGTGGCGGGGATCGTCGCGCGCGAGGCGTTCGATGCGGCCATGGACACGGTGCGCTTCCCGCGGAGCGCGACCGCCGGATACGGGGCGTGGACCCCGCTCAAGTTCTATCGGACGCGCACCTACTGGAACGGGGAGGGCGCGACCTTCACGTACAACTCGGGGACGTACGATCCGCTGCTCGGCGCGTCGTACGCGGAGATCGCCGGCGAGAGCCGGTCGCAGCACAAGTCGCAGGGGTTCGGGGCGCTCCAGCGCAAGGGATACGTGGCCGGCTCGGTGCGCCGCGAGGGGTCGCGCGTGCGCGCGCCGGAGGATCCCACGGCGGAGCGCTCGCTGTTCGAGGGGATCGACACCACCTGGCACCGGCTCGACTCGCTCGTGCGGCATCCGGGCTCGCGCGAGGCGATCGCCCGCCTGGTGGACGCGGCGGCCGAGGCGCGCCGTGTCACGAGCCTGTACGCGCCGGCCGGGGGAATTCCCGCGCTCGAGCGCGTGCGCGACGCGCTCGCCGAGCTGCGCGCGAACGAGGTGGACTCGGTGCGCACCCCCGATCCCGATGTCGCCGCCTCGATCGACGACGGGCTCGAGCGCGCCACGCGTGCCCTGCTCGAGGCGCGCGGGATCGCGATCGAGGCCGAGGTGGACCGCGACCTGCTCGCGCAGGGGGACTCGATCCCGGTGACCGTGACCGTCTACAATCGCGGCACCACCCCGGTGCACGCCGCCGTGGCGGGGACGCTCGCGACGGAGGAGGCGCCGCTCGGCTCGAGCCCGGCTCGGTCGTCGACGGCGATCGCACCGGACAGCGCCCGCGCGTTCACCTACATGATGCACGGCGGCGCGCTCACCCGTCCGTGGTGGCTCGCCACGCCGCGGCGCGGCGACCTGTACACCGTCCCGCTCGACGGCCGCATGGACGACGTGCGCGACGCCGGGCTCCGCGCGCGCGTGCTGATCGATGGGGCGATCGAGGCCGACGTTCCCATCGTGCACCGGTTCGCGGACCCCGTGCGCGGGCAGGTCACGCGCCCCCTCGCCGTGGTGCCGCCGATCGCCGTGACGCTCGACCGCACCGTGGAGCTGGCGCGCGCGAGCTCGCAGATCGACCGCACGATCCACGTGAGCCTGCGCTCGGCGGTCACCACCGCGCGCCCGGTGACCGTGTCGCTGAAGCTGCCGGGCGGCCTCGCCGCCGACTCGGCCACGCGCACCATCACCCTCCCGCCGTTCGGCGAGGCGACGCTCAACTTCGTGGTGCGCGGCGACGTGCCGCCCGGGCGGCACGAGGTCGCCGCCCAGGCGCGGAGCGGCGGCGCCACGTACACCACCGGCTACATCCCGATCGAGTACGCGCACATCCGGCCGCAGCAGGTGTACCGCGACGCCCGCATCGACCTGGAGGCGGTGAACGTGAAGCTGCCGCCCCGCCTCGCGGTGGCGTACGTCCCCGGCGTGGGCGACAACGTCGCCCCGATGCTCCAGGAGCTCGGCGTCCCGCTCACCGTGATCGAGCCGGAGAAGCTCGCCACCACCGATCTCTCGCGGTTCACCACCGTGGTGCTCGGGACGCGCGCCTATGCCTCGCACCCCGAGCTCGTCTCCGTCAATCCGAAGCTGTTCCGCTGGGTGCGGCGGGGTGGGCGGCTGGTGGTGCAGTACGGCCAGTACGAGATGGCGCAGCCGGGGCTCATGCCGTACCCGATCACGCTGACGCGCCCGGCGGCGCGCGTGACCGATGAGAACGCGCCGGTGCGGGTGGTGAACGGATCGAGCCCGGTGCTCAACACCCCCAACGAGATCGGCGCGAGCGACTGGCGCGGCTGGGTGCAGGAGCGGTCGCTGTACATGCCGAGCACGTTCGACCCGCACTACCACTCCGTGCTGTCGATGAACGATCCCGGCGAGAGCGCGAACGAGGGAGCGATCCTCGTGGCGCCGTACGGGAAGGGGACGTACGTGTACACCACGCTCTCCCTGTTCCGCCAGCTCCCCGCGGGGAACCCGGGGGCGTCGCGGTTGTTCGTGAACCTGCTGGCGCCGGAGGCGGGGCGATGAACGGCGCGGGGCTCGAACGGCTCGGGGCGCGGGGCGCGGGGCGCGGGGCGCGTTGGAATATGGAATGCGACACGGGGCCGGCGAAGGCCGGCCCCGTGTCGCTCAGTCTCCATGCTCACGCACCCCGCGCCCCGCGCCCCGCCTCCCGCGTTCTCCGAGCGCTAGCGATCGCCGGACTGATGGTCGCCTGGGCCGGCGCGTGCTCCACGAGCGACGGCCGCACCGTGCTCACCGTGTACTCCCCGCACGGCAAGGATCTCCTCTCGTACTACGAGAAGGGATTCGAGGCGACGCACCCGAAGGTCGATGTGCAGTGGGTGGACATGGGGTCGCAGGACGTGATCGACCGATTGCGCAGCGAGAAGGCGAACCCGCAGGCCGATGTCTGGTTCGGCGCGCCGGAGGAGATCTTCGAGCGCGCGGGGCGCGAGGGGCTGCTGCAGCCGTATCGCCCCACCTGGGCCGACGCCGTTCCGCCGGAGGCGCACGATCCGCGCGACCTCTGGTACGGGACGTATCTCACCCCCGAGGTCATCGCCTACAACAGTCAGGCGGTGAGCGCGGCGGAGGCGCCCAAGGATTGGGACGACGTGCTCGATCCCAAGTGGAAGGGGAAGGTCATCATCCGCGATCCGATCGCCTCGGGGAGCATGCGGGCGATCTTCGGCGCGATCATCCTGCGGAGCATCCGGAACACCGGCTCGCCCGAGCAGGGGTTCGAGTGGCTGCGCCGGCTCGACGCGAACACCAAGGAGTACACGCTCAACCCCACGATCCTGTACCAGAAGCTCGGGCGGCAGGAGGGGTTGATCACGTTGTTCGACATGCCGGACATCGCCA
Organism: Gemmatimonadaceae bacterium; assembly: GCA_036378095.1. GTDB lineage: Bacteria > Gemmatimonadota > Gemmatimonadetes > Gemmatimonadales > Gemmatimonadaceae > JADGGM01. The sequence goes on along the minus strand of DASUXC010000171.1, from coordinate 6,093 downwards.
CGCTGAAGCAGCGCTACAACATCCCGGTCTCGTACGTGATCCCGGCGAGCGGCACGCCCATTCTCGTGGACGGCATCGCCGTCGTGAAGGGGGCGCCGCACCCGGCGGAGGCGCGGGCGTTCTACGAGTACGTGACCACCCCGAAGGCGTTGGAGGAGGCGGCCACGCGCTTCCTCCGCATCCCGGTGCGGAAGGACGTTCCCGTCGACTCGCTTCCGCAGTGGATTCGCGAGGCCGAGCCGAAGCTCGAGCCGATGCCCCTCGACCGCGCGATGCTCGCGTCCCACCTGGACGAGTGGATGAAGTACTGGGACTCGCACATCCGGAACAGCAGCCGCGGCCGGTGAGCGCCGGAACGCTCTCGCTCGAGCGGCTCACGCGCCGCTTCGGCGGCGCCCGCGCGGCCGTCGATGCGCTCTCGCTCGAGATCGCGGCCGGGGAGCTGCTCGCGCTGATCGGGGCGAGCGGCTCGGGGAAGACGACCACGCTCCGGATGGTGGCCGGTTACGAGCGCCCCGACGAGGGGCGCGTGCGCCTGGACGGGCGCGACATCACCGACCTCCCGCCGCAGCGCCGCGACTTCGGCATGGTGTTCCAGCACTACGCGCTCTTCCCGCACATGAGCGTCGGCGACAACGTGGCGTTCGGCCTCGAGGCGCGCGGCGTGCCGCGGCGCGAGCGACGCGAGCGCGCCGCGCGCGCGCTCGCCGGCGTGGGGCTCGACGGGGCCGCCGCCCGCCAGGTGCAGTCGCTCTCCGGTGGAGAGCAGCAGCGGGTGGCGCTCGCCCGGGCGCTGGTGTTCGAGCCGCGCGTGCTGCTGCTGGACGAGCCGCTCTCCAATCTCGATCCCACGCTGCGCCGGACGACGCGGGAGGAGCTGCGCGCCACCCTCCGGCGGCTCGGCGTCACCGCGCTGTTCGTGACGCACGACCAGGAGGATGCGTTCGCCGTGGCCGACCGGGTGGCGCTCCTCCGCCACGGACGGCTGCTCCAGGTGGGAGCCCCCGAGGCGCTCTACGACCACCCGGCATCGCGGGAGGTGGCCGAGTTCATCGGACACGCCACGCTCCTCCCCGGCACGTGGGACGGCACCGGCGTCACCGTGACGGTGGGAGGGGTGGAGCGGCGGCTGATCGGAGACGCGCCGCCCGACTTCGAGGCCCGAGCGAACGTGCTCGCCGTGCTGCGCCCCGACGCGCTGGCGTTCGTCCCCAAGGATGCGCCCGGTGCCTGGCCGGGCGTGGTCACCGCGCGCCGCTTCGCCGGGGCGCTCCTCGCCTACCGCGTGCGGCTCGATGGATCGGCGGAGGTCGAGGTGATGAGCGCCGACCGGTCGGTGCGCGAGGGCGACGCCGTGGCGCTCGGCGTGTCGCGCGAGCCGGTGGCGGTGGTGGCGGCGTGAGCGGGTCGCGGTCGCGCGGCACCTGGCTCGTCGCCGCGCCGGTGCTCCTCGTGCTCGCGTGGAGCGTGCTGTACCCCAACCTCGCCGTCATCGCCCAGAGCTTCTCGCACGGCCTCGCGTACTGGCGCGAGTTCGCGTCGAGCCCCACCGATCTCGAGGCGCTGCGCACGACGATCGTGATCGCGGTGGGCTCCGTGGCCGCCGCGCTCCTGGTGGGGATCCCGCTGGCGTTCCTGCTCGGGCGCTACGAGTTCCGGGGACGCCGGCTGCTCAGCGCCGTGGCCACCCTCCCGGCCGCGCTCCCGCCGCTCGTCGGCGTGGTCGCGTTCCTCTTCCTGTACGGGGAGAGCGGCGTGGTGACGCGCGCGGTGCAGCACGTGCTCGGGCTCCAGCGGGCGCCGTGGACGCTCTCCGGCGCCGGCGCGATCATCTTCGTGCACGCGTACACGATGTACGTGTACGTCTTCCTCTTCGTCACCGCCGGGCTGGAGCGCCTGGACGGCTCGCTCGACGAGGCCGCCGCCGGCCTCGGCGCCTCGCGCACGATGCAGCTCCGGCGCGTGACGCTCCCCCTGCTCACGCCGGCGATCGCGGGCTCGATGCTGCTCGTGTTCATGAGCGCGCTCGGCAGCTTCTCGGCGCCGTACATCTTCGGCGGGGGGCTGCGCGTGCTCTCCACGCAGATCGTCGCGTCGAAGCTGAACGGCGCGATGGGGATGGCGTACGTGGAGACGACCGTGCTCGCCGTGGGCGCGGTGGCCGCGCTCGTGCTGCTGCGCTGGTTCGAGCGCCGCCGTAGCTACGCGCTGACGGCCAAGGGTGTCGTGGCGCGCGCACCGCTCCGCTCTCCGCTCGCCCGCGCGCTCGCGCCGTCGCTCGGCGTGCTGCTCGTGGTCGTGCTCATCCTGCCGCACGCGATGGTCGTCCTCGTCTCCTTCGCGCGCGACGGGACGTGGACCACGCAGGTGCTGCCGCCCGAGTACACGCTCGACAACTTCCGCCGCCTCGCCACCGACAGCCAGCTCTGGTTGCCGATCCGGAACAGCGTGGTGATGGCCGCGCTCGCGACGGCGGCGAACATCGTGCTCTGCTTCCTGGCCGCGTACCTGATCGTGCTGCGCCGGTTCCGCGCGCGCCGGCTGCTCGAGCTGCTCATCGCGCTCCCATGGGCGCTCCCCGGCACGGCGATCGCCATCGGGCTCGCCTCCACCTTCGACCGGAACGCGCCGGCCGCCGGACGCGTTTTACTCGTGGGGACGTTCTGGATCCTCCCACTCGCGTACTTCGTGCGGGGGATCCCGCTCGTGGCGAGCGCCACGGAGGGGTCGCTCAGGCAGATGGATCCGTCGCTCGAGGACGCCGCGCGCGGGCTCGGGGCGAGCTGGTGGCTCACGCTGCGCCGCGTGCTGCTCCCCGCGGCGCGTCCCGGGCTCGTGGCGGGGGCGATGCTGGCGGCGATCACCGCGGTCGGCGAGTTCGTGGCCAGCGTCGTGCTGTTCACGCACGCCAACCGGCCGATCTCGATGGAGATCCTCGCCCAGCTCCGCGACCTGGCCTTCGGCACGGCGGCGGCGTACAGCGTCCTCCTCATTGGCCTCGTGCTCGCCATCACCGTGGCCGCGCGATGGGCCGAGGGGCGGCTCGCGCGAGCGGAGGCGCTCCCCACCGGCTAGACCTCGGAAGGAGTCGGACATGACCGCCACGCACGCGACGATCGAGACCCAGCGCCCCGAGCCGCGGCATCGTCCGCGCGTCGTGATCCTCGGCGGCGGCTTCGGGGGGCTGCAGGCCGCCAAGCACCTGGCCAGGGCGGATGTGGACGTGCTCCTCATCGATCGCACGAACCACCACGTGTTCCAGCCGCTGCTCTATCAGGTGGCCACCGCCGTGCTCGCGCCGAGCGACATCGCGTCGCCCATCCGGCACCTCCTGCGCAAGCAGCGCAACACCACCGTGCTCCTCGCCGACGTGCAGCGCGTGGACCCGGACCGCCGGGTGGTGATCGTGGACGGCGGCCGGCGGGAGATCGGCTACGACTATCTCATCGTCGCCACCGGGACGCGCCACTCGTACTTCGGGCACGACGAGTGGGAGCGGTTCGCGCCGGGGCTCAAGAGCATCGAGGATGCGCGGGAGATCCGCCGCCGGTTCCTGCTCGCGTTCGAGAACGCGGAAAAGGAGGACGACCCGGAGAAGCGCGTGGAGTGGATGACGTTCGTGATCGTCGGCGGCGGCCCCACCGGCGTGGAGCTCGCCGGCATCCTCCCCGATGTCACCAGGCACACCATGCGCGCGGACTTCCGGCGCATCGACACGAGCAAGACGCGCATCATCCTCCTCGAGGGGGGACCGCGCGTCCTCCCCACCTTTCCCGAGCACCTCTCCGAGCGCGCGCGGCGCGATCTCGAGGAGCTGGGCGTGGAGGTGCACACCGGGGCGCTCGTGACGCGCATCGAGAAGGACGCGGTGTGGGTGGGCGACCAGCGCATCTCCACGCGCACGGTGTTCTGGGCGGCGGGGAACGCCGCGTCGCCGATCGGGCGGTCCCTCGGCGCGCCGGTGGACCGCGTGGGACGGGTGAAGGTGGAGCCCGACCTCTCCGTGCCCGGGCACCCCGACGTGTTCGTGGTGGGGGACCTCGCGGTGCTCAGGACGGATGGCGAGGAGGTCCCGGGCGTCGCGCCGGCGGCCAACCAGGAGGGCGCGCACGCGGCCAGGAACATCGTCCGCGAGCTGCGTGGCGAGCCCCGGCTCCCCTTCCGCTACTTCGACAAGGGGAACCTCGCTACCATCGGCCGCCACAAGGCGGTGGTCGACCTCGGCCGCATCCGCCTCGCCGGTTACTTCGCGTGGTGGTTCTGGCTGTTCGTCCACATCCTGTATCTCGCCGGATTCCGCAACCGGCTGAGCGTGCTGCTGGAGTGGGGCTACTCCTATCTCACCTACCAGCGCGGCTCGCGGCTGATCACCCCGCGCGATTGCGCGCCGCAGAATGGGGCACAGGCACTGGACGAGGGACAAGCGACCCGGTCATCGGCTCTCGGCTCTCGGCTCTCGGCTCTCGGCTAACTGCCCAGCGTAGAGAGCTCTCGGCGTGTGCAGCAAGCCGATGGCCGAGAGCCGAGAACCGACAGCCGCGTTTTCCCGACAGCCGCATCTCCTGATCGCGCCCCGCCCCGTCAGCGCGCGCCGTCCCGCCACGCCCGCTCGAGCGAGTCGCGCGAGAGCGGGTAGAAGCGCGGTGGCTCGCCGATGCGCGGCGAGGCCGGGCGCAGGAGGTAGAGCGGGCGGTCGGGAAAGGCGCGCACGAGCAGCGTGTCGCGGCCGTGCAGGTCGCGCGCGTACACGTTCCCGCCGCCGTGCGCGAGGAGGAGCGGCGGGTAGAGCGTGAAGCCCGCGCGGTCGTCGGCGATGCGCGCCCGGCACCGGCCGTCATAGTACGCGCCAGGGAGATACCGTTCGGTGGTGTCGGGGGAAGCGGGGGACCCGACCACCAGCGCGGAGTCGCGAAGGAGCGGGGTGAGCGCCGCCACCGCCACCGCGCCGCGCGCCGTGCCGCGCTCCAGCCGCTCCACCGCGTGATCGAGGGCGCAGGCATCCACGCCCCGGTACAGCAGCTCGGTCTCGGGGCGGGGGACGCCGAGTGCCCAGAGCCGGGCCACGAGCTGCGCGCCCCAGCTCTCCCGCACGAGCACGAGCGCGTTCCGCACCCCACTTGCCGCGGCCGCGCTGTCGGCGTCCCACCGCATGGTGAGGAGCCCGCTCCGGTACTGGCTGGCGCGGATGGGGATGTCCGCCGTCACGGCGATCACCACCGCGCACAGCGCGGCGTACACCGAAGCGCGGTACACCGCGCCGGTCCCCACGCGCTCGCGCACGAGCGGGAAGAAGCGAGCCGTCCAGAGCGCCAGCGGCACGAGCAGGAGGTACACGAAGCGTGGTCCGAGGTAGAACCCGTCGTGCCAGTACGCGAAGTAGAGCCCCACCAGGAGCGCGGAGCTGGTGAGCAGGTACCGGTCGAAGCGGTCGAGCCGCCGCGCCAGGGCGAGCGCCCCGATGGCGGGAAGGAGCGACGGCACCGGCGTCTCGAACAGGTACGTCTGCAGCCGCAGGAAGTAGAGGTTCACGAGCTCCAGCCCGCGCGCCGGCGTGTGCGCCACGCCCCACGGGGCGGTGTGGAAGCCGAGCGCGTGCTGCTTTCCCCACAGCACCTCGTACCCGAAGCGGAGCGGCGCGCCGGTGGTGCGGGAGTTCACCCACATGAGCGCGAGGAGCGGGAGCGCCACGCCCAGCGCCGCGGGGAGCGCGTCGGCCCAGCGGCGCCGGTCGCGGAGCGCGCGCGCGAGCAGCCAGACGCCCGCGGGGAGGGCGAAGGCGAGCGCGTCGACGGGGCGGATGGTGCCCGCCATCCCGAAGCCCAACCCGGCCAGTAGCGCGACGGCGGGGCGGGGAGACTCGACGGTCACGACGCGCGCGAGCGCGGCGATGGCGATCGCCACCCACATGAGCGTCGTCACGTGGTTCATGTGCGAGCCGGACATGAACGCGGCGAACGGCGCGAACGCGAAGAGCACGGTGGCGAGCAGCGCGACGCCAGGCCGCGCCTCGGCGCGGCGCGTGTACGCGGCGAAGGCGAGCACGCCGACGGCGGCGCACACGGGTCCCACGAGCCAGGGCGCGCCCACCAGCAC
>DASUXC010000170.1:0-1443 GCA_036378095.1 Gemmatimonadaceae bacterium | reverse complement strand
AGGGAACCATCGCGGTTCCGTCATGAACCGCGCGTGCCGCCGCTCGCGGCGGCGACGCGCTCCCTCAGTAGTTCAGCGCGAACAACCGATCGTACTGGCGCCGCGTCGCCGACGCCGGCGTCCACCGCATCGCCAGGTTCCGCACGGCTCGCCCGACCGGATTGGCGAGGTGCGCGGCGCGCCCGATCGTCCACGATCGCCTGACGACGAATGCCGCCTTGGGCCGGCGGATCTCCTCGTACGCCCGGAGCGCCTCCTCGACCGACGCCACGCTGGCGATACGGTCGGCCAGCACCCACGCATCCTCGATCGCCTGCGCCGCTCCCTGCCCGAGATTCGGCGTCGTGGCGTGCGCCGCGTCCCCCAGCAGCGCCACCCGCCCGCGGCTCCACCCCCGGAACGGCGGGAGGTCGTACATGTCCGTCCGGATGATGCGCGCGGGATCGGTGGCCGCGACGATGGTCGCCACCGGCGGCGGGAACGTGTCGCACAGCTCCTTCAGCGGCAGCTCCTCTTCCACCGCTCGTCCCGTTCCGCCCGCGGGCGCGTCGAACGCCGCGTACCAGTACACCTCCCCCGGCCCGATGGGAACGATGCCGAAGCGCATGCGCGGCGCCCAGATCTCGCGCGCCGCGCGCTGGAGCTCCCGCGGGAGCTCGAACGCGGCGACCGCGCGAAGCGACGTCTGCCCCGAGTACCGTGTGGGCCGCCCCGGCGCGACGTACTCGCGTACGGTCGAGCGCAGCCCGTCCGCGCCGATCACGAGGTCGGCGCCGACGACGTCTCCGCCGGTGAAGCGCACCTGCACTCTCCCGCCCTTCTCGGCCACCCCCTCGCACGTCGCGCCGGTGTGTACGTGCGACGCGGGCACCTCCGCGGCGAGGATGTCGCGGAGGCGCCGGCGGTGGATCGCGACCGTGGGCGACCCATGCCGCCGCGCCGCGCCCGCGAACTCGGCTGCCTGTAACAGGCCGCTCCGCGCGTCGTGGAGCTCGAACCGCTCCAGCGGGACGCCCGCGGCGAGCACGCGCTCGGCCAGGTCGAGGCGCCGCAACACCTCCATCGCGTTCGGGGAAACGGCCAGGCCCGCTCCCTCCTCGCGGAGGCACGGAGCGGACTCGTACACGTGCGTCTCGATCCCGCGATGCGCGAGCGCGATGGCGGCGGTGAGTCCGCCGATCCCTCCACCGATCGCGGCCACGTCGAGGCGTGGCTCGATTGAAGTGCTCATCACCAGAGTGCGAAGGTCTGTCGGACACGATCGCCCGCTCGCGACTTCCCGTACGCATCACGGGCGGCGACTCTGGTAAGACAACGGCCGGGCGTGCCAGGAGTTTCCCGGTTGGCCCGCCGGCCGAGAGTTCCCGCTACTTCAGGTGAAGTGGAGAGACGCGGGCGCTCGCCACCTCTTCGCTCGTCTGCTCCCGCGTGCGTCCGCCTTCC
>DASUXC010000169.1:0-3261 GCA_036378095.1 Gemmatimonadaceae bacterium | reverse complement strand
CGATCTCGTCGAACAGCACCACGCTGTAGGGCCGCCGGCGCACCGCCTCGGTGAGCTGCCCGCCCTCCTCATAGCCGATGTAGCCGGGGGGAGCGCCGATCATCCGGGCCACCGAGTGCTTTTCCATATACTCCGACATATCGAGCCGGACCATGGCCCGCTCGTCGTCGAAGAGGAATTCCGCCAGTGCGCGCGCCGTCTCGGTCTTTCCCACCCCGGTGGGGCCCAGGAAGATGAACGACCCGGTCGGGCGGTTGGGATCCTGAAGCCCTGCGCGAGAGCGGCGCACGGCGTTCGCCACCGCGATGACCGCCTGCTCCTGCCCGATCACTCGCGCGGCGAGCACATCCTCGAGCCGCGTGAGCCGCTCGCGCTCGCTCTCCATCATGCGCGACACCGGGATCCCCGTCCATCGCGCCACCACTTCCGCAATGTCGTCGGCGTCGACCTCCTCCTTCAGGAACTGCGTGCCATTCAGCTGACGGCTCGCCATCACGCGCTCCGCCTCACGCCGCTCGTTCTCGAGCTGCGGGATGCGGCCGTACGAGATCTCGGCGGCCTTCCCCAGATCGCCCGTGCGCTGCGCCTGCTCGGCCTCGATGCGCGCCTGCTCGATCTGCTGCGTGACGGCCGCGACCTTCGTGAGCACGTCCTTCTCCGCCTGCCACTGCGCCTTCATCCCCGAGGAGCGCTCGCGCAGCTCGGCGAGCTCGCGCTCGAGATTCTCGCGCCGCTCCACCGACGCAGGGTCCTTCTCCTTCTGCAGCGCCTGCCGCTCGATCTCGAGCTGCATGATGCGCCGCTCCACCTCGTCGATCTCCTGCGGGAGCGAGTCGATCTCGATGCGCAGCCGCGACGCCGCCTCGTCCACCAGGTCGATCGCCTTGTCGGGGAGGAAGCGGTCGCCGATGTAGCGGTTGGAGAGCGTCGCCGCGGCCACCACCGCGCCGTCGGTGATCCGCACGCCGTGGTGCGATTCGTAGCGCTCCTTGAGCCCGCGGAGGATGGCGATCGTGTCCTCCACGCTCGGCTCGCCCACGTACACGGGCTGGAAGCGCCGCTCGAGCGCGGCGTCCTTCTCCACGTGCTTGCGGTACTCGTCGAGCGTCGTCGCGCCCACCACGCGCAGCTCGCCGCGCGCGAGCATCGGCTTGAGCATGTTGCCGGCGTCCATGGCGCCTTCGGCGGCGCCGGCTCCGACGAGGGTGTGCAGCTCATCGATGAACACGATGAACTGACCCTCGGCCGAGGTGATCTCCTTGAGCACCGCCTTGAGCCGCTCCTCGAACTCGCCGCGGTACTTGGCCCCGGCGATGAGCGCCCCCAGGTCGAGCGCCACGAGGCGCTTGTTGCGGAGCCCCTCGGGGACGTCGCCGTTCACGATGCGCTGCGCGAGCCCCTCGACGATGGCCGTCTTGCCCACGCCGGGCTCGCCGATGAGCACGGGGTTGTTCTTCGTGCGCCGGGAGAGCACCTGGATCACCCGGCGGATCTCCTCGTCGCGCCCGATCACCGGGTCGAGCTTCCCCCGGCGGGCGGCGTCGGTGAGGTCGCGGGTGAACCGCTGGAGCGCCTGGTACTGCGTCTCGGGGTTCTGATCGGTGACCCGGTGCGCCCCGCGCACGGCCTGGAGCGCCTCGAGCATGGCGTCGCGGTCCGCGCCCACCGAGTCGAGCAGCTCGTGGCTCTCCGTCCCCTTCACGCCGGCGAGGCCGAGCAGGAGGTGCTCGGTCGAGATGTACTCGTCCTTGAGCGCGCGGGCCTCTTCCTCGGCCTTGTCGAACACCTGGTTCAGCTCGCGCGAGATCGATGGCTGCGCTCCGCCGGTCTGCCGTGGATAGCGCTCCGCCTCGCGCGCCGCGCGCTGCCGCAGGTCCGCCACGTTGGCGCCCAGCTTGTGGAGCAGCGGAATCACGATCCCCTCGTCCTGATCGAGCAGGGCGAGGAGAAGGTGCGCGTCGTAGACGAGCGGATTCCCGTTGCGCCGAGCCAGTCCGAGCGCCTCGTTGAGCGCCTCGGCGGCCTTGACGGTGAGCCGGTCGGGATTGATCATCGCGTGTTCACCTGATGAAGTACTTTATGAAGTACGCTGTAAGTCCTTGTTGTACAGGAAAAAGCAATAGTGGTGCCGTCGCGTTGCGCCATTTCGGCACCCATCTCGGAACGCGTCTCGGCGACCGCTCGTGCGACTCGGCGCGACCCATCGCGCACGCTGCCGAAATGGCGTCGCCCGGCCGCCGCCCGCCGGCCCGGGTGCGCGTGGGGGAACGTCGGTTGACGTGGGGACACCGGTCGTCTAGCCTTGCCGCATGAAACATGGATGGTGGACCCTGGCCGCCGCGCTGGTGCTGCCGGTCGCGGTCGGCTGCTCGGTGCTCGGACGCGGGGTCGGGGGCGGAAGCGGCGTGAGCGACTCGACGTTCGTGTCGACGATCGTCGCGCTCCGCAGAATCGGGGCCGACAGCTCGCTCGACAGCATGGCGCGCGATTCCGCGCGCCGCACCCTGCTGCGCGACAACGGACTCACGGTGGAGCGGCTCGAGGAGGCGGCGCGTTCGATGGCCGCGGACCCCGAGCACGCGCTGGCCGTCTGGCGGGAGATCGACGAGCGGATCGACCGCGAGCACGCCCCGCCCTCGATGCGCGCCCCCAAGGCTCCGGCGAGGAAGTGACACGGGCGCGGCGACCGCTCTCGCCGTCGCCGCGCCCGTCAGGGTGATCCACCGATCGGGTCACCGCATCACGATCATCTTCTTCCCCATGGAGTGTCCATCGACCTCGATCAGGTAGATGTACACACCCGATGGCACCTCTTGCGAGGTGTTCATGTAGTTCCCGTTCCAGTACGCCGTGAACGATCCGCACGACAGCGTCACGTTCATCAGCGGTTGTCCATCCGCTCCATTTCCCCCCTGCAGGACCGGGATCGCCACCAGCTGGGCGAGCACGTTGTAGATCCGCAGGGTCACCCGGTGCTGCCGGCCCCCATCGGCCGTGCAGTTGGGGACATCCCCGATGGTGAAGGGGATCGTCGTCGCCGGGTTGAACGGGTTCGGATAGTTCTGCCCGAGCTGTACCCCGGGGCTGCGCTCTGTTGTGGCGGGTGGAGGAGGCTTGGAGGTCCCCTGCGCCGCCGCGAATCTCGGCACGAGCGCGCCTAGGGCGAGCACGCCAACCAGCGCTGCCCAGCGGTGCTTCATGTGCCTTCCTCGACTGACGAAAGACGGTGCTAGGTGAACACTCCTCTAGGTGGTGTGTGGA
>DASUXC010000168.1:0-8230 GCA_036378095.1 Gemmatimonadaceae bacterium | reverse complement strand
CTGGTCGCGCGCCACGACCTGCGCGTCGTCACCGATGACATCTACTCGCGCCTCGTCTTCGAGGGCGCTCGCGCGCCGACCATCGCCGCCTTCGACGGGGCGCGCTCGCGCACGCTGCTGGTGGATGGCTTCTCCAAGACGTACGCGATGACCGGCTACCGGCTCGGCTACCTCGTGGTGCCGCGCCCGTGGGTGGAGCCGCTCGTGACCATGTCGGTCAACGGCCACACCTGCGTGCCGCCGTTCGTCCAGCGCGCGGGGATCGCGGCGCTGACCGGGCCGCAGGACATGGTGGCGGCGCAGGTCGCCGCCTATCGCGCGCGGCGCGACCTGCTCGTGCGAGGGTTGAACGCGCTACCGGGCGTGCGATGCCCGGTCCCGGCCGGCGCCTTCTACGTCTTTCCCGACTTCTCCCCCCTGCTCGCGGCGCACGGTCTCACCTCGCGCGTCTTCGCCGACCGGCTGCTCGAGGAGCACGGGGTGGCGGCCATCGATGGGGCGGCGTTCGGGCGGTTCGGGGAAGGACGCTTGCGCCTGTCCTTCGCGTCGGCGCGAGCGGACCTCGATGCGGCGGTCGGCCGGATCGGGGAGGCGGTGTCGAGATTGGCGGGGTGAAGCGGGCCGGCGGGCGGTCGGGACATCGGGCAGGTGGCGGCCGTGATGACATAGCGCTAGAGCCGCCAATCAGCCGACCACCATCGGTGCACGCGACACCCACGGCCGCCACCCTCGCGGCCGTGGGTGTCCGCGCGGAGATCACCGGCGGACGCGCACCGCCACCGACTCGGGCACGAACGTCGGCCCCCCCGGAAAGTTGAGGTGGTTGAACGTGAGCGTCAGCGCGCCCGCTTTCCGAGGCGTGAATCGAAAGTCGTAGGTCTCGCCCGGGTCGAACAGCAGTACGGCGGGGCGGTTGGTCGCCTGCTTCGGCGGGAGATCCGCGCCGTCCTTCGCGATCGCGCGCCACGTGACGGGGTGCCCATTCTGGTACAGCGCGATCGTGGTGGGGAAATCGTCGCTCAGATTGAGGAACCGGAACCGGTACGAGACGCCGGCGTGCAGCTCGATGGGTGGCGGTGCTTCCCGCCCGTTCAGCAGCAATGCCGCGTACGGCCCCCGGATGACGTTCCGCGTCGGACCGGCATTGCCAATGAAGAACACCCGGTCGGTCTCGGGGTCGAAGCGCTGCCCTCTCTCGAGCACGAGGATCGGGCCGTAGAGACCGGAGCTGATCTGCTGCCGCTCGTCGAAGTGCGAGTGGTACATGAACGTCCCCGCGCGCGGCGGGGTCCAGTGTACGGTGAGGGAATCGCCGGGCGCGATGGCCGGCATGATCTTCGTGCCGGACCCGCTCCACCCGGGCACACCATCCGGATAGCTCTCGAGCTCGATCCCGTGCCAGTGGATCGTCGTGGGCTCCGCGGCCCGGTTCACGATCGTGATCGCGACGCGCGCCCCTCGCGTGAGCACGAGCGGCCGGGCGGGGATCGGCAACGCGCCGCTCCTGTCGTCGGCGCTGCCGGCGAACACGAACGCATATCCGGGCGTGGTGCCGTACACGTTGGGCCGCTCGCGCACGAGTACGCGCACGGCTCGCTCCGGTCGCAGGTCGGGGCGCGCCGCCACGGCGTTCGGTGCCGGCGCGACGTGGATCCCGAGCACGAGGCCGAACATCTGGTGCGGCGGCCCTGCCGTACCGCTCATGTGCATGTCCGGCGGGTACGACGCTGGGTGCGCCAGTGCGGCGTGCGCGTCGTAGTCGCCGCGGTCGTCGTCCAGCGACACGAGGTTGGACACGTGGCTCTGATAGTGGCAATGGAAGATCCAGTTGCCCGCGCGCTGCGGCGACCAGGCGAGCGTCATCGTCTGCGCGGGGCTGATCACCTCCGTCACCGCCATGCGCCGGTCCGCCGGAGCGTAGATCGTGTCCGTCGTCCCGCCCATGTCGCTCTTCTCGTCCACACGGAAGTAGAAGCCGTGCAGATGCATGGGGTGGTCGGACTGGGTGAGGTTCACGAGGTGCCATCGCACCGAGTCGCCCTGCACGAGGTCGATGCGCTCGGTGTGCGGCCACGACAGACCGTTGATCGCCATGGTCGCGCGGCCGAGCCCCGTCGGACTCGTCGAGTCCAGCGTGAACCACCACGACATGACGAAGACGCGGTCGTTGGCGGGGTGCACCCCGGCCGGGACGCCCGGCGGATCGATCACGATCGCGCCGTTGAGCTGCGAGTCATCGCTCCGGCGGCGATCGAAGGTGTTCGCGCCGATCGACCCGATGTAGTAGAACGTCCCCGGCGACGTCGCCCTGAAGGTGACCCACCGCGCCGCGCCCGGAGCGAGGACGAGCGTGTCGCGCAGGCCGCGCATCGGCGCTAGCCCCTGAACGCGAAGCGGCCGATCCAGCGCGTTGTGCACCATCGCCCGGACCTCGGTGCCCACCGGGACGCGGATGAGTGGTCCTGGGTTCTGCATCGGCTTCCCCAGCTCAGCCCACGCGGCGACGTCGAGGCGCCTGCCGTGCGGCCCTTCCGGGAACCACGCGCCACCTCGCGCTTCGAGATGGATCGTCAGTACACCGTTGGCGAGCGAGCCGGCGGGATGGCGGTTGTCGTTGGGAACGATGAGGGTGGACGCGGGAGGGGCGGGCGGTGCGCTCAGGATGAGCAGACCGGCGGCCAGCAGGCGGGCGGGGAGCATGCAGCCTCCGCGGTACGGCGATCCACACACGATCGGGCGCGCGACACCAATGTGCGCGCATCGCGGGCGCCCAACTTGCCACCGGCCGGGCGATCGCGCAATCGGGGATCGCGTCGCCCGGCTCGGCGTGGCGCCGTGGCTACCGGCTGTTTCCGGCTCCCGGAGTCCGTCTGGTGCGCCCGCCTCCCGCGAACAGCCCCTTCGGGATCACGACGTGCGCGCCCATCGTGCCGTCCACGAGCTGCGTGATGCGCACGTCCCCGGCGGTGCTCAGCAACTGGTAGGCGTCCTCGCGCGACAGGTGGTAGGTGTCGCCGAGCAGCGCGATCGCCTGACGAGTGGCGATCTTCGTCGCCACCGTCAGGTCGGAGTCGGCGCCCATCGCGATCCACGCCGTGGGCGTCTCCGCGCGGGGCCAGTCGAAGTGCAGGTCCTTGCGGACGATGAGCTGGAACCGGCCGCGCAGCGCGGTCTCGAGCGCGGTGATGTCCACCTCGCCGTCGCCCTGCGCCGCGTGGCCGTCGCCGATCTCGAGCAGTGCCCCGCGCGTGTGCACCGGGATGTAGAGAATCGTCCCGGCGACGAGCGCCTTGTTGTCGAGGTTCCCCGCGTGCGTCCCCGGCGGGGCGCTGTTGATGCGCCCCTGCTCGGGCGCCGGCGCGACGCCGATGCTGCCGAAGAACGGGTGCAGCGGAATCGTGATCCCGAGCGAATCGGAGAACCGCGCCACCATGCGCCGCAGGTCGAGCGGGATCACGCGGGAGCGCGACTCCCCCGGGAAGTCCTCGCGCAGGAAGCCGCCTCGCGGCCCGAACCCGTTGCACGCGTACGGCAGGTCGATCGCGATCGACTCGATCCGCACCTCGAGCACGTCCCCCGGCTCCGCTCCGTCCACGTAGATCGGGCCGGTGAGGATGTGCCCACCGGGTCCGCGGCGGAGCGTCGAGTCGCGTACCGCGGCGGCGATGGCGCGGTACGCCGGCTCGATCGTCCCGGTGTCCACGCCCGGCTGGAGAAGCCGGGCCCCGCACGTCGAGACCGCCCCGACGATCACCTCGTCCCCGGACGCGACGCGCAGCGCCGGCGCCGCGGCGGGATCGTAGCCGCCGTACACGACCGTCGTGGGGGACGGCACGAGCGTGTGCACGGCGCCGGCCGGGTGCGCGGGCCAGAAGCTCGCGCCGGCCGCGGTCGTCGGCGCCGACCGCGTCGACGCGACGCACGCGGCCAGCACCACGGAACCGAGCGAGATGATCGCCAGGGGGAATCGACGCATCAGCGCGCCGCGGTCGCCTGCTGCTCCGCGGGGTGCTTCGTGGACGCGATGAAGCTCGCGATGTCGGCCTTGAGCTGCTTCGCCGACGCCTGGTTGAGGTAGGCCATGTGCCCGCTCTCGTAGTAGGTGAACTTGACGCGGTCCTTGTACGTCTGATCGAAGCCCAGATGGTCGAAGGTGAACTCGGCGTTGGCGAACGGCGTCGCCATGTCGTAGTAGCCGGCGCCCACCATGACGTGCAGGTACGGATTCCTGGCCATGGCGAGCCGGAGCGACTCGACCGTGCTCGGATAGCCCCGCCACCCGCCGTTGCCCCACTTCCACTGGCCGGTGTGCCCGCCCATGTAGTACTGCAGGTTGCTCGTGTAGTCGAGATCGTTGTGCAGGTAGCGCATGAAAGCCGACATGAACGCGCCGGAGGGCGCCGCGTCCGACGGGTCGTAGTCCTGGCGCTGGGACGCCGCGTTGCCGTTGATCCCGGTCATGCGGCTGTCGTAGCGGCCCACCATCTTCCGCTCGTCGCGCAGCAGCTCGGTGCGGTACATGCCCGGGTCGATGCGGAGGTTCGTGTTGAGGACGAACTGCTGCGACACGCCGGTGAGCTGCGCGAGCTGCTGCGCGGCGGCCTCCTGCTCGGCCGTGGACAGCTTGTTCCCCTTCGCGAGCGTGGTGAGATAGGCGCCGAACGCGTAGTCCCGCGAGCGCTGCACCACCTGCTCGAGGCTCAGACGCTGCAGGTCCGCGGGAAGCTTCTTGTGGTACCAGGCCGTGGCCGTGTACGTGGGGAGGAAGCAGGCGTAGGCGATGTCGTTCGTCGGGGTCGGCGCGATGTACTCGAGGTCGAGCACCGTGCCGAGCAGCATGATCCCGTTGAGCTCGATCCCCTCGTGCTCCTGCAGCTCCGACGCGAGCCCCGCCGAGCGGAAGCTGCCGTAGCTCTCGCCGAAGAGGTACTTGGGCGACTGCCAGCGGTGGTACTTGTCGAGGTACGCGCGGATGAACTGCGCGAACATCTTCGCGTCGTTCTCGTCACCGGTGAACTCCGACGCCTTCACGCCCGGCGCGGGGCGCGAGTAGCCCGTCATCATCGCATCGACCTGCACGAGGTCGGTGACGTCGAGGGGCGAGTTCGGGTTGTCGACCAGATCGTACGGGGGCGCCGGCTGCGCGCCGCCCGGCCCCATGTTCGGATGCTTGGGGCTCATGATCCCCATGTCGAGCCAGATCGACGCCGAGCCGGGGCCGCCGTTGAAGAAGAACGTCACGGGGCGCGTGGCGGCATCCTCGCGGTCGCGCGTGTAGGAGATGTAGAAGACCGTGGCGCTCGGCTTCCCGGTGCTGTCGCGCAGCACCATCGTGCCGGTGTGCGCGGTGTACGGAATCGTCTTGCCGTCGATGACGATCGTGTGCTGGGTGGTCGAGACCTTCTCCATCGCCGGGACTCCGGCGGAGTCCGCGCCGCTGTCGCTGGCGGCGGCTCGCGCGGGACCGCGGGAGCCGGGAGCGGCGGGGCGCTGGGCGGGGACGGGAGCGGCGACGAGCAGCGAGAGGGCGGTGCCGAAAGCGAGGGAGCGTGGGAGGCGAGTGGACATGGCGGTTCCGGGTGGCCGGTCATCAGGCGCGCCCGAGGTCGGGCGCACGCGTACGAGATGCGGCGGCCCGCCAGCACGGGGCGGGCGGGCTGCCAGTTCGGGATTTCGCGTCCTACTTGGTTATGCGCAAGCGGGGAAAAGCGTTGAGGCGGGGGTGAGCGGGCCGGCCGCCGGTCCCGTGCGAGCCGATCAGCGGCCGGCGCGGATTCCGGCGCGGATTCCGGCGCGGAGCCGCTCGATCGCGTATCGCAGCAGCTCATCGACGGCTCCCGGCTCGCGCAGCTGACCATCGATGGCGAGCATGGCCACCCCGTGCACGACCGCCCACACGAACCTGGCCATCAGCACGGTGTCGTCGTCGCGCACGATTCCGGCGTGGCGTAGCGTGGCGAGGGCGTCCACGAGCGCCTGGAACGCACCCCCCGCCTCGGCGGCCAGCTCCGGGTCCCGCGCCACCGGATCGACGAAGCCGCCGAACATGACTCGATAGTGCGACGGGTTGGCGACGGCGAAGCGAACGTAGGCCACGCCCATCGCCTCGAACGCCGCGTCTCCGCGCCCGCCTTCCTCCCACGCCGCGACGAGCTGCTCGCGCAGCGTGCGGAACCCTTCGGTGGCGACGGCCATGAGCAACGCGCGCTTGTCGGCGAAGTGCCGGTAGAGCGCCGTTCGCGAGACGCCCAGCCGCGCGCCGATCTCGCGCAGCGTCACCCCGTCCACACCCTCCTCGCGGATGGTGGCGAGCGCCTCGTCGAGGAGCGCTCTCCTGAGGTTGCCGTGATGATAGGGGCGTCGCGATTGGCGAGGCGCCCGCTTCGATGGGGTCATGCCATCAAGATACGCGCGGGGTGTTGACAGCGTCAACATGCCGCGTTACCCTATGTTGACACTGGCAACATCCGGGAGGTCTCCCATGCCGCCGACACACCGCACCGTCCCGTCCGCCGCCTCGCCTCGAGCCGCCCTGCCCCACCGCCTCTGGCGCGCCAGCCCGCCGCTCACGGCGGTCGGCGCGCTGATGCTCCTCGTGGCCGTCCCGTCGCTGGTGGGCATCCTCGCCGATCCGCGCGTCATCACCGGCGCGCCAGCCTGGCTCAAGCCGTTCAAGTTCGCGATCTCCACCGCCGTCTACAGCCTGACCCTCGCGTGGATGTTCACCTGGCTGCCGGACTGGCCGCGCGTCCGCCGCGTCGTGGGCTGGACGACCGCGATCGTGTTCGTGGTCGAGGTGGGGATCATCGACACGCAGGCCTGGCGCGGAACGACCAGCCACTTCAACGTGTCCACGCCGCTCGATCGCACGCTGTTCGCCGTGATGGGCACCGCGATCCTGCTGCAGACGCTCGCGAGCGTGTCGGTCGCGGTCGCGCTCTGGCGGCAGCGGTTCGCCGACCGGCCGCTCGCGTGGGCGCTGCGCCTCGGCATGGCGCTGACCATCGCCGGCGCCATGACCGGCTCGCTCATGACCCGACCCACGAGAGCGCAGCTCGCGCACGCCCGCGCGGGTGAGCGCATGACGACCGTGGGCGCGCATACGGTCGGCGCTCCGGATGGCGGTCCCGGCGTCCCGCTGACCGGGTGGAGCAGCGAGCACGGCGACGTGCGCGTTCCGCACTTCATCGGCCTGCACGCGATCCAGGCGCTGGCGCTGATCGCGGTCGCCCTGCGGCGCTGGCGCCGGCCCGAGGCCGTTCGCGTCAGGGCGGTGGTGGCCGCCGCGGCGAGCTACGCGTCGCTCTTCCTCCTGCTGCTCTGGGAGGCGCTGCGCGGCCGGAGCGTCGTGGCGCCCGACTCGCCGGCGCTCGCCTCGCTCGCGATCTGGGCGGTGGTCACCGCGCTCGCCCTCGGCTGGATCGGACTCGGCGCGCGCGCCGGCGCCGTGACCCTGCGGCGTTCGTGGCGCGCGCGGTCCTATTGACACAAGTGTGCCATGTGGGTACATGTGTGCCATGCCCCCCGCGCCGCTCCGTACCCGCCAGGCCGCCGTCGCCCGGAACGCGATCCTGAACGCGCTCGTCCGCCACCTCGAGGCCGGCGACGCCGACGACATCCCGATGGAAGAGCTCGCGCGCGAGGCGGGGGTGTCGCGCCGCACGCTGTACCGCTACTTCCCGAGCCGTTCCGACCTCCTCGCCGCGGCCGGCGACTGGATCCGCGCCGAGGCGCTGCAGCTCCCCATCGACATCGGCGACGAGGGGATCGCCGCGAGCTTCCGCTCGGCCGCCGCGCGCATGCAGCAGCGCCCTCGACTCGCCCGCGCGCTGCTGCGCACGCAGGCCGGACGCGCGGCACGCAGCAGCGCCCGCGCCGCGCGGGTGAAGGCCATTCGCAAGGCGGTCCGCCGCGAGGTGCCGGGCCTCTCGCAGCGTGAGGTGGAGCGGGCCGCCGCGGTCCTCGCCCTGCTGTGCAGCTCGAACGCGTGGATCACCATCCAGGACGAGTCGGGGCTGGATGCATCGAGCGCACAGGCGGCGGTGGTGTGGGCGATCGACGCACTCCTCGCGCGACTGCGCGATGGCGGGCGCGCAACTCGAAACGGAGGGAAGCGATGATGTCAGCGACGGAGAGCGACCGGGTCATCCGGTTCCTCGGCAACAACCAGGTCAACGTCCTCGTGTCCAGCGCGGAGACGGGCGGCAAGTTCTGCGTGCTCGAAACGATC
>DASUXC010000167.1:0-6837 GCA_036378095.1 Gemmatimonadaceae bacterium | reverse complement strand
GCCGGGCCCTCGCTGCGTCGTACGGCTACCGTTGCAGGTCATGCGTGCAACCGCATCAATTGTAGGCGCGACCGCGCCAACAGGGGCGTGAGGCACCGTCGTCAACGCCTCGACCGTCACCGACGACAGAGCCGCCATCCTAGATGTACCCAGAATATTCGGTACACGTTGCGGGCGCTCCAAGCGTGTACCACCTCGTCGTGCGACGCTGAACGCTGCGCCGCCTTCCCAGGTACGCAGGGGATGATGGCGATCGACTCGCGGCGACATGGTCGTGCGGGCGGCTGCAGATTCATGGCGTGATAACCCAACGAAGGCTGGAGATCCGAGGGAAGCGCTCGGTGCGCCGGAATAAGTTCAAACGGTTTGCGGACGCGCGATCCAATAATCCGCAGAACGTACCGTCGGAGCGAGTCAAGAAATCTGAGCGATTCAACATGGAATTGGTGAACAACCGGCCGGACAACGGCAGTGGCGCTGGTGGAAACCCACCAGCGCCACTTTCGCTGCACGAATCGCCAACCGACTACCGACTGCTGAGACCCACACGCGCATCGCGCGCAATACGGCGCACTCAGCCGGTCGGTTCGAGGATCGTGTAGTCGCAGGGCTGAGATGGATCCGACGTGCCCCATGCTCCCGTCGACACCACCGTCCAGGTCCACTGACCCGGCGTGATGGCTGTCCCGGTCCACGAAGTATCCAGTTGCGTGACCTCCAGGGATCCAGAGCGCAACGTGTAGTTGTATCGGAACGGGATCGAATGCCAGATGTACGTGATGTTCGACCCGTGCGCGAACTGCGCACCGTTGCACGGTGCGATTGGCAATGGCGTATGTACGTCGAACATGAGGTTCGGCGCCCGAGACTTCCGTGCCGATACTGGCGCCGCCTTGGAAGTGCTCGCGAACAACGCCGCGGCTACAACGGTGAGAACTGTTCCCGCTACGAGTGGTACAGCTCGACGTCTTGCCATTAGCAGGTTCTCTCTGAAAGGTGTGAGACCGCCTTCCTCGACGCAGTAGCGTTAGAGGCACGCGATCATAACGACCCTATTTGGGGACCGTCAAGAACTCTTCTGAGGGGAGGAGCGCTTTGTAGGGGGATCTAAGATTGCGATGTCATCTCTTAGTTGGAGGTCGCGACCTGTGCGGAGTACGGCGCGCAATCGGCTCTGATCTGGAACCGTAGTTGTCGCAGCCCATGTAGTACGAAGGAGAACGATCGGCGCGGTGCTGCCGTGGAGAGTGTTCGCTGTGCCCGACAGAGGTGATTACGCCAACACGAGTTGCAACGGTGGTCTGTTCGGTCGTACAATGTATTTCACTCCCATTTTTTCCCGCTGCTCCGCAACGTGTCGTTACGTCCAACTCACCTCGGTTGCATCATTCTGGTCGCTCTCGCGCTTGCCCCGCGCACACGCCTCGTGGCGCAGCAGCCGGAGCGAGTGGACATCATTCGCGGACGCGTCACGACTCCAGACAGCCAGCCGGTCTTCGGGGCGTACGTCGTCGTGCGTCGCGCGAATGGCCGCGAGACCCGCACGACGACGACGAACGAGAACGGGGCGTACACCGTGCTCTTCCCCGGCACCGCGGGCGACTACATCGTCGGTGCGCACTTCATTTTGCTGGCACCGGCCACGGTCCGTGTTGTCCGCGCCAGTAACGAGCGGGTGCTCACGGCAAACCTCACTCTCGCTCTAACGAGTGAGGCGCAGCTTGACCCGGTGACCGTGACCGCGCGCAAACGCCGGCGCCCCCCACGAACGGGGGGCGCGCCGCCGATCGACGACGGACCTACTGGTGGCGAGAATGACCCTCGCCAGCCGTGGGGTGAGTTCGGAGCGGCGTTCGATCCCCGGCGCTACTCGGTCCTCGGAACCGATTCCTCGGAGAACTCGCTCACCGTCAATGGCGCCGAGGTAAAGACGGTCCTGCCCGATGCGGTGGGAATGGGCGGCCGGCTGTCCACGACGAGTGCCGACGCGAGCGTTGGTGGCTTTAGCGGCGGCAATATCGCGGCGGGTATCGGCAGCGCCGAGAACTATCACCTGCGCTACCTCGCCGCTTCGGTCGCCCCGGCTGCGCTCAAGTGGGTGGACCGACCCAGCGCCGACGCGGGCACCAGGAGCTCCAGACTGAACGCGACGCTGTGGACCTCCGATCCGTTGCTCGACGGGCGCGCGCATCTTACCTCGATCGTCACCTACGCCCAGAGAACCACCCCCCTTCCTGAGTTCCCCACCACGTCCGCGGGTCTCGCGCGCCTCGGGCTCGCTCCGGACTCCCTCGCGCGCTTTCTCGCGCTCATGTCGCAGATCGGCATCCCGACCACGGTGGCGGCGATGCCTGATAAACAGCGTGGCATGCGGCTGGCGTGGATGGGCCACCTCGACATCGGGAACTACGACGACCGGACCAAGTTCAGCCTCGACGCAAACGTTGGCACGGGCGGCACCGGTGGCGCGTTCACCTCGCCGGCGGCGCTCCCGTCGTATGGCGGGCGCACGCGCGAGACCGGCGGGTTCGTGACCGCGGCGCTCTCACACTACATCGGCAACAACTTCCTCACCGACCTTTCGGCGAGCTTCAACACGTACGATTCGCGCGTCTCACCTTACCTCGGGCTGCCGGAAGGGCGCGTGCGCGTGCTCTCCGCACTCCCCTCGGGCGACTCCGCGCTCACCTGGCTCTCGTTCGGCGGCAATCCCTTCGCGGCATACTCGCGGACCAGTACGTGGCAGGTGCACGCCTCAACTACCTGGCTCTCCTTCGATGGCAAGCGGCGACACCGTGTGGGAGGCGAGCTGTTCACCGAGCGGCTCTGGCAGAACCCGGCGAACCGCGAGCGTGGCGCGTTCGAGTTCGAGTCGCTCGAGGCGCTGGCGGCGGGGCGGGCTTCGCGTTTCACGCGTCAGACCCCGGCGAACGCCCAGCGCGGCTCCGGCGTGCGGGGCGCGCTCTACGTGGACAACCGATGGGCGGTGCGCCCCAATGTCACCGTGCAGTACGGTCTGCGTCTCGACGCCGAGCGCGTCGCCGCCCCCGCCACCTACAATGCGGCAATTGATTCGCTCTTCGGGCGACGCACCGACGTGCTGCCGCGCTTGCTGAGCATCAGTCCCCGCTTCGGCGTCGCGTGGTCGTGGGATCGCATTTCCGACGGGGGCCGTGCTCATCGGCCGACTGTTGGCTCGCTCTCGTTCGTCCTCGGCCGCTACCAGTCGCATCTCGATGTGGGCACCGCGCTCGCCGCCTCACGGGCGACCGGCCTCCCTTCCGCCGCGCGCCTGCTCGACTGCGCGGGCGACGCCGTTCCTGTGCCCGAGTGGCAGCGATACGAAGCGGATCCGACGAGCATCCCCGGAATTTGCGCCGACGGCAGCGGCGGGGGGCCGGCCACCCCCGCCGTGCCGAGCGTCACCCTGTTCGATCGCTACCGCCCCCCAGCCCACTGGCGCGCGGCATTGACGTGGCACAACATCGTGTGGACCGAGCTCTACATGACGTTGACTCATTCCCGCGGCACGCGACCGGGGGGCGCTATCGACCTCAACCTGCAGCCATCCCCCGCGTTCACGCTTATCGGAGAAGCGGACCGGCCCGTGTACGCGCCTGTGTCTGACATCGCACCCGCTACCGGCGCGACTGCGCTCGGTGCGTCGCGGCGCTCGGTTAGGTACGGCCCCGTGCTCGCGACCACGTCCGACCTGCACATGGCAGTTACGGAGTTCACGGTAGGCAAGCCGTTCCTCAAGGGGCAGCCAGTCAACTTCTATTTACAGTACCGTTACCAGAAGGGACGGGCGCAGGAGCGCGGGTTCGGCGGCCTCACGGCAGGCGACCCGTTCGCTGCCGCGTGGGGCCCGCTCGCGATGCCCCGGCACACGCTGAGCGTGTACACCAATCTGAATTTCAGCCATGAGGCTCGGTTGATCGCCCGCACCGCGCTGAGGTCGGGGATGCCGTACACGCCGCTCGTCGCTGGAGACGTCAACGGCGATGGCGCGAACAACGACATCGCGTTCATCGCCTCGCCCTCCTCGCCGCTCGGGCAGAGCATGGCAGCGGTGCTGAGTGGCGCGCCGGCGGCCGCGCGGCATTGCCTGGCGCGTCAGGCCGGACGCATCGCCGCGCGCAATAGTTGCACCGGTCCCTGGAGCGGCACGCTCGACTTGCGGCTGGAGCTCTCACCTTCCTGGCTCCCCACCGAGGGCGGCATCTTCGTCGACGTGTCGAACGCGGCCGGAGGCCTCGACCGGCTGCTGCACGGCACAGCCCGCGCGCACGGCTGGGGCGACGTGAACGTCCCCGATCCGATGCTGCTTGTGGTCACGGGTTTCGATCCCGCTGCCCGCGAGTTCCGCTACCAGGTGAACCCGCGTTTCGGGCAGCGGCCCGGTGTAGGTGCCTGGCACACTCCGGTCGAACTGCGGGTGTCGGTGCGGATGCCGATCGGGCCGTCGCTCACCACGCAGCAGAACCGTACGAGGGCGCGCGCCGCCCGCGCCGCCCGGGACGACCCCGGCGCCTTGGAGCGCGTGCTGCCGGTCGGAAATCCGTTCGCCGCCATCCTGCACCTGAGCGATAAGTTGCAGTTAGGCCCGGATCAAGCGGATAGCTTGCAGGCCATAGCGGAGCGCTGGCGGCAGGCGGTCGACTCCACGCAGGCGGCGCTGACCGCCTACATCGCGCAGGTCAGTGACCTGGTGCCGGACCGCGAGGTCGTGGCGCGGGTGAAGGAAGCCGAAGTGCGCATCGATGCCACCACGAAGGTCTGGCTTCCCGCCGTTCGGGAACTGCTCACCGACACCCAGCTCGAGCGTCTGCCGCGCGCCCTGATCGCCCTGCTCACCGGCAGTGCCGCTAGCGCGGTCGGGCCGCTCGAACCCTGATGCAGGGGGCGCTGCTCGAAGTCGCGCCTATTGCCAGGACGGTCGCCGCGCCGCCGCCTGCAACCACGTTCACCGCAGTGTCATGTTCGAACACCCCACTCGGAGAAATGCCGATGGACAACGCCACTCGAATCCTTGCTGTCGCTGCCACCGCCCTCGCCGTCGCGGCGACAACCGCGCACGCTCAGGCAGCCAGCGCACCTGCACAAGCGATGGCGTGCGGACCGGGCACGGCGCAACCGACGTGCAAGGATGTGCCGCGAGTTCGTTCCCGGCTCTTCGATGGTATTGACCTGACCAAGGCGCAGCAGGATTCGATCGACGCGATCACGCGCCGCTATCTCGCGCTGAATAATCAACTCAATGCGCAGAGGCTACCTGTGGACGCCCACAACGCGCAGGTCATGGCGTTACGCGCGCGGGACATCGCCGAGAAGCGCAAGGTGATGACGCCGGCTC
Source organism: Gemmatimonadaceae bacterium (assembly GCA_036378095.1). GTDB lineage: Bacteria > Gemmatimonadota > Gemmatimonadetes > Gemmatimonadales > Gemmatimonadaceae > JADGGM01. Next base: position 1,481 of record DASUXC010000167.1, on the reverse strand, counting down.
AGCTTGCTCGCTTCGACGCGAATGCCGCGGCCCTGAAAAAGCGGGACGAGGAGCTCATAAAGGAGTCTCGGAAACGAGCTGCCGCGCGGCAGAAGCAGGGCCGCGGAACCGCAACGCCCTGAGATCGACTACGAGCTAAATGTCCGAACGGGGCTGCGGCAAATTAGCTGCAGCCCCTCTGGCTTGCTCAGCACCGAGGCACTCCGTCCACCCGGCGGATGTGCACGGCGCAGAACGCTGTTCAGGATTCCGAGGTAAGTCTGGGATGAGAGATCGCGTTTTAGGGCGACTTGCGGCGCGCGTGTGCAACCGCAGCCACGGCGTGGCCGCCTGCCGAGAGCGGGATGTTCTATGGACACGACGAGAGCTGACGTGCCGCGTGGCGTGCGAGTGGAACGGAACGGAGGTGCCGATCGACGCGGCTGTGCGAAGCTGATCCGGTTCACGCCGGATGAACTCCGTGTTGTGACTGAGCGTGCCGTCGCGTGCGGCCGCCCGGTCGCCGTCTACGTGCGCGAGGCGGCGCTCGGCGCTGCCGGACGTGCCAGACCTGGCGCAGGGACCGACGCACTCGTGCGCTCTCTCGCCCGGCTCGGCAACCGCTTGACGCGTCTCGCACGGGTCGCGCGCGAGGGCGGCCTCCCCGACGCGGACGGCTTCGAGCGCGACCTCGCCGCGCTGCTCGACGTCATCCGCGACACCACCTGACGCCCCCGCCCGCCGGCGCCGCGCGGAAGGAGTCCTCCCATGATCAGCATGGCGAGCAGCAGCCGGAGCTTCGCCGCGCTCGCCCGGTACTTGGAGGGCGGGCGGACCATCGACGGCGCCGATCGCGTCGACTGGCGCGCCGCGCGCAACCTTCCGACTGATGATCCCGAGCTGGCGGCCAGGATCATGCGCGCTACAGCCGCGCAGAACCCGCGCGTCGAGAAGCCGGTCTATCATCTCTCCCTGAGCGTCAACCCCCCCGCCCCCGTCGACCGTGCCGCGATGGAGCGCGTTGCCGACCGCGTGATCGCCGCGCTCGGGCTGCAGGAGCACCAGGTGCTGATCGTCGCGCACCGGGACCGCGGCCACCCGCACATGCACCTCTTGGTCAACCGCGTGCATCCGGAGAACGGCATCGCGTGGGACCGCTGGCAGGACCGGCGCGCGATCCAGCAGGTGCTCCGCGACGAGGAGCGAGCGATGGGACTGCGGACCGTGGAGTCGTCGCCTGCCGCGCGCGATCCGGATCAGTCGGTCCCGCTGCATCCTCCGGAGCAGAGAAGGGAGGATCTGCGGCCGGACCAGGTGCGCCAGGAGCAGTTGGAGCTGCCGGTGGGACTTGTCCCGCCGGCTCGCCCCGCTCAGTCGCGCGTCGAGCAGCTCGCCGCGGATCTCCGAAGATTGGAGCGGGTGGAGCGCCTCGGGGGCGAGTACGAGACTGCGCGCTCCGAAGCCGGGATCGCTCGGGCGCGGCTCGCGGAGCTGGACAACGC
>DASUXC010000166.1:0-15857 GCA_036378095.1 Gemmatimonadaceae bacterium | reverse complement strand
CAACAACGAGCGACTGCTGGAGCCGCTGGGCTACCTTCCCCCAGCGGAGTATGAGAAGCAGTTTGCTTTCGCTCAGGCTGCGCCGGCGGCGGCCTGAATACTCAAACCACCGAGTCTCCGACGAACCCGGGTCGGTTCACTCCGCGACCCGCTGGGTGGCGGCATCTCCGCGACCTCCAAGGACTTCCTGTTCACGGTCCGCGACGGCCAGGTGATCGTCCTCGATGCCGCAGGGCACGAGACGGGCGTGTTCGGCACCCGCACGGCCACCGGGATCGACGCGACCTTCCCGCCGTTCGCCTGCCTGACCGCTGACGGCGGACTGCAGTTCGTCGTGCCCACCGTCCATTTCGTGCAGCGCTACTGACCGGCCATCCACCACCGCCCCCGCCAGCCAAGTCCTCGCGCGATCCCGGCCGGGCCACGACCACCGCCCGCGGCCGCCCACGTTGACGCCACGCCCGCCGCACGCCACCTTCTCGCGGGCCGCCGCCTGACGCCTGTCGACGGGGGCGCTCGTCACACTCTCCCCCCACCGGGTACGTCCATGCACGTCACCCTCGTCGACGCCAAGGTGTGCTACGGGGCGTCCCAGCACGCGCTGCAAACGTATCTCGCCTCCAAGGCGATCCCCGACGTCTACACCCCCGGGCCCGGCGCTCGCGCGGTCGTTCAGATGAGTGACGCGCAGTTCGTCCGCTTCAAGAACGCCGGCAAACAGCACGCGACCGATCCCATGAACGTGAAGTTCGCCGGCGCGGTCTCGCGGGTGCGCCCCGACCGCACCGGGAACGCCGCCCTGGAGAAGTGGGACGTCGCCGCGTACGGCGACCTGACGGGGCGCGCCGGTCCCTGGGGAGGCGGCCCGCACACGAACCGCGATCACGTGACCGCGCACAGCTCGAACGTGATGCGGTGGAACAACGGGCTCTATCCGCTCCACGCCCACTCGCAGGCGGAGCTCAAGAACGTGGCGCCGGCGATCACCGTCTCCGGACGCCACCACCGGGAGGCGAGCTGGACGTACGGCGGCCGCACGAAGACGATCGTCGTCGGCACGACCGAGACGAGAATGGAATACGGGGCGTTCCACCCGGACGCCTCGGTGCGGCTGGAGTTCGACGCCATGCTCGGGTGGAAGGCGGACCCGAACAATCACTCCAGCGGAAACCCGACGATCCGGGTGGAGATGGTCGGGGCGTACGCCTACCTGTACAAGGTGCTCGTCAACGACGGGGTCACCACGGCGTCGAAGCAGACGGACGACCTGGTGCTGCACTACCTCAACGTCGCGGTCCTGAACGACGACGGGGTGGTGAGGAAGTAGCGGCGAGGGTCCCACCGGGCGTGCGCCGGGGCGTGCGCCGGCCTGAGACAGTCCGCGCCTTTCGCGCGTCGGATGATTTACCGGAGGGCGGGCTGGCTGGCGCCCTCCGGTTTCGCCATCATCGCCCCCGTCGGTCGAACACTCACCCGGAGAACCCGATGCTCGGAGCCAACCGCTCCCTCCCCGACTACAAGCGCCCGAAGCGCGGCATGATCGTGCGCTCGGAGGTGACGCTCCCCCCCGGCGAGCGGATCTACCGGATCGCGAGCACCCGCGTGAACGGCGCCGCGAAGACGGAGGACGACATGATCACCTCCCCCTGGTGGATCAGGCGCGCCGACTACGACGAGATCGTTCGGCGCTCGGAGATGTCGGGGACGGGGGTGAGCGATCTCTGGCGCCTCTTCGGCGCCATCGCCAAGCAGTGGGGCGCCTCGTGCGACCGCGTGGTGAGCGCCAGGCTCGCCCAGCCGCTCGCGGCGTTCTTGGGCCCTGGCACGATCCAGGACATGCGCGCCGACCCGAACCCCAACGACGACCTCCCCCTCTGGGTCCCGCCGCCGTACATCACGCAGGTCTACATCCCCGCGCTCTGGTCGGTCGTACCGGGCTCCGGGAAGACGCTGGCGCGGGTGGCGCTCACGGACATCCAGATCCGGGCGGTGTAGCGGGACGGTCGGGGTGGCCCGCTCGGCCGAGCCGCCCTCAGTCCACCACGATCCCCGTCCCCCCGAGCCCCACCGCCGCCCCGACCACCCGCGACACCCCCACCCCGATCACCCCGGCGCCCGCGAGCGCCGTCGGGCCGCCCGGCACCACCTCGCGCACGGCGTCCTTGATCTCGTCCGTGCGCGCGTCGGGGCGCCACGGGAGCACGCTCCCGATCTTCCGGACGATCCGCTCGAATCCGCGCCTCAGTCGATCCAGGTCGCGCGCGATCTCGATGTCCCCGTACACGCTCCCGGTGCCCAGCACTCCCATCACGAGCGCGTCGCCGCCCGACCATCGCCTCGCGAGGCTGCTCGTCACGAGCGCCTGGAGCCTCGGGTTCTCGCGCGGCCACTCGTCCCCCTCGAGCACGGTCCGCCCCGCCTGCTCGAGCGCGCGCAGCACGCCGCCGCCCGGCGGCTGAGGGATCGGGCTCACCACCACCCCCCAGTCGCGCCCCGCGTCGCCGGCCTCCTCGGCGCTCCCCGCGTTGAGGGCGAGAAAGATCTCCTCCGCCGAGCCGGGGTCCACGGCCAGCGCCACGCCGGCGTACACGGTGAGGAGCCCGCTCAACAGTTGCGCCACGTGCCTGACGGGCACGCGCTCCCTGCGCTCCGCCGTCTCCACGATGATCCGCATGTCGCCTCTCCGCGCTCGAGTGGGTTGGCCGCTCGCCGGCGCCGCGGCCGGGCTCCGTGGCCGGGTTCCGTCGCCGGTCAGCCGTGCACCGCCGGGGCCGCGGGCGCCACCGGCTTCGGTGCCTCGGTGTGCTCCTCGGTGATGGCGGGCTTGGGCGCCACCGCGCCCCCCGGTTGGCCGCCCTGCTGGCCGCCCTGCTGGCCGCCCGGCTGGTCGCCCTCCGCGCGCCGCGCCGCGAGCGCGGCGCTCACCCCGTCCAGCTCGTGCGCCAGCGCGCGCAGCCAGCCGCGCTGCCGCACCCGCCCGGAGTAGAGGAGCGAAAGCGTCGCGAGCGCCGCCGCGAGCCCCACCCACCAGCCGAGGCGCATCGCGAGGTACGCGCCGAAGAGCAGCACGAGCACGGCCACGCCGTACGTGAGCTCGGCGGTCGACCGCTCGCGCTCCAGCCGCGCCGCCGCGGCGGGGCTCGCGCTCGCCAGGTGCGCCGCGGCGCCGCCCAGGATCTCCGCCCAGTGGTCCTTCCAGCTCTTCGCCGTCGTCCAGTCGGTGAGATGCGCCAGCGCGGGCGCGTCGCTCTCCGCCACCCGCAGGTAGTGCGCGAGCGCCTCGCTCATCCGGGCGAACGGCCCGTCCGGCGGCGCGGCGGCGCGGAGGAGCACGAGCGCGGCCACGCCCCCCGCGACGAGCGACACCATCTTCCCCACGATCGCCGCCGCGCAGGCGAGGAGGGCGACGTCCACGAACGGGTAGCCGGTGCCCGGGAGCTCGCGCCCGGCGTCGGGGAAGGCGAGGCGCGCCCAGTAGAGCGCGAGAGCGCCGAGCACGATGTCCACCAGCACGAGGACGCCGACGAACTCCTCGACGACGCCCTTCGCATCCTTCACGGCATCCGCGGCTCCGCTCTCGTCGGACATGGGGCCCTCCCGAGACGGTGGTTACGCGCCTGGCGAGGGGTACATGGTGGGAGACCGGGGAGCGAATGGCAAGACGGGGCGGGTGGTCATCCGCGGGGTACGGGTCACGGCTTCGGTGATCGGGCGCCCGGCCGGTGCCGTTGCCGCCGCGCCGGAGCGCCGCGGCGCGGATGATGCTCACGCACCCGGCGATGAATCGTAGAACACGCGCGGGCGTGCCGAGCCGGTGCGCCGCGCGCTCGATGCCGCATGCCGCGTAGCTGGCCGTAGGTGCGTTCCTCGAAGCACATCGCCGCCCTCGACGGGGTGCGCGGGTTGGCGATCCTGCTCGTGATCGCGGATCACGTGGGGCGGCTGGTACCCACCTCCGGCGTCGCGGATCAGGCGGCGAAGGACATCGCGACGTCGGGGTGGGTGGGCGTGGACCTCTTCTTCGTGCTCTCGGGCTTCCTGATCACCGGGATCCTGCTGGACGCCAAAGGAGGGGCGCGCTACTTCCGGAGCTTCTACGCGCGCCGGGTGCTCCGCATCTTCCCGCTGTACTTCGCGTTCGTCGCCGCCGCGCTCTGGATCGCTCCGGCGCTCGGCTGGAACGGCCCGAACCAGGGACCGCTGCTGCACGAGCGGCAGGGGTGGTTTTGGACGTACATGGTGAACGTGCTCGTCGCCCGCCACGGCTGGGCCGGCGCGCCGCCGGACACGGGGCACCTGTGGTCACTCGCGGTGGAGGAGCAGTTCTACCTGGCGTGGCCGCTGGTGGTCGCGCTGTCGAGCCGGCGCGCGCTGGCGCGGATCGCCATCGGCGCGATCGTGACGGCGTCGCTGCTCCGCGTGGCGCTCGTGGCCGCCGGCGTGCCGGGCGCGGCGATCTACGTGCTGCTTCCCACGCGCATGGACTGCCTCGCGGCGGGCGCGCTCCTCGCCATCGCCGCGCGCGACGAGACGCGCTGGCCCGTGGCGCGGCGCGCGCTGGCCGCCGCCGCGCCGTTCGCGGCGCTGGTGCTCGCCGGCGTGTTCGCCGCGCGGCACGCGCTCGAGGCCGAGAGAGCGCCCATGCAGGTGGCGGGCTACCCGGCCGTGGTGCTCCTCGCCGCGCTCGCCATCGCCACCGCCGTCGGGCCGCGGCTCGGCGACTCGGTCCGATCCTTCTGGCGGTGGCGCCCCCTGCGCTTCTTCGGGCGGTACAGCTACGCCATGTACGTCCTCCACCCGCCCATCATCACCCTGCTCGTCGCCGCCGGGCTCGGTCCCCAGCAAATCCCGCTCGTGCGCGGCACCGCGCTCGCGCGCCAGCTCGGATTCGGCGCCCTCGCCCTCGCCGTCACCACGGCCGCGGCGCTCGCGAGCTGGCACCTGCTCGAGCAGCCCTTTCTCCGGCTCAAGCGGTTCGTGCCGTACGGGCGGTAGAGACGCCCCCGCGCCCGATCGGGATCGACCTCGCTTGCGGACGGTGGCCGGCGTCGGTCAATTACACGCACGCGCGAGCAGCACCGCACCCCCGTGCTCCCATCTCACTCCTGCCGCGTACCCTGCCCACATGTCGATCGACCGCCGCCGAGCGAGCCTCGTTCTCGTTCTCGCCATCGCCCCCACCCTCCCCCTCTCCGCCTGCGACGACCCGCCCACCGCCGGCCACCCGGTCGTCCACCGTTACGTCGCCACCACCTACGATGGCCGCCGGCTCCCGACCACGTTGTGCCCGAACGCGCCGCCGAGCGATCCGCAGTTCGATTCGTTGACCATCGTCACGGAGAACGGTCGGCAGGCGACCATCACGCAGGTCATCTATTTCCCGGAATTCGGTCAAAGGGGGACATCCGAGCGTGGCTTCACATACGTCGTGCGCGACGACCGGATGATCGAGCTGGATCTCTCGGGGCGCGACGGCACGGTGTTCGGCACGTTCACGCCCACCGGGATCGACGTGCAGGTCGGGCCGTACCTGTGCGCCTACGGGCAAGATTCGTCTCGCCGCGTCTCTACCACCGTCCACTTCGCGGAGCGATACTGACCCGGCCGGCGGGACGCGGGAAGACGCGGGTGGAAGACGCGGCTGGAAGACGCGGCTGGAAGACGCGGCTGTCGGCTCTCGGCGCTCGGCTCTCGGCTTGCGGCACACGCCGAGAGCCCTCTACGCTGGGTAGTTACCGATGGCCGAGAGCCGATGGCCGATGACCGACAGCCGTGTCTCTCACATACTCCACCTCCGCACCGCCCTCATTCGAAAGCTCCCCACCACGCGCGTGGAGTCGATTCGCGTGAGCCGCGCCTCCCCCGACGTGATCGCGAGGTACACGTCGCCGCCGAGGTCGAGGATCCCCGAGCCGGGGCTGTCCGGGCCGTAGCGGACGGGATCGAAGTACGCGCCGCCGATGGTCCCGGGCACGCCGCGCACGAGCGCGTCCGGCGTCACGGTGTACGTGCCGGGGCGGGGCGGCCCCGCGCCGCGCACCACGAAGGCGAGCGCGAAGTCGCGCCGGTCGCTGCGAATGAGCCCCACCGCCGAGGGGAGGCAGCTCACCCTGTGCACCACCCACCCCGCTCGCGCCTCGTCAGGCGCGACGCCGGTCTCGTGCACGGTGCGCGCGCGGTCCAGGTCGGCGTACAGCGGCACACCATCCGCGCGCACCACGCAGCTCCCGTCGGCGCGGAACTCCCCGGTGATGTCGACCTCGGCGCGGCTCGTGAATGGCGGGGAGCAGCTCGTGAGCAGGAGAACGAGCAGTGCGCAGAGACGCCGCTCTCGGCGCTCGGGACGACGCGGCTGTCGGCTCTCGGCCATCGGCTCTCGGCTGGTGCACACGCCGTGAGCTCTCTATGCGGGGCCGTAGCCGAGAGCCGATGGCCGAGAGCCGATGGCCGCATTTCTCACCCTCCTCCTCACCTCCCCCGGCGACACCCCCACGTGCCGCCGGAAGCTCTCCGTCAGGTGGCTGTGGTGCGAGAAGCCGAGGTCCACGGCCATCGCGCCCAGGTTCTCGTCGCCGTCGGCGAGCCGCTGCATGGCGATGGCGAGACGAAGGTGGAGCCGGTACTGGCGGAGCGAGAAGCCGGTCTCGTCGCGGAAGAGGCGCGCGAGGTGATACGGCGAGCACCCCACGCTCGCCGCCACGTCGGCGAGGCCGAGGTTGGTGTCGAGCCGCGCGACGATCGTCTCCTGCGCGCGCTGCACGATCCGCCGGCGCCCCGCGGCGCGACCTCCGGCGGCGCGCGCTCTCCCGGAACGCTGGCTCGCCATGCTCGCGAGGAGGCCCACCACCAGCTCCTCCGCGGCGAGCCGGTCGCTCGCGTGGCGGCGCAGCGCGGCGCGGGCGAGCACGTGCTCGAGCTGCACGCCCGGCGCGAGACGCACGGCGAGCACCGGCGGCGCACCCTTTCCGGCGCCGCGCCGCCAGAGCAGCTCCTCGGCCAGCGCCTGGTCGGCCTCGATGATCGTGCACCGGTCGCCGCCGTCCAGGGGGTGCGAGATGCGGTAGCTGTCCCCCTCGTGGTAGACGACGGCGGTCCCCGGCTCGGCGATGTGCCGCTCCCCGCGCGCGTGGTACGCGAACGCCCCCCGCCTCACGAGCGCGAAGTGCGTGCGCTCGTCCCCGCGCTCCGCGCCCGGGCCCCCTCGGGGCGCGTGGCAGTCGCAGTCGGTCACGGTCACGAGCGGTGACGCGAACAGCGTGGTGAGAGCGGCGAGCGACACGGCCTGGATCACCTCGGTGTTGTGAGTCGCGCGACGGGAACGGGCCCCACGTGCGTGCCGACGATGGTGGTCACGCTGTCGGCGATCCCCGCGTCCCGGAAGGCGCGGAGCAGCTCCCCGGTGAGCGGGTTCACCGGTACGTCGGTCACGTCGGGGGGGAAGATGGTCGCATCGCCGTCGTACGCGATCCCCGCCCCCGGAACGTAAGCGAACACCATCGACGACGCATGCGACGTCGCCCCCATGTCGTACAGGTCCAGCTCCCGCGCCCCATCGCGCACGCGCCGCGCCCCGGTGAAGGTCTCGAAGATGGGACGCCTGGGCGCGCGGCTCAGCGAGTCGGGTTGGAGGGGAAGCTCCACCGCGGCGAGCCGCTCCACGAACGCGCTCTCCGCCGGCGTGGCGAGCACGGTCACGCCGCGCGCAATGTACGGGCGCAGCCCGCCGGCGTGGTCGGTGTGATGGTGGGTGAACGCCACGTACCGCACCGGCTTCTCCGGGAAGCGCTCGGCGATCGCGCGGAGCGCCCGCTCGGAGAGCGCCGAGTTGATCGGCGCCTCCATCACCGCCAGGAAGTGGTCGAACTCCACCACCATCGCCGTGTATCCGGTGGTGATGCGGAGCGCCCACACGCCGTCGGCGAGCGGGCGGAGGGGCTCCGTGCTCTCGTGGTTCTCGTGGTAGCCGGCGGGGACGGCGAAGAGCGAGTCGGGGGGCGCGGCGCCCAGCGTCCACGCGATGAGCCCGCGCTGCGATTCCACGCCGTTGCGCGTGTCGACGCGGAGGGTGGGGAGACGGAGCGGCGTCATCCCCGCACGCGCGCGCTCGCTCCGATAGCCGGCGAACGTCACGCGCGTGCGCTCGAGCCCCGTCACCGGGTGCTGCGCGCGCGTCTCGAGCCACGCGAGCAGGTGCGTGCGCGCGTCGAACCCCGCGGCGATCTCCCCCGCGCCGTCGTCGAGCGACACCACCTGGTACGTGCGCGCGCCGTCCCGCTCGTCGCCGAGGCGGCGGAGCGCCGTGCCGTGCGCGAGCGCGTGCTCGATCCAGAACGGCCCCAGCTCGCGGAGCAGTGTGGCGCGCACCGCCGGGCGCGGGGTGGCCGCGCCGCGGTCGACCATCGCTCCCTGGAGCCAGCGCGTCAGCTCGATCACGAACCCCGTGTCGGGCGTCACCACCGTGCGGTACGTGAGCACGAAGCCCACGGGATACGTGTTCTCCGCGTCCTGCGCGATGCGGTCGTTCCGCGCGTCCCACGTGGTGGTGGTGCGCGCGGGCTCCCAGTCGAGCGGCCCATCCACCCCCCTGCTCTGCCCGCGCATGGCGAGGACGCCCGAGAAGCTGGCGGTCACACCGTCTGGCGCGCGCGCGCTCATGCCGTGCGCGGCGAGCGCCGCCTGGAGGACGGGGCGGGCGCTGTCGGGGGCGGGGGTGAGGGCGAGGGTGGCGAGGAGGGTGGCGAGGAGGGGCATGGTGGTGGCTGGGGGGAGGGGGGAGGACGCGGCTGTCGGCTCTCGGCTCTCGGCTAAAGCCCCGCATAGAGAGCCCTCGGCGTGTGCACTAGCCGAGAGCCGAGAGCCGATGGCCGACAGCCGCGTCTTCCCGAGAGCCGACAGCCGCGTCTTCCAGCCGCGTCTCTCGCATTCACCCGCACGATCGCCATGCCCTCACCGGCCGCGCTTTCAAATTTGTGCTCGCCCGAAAGCGCTACCCCACGGCCGGCGGTCCGAACCAGGTGGTCAGCGCGTCGGCGAGCCCCGACTCGGTTCGGTCTCCCACCCAGGCCACGTATCCGTCGGGGCGGATCAGCACGGCGGTGGGAGCAGGCACCGCGCCGATCGCCGGAAGCTCCCATGCACCGTCGTATCTCGCGTCGATCGACCGGATGCGATCGGCCCACGGAGTGATGTCGATGCCGCCGGGCTCACCGAAGTCGAGCAGCACCGGCCGGGCCTCGTGCAGCAGGGTGTAGACTCGCAGCGCGCCGTTGGCGGTGACGACGTCGAGATCGGGCATGCGGCGTCCGAGCAGCGGGTGTCCCTCGCCCAAGTGGTAGTGAACGCCCAGACCGGACATCTCCGCGGCGAGTCGTTTGCGAGGCTCGTCCATGCCGAGGAGCTCGGAGACCGTGTCGCCCAGGGCCTTCGTGCGATCGTCCGGGCGGCGAAGCGCCATCTGCGCCATCGTGTTGCGCAGCACGCGCGCGGCGACCGGATGGCGCTCGGCATGGTAGCTGTCCAGGAGGCTTTCCGGCGACGTCCGGTGGACCACCTGGGCCAGCTTCCACCCCAGGTTCACCGCATCCTGCACGCCGATGTTGAGGCCCTGTCCACCCACCGGGGGGTGCACGTGCGCGGCGTCGCCGGCCAGCAGCACCCGTCCGTCGCGGTAGGCCGCGGCCTGGCGAGTCATGTCGGTGAACCTGGAGATCCAGATGGGGCTGTGTATTCCGTAGTCGGTTCCGTACACGGCGATGAGCGCCTCGCTGACATCGCGGAGGGTGGGTTCGCCGGCGTGTTCGAGGTGCGGTTCCGTCAACACGAGCCGCACTGGTCCGCTGTCCTTGTACACCACCTTGCCGTCGCGCACCTCGTACTCCACCCTGCCGATGGCGTGGCTGCCGAGCGCATCCTGGTGCCCCCCCAGCTTCGGCTCCTCGGCCATCTCGGCTTCGGCGATCAGCCAGCTCGTCGTCGGATCCCACCCGGGGAACTCGATGCCGGCCGCCTTGCGAACCAGGCTGCGCCCTCCGTCGCACCCGACGAGATACTGCGCCCGCAGCGACTCACCGTCGGAGAGCGCGACGTCGACGCCGGTGTCGTCCTGCGCGAAACCCGTCACTTCGCGTCCGCGATGGATCGGCACCGCAAGCTCGCCGACCCACTCGGCCAGGATGCGCTCGATGTGGTTCTGCCAGAGCCCGAGGCCGTAGTTGTGCCGCGTGGGAAAGTCGCTGATGTCCAGAGGGGTCGAGTCGAAGCGCACGACCTGCGCTTTCTGTCCCCGCGAGAGGAACCGGTCGGCGATTCCGCGCTGGTCGAAAACCTCGATGGTGCGCGCGTGCAGGCCGCCCGCCCGCGAGCCGACGAGCTCCGGGCTCGCGCGCCGCTCGACGATGGCGACGTCGACGCCCGCCAGCGCCAGCTCGCCCGCCAGCATCAGCCCCGTCGGACCGCCTCCGGCGATCACCACCGCATGCTCGGTCATCGCCACGCTCCAGCCGGCATCACGCCGGTCGCGACCGGCGCATCGTATTCCTTCATATCGTGCCTCCCGTATCCGAAGGTTCTGAAATTGGCCGGCGATGATGCGACGTGCCCCCGGCCTTCCCGCAAGCCCCGGGGTGCGCTATATGTTGAGAGTGGCGGGGAGGGGGTACTCTCCTTTCGCTCGTCCGCCGTGGGCGGACGATCCCTTTGCGAAGCGTCGGCGCGCCCCGCACGGCGGGAGCCGCACCGCGCCAGACATCTGGCCTTCGCCGCGTGCGGTCTCCGTGGCGACGCTCGCTGCACCGCCGCTCGCCTTCGACTCCATTCTGCTTCGAGGCCGCGGCGCCGGCCCAGCGATCCCGGCTGCGCTCATGCCATGGTCGACGCACTCTCGGCCAGGAAGCATGGTGTCCGTAGGTAGTGTCTCGATCGGGGACGATTCACGGGGTGACCGATGGCGCGAGCCACACTCGAGCTGGTCCAGCACCGCACGACCATCGCCGACGGGCTGCAGTTGATCCGCAAGCGCTACCCGGCGGGGCTCCGCATGGGGCGGCACGAGCACGCCGACTGGCGCTTCTGCCTCGCGCTGCGCGGATCGTACACGGACAGTTGGCGCGGCAGCCACCGCACGCGCTCGCCGTGGCAGCTCTCCCTCCATCCGGCGGGGGAGGCGCACACGAGCGTGTTCCACGCGCCCACCGCATGCTTCCACATCGCGTACACGGGAGCGTGGGAGGAGCGGCTGCTCGGCGCGTTCGGGATCGCCGGCGAGCCGCAGGAATTCCTGGGCGGACGCGTGCCGCTCGTCGCCGCGCAGCTCCACGACGAGCTGCGGCGCGACGACGCCTGCTCCCCGCTCGTGCTCGAGGGGCTCGCCTGCGAGCTGATCGGATGGGCCGCGCGCGCCCTCCGCGACGAGAAGCCCGGCGCGCCCTGGCTCCGGCGCGCGCGCGACCTCCTGCACGACCGCTTCGCCGACGCGCTCCGGGTGAGCGACGTGGCCGCGACGCTCGGCGTCCACCCCGTACAGCTCGCGCGCGAGTTCCGCCGCGTCTTCGGGTGCACCATGGGCGACTACGTGCGCCGCCTGCGCGTGGACTTCGTGTGCCGCGAGCTCCCGAGCGGCGCCTCCCTCGCCGACCTCGCCCTTCGCGCGGGCTTCGCCGACCAGAGTCACCTGACGCGCGTGTTCAAGCGGGCGACGGGGGTGACGCCGGGGGAGTATCGGAAGAGAGGGGGATGAGAGAAGACCAGGCTGTCGGCTCTCGGCACTCGGCTCTCGGCTACTGCCCAGCACGGAGAGCCTTTCGCTCTCGGCTGGGGTGTGGGGATCAGGGGAAGGGTGGGCGGGGCGGTTTTCGGGGGGTGAGGCGCTCGATGAGGCGAACCAGCATTCGCCTGACGGGCGAGAGCTCGCCTTCCAGCGCGTCGAATGTCGCCTCGTCGAGCAGCCCCAGGTCTCTCGCGAGGAGGAGGAAATTCAGCACCTCGCAGGCCGAGCCGAGGGCGATCCTGAGCGAGCGGCGCATGTCTCCGTCCGTCGAGCGGCCACACCCCTCGGCGATGTTGGCACCGATGGACGCCGCGGCGCGCCGGAGCTGCGAGACGAGCCCGAATTGCTCGTGCGATGGGAAGGCTGTGGTGGCGCGATGGACGGATATGGTGGCCAGGTGTGCCGCGCGCCACACGCGGAGGTTTCGGAAATCTTGCATGCCCCATCATATTCGCCCAGTAGTTCTCCAGCGCAACTAATCCAGCGCGCTTCGTATCATTTCGTTTCATCAAGCAGCCGGTCCCCGGGCGCCGGACTCCCCACGCTGTGTCGTAGCCGAGAGCCGAGAGCCGAGAGCCGAGCGCACTCCCGTAATTCCGTCCAAATCGCTCCGCTTCGTTCAAGACTTTCCCCTCCGTAGCGCCCATCATGGTGCCGCACTTCACTCGAGGCACCATGACCGAGCTTCTCGTACTCGAGCTGCTGCTCGCGCCCGCGCTGGTCGGGGTGGCGAGCTGGATCGCGCGCCGCTGGGGGCCGGGCGCGGGGGGTGGTTCGCGGCGCTCCCCTTCCTCCGCATGGCGCTCGCCGCGCTCATGGTGTGTGGGATCACGACCGCGGCACCCGCGCTCGGGGCCAGGGTGAGCGGGCTCTTCTCCCCCTTCCCCGTCGCCGCGTCGATGCTCGCGGCGTCCACGCACCGCGCGGAGGGCGCGGCCGCGGCGCAGGAGCTGCTGCGCGCGCTCGGCGCCGGGCTCGTGTCGCTCGCCGCGTTCTTCGTCACCGCGGGCATGCTCCTGGGGCGAGCGAACATCGCGAGCGTGTTCGGCGCCGCGACGGCCGCCACCTTCGCGTCGCACGCCGGCGTGTGGTGGCACGAGCGCCGGCGGCGCGTCACGGGCGGACGCCTGACGGAGCGCGGGCGCCCTCCCAGGGAGTGCATCGAATGACCGACACGAGACTGTACGTGAACGGCGCGTGGCGCGAGGGGCGCGAGCGTCGCGGCGGACGCGTGGTGAATCCCGCCACCGGGGAGGAGATCGGCCGCGTGGCGCACGCCGGGGCGAGCGATGTGCGGGACGCCATCGATGCCGCCGAGGCGGCGCTTCCGGCATGGCGGCGCACGAGCGCCGCGCGGCGAGGGGAGGTGCTCGGGTGCGCGGCCGCGATTCTGGCCGAGCGGAAGGAGAGCGCGGCGGTCGCGCTCACCCGGGAGCAGGGGAAGACGCTCGCCGAGTCGCGCGCGGAGATGGACCGCGCGATCGACACGCTGGCGTGGCACGCCGATCGGGCGGCGCGCCTGGCGGAGCCGCGCGCCGCGGGGGGCGGGGGAGCGGTCGTGCACCCCGAGCCTATCGGCGTGGTGGGCGCGTTCACGCCGTGGAACTATCCGGCGGTGATCATCGCGCGCAAGCTCGGCGCGGCGCTCGCCGCGGGGTGCACGGTGGTGCTCAAGGCCGCCGAGGAGACGCCGGCCATCGCCGCGCACATCGTCGCCGCGCTCGAGGAGGCGGAGCTTCCGGCCGGGGTGGTGAACCTCGTGTTCGGCGATCCGCCGGCGATCGCCGAGCAGGTGCTGGACGCGTCCGTCGTGCGCGCCCTCTCGTTCACCGGCTCCACCGCGGTGGGGAAGCGGCTCGCCGAGCGCGCCGCCCGCCGCCTCGTGCGCTGCGTGCTCGAGCTGGGCGGGCACGCGCCCGTGCTGGTCTTCGCCGACGCCGGCCTCGACGCCGCCGTCGCGTCGATCGCGGCGTACAAGTTCGAGTGCGCGGGGCAGAGCTGCAACGCGCCGAGCCGCATCTACGTGGAGCGGCCGCTGTACGAGCCCTTCGTGCACGCGCTGGCCGACGTCGCTCGCGCGCTCCGCGTGGGTGACGGGATGGACGCGCGCACCGACATGGGCCCCATGGCCAACGCCCGGCGCGTGGCGGCGATGGAGCGCCTGACGAGCGACGCCCGCGCGCGTGGCGCCACGGTGGTGACGGGGGGCGGGCGTCCGTGCGCCCCTGGCTGGTTCTGGTCCCCCACGGTGCTCGCTGACGTGCCCGACGGCGCCGCCGTGCTCGCGGAGGAGCCGTTCGGCCCGATCGTCCCGGTCTCCCCCTTCGACACCGCCGACGAGGCGATCGCCCTGGCCAACGCCACCCCGTACGGCCTCGCCGCCTACGTGTTCACCCGCTCCGAGGCGATCGCCGAGCGCGCGACACGCGAGCTGGAGGCCGGGAGCGTCGGCGTGAACGAGCTGCGCGGAGTGCCGCCGGACGTGGGGATCGCGGGGGTGAAGGAGAGCGGGTACGGGTACGAGGGAGGGGGGGCGGGGGTGGAGGAGTTCGTGAACCTGAAGGTCGTGCGGGGGACGGGGCTGGAAGACGCGGCTGTCGGCCATCGGCTCTCGGCTCTCGGCTGAAGCCCCGCATGGAGAGCTCTCGGCGTGTGCAACGAGCCGAGAGCCGAGAGCCGAGAGCCGGTGGCCGAGAGCCGAGAGCCGAGAGCCGAGAGCCGAATCATGACCGACCACATCACCCACTATCTCGCCACCACCCACGCTCGCCACCTCGCGCAGCTCCGTGAATTCCTCTCCATCCCCAGCATCAGCGCCCTCTCCTCGCACGCCCCCGACGTGCGGCGGTGCGCGGAGTGGGTGGTGGGGGCCATGCGCGGAGCGGGGCTCGAGCGCGCGCGGCTCATCGAGACGGCGGGAAATCCGGTGGCGTACGGCGAGTGGATGCGCGCGCCGGGGGCGCCGACGGTGCTCGTGTACGGGCACTACGACGTGCAGCCGGTGGATCCGCTCGAGCGGTGGACGTCGCCCCCGTTCGCGCCCACGGTGCGCGACGGGAAGCTCTTCGCGCGCGGCGCCACGGACGACAAGGGGCAGCTCTTCGCCCACCTCGCCGCGATCGAGGCGCACCTGCGCGTGACCGGGCGTCTCCCGGTGAACCTCAGGATGGTGGTGGAGGGGGAGGAGGAGATCGGGTGCGCCCACGTGCAGGCGCTCGTCCGCGAGCGGGCGGAGCTGCTCGCGGCGAGCGTGGTGGTGATCTCCGACACCGCCATGTTCGCGCGCGGCGTGCCGTCCATCTGCCGGGCGCTCCGCGGCATCGCGTACCTGGAGGTGGAGGTGCGCGGCGCGGCCACCGATCTGCACTCCGGCTCGTTCGGGGGGACCGTGGCCAACCCCGCGCTCGCGCTCGCGTGGATGCTCGGGAGCATGAAGGACGCGAGCGGGCGCGTGACCGTCCCCGGCTTCTACGACGCGGCGCGCGCGCTCGGCGCCGAGGAGCGCGCGGAGCTCGCGCGTCTCCCCTTCGACGAGGCGCGCTACCGCGAGGCGCTGGGCGCTCCGGCGCTGGTGGGGGAGGCGGGGTTCACGACGCTCGAGCGCGCGTGGACGCGCCCCACCCTGGACGTGAACGGCTTTCACTCCGGCTTCGCCGGCGAGGGGGTGAAGACGGTGATCCCGTCCACGGCCGTGGCCAAGGTGAGCATGCGCCTCGTCCCCGACCAGGATCCCACGGCGATCGGCGACCTGGTGGAGCGCCACCTCCTCGAGATCGCGCCGCCGGGCGTGGAGGTGCGCGTCACCGGGCGTCACGGCGGGCGCGCGTACGAGGCGAGCACCGGCCACCCCTTCATGCGCGCCGCCGCGCGGGCGATGGAGCGCGCATTCGGCGTCCGGCCGGCGTTCACGCGCGAGGGGGGATCCAACCCGATCGTCTCCACCTTCGCCGAGGTGCTCGGCGCCCCCGTGATCCTGTTCGGGCTCGGCCTGCCTGACGACAACGCCCACGCGCCCGACGAGAAGATCGATCTCGATCAGCTCCGCCGCGGGGTGGTGGCGGTGGCGGAGCTGTATGGGGAGATCGGGGGAGGG
>DASUXC010000165.1:0-49827 GCA_036378095.1 Gemmatimonadaceae bacterium | reverse complement strand
ACCTCGATGCCAGTTGGCCGGAATACAACCGCCGCTACGCCCACCCCTTCACCTGGTCGTGGACCCGTCGCGACCTGCACGCTTGGGCGGCACACCGCAGCACGATGATTTGTTCACAAACTTCGGCTACAGTCCACTAGCTGCACACCCCGGGAGCTCTCCACGCTCGGCCGGGAGCCGAGAGCCGACAGCCCCGCCTACGGCATCCCGTCCCCGAGCCGGACGTGCTTCAGGTCGAGCAGGTCCGGCTCGATGCCGTTCGGGACATCGGTGTAGAGCACCACGGCGCGCCCGCCCACCTCGCCGCCGCGGAGCTGCACCGTGCGAGCGCCGCCGACGGTCCACCGCGTGGCGCCACCGGTGTCGGTCCGGCGCGCCGATGGAAACCGCTTCTCCATCACCTCCTCCACGCTGCTCGAGAAGTCGGCCGCGTCCACCGGCGAATCCCACACCGAGACCCACGCGATGGCATCCCCCTTCGGCGTGCGCACCGCCGCGTAGCGGTCGCCGTCCCACCCCGCGGCGCCCCGGAACGACGCCGGCTGGTCGTGCAGGTGCTGGTACAGGAAGAGGCGCGTCTCGAACTCGCCCAGATCGTCCTGGTACACCACCGAGCCCGCGGCCGGCGCGGGGAGCGCGATCGCGGTCGGCTGGTCGCGATGCGCCGCGAAGTAGCGGTCGGGGTGGAGGATCTGCTCGGTGGAGGTGGGCATGTTCGCGCCGTACGGCACCTGCCCCTTTCGCTCGGCCTCGAAGCGGCGCATGAACTCCGCGCCGCTCAGGTACGGAAAGATGAGCGTCTCCTGGAGCACGAACGGCGCGGAGGCGAGCACCGGCATGCGCGTCTGGTTGTCGCGGATCATCTCGCGCACGCGGTCCCACCCCGCCGGCATGCTGGCGCCGGGTCCGAGCGCCGCCTGCAGGGGGAGCAGC
The DNA here is from genome assembly GCA_036378095.1 of Gemmatimonadaceae bacterium. Classification (GTDB taxonomy): domain Bacteria; phylum Gemmatimonadota; class Gemmatimonadetes; order Gemmatimonadales; family Gemmatimonadaceae; genus JADGGM01. Next base: position 48,894 of record DASUXC010000165.1, on the reverse strand, counting down.
GTGGCCTGCCCCTCGATCACCGCCTGCGCGGCCATCGTCCGATCGTTCTCCCCGCGCACGTTCTGGATCGAGTCCAGGTTCATGTACTGGTCCTGGAGCGCGTGCACCAGCTCGTGCGAGATGATGAACTGCACCTGCTCGCGCGGCGCGCCATCCACGACGTAGAGCGTCTTCGTGCGCGGGTCGTAGAAGCCGGCCACCTGCTCGGTGAGCAGGTCGAGCATGAAGCGGCGCAGGTCGAGCGTGTCCGGGATGAGGCCGAGACGCCGGTAGAGGATCTCCTCCCCCTGGATCGTGCTGTCCGGGACGTCCTCGCGGAACCGCTGCTCGAGGAACTGCCGCACCTGCTGCTTGGTGCGCGTCGCGAGCACCGGCGGACGCTTGAACCGGAGACCCGTTCCTCGCTCGATCTCGGGGACGGCCGCGGCGACCTCTCTCGCGTACGGCCCTTGCTTCCCCCCCCGCTCCCCTCCGCACGACAGCGCCATCAGCGCCACCAGCAGCGCACCTCCCCGCCTCGCTCGCACGATTCACACGCTCCAGTGCACGTCCAGTCCCGTGGCCACGGCCACCACGCGCGCCACGTCATGCCCGCGCACGACCAGGCCCTCCTCGATGAGACACCGCTGCAGCTCACCCTCCAGCCGCGCGAGGCGCGCGCGGATTCCCGGGGCGGCGCCCTCCGGCGCGGGAGCGGGGCGCGGCGCGTCCGCGGCCGCGCCCGGCTCGCGCACCGCGGCGGGGTCGCCCGCCGCGGACGGGGCCGGCGCGGCGGCACGCTGCCCGCTCAACGCCGCCTCGATCTCCGCGCCGAAGCGCTCCAGCGCCGCGAGCCCCTGTCGCGCGAAGCGCTCGAACGGATCATCCAGCTCCGGCTCCACCCCCTCTCGCGCCGGCTCCTGCGCGCGAGCCGTCTCCGGCGCGCTCGCGCGCGCCGCGCTTCCGCGCGCCGCGATCCGCTCGGCCGCGCGCACGAGCTCCCGCCGTTCCGCGATCATCACCTCGAGCGCCGGCGAGTAGTGCGCGCGCGCCTGTGTGTGCGCGCACGCCTCGTCCAGCGCGTCGATTGCCCGGTCGGGGCGCGCCCGGTCGGTGATGAAGCGATCGGTGAGGGCGATGCTCGCCAGCAGCGCCTCCTCGGCGATCGCCACGTTGTGGTGCCGCTCGAGCCGGTCCCGGCGCGCCCGCAGCACCTCCAGCGTCTGCTCCGCGCTCAGCTCGCGCACCGACACCTTCTGGAAGCGGCGCTCGAGCGCCGGATCGCCGCACACCCACCGCTCGTACTCGTCCTGCGTGGTGGCCCCGATCACGCGGAACTCTCCGCGCACGAGCGCCGGCTTGAGCATGTTGGCGGCGTCCATCGCCGCCCCCATCGCCGTCCCCTGCCCGATGAGGTTGTGCAGCTCGTCGACGAACAGGATGATGTTCGGGTCCGCCGAGGCGGCGGCCACGATCTCGCGCAGCCGCTCCTCGTACTGGCCGCGGTACATCGTGCCGGCGAGCAGCGACACGTGGTCGAGGGCGAGCACGCGCGCGTGGCGCAGCGCCATCGGGATGTCGCCCGACGCGATGCGCTGTGCGAGCCCCTCGGCGATCGCCGTCTTCCCCACGCCGGCGGCGCCGACGAGCGCCGGGTTGTTCTTGCTCTGTCGCAGCAGGATGTCCACCACGCGCGCGATCTCGTCGTCGCGGCAGCGAACGGGCTCCAGGCGGCCGGCGCGCGCCTCCTCGGTCAGGTCGCGCGTGTGCCGCGCGAGCGTCCCCTCGGGGGGGCCGAAGACGTCTCCCAGCATCACAGTCCGATGAGCCTCCGGTACCAGTCGATGAGCGCGCCCCCCCAGAGGAGGGAGATCATGGCCGCCGGCGCAAGGAACACACCGAACGGGACCAGGGGCGGCTCGAACTCGGTGCCGGAACGCTTGCTGGCCACCCAGGCGATCGGAAAGACCAGCCCGAGAAATGCCGCGGCGCCCAACGCCGCGCCGAGAAAGACGGTGAGAAAGGTGCGTCCGACGCCGAGGTGCGCGCCCACCATCGCCATCAGCGTGACGTCGCCGAATCCCATCGCTTCCTTCTTGAACGCGAGCTCGCCGAGCCAGCCGACGATCGCGATCGCGCCCGCGCCCACACACGCCCCCAACGCTGCATCATACAGATTGGCGAACGGGGAAGTTTCACCGACGATGAGCGCCACCAGCGCCATCACCAGGGCCCAGGCGAGGCCGAACGCGGTGAACCCGTCGGGGATCACGTACTCCGACGCGTCGGTGAGCATGATGCCGAGGAGGACCGTGCCGAACACCGCCACGCGCAGGCCGGTGAGCCCGGGGCCGAACTGCACCACCGCGGCGAGCCACCCGAGCCCCACCACCAGCTCCACCAGCGGATAGACCACCGAGATCGGCTCCCGGCACCCGCGGCAGCGCGCGCGCAGCGCCAGCCAGCTCACGAGCGGGATGTTCTCGAACCACGCGATCTGGTGACCGCATGACGGGCAGCGCGAGCGCGGCGACACCACGGACAGCTCCTTCGGCCAGCGCGCGACGCACACGTTGAGGAACGAGCCGATCGCCGCCCCCGCCACGAAGGCGAGGGTGCGGATGAGCGTGGAATCGTACGCGTCGAAGGCGGGCATCAGTGGCGGAACTGGTAGAGGAGGATCCCCGCCGCGACGGCGACGTTGAGCGACTCGATGTCGGGCTCGATGGGGATCGAGACGCGGCGCGCGGTACGGGCGAGCGCCTCGGCGGTGAGCCCCGCGCCCTCGTTGCCCACGGCGAGCGCGAGCGACTCCGGGGCCGCGAGCCGGGGCGCGGGCTCGCCGTCGCCCGTCGCGCCCCAGAGCGGAATCTCCCGGTCGCGAAGGAACTCGTCGAGCTCGCCCCACGTACAAGAGAGTGCGGGATGATGGAAGATCGCGCCCATCGCGCTACGGACGACTTTGCCGTTCCAGAGGTCAACCGTGCCGGGGAGCGCGAGAGTGGCGGCGGTGCCGAGGGCGGCCGCGGTGCGGAGGAGCGTTCCCACGTTCCCCGGATCCTGCACCGCATCCAGCACGAGGATCCGGGCGCGCGAGGGGAGCGCGAGGTCGTCGAGCCGGCGCGCGGGAACGACGCCGATGGCGAGGATTCCCTGCGGCGTGTCGGTGGAGGCGGCGCCGTCGAAGTCACGGGGGCTCACCTCCAGCACCTCGATGGCCCGGCGCTCGAGCGTCGCGCGAAGCGCCCGCGCGCGATCGCTGGCACCGAACGCCTCGGAGACGAGCGCCCCGCGCACCTCGAGGGCCGAACGCAGCAGCTCTTCCACGGCGCGCACCCCTTCGGCGACGAACAGCCCGTGTCGCTCGCGAGACTTCCGGCGCTGGAGGTCGCGGGCTAAGGTCAGTAGCTTCACGCGGTTAGCACGACCCTAGATTCGGAACGGGACTTGCCCACTCGATTGCGGATTGGTGAACGGGGTGGTTGGGCGAGCACACCAGGAGCTTCGATGAAACGATTTGCGGCGGGCGCGGCGCTGGTGTTGTCGACGGCGGCTTGCGCGACGATCTCGACGCAGCAGGAAGTGCAGATGGGGCAGCAGTACGCCTCGCAGATCAACTCCCAACTGCCGATCATCCAGGATCCGGAGATCAATCGCTACATCAACGTGATCGGCGACTCGATCGCCAAGCTGTCCGACGACCGGAACCTCGATTGGCACTTTTTCGTGGTGGACAGCAAGGAGGTGAACGCCTTCGCCGTCCCTGGCGGGTTCATCTACGTGAACCGCGGACTCATCGAGCGGGCGGACAAGATGGACCAGCTCGCCGGCGTGCTCGGTCACGAGATCGGTCACGTGATCAACCGGCACACGGTGAAGCTAATGCAGAAGGAGCAGGCGGCAAACATCGGCGTCGCGCTCGGCTGCATTCTCACGAAGGTGTGCACCAGCCAGGCGGCCGGCGCGGCGATCAACCTCGCCGGGAACGCGGTGTTCGCGAAGTTCAGCCGGGAGGACGAGGCGCAGGCGGACGAGGTGGCCGTCACCTACGTGGCGCGCGCGGGGATCGATCCGCGGGGGATTCCGGAGATGTTCCGGAAGCTGCTCGACGAGCGGCAGCGGTCGCCCACCGTGGTGGATGCGTGGTTCGCCACCCACCCCACGGAGGAGAGCCGCATCCAGGACACGCAGTCGTTGATCGACAAGATCGACCCGGCGATCCTGCAGTCGCTCACGCAGGACACGCCCAACTTCCACGCGTTCAAGCAGCGCGTACAGGCGCTTCCCCCGTCACCGCCGCCGAAGCAGGCCTCGCAGTGAGTCCGCCCGGCGGCGCTCACCGCGCGCGCTTCTGCTCGGCGAGGGCGCGCGCGGCGTGGGCGAGGATGATCTCCGCCCCGGTCACGAGCCGGGGGTCGAAGCGGGCGACGCCCATGGAGATCGTCAAGCGGTAGGGGCGGTCCGTGGCGCGCGCGTTGTGGCTGGTGAGGCGCGCGCGGAGGCGCGGCGCGACCACCTCGGCGGTCGCGTCGGCCGCATCGAGCACGAGCACCGCGAAGTCGTCCCCTCCCAGCCGCGCGACCACGTCCGAGGCGCGGAAGGTGGCGCGCAGCACGTTGGCCGCGCTCACGATCGCGCGATCCCCCTCGTCGCGGCCGAACCGGTCGTTGATCCTGCCAAGCCCGCTCACGTCCGCCGCCGCCACGAGCAGCCCGCGAGTGCGCGGGGCGAGGTGCAGGTGGTGCTCGCACAGCGCGATGAAGCCACGGCGGTTGTACAGCCCGGTGAGCTCGTCGGTCAGGGAGAGATGGCGGAGGGTGGCGTGCAGGCGCTGGCGCTCGATGGCGTAGCGCATCACGCGCGCGAGCGTCCCGCGCTCGAGCCGCTCGCTGCACACCACGTCCTGGGCTCCCGCTTCCACGGCCTGCGTCCCCAGCGCCTCCCATTGCTGTCCCTCGGGGGTGAGCAGCACCACGGGGATCTCGGGCGCCTCGATCCGCGCGCGCACGAGGGTGTCGAGCGCTCCCTCGAACGCGGAGCGCACGTCGAGGAGGAGAATGTCGACCCCGCCGCGGCCCAGGCGGGAGAGCCCCTCGGCCGGCGGGAGCGGCGCTTCCATGAGCGCGAAGCTCGCCGAGCCGGCGCGCTGGCCGAAGGCGAGCGCGCCGTTCAGGTGAGCGACGTCGGCGGGGTTCTCCGAGATCAGGAGAACGTTCGTCGGGGAGCTGTCCATGCACGTGCGGTTCGTGGAGCCTGCGCTGGCACGACGGGGGGCCGCGCCCGGCCGACCGCACCGGCGCGCCTCAACTGACTGTCCGCGCCCCACCCCGGTCACGCGGTCGTTGTCCCGTGCGGTGAACGCCGGCATCATTCGTCATGCAGATCGCCCTCACGATCGCCGGCTCCGACTCCGGCGGCGGGGCCGGCATCCAGGCCGACCTCAAGACGTTTCACCGGTTCGGCGTGTTCGGCACCTCCGTCATCACCGCCATCACCGCGCAGAACACGGTGGGGGTGACGGGGTGGGTGGCCGTGGACGCGCCGATGGTCCGCGCGCAGCTCGACGCGGTGGCCACCGACCTGCGGCCGGCGGCGGTGAAGAGCGGGATGCTCGCCGACGCCGCGGTGGTGCGGGCGGTGGCCGATGGGCTCCGCGCCCACGCCCTCGCCCCCTACGTGCTCGATCCGGTGATGGTCGCCACGTCCGGCGACCCCCTGCTGGAGCCCGACGCCGTGCGGGGGATCCGCGAGCGGCTGCTGCCGCTGGCCACCCTCGTGACGCCGAACCTGAACGAGGCGGAGCTGCTGCTCGGCGACGAGGTGCGCGACCCGGCGGCCATGGAGCGCGCGGCGCGCCGCCTCGTGGCGCTGGGCGCGCGCGCCGCGCTGGTGAAGGGGGGGCACCTCGCTGGCGCGGAGATGGTGGACGTGCTGTTCGACGGACGCGAGGTGCGCCGCTTCCATCACCCGCGCCTCGACACGCCGCACACCCACGGCACCGGGTGCACGCTCTCCGCCGCGATCGCCGCCCACCTCGCGCTCGGCGCGCCGCTGACCGCGGCGGTGGAACGGTCGCTCGACTGGCTCCAGCTCGCGATCGCGACGGCGCCAGGGCTGGGGAGAGGCTCGGGGCCGGTCAACCACTTTGCTGGTGGTGGCGAGTAGAGGCCGGGGCACGCGAGTGGAGCGAGGGGTGATGAGGCGCGAGTCGGAGCGAAGAGAACCGGGAGCGAGGCGAGTGGGGGATGAGGCGCGAGACGGCGCGATGACCACCCGGAGCGAGGGGAGTCGGACGGGCGCCATACCCCCGGCATCCCTCGCGCCGGATGGTCCTCGCTCCGTCTCGCGCCTCACCCCCCACTCGCCTCGCTCCGGCCGGTCGTCGCTCCGACTCGCGCTCTACCCCCGACTCGCCTCGTTCCTGATTCTCCTCGCTCCGACTCGCGCTCCCCCCTCTCGCTTCGCCCCGCCTCCTCCCCGCTCCGACTCGCGCCTCATCACCCCTCGCTCCACTCCCCACTGCCCTGCCGCACGAACTCCGTGACCAACCTCTCGAACGCCCCCTCGACCCGCCTCCCCACCACCAGCACCTCCTCGTGCGACAGCGCTGCTGCCGAGAGCCCCGCGGCGGCGTTGGTGATGCAGCTCACGCCCGCCACCCTGAGCCCGAGCGCGCGAGCGGCGATCACCTCGGGGACCGTGGACATACCCACCGCATCGGCGCCAAGCCGCTCCAGCATCCGCACCTCCGCCGGCGTCTCGTACGAGGGACCGAGCAGCGCGGCGTAGACGCCCTCCACCACCGGGACGCCCACGGTCAGCGCGGCGGCGCGCATCGCGCCGAGGAGCGCCGGGTCGTACGGGTCGGACATGTCGGGGAAGCGCGTCTCGCCGGGGAGCACCGGTCCGGCGAGCGGGTTTCGCCCGGTGAGGTTGATGTGGTCGCGGATGAGCATCAGGTCCCCCGCGCGGAAGGTGCGCCGGATCCCCCCCGCCGCGTTGGACACGAAGAGGGCGCGCGCGCCCAACGCGTGCGCGATGCGCGCGGGGAGCGCGGCGATCGTCGGATCGTGCCCCTCGTAGAGGTGAAAGCGCCCGGCGAACATCACCACGGCCGTGCCGGCGAGCGTACCGGCCACCACGCGCCCGGCGTGGCCGGCCACCGTGGACCGGGGGAGACCAGGGAGCTCGGCGAACGGCACCTCCACCCGCTCCTCCACGCGCCGCACGAGACCGCCCAGCCCGGAGCCGAGGACGAGCGCGATGGCGGGCTCGATGTGCCCCACGCGCGCGCGGATCGCGCGCGCCGCCGCGGCGGCGAGGGGCTCCCGTTCCGGCGCGCTCAGGGACACGCCACGAGCGCCGCGATCTCGCGGCGGACCTGGTCGAGCATGGCGCGTCGCTCCTCCCAGGGCAGGAACGCGCTGGCGAAGCCGTTGAGGGCGATCTCCCCGAGCTCGGCGAGGGAGAAGTCGAGGTGGCGCGCGGCGAGCAGGTACTCGTCGGTGAGCGTCGTGCCGCTCATCAGCCGGTTGTCCGTGTTGAGCACCACGTTCATCCCGCGGTAGAAGTACCCGCGCATCGGGTGCGCATCGTAGCTCGCGGCGGCGTGCGTCTGCACGTTGCTCGTCAGGCAGATCTCGAGCGCGATGCGGCGGTCGTTGACGTACTGGGCGAGCGCCGCATCCTCGTACAGGTGCGTGGCGTGGCCGATCCGGTTCGCGCCGCACACGTGCACCGCCTGGCGCACCGACTCCGCGCCGTCTCCCTCGCCGGCGTGCACGGTGATGGCCAGGTCGTGCCGCCGCGCGTGGTCGAACGCGGCCGCGTGGAGGCTCGCCGGGTTTCCCCGCTCCCCGCCGGCCAGGTCGAAGCCGACGACGCCGCGATCCCGGTAGTCCACCGCCAGCCGCGCCAGCTCGAGCGACGCCGCCGGCGGCATGTTGCGCAGCCCGCAGATGATCACGCGCCCGCGGATCCCGTGCTCCCGCTCCGCCCGCTCGATCCCCCGGAGCGGCGCCTCCACCGCCTCGCCGAGCGTGAGCCCGGCGCGCACGTTGAGGACCGGCGCGAAGCGCATCTCGAGGTAGCGGACCCCGTCGCGCGCCGCGTCTTCCATCAGCTCGTAGGCCACGCGCTCCAGCGCCTCCGCCGTCTGCAGCACGGAGAGCGTGATGGAGAAGCGGGCGAGATAGTCCTCCAGGTTCCGCGCGTCGCTCACGCGCATGTAGCTCGCGAGCTCCTCGGGATCGTCGGCCGGCATGGGTGTGCCGTAGTCGCGCCCCAGCTCGATCAGCGTCGCGGGACGCACGGAGCCATCGAGGTGGCAGTGGAGCTCGGCCTTGGGAAGCGCTCGCAGCAGCTCGCGCGTGATCACCGGCATGCGACGCTCACTCGCTCCCCGGCGCCGCGTCGCGCTCGCGCGCCGAGACCAGGCGGAAGATCGACCCCGCGGCCACCGGCGCATCCGCCGGAACGGGGAGCCCGCGGCTGTCGGTGACGACGCGCGCGCCCCGCTCCACCTCGCGCGCCGCCTCGGCGTCGAACGTCCGCACCGCATCCAGGGCGGTGGCGTCATCGCGCACGTCCACGCGCGCGGCATTCACGAATACGGGTATGGTTCTGCTCATGGATGGACCATCGTCTCGTAGGCGCGCGTGGCTGCGCCGCGCGGCACGATCTCCCAGTTGCGGGTGAACACATCCGACGGATCGATCCGCTTCCGCCGCTTCACCTCGTCGATGAGCAGCTGGCGGATCTCCGTCTGTCCGTCGAACACCACCGGCGCACCGCGCAGCATGGCGTAGCCGCCCCCGCCGGTGCGCCGGTAGTTGTTGAGGGCGAGCGTGAAGTGGTCGCTGTCGGCCACCGCCCGGCCGTGCACCGTGAGCCGGGTGATGCGCTCGCCCACCGGCTTCGACAGGTCGATCGTGTACTCGGCCCCGGCGACGATGTCGAAGTTGTAGCCCGGCACCCCCGGATCGACCGCCGGCTCGGTCGTGCCCCAGGTGCCGAAGTAGCGCGCGCTGTACTCCAGGTACTGGCGCAGCTGCCGCCCCGTCACGCGCACGGCCTGCAGCGTGTTCTCGTACGGGTAGAGGCGGGCCAGCTCGGCCACCGTCACCGCGCCGGAGTCGAGTGACGCGTCGAGCGAGAAGGCGGCGGTGGACGCGAGATCGGCGTGCGCCGCGCGCCGCTCCACGTCGAGCACGAGGTCGATGAGCGGCGTGTCGGCCACGCGCGCCGAGTCGGCGCGCCAGGCGACGCCGGTGTATCCCACCGGCGTCGCGACGTATCGCACGGTGGCGTCGTGGGCGGCGCGCGTGGCGGCGAGCACCTCCGGCGCCTCGGCGTGCCCCGCGGCGCGGACGAGGCGCGACCACTTCGCCACCACCCGCCACCGCCCCTTCCCCCCCCGCTCGCGCGCCAGTCGGAGGTGCGCCACCCCGACGCTCGTCGCCCAGTTCTTCGGCTGCACGAGCAGCGTGCCGGCGATCGTCGTGTCGGCCATCTGGCGGTGCGAGTGCCCGTACACGATCAGGTCGATCCCGGGCACCTCCCGCGCCACGCGCGCGGCCACGTTCTCGCTCGGCAGCCCCGTGGCGGCCGTGTCGTAGCTGGCGGGCTCGTTCAGCCCGGAGTGGAGGAGGACGATCACCACGTCGGCGCGGGCGCGGTGCGCCGAGTCCACGGCGGCGCGCACCGCGGGGACGATGTCCCCGATCACGAGTCGTCCGCGCAGGTTGTCGCGGTCCCACGCGTTGGAGCCCGGCGTCGTGGCGCCGACGATCGCCACGCGCGCCCCGCCGCGTCGGATGAGCCGGAGCGCGGGGAAGGCCGGACGCCCGGCGGCGGTGCGGGCGTTGGCGGCGAGGAACGGGAAGGCGGCGCCGGCGATCGCCCGGCGCAGTGTGGGGAGGCCGTAGTTGAACTCGTGGTTCCCCACGGCGGCGGCGTCGTAGCGCATCGCGTTCATCGCCGCGATCACCGGGTGCGTGGCGCGCGGCGCCACGCGGGCCGCCACGTAGGTGAGCGGCGTCCCCTGCAGCAGGTCGCCGGCGTCCACGAGCACCACCCGGCCGGGCGCCGTCTCGCGAAGCGAGTCGACGATGGTGGCGGCGCGCGAGAGTCCGCGCGAGGTGTCTGGGGCGGCGGCGTAGTAATCCCAGCCGCGCAGGTGGCCGTGCACATCGGTGGTCGAGGCGACCACGAGATCGAGCGTATCGGCCGACTGGGCCCGCGCCGTCCCGGCGCCCAGCGGCGCCGCGCCGAGCGCGAGAAGCAGGCGAATCCATCGGTGCATGCACAAAGCTAATTGGCGCCGGGGGATTTGTGTAATGTTGGGGGGACGCGGCGGTCGGCGCTCGGGAAGACGCGGCTGTCGGCCATCGGCTCTCGGCCATCGGCTCTCGGCCATCGGCTCTCGGCTACGGCCCAGCGTAGAGAACCCTCGGCGTGTGCACGAGCCGAGAGCCGAGAGCCGACAGCCGACAGCCATGTCCCGACCGCCGCGTCTTCCCGCTCGCCATCGTTCCCCCGTTGACCAGTCCTCCCGCGCCAGCGAATTTCGCGGGTGAGCCATGCGCGCCGCCCGCACGCCGCGGGAGGGGCGGGGCCGTCCAGTGGTACGAATCCGTGACATCCTCGCCACTTCTCGCGCGAGCGCCGCGCGCGCTACATCTCTGCACCGCGACCTGGAGCGCGGCGTGAAGCCGCTCATCATCGGGATCGCGGGGGGCTCCGGCTCCGGGAAGACCACCGTGGCACGCCGCGTCGCCGAGTCGCTCGCCGGACCGTCGGTGGCGTTCATCGACATGGATGCGTACTACCACGACATGGCGCACCTCGACCTCGACCAGCGCCGGCGCGTGAACTGGGACCACCCGGACGCCTTCGACCTGGATCTGTTCGTGCGGCACCTCGAGACGCTCGGCGCGGGCGGCGCGATCGAGAAGCCGGTGTACGATTTCGTGGCGCACCGGCGGTGCACCGACCGGGTGCACGTCGCCCCGGCGGAGGTGGTCGTCGTCGACGGGATCCTGCTGTTCGTCGACTCGCGCGTGCGAGCGCTGTGCGACATCAAGGTGTTCGTCGATGCCGACGCCGACATCCGGCTGGTTCGGCGCATCCGGCGCGACATCCGCGCGCGCGGGCGCCCGCTCGACGAGATCCTCGACCAGTACCTGTCCACCGTGCGTCCCATGCACCTGGAGTTCGTGGAGCCGACCAAGCGGTACGCCGACGTGATCGTCCCACGCGGCGGACACAACCAGGTCGCCGTGGAGATGATCGTGGCCAAGGTCCACCACCGGCTCGGAGAGCGCAGGGAATGACCACGCCCGCCGCCCCCACTCCCCCCGGCGCCGGGGAGCGCGTGCTCGTCGTGGACGACGAGCCGGACATCGTCGCGCTCGTCGCGTATCACCTCGCCAAGAACGGCTACCGGGTGTCCACGGCGTCCACCGGCACCGAGGCGCTCGCCACCGCGCGCGGCGAGCGGCCGGCGCTCGTCGTCCTCGACCTCATGCTCCCGGGCATGTCGGGGTTCGACGTGCTCGAGCAGCTGCGCGGCGGCGAGGAGACGCGCCACACCCCCGTGCTCCTCCTCACCGCGCGCCGCGAGGAGGTGGACCGGATCCGGGGCCTCACGCTCGGCGCCGATGACTACCTCACCAAGCCGTTCAGCCCGCAGGAGCTGGTGCTCCGCGTGGGGGCGATCCTGCGCCGCGTGGCGGCGGGGGGCGGGAGCGGGGCGGACCACCTGGTGATCGGTCCGATCGTGATCGATCGCGGCGAGCACCGGGTGACGATCGACGGCGCCGAGATCGAGCTCACGCCCACCGAGTACAAGCTGCTGCTCACGCTCGCCGAGCGGCGGGGGCGCGTGCAGGCCCGCTCGCACCTGCTCGAGACCGTGTGGGAGGCGGCCCCGGACATCCAGACGCGAACGGTGGACATGCACATCCAGCGGCTCCGCTCCAAGCTCGGGCCCGCGGCCGACCTGATCGAGACGGTCCGCGGCTTCGGCTACCGGCTGCGCACGGGTCGGCCGGGCCTCTCGTGAGCCTCGCGCAGCGGCTCTTCGCCGCGTCCGCGCTGCTCATCACCGTGCTCATCGTGCTCGTCGTCACGCTGAGCGGAGACCGCCTGCGTCGCGAGCTGGAGGCGCGCGAGGTGGACGCGCTCGCCCGCGAGGCGCGCTTCGTGGACACGCAGTGGAGCCCCGCCACCGACCCGCAGCGACTCTCGCACGATGCCGGCCGCACGCTGGGCCACCGCGTGACGCTCATCGACTCCACCGGCCGGGTGATCGGCGACTCGGAGTTCTCCGATGATGCGCTCCCCCACCTCGAGAATCACGCCGCGCGCCCCGAGGTCGTGGAGGCGAGGCGCCGCGGGATCGGGGTGTCGCGGCGCGCCAGCCCCTCGCGCGGCGACGACGAGTTGTACGTCGCCATCCACGCGGCGCGCGGCACGGTCCGGGTGTCCATCGGCACCGGGGAGCTGACCCGTCTCGTGCGCCGCGCGCGGAACGACGTGCTGCTCTCCGGGCTCGTGTCGCTCGCCGTCGCCCTGGTGATCTCGCTCGTCCTCGCCCGCGGGCTCTCCCGCCCCATCGTCGAGCTCCGTGATGTCGCGCGCGCGGTGGCCGCGGGCGATCTGGCGCGGCGGCCCGCGCTCGGGGCGGGAGGCGAGGTGGGGGAGCTCGGCGTCGCGGTGCACCGGATGACCGAGCAGCTCGCGAGCCGGCTCCAGGCGCTCCAGGCCGAGGAGTCGCTGCTCACGGCGGCCATCGAGTCGCTGCACGAGGGGCTGGTGGCGGTGGATGCGCACCGCGACGTGGCGCGGCTCAACTCCAGCGCGCGGCGGCTCCTCGGGCTCGACCACGCCGTTCCCTTCCCCGCCGACTTCCTCCCGCGCGATCCCCTCCTGCGCGAGTCGCTCGCCACGGCGCTCGCCGGCGAGCCCGCGGGGCCGGTGGAGATCGCCGTGCGCGAGCGCACGCTCGCCCTCACCGCGCGCCCGCTCGCGCGCGGGGGCGCGGTGCTCGCCTTCCTCGACCTCACCGCGACGCGCCGGCTCGAGGCGGTGCGTCGCGACTTCGTGGCCAACGTCTCGCACGAGCTGAAGACGCCGCTCACGGCGATCGCCGGCTTCGCCGAGACGCTCGCCACCGATGACGTGCCGCCGGCGCAGCACGCCCAGTTCGTGGAGACCATCCGCGCCAACGCGGAGCGCATGCGGCGCATCGTCGACGACCTGCTCGACCTGTCGCGCATCGAGTCGGGCGGTTGGCGCCCCGCCCCCGCGTCGCTCGACGCGCGCACGATCGCCGATGAGGTGATGACGGTCGCTCGCCCGGCGGCGGAGGCGGGCGGCGTCGCGCTCGTCATCGAGGTGGATCCGGAGGCGCGGAGCGTCCACGGCGATCCCACCGCCGTGCGGCAGGTGCTGGCCAACCTGGTGGAGAACGCCGTCCGGTACACGCCGCCGGGCGGCCGGGTCACGGTGTTCACCGCCGCCGATCCGCGCGGCGTCTGGCTCGGCGTGCGCGACACCGGCGTCGGCATCCCGGTCCAGCACCTGCCGCGCATCTTCGAGCGATTCTATCGCGTCGACCCGGCGCGCTCGCGCGCCGCGGGCGGCACCGGGCTCGGCCTGGCGATCGTGCGGCACCTCGTGGAGGCGCACGGCGGGCGCGTGGAGGCGGAGAGCGCGCCGGGAAGCGGCACCACCATCCGCGCGCTCTTCCCCTCCCCCGCCGTTACCACCTCGTGACGTCCCCCTCCACGGCGCCGTGACCGCCGGCGGCCATGATTCGCGCATGATCTCACGGAGCGATTCCATGGACCGCCCACGGCAGTGCACGATCGAGGCGCACCCCCGCGCCGCCACTCTCTATCTCGCCGGCGCGGTGTCCGTGCGCGCGCTCGTCGATGCGATGCGACTCGCCGAGCGCCTCCCGGCCGGCGTCTGGCTGCTGCGCGTGGATGCCACCGGCGCCGAGCCGCTCGACGAGGGCACGGCCACCGTGCTCGCCCACCTCCTCCGCCGGTGGAGCGAGCGTCGCACCGGGATCACCATGATGATCCCGCGCGGCGCGTCGGCGCACCACGCCGCGCGGGCGCCCGGCGGCCGGACGCGCCTCCGATGCGCCTGGCGCCGGGGCGCTCCCGCGGCGGGGAGCCTGAGCGATGCGCCACCGCCCGGCGCGCGGCCAGCGGGCGCCGTGACTGGACCGTGACGCGATCCCGGTGGCCGCGTTACGCCCTGGACGCACCATACGGTGCACTCACTCTCACAGGAGCACGACGTGACGCACCGGATCGCAGTCACCCTCGCGAGCGCAGCGCTCGCCGCCGCCGCCCTGTCCGGGGGCGCCGCCGCGCAGAACGCCGATCTCACCGGCGCCGGATCGAGCTTCGCCTACCCGATCTACTCCAAGTGGGCCTCGATGTACGCGGTGAAGACCGGGGTGCACGTGAACTACCAGTCGATCGGCTCCAGCGGCGGCATCCGCCAGCTCTCCGATCTCACCGTGGACTTCGGCGCCTCCGACGGACCGATGACCGACGAGCAGATGGCCGCCGCCAAGGGCGGGCCGATCGTGCACGTCCCCACCGTGCTCGGTGCCGTGGCCATCACCTACAACGTCCCCGGGGTGAGGCAGCCGCTCAGGATCACCGGCGACGTGCTCGCCGGGATCTACCTCGGCACGATCACCAGGTGGAACGATGCGCACCTCGCCGCGCTCAACCCGGGCGTCGCGCTCCCCGCCTCGGACATCGTGGTGGTGCACCGCTCCGACGGGAGCGGCACCACGTACATCTTCACCGACTATCTCTCCACCGTGAGCCCCGCGTGGGCGGGCGGCCCCGGAAAGTCGCAGACGATCGCCTGGCCCGTGGGGTTGGGCGGAAAGGGGAGCGAGGGGGTGACGGGCGTCGTGAAGCAGACGCCCGGCGCGATCGGCTACGTGGAGCTCTCGTACGCGAAGCAGAACCACCTTCCCGTCGCGTTCATCCGGAACGCGGCCGGCCAGTGGGTGGCGCCGACCATCGATGGCGTGACCGCCGCGGCGGCGGGCGCGGTGGCGAAGCTCCCCGCGAACACCGACTTCCGGATCTCCATCGTGAACGCACCGGGGAAGGCGGCGTATCCGATCTCCTCGTTCACCTGGATCCTGCTGTACCAGAACCCCAGGAATCCGCAGCGCGCCAAGGCACTGGTGGACTTCCTGCGCTGGGCGCTGCACGATGGCGAGCGGGTGGCGCCGTCGCTCGACTACGCCCCCCTTCCGCCGTCGATGGTGAAGATGCTGGACCGACGCCTGAACCAGGTCGACCTCGCCGCCAAGTGAGCGGCCACACACGAGCTACCCGTCACGACACGTACATGCACATCTCCCGTATCACGGCCGCCGCCCTGGCCGCGCTCCTCGCCCTTCCCGCGATCGCGGCGGCACAGGACACCACGCACACGGGCGCGGCGGACACGACGCACGAGGCCCCGCCGCCCGCTCCCGCGGTGAAGACGCCGTCACTCGATTTCTCCGGGTGGGTGTTCGGCAACTTCCAGGTGCAGACCGACGACGCCGCGAAGGCGGCGAACGGCGGCAAGAGCCCGAACAAGTTCGACATCGAGCGCGCGTACCTCACCTTCAAGATGCCAGCGGGGGACCGCGCGAGCGTGCGCGTCACCACGGACATCAAGCCGGGCGCGGCGTCGAGCGGCTATCAGGGGTGGTTCGTGCGCCTCAAGTACGCCTACCTGCAATACGACTACCTGCGGAGCGCGCGGGGCGCGAACGGGTGGAACGCCACCGCGCGCATCGGCATGCTGCACACCGTGCTCATCGACCATCAGGAGACCTTCTGGCCGCGCTACCTCGGGAAGGTGGCCACGGAGCGCTTCGGCTTCTTCTCGTCCGCGGACCTCGGCGCCGCCACGCAGATCACCCTGCCGAACAAGGCGGGGGAGCTCTACGCCACCGTGACGAACGGGGGCGGCTACGAGGCACCGGAGGCGGACCGGTTCAAGGACTACGCGGCGCGGCTGTCGCTCACGCCGCTCGCGCGGGCGGGCGGGATCCTCGGGACGTTCACGATCTCCCCGTGGGCGTACATCGGGAGCACGGCGAGCAAGTTCGCGGCCGACCCGACCACTCCGATCACGGACAAGCTCGACCGGAACCGGTACGGGGTGTTCGCCGGGATCAAGGACCGCCGCCTCACGGTGGCCGGCGAGTGGGCGCAGCGCACCGACGAATCGGAGAGTGGCGACACGCCGCTCGCCCGCGTGGTGAACAAGACCACCGGGCAGCTCATCGACGGCTTCGTGATCCTGCGCCCCATCGAGCTGGCCGACCCGTCGGCGCACTCGCCGGTGGGGGTGGTGTTCCGGTGGGACCGCTTCGAGCCGAGCACGTCGGCGGACGGCGACACGCGGTTCATCACCGCGGGAATCTTCGTGGAGCCGAGTGCCAGGACGTCGCTCGCGCTGGACTACCAGGACGCGAAGCCCGAGAACGGCCTCGCCGGCGCGCCGTCCAAGACGTGGTTCCTGCACTGGCAGGTGCTGTTCTGATCCGTTTCCCGTGACGCGTTCGTTACACGATCATCACGGAGCCGCATGATGGCTCCGTGCAGGTTGCGAGCTGGTGCCTCACAACCCGCACGGAGCCATCGTCGTGAAACTCGGAACCTTCGCGTTGACCACCGTCCTCCTCGGCATGCTGGCCGGGTGCGGCGGTGACCAGGATCAGGGAAGCGCGGCCGCCGCCGCGAGCCGCGACCGCGGCGTCGATCTCACCGGGGCCGGCGCGACCTTCCCGTATCCGATCTACAGCAAGTGGTTCGCGGACTACGCCCGGCAGACGGGCGTGAAGATCAACTACCAGTCGATCGGCTCCGGCGGCGGGATCCGCCAGCTCTCCGAAGGCACGGTGGACTTCGGTGCCTCCGATGCGCCGATGTCCGACGCCGAGCTGGCCAGCGCGAAGGGGCCGGTGATGCACTTCCCCACCGTCATCGGCGCGGTGGCGGTGACGTACAACCTGCCGGGGCTCACCGCCCCGCTGCGGCTCGACGGCGCCACCCTCGCCGGAATCTTCCGGGGCGCGATCGCGAAGTGGAACGACCCGCGGATCGCCGCGCTCAACCCCGGCGTGAAGCTCCCCGCGACCGACGTGCTCGTGGTGCACCGCTCGGATGGAAGCGGGACCACGTACATCTTCTCCGACTACCTGAGCGCGGTCGATCCCGACTGGGCCAGGTCGCCGGGAAAGGGGAAGGAGCTCTCCTGGCCGGTGGGGCTCGGCGCGAAGGGGAACGAGGGGGTGGCCGGGCAGGTGAAGCAGACGCCCGGCTCCGTCGGCTACGTGGAGCTGGCGTACGCGACGCAGAATCACCTCCCCACGGCGGCGCTGCGCAACGCCGCGGGCGAGATGGTGCTGCCGAGCATCGAGTCGGCCACCGCCGCCGCGGCGGGCAAGGCCGCCGCGCTCCCCGCCAACACCGACTATCGCGTCTCGATCGTGAACGCGCCGGGGCACGGCGCCTATCCGATCGCCTCGTTCACCTGGCTGCTCGTGTACCGCACGCAGGCCGACGCCTCGAAGGGACGCAAGCTCCGCGACTTCATCCACTGGTACCTGCGGCAGGGGGAGCGCTCGGCCGCGGCCCTCGAGTACGCGCCGCTGCCGGAGAGCATGGTCACACGGCTCGACGCGCGGGTGGACTCGATCCGGGTGGGCACCGGCGCATGACGCCGCCCACGGATGCGCCGGCGGCGCTCGCGCCCGACGGTGGGCCGCCGGCGCTCCGCATTCACGGGCGAGCGATCGGCGACCGCATCTATCGGGCGACGATCACGTTCTTCGCGGCGTGCGTCCCCCTCCTCGTGGTGATGCTGGCGTGGGAGATCGGGTCCGCCGGCTGGCCCACACTGCGCGAGTTCGGCTTCTCCTTTCTCGTGTCGAGCGAGTGGGATCCGGTGAACGCCCGGTTCGGCGCGGCGCCGGCGATCTACGGCACGCTCGTCTCGTCGGCGATCGCGCTCCTCATCGCCACCCCGCTGGCGATCGGGATCTCGGTCTATCTCTCCGAGTTCGCGCCGCGGTGGCTGCGACAGCCGCTGGGCTTTCTCGTCGACCTGCTCGCCGCGATCCCGAGCGTGGTGTACGGGCTCTGGGGAGTGTTCGTGCTCGTGCCGATCCTGCGCGATCCCGTGATGCCCTTCCTGCGCGACACGCTCGGCCTCGGGCGCACGCCGTTCTTCACCGGTCCGGCGTACGGGCCGAGCATGCTCGCGGCGGGGATCATCCTGGCGATCATGGTGCTCCCGTACATCGCGTCGGTGGCGCGCGAGGTGCTGCTCGCCGTCCCCCGGTCGCAGCGCGAGGCGGCGCTCGCCCTCGGCGCGACGCGCTGGGAGGCGATCTGGGGTGCGGTGCTGCCGTTCGCGAGATTGGGGATCGTGGGCGGCGTCATCCTCGGGCTCGGCCGCGCGCTCGGCGAGACGATGGCGGTCACCATGGTGATCGGCAACCGGCAGGAGATCGCCGCGTCGCTCTTCGCCCCGGGCTACACGATGGCCTCGCTGATCGCGAACGAGTTCAGCGAGGCGAGCAGCGATGCGCACCTGTCCGCGCTCATGGCGGTGGGCTTCACCCTGTTCGTGATCACGATCGTGGTGAACGCGATCGCGCGCTGGCTCGTGTGGCGCGTGGCGCGCGGCGCCGGAGGGCGCATCGCGTGAGCACGACGCTCGCTCCCCGACACCCCGCCGAGCGGCCGCGCGCCGGCACGGCGCGCGGCCGGCGCGCGCTCGGCCCGCGTCACGCGGTGAACGCGATCATGGTCGCGCTCACGCTCCTGGCGGCGCTCGTCGCCGTGCTGCCGCTCGTGGTCATCCTCTGGCACCTCCTGCGCACCGGCGCGGGCGCGCTCGATCTCGCGTTCTTCACCCGCATCCCCCGTCCCGTCGGCGAGGCCGGCGGCGGCATGGCCAACGCGATCGTGGGCACGCTCATCCTGATCGCCCTCGCCGCCGCGGTGGGGCTGCCGGTGGGCGTGGGCGCGGGCGTCTATCTGGCCGAGCACGGCGCGACGCGGCTCGCCAACGGCGTGCGCTTCCTCGCCGACGTGCTGAACGGGCTCCCGTCCATCGTCATGGGGATCTTCGCGTGGCAGTTCCTCGTGCGCCCGGCGGGGCACTTCTCGGCGCTCTCCGGCGGGGTGGCGCTCGGCGTGATGATGGTCCCGATGGTCGCGCGCACGACGGAGGAGATGGTGCGCGTGGTGCCCGTGTCGCTGCGCGAGGCCGCGCTCGCCCTCGGCTTTCCGCGCTGGCGCACCTCG
Source organism: Gemmatimonadaceae bacterium (assembly GCA_036378095.1). Taxonomy (GTDB): domain Bacteria; phylum Gemmatimonadota; class Gemmatimonadetes; order Gemmatimonadales; family Gemmatimonadaceae; genus JADGGM01. The sequence goes on along the minus strand of DASUXC010000165.1, from coordinate 29,554 downwards.
CTGGCCATCGTGCTGCGCACGGCGAGCGCGGGGATCGTCACCGGCGCGCTCGTGGCGCTGGCGCGGATCGCCGGCGAGACGGCGCCGCTCCTCTTCACCGCGTTCGGCAACCAGTTCTGGTCGACGTCGGTCACGCAGCCGATCGCCGCGCTCCCCCTGCAGATCTTCACCTATGCCATCAGCCCGTACGACGACTGGCACCGCCTCGCCTGGGCGGGCGCCCTCGTCCTCATCGCGCTCATCCTCGTCATCAGCCTCATCGCTCGAGTCGCGACGCGCGCCCGGTTCGTCACCGGAGGCGGCGACTGACGTGGTCGCGTCCCCCCTTCCGGCGGCGGGCTCCGCCTCGGGCGCGCGGCGCGAGGCGCCCGCGCCGGCCAGGGCGCCCGCCGCCCGCGCGCGCATGGCGGCCGAGCGGCTCGATGCCTGGTTCGGCGCCGTCCACGCCGTGCGCGCGGTCACCATGCCCCTGCTCGCCGGGCAGGTCACGGCGATCATCGGCCCGTCGGGGTGCGGCAAGTCCACCTTCCTGCGCTGCCTCGATCGCATGCACGAGACGGTGCCCGGCTCGCGCGTGACCGGTCGCGTGCTCCTGGACGGGCACGACATCTACGCGCGCGGCATCGACGCGATCGCCGTACGACGGCACGTGGGGATGGTCTTCCAGCGCCCCACGCCCTTCCCCACGATGTCCATCCGTGACAACGTGGCCGCGGGGCTGCGCGTGCTCGACCGGCGGCTCCCCGCGCGCGAGGTGGACGCCGTCGTCGAGCGCTCGCTGCGCCGCGCGGCGCTCTGGGACGAGGTGAAGGACCGGCTCCGCGCGAGCGCGCTCGCCCTCTCCGGCGGACAGCAGCAGCGGCTGTGCATCGCGCGCGCCCTGGCCACCGACCCGGCGGTGCTCCTGCTCGATGAGCCCACCGCCTCGCTGGATCCGGTGAGCACGCAGAAGGTGGAGGAGCTGGTGCGCGAGCTGCGCGGCGAGGTGACGATCGCGATCGTGACGCACAACATGCAGCAGGCGGCGCGCGTCTCCGATCACACCGCGTTCTTCCTCGCCGGGGAGCTGGTGGAGCTCGCCCCCACCGAGACGCTGTTCACCACGCCGGCGGACGCTCGCACCGAGGCGTACATCACGGGACGGTTCGGATGAGCGGGATGGCCGCCGTGTCCACCGCGCGCCCACCGGCGCCGGGCATCGCCGCTCCCGATGCCGGCCCGTCCATCGGGCGCATCGACATCGAGCACTTCTCGTTCTGGTACGGCGCCAAGCGGGCGCTCCGCGACATCACGCTGGCCATCCCGCCGCGGGCGATCACCGCGTTCATCGGCCCGTCCGGATGCGGGAAGTCCACGCTCCTCCGCTCGATCAACCGGCTGAACGCGCTCATCCCCGGGACGCGCCACGAGGGCGCGATCCTCCTGGACGGCGCCGACATCCACGCTCCGGGCTTCGATCCCGTCCTGCTGCGCCAGCGCACGGGGATGGTGTTCCAGCGGTGGAACCCGTTCCCCAAGTCGATCTACGACAACGTGGCGTTCGGGCCGCGGCTCAACCGGGCCCCGCGGCGCGCGGAGCTGGACGCGATCGTGGAGGACTCCCTCCGCCGCGCGGCGCTCTGGGACGAGGTGAAGGACCGGCTCCGCGCGAGCGCGCTCGCCCTCTCCGGCGGACAGCAGCAGCGGCTGTGCATCGCGCGCGCCCTGGCCAACGACCCGGAGGTGCTCCTCCTGGACGAGCCGGCGAGCGCCCTCGATCCGCTCGCCACGCAGCGCATCGAGGAGCTGCTCTACGACCTCCGGCGCGAGCTCACGATCGTGATCGTCACGCACAACATGCAGCAGGCGGCGCGGGTGTCGGACCACACGGCGTTCTTCTACCTGGGCGAGCTCGTCGAGTCGGGACCGACCGACGTCCTCTTCACCAGCCCGCGCCAGCCGCGCACCGAGGCCTACATCACCGGGAGATTCGGATGACCGCAGAGAGCGCGACGGGGCACCGCCACTTTCACGAGCAGCTCGGCCAGCTGGCGCAGCGGCTGCTGGACATGTCCGAGCGTGCCGAGCAGCTGGTGGATGCGGCGGTGGAAGCGCTGCTCCGCCGCGACGCGGCGCGCGCCGAGCTGGTGATCGCCGGCGATCACGAGGTCGACGCCCTCGAGGTGGAGATCGAGCAGCTCGCCATCTCCCTCCTCGCGCTGCAGCAGCCGATGGCGCGCGACCTCCGCTTCATCATCGGCGCGATCAAGGTGTCGAGCGATCTCGAGCGGGTGGGGGACCACGCCGTGAACATCGCGCAGTCCGCGCTCCGCCTCATCGAGATGCGATCGGCGATCACCCCCGATCCGGAGATCGAGGACATGGCGCGCCGCGCGCGGAGCATGCTGGGGGATGCGCTCGACGCCTTCGTGCGCGCCGATGGTGCGCTCGGGCGCGACGTGTGCCGCCGCGACGACCAGGTGGACGCGCTGCACGACTCGCTCTTCCGGATCCTGCTCACGCACATGCTGGAGAACCAGGCCACGATCTCCCCCGCCCTCGAGCTGTTCCTCGTGAGCCGCAACCTCGAGCGCGTGGCCGACCTGGCCACGAACATCGGGGAGGATGCGGTCTATCTGGCGGAGGGGAAGTCGATCAAGCATGGCCGGGAGGCCAGGGGGTAGGGGCTGGGGGCCAGGGGCCGGGGGGCGGGGGGGATGAGGCGGGGATGGGGTAAAGGGATCGGGAACGTCAACCACAGGAAACGGCGGGGAGAGAGCCATCGGGGTGTGCCCTCCCGCCGCTCGCCAGCCCCGCCGTTCCCCCCTCGCCCCCGACCCCTGGCCCCCGACCCCTAGCTCCCGACGACGAGGTGCAGCACCCACCACGCGACGGCGGAGATGATCGCCGCCGCGGGGATCGTCAGGACCCACGCCCACACGATCCGCCCCGCCACCCCCCACCGCACCGCCGAGAGCCGCGTCGTCGCCCCCACCCCCACGATCGCGCCGGTGATCGTGTGCGTCGTGCTCACCGGGATGCCGAACCGGGTGGCGAGCAGGATGCTCAGCGCCCCTCCCGTCTCGGCGCAGAAGCCGCCGACCGGGCGCAGCTTCGTGATGCGCGATCCCATCGTGTGCACGATCCGCCACCCGCCGAACAGCGTGCCGAGCGCGATCGCGGTGTACGCGCTGATCTCCACCCAGGCCGGGATGTGGTCGGCCGTGGGCACGTACAGGTGGTGCAGCATCCCGGTCTGCCCGGCGAACAGCGCGTTCGACGACGCGAGGAGCCCGACGATGATCCCCATCGTCTTCTGCGCGTCGTTCGCGCCGTGCGAGAACGAGAAGAACGCCGAGCTCGCGAGCTGCGCCACGCGGAAGACGCGGTCCACCTTCCCCGGCGGCGTGCGGTGGAACAGCCAGTACACCGCCACCATGAGCGCGTAGCCGAGGATCATCCCGATCACCGGCGAGAGCACGATGAAGATGATCGTCTTCGTCCACCCCGCGGGGATGATCGCCCCGAACCCCGCCTTCGCCACCGCCGCCCCGCCGTACCCCCCGATGAGCGCGTGCGACGAGCTCGACGGCAGCCCCCAGTACCAGGTGATCAGGTTCCAGGCGATCGCCCCGATCAGCGCGCCGAGGATGACGTTGGGATCGACCACGGCGATGTCCACCATCCCCTTCCCCATCGTCTTCGCCACCGCGGTGCCGACGGTGAACGCCGCGGCGAAGTTGAACGCGGCCGCCCAGAGCACGGCGGGAAGCGGTTTGAGCACGCGCGTCCCCACCACCGTGGCGATGGAGTTCGCGGAGTCGTGGAAGCCGTTGCTGAAGTCGAAGATGAACGCGATGGCGATGATCGCGAGAATGTACGTGACCACCGATCAGGCGTGCTTGAGGGCGATGCTCTCGAGAACGTTGGACACGTCCTCGCACTGGTCGAGGGCGCGCTCGAGGGTGTCGTACAGCTCCTTCCACTTGATCACCTCGAGCGGGTCGGGGGTGCCGCGGAACAGCTCCCCCACGGCCTCGTGGTAGAGGGCGTCCCCTTCCTCCTCGCGCAGCTTCACCTGCCGCCCCGCCTCCACCACGTATCGCGAGTCCTTCATGCGCAGCACCGCGGCCTCGATCGCGTCGCACGCCTTCACGAGAACGTCGCACAGCTTGCGCGCCGCGACGTGCACCTCGGTGATGTGGAACATCGCCGCGCGGCGGGCGGTGCCATCGATCAGGTCCACCACGTTGTCCAGCCGCGACGCGAGGAGGTGAATGTCCTCGCGGTCGATCGGCGTCACGAAGCTCTTGTCGATGCGCGAGATGATGTCGTGCGTGATGATGTCCGCCTCGTGCTCGACGCTCTTGATCGCGGCCGTGAAGTGCTCGAGGCGCGCCGGCTCGGCGAAGAGTTGGGCGAGGAGCCTCGCCGCGGCCGAGAGGCGCTTGGCGAGCTGCTCGAACATGTCGAAGAACGCGACGTCACGTGGAATGAGACGCACGGGACCGATCGACCTCCATCTGGTCAGTAGGGGCGCGCCGAAGGTGGCGCGTCGGAAGCCCGCGACGCACCGTCGTCGCGGTGAGCGTGCGGCCACCGGCGCGCGAGCAGATCGCGGACGGGCGCCGGGCCGGCGCCGCGACACCCCGCCATCGCCACGCCGCTCGACGTGCCGATGCGCGTCGCCCCGGCGGCGATCATGCGAAGCGCGGTGTCGCAGTCGCGCACCCCGCCCGACGCCTTCACCCCGAGCGCATCGCCCACGGCGAGGCGCATGAGGGCCACGGCTTCCGCCGTGGCGCCGCCGGCGGCGTTGAAGCCGGTGCTCGTCTTCACGTAGCCGGCACCCGCCGCCGTCGCCGTCAGGCACGCCCGTACGATCTCCAGCGGGGCGAGCAGCGCCGACTCGATGATCACTTTGACCAGCCGCCCGTCGGCGGCCTCGACCACGCGCTCGATGTCCTTCTGCACGTGCGCCCAGCGCCCCGAGCGCAGGTGCCCGATCGCCGCCACCATGTCCAGCTCATCCGCCCCGTCGTGCACCGCGAGCGCCGCCTCGGCCGCCTTCACCTCCGGTCGATTGGCCCCGAGCGGGAAGCCGATCACCGTCGCCACCTTCACCTCGGTGCCGTCGAGCGCCTTGCGGCAGAGCGGAACCCAGGCCGGGTTCACGCACACGGCCGCGAACCGGTGCTCGCGTGCCTCGGCGCACAGCCGGACGATGTCCTGCTCGGTCGCCTCGGGCTTGAGCAGCGTGTGGTCGATCAGGCTGGCGATGCGGACGTCGTCGGGCGCCCAGATGACGCCGGGAGGAGCGGGTGGAGGGGTGTCGCTGGAGGGAGCGTCCGACGCGCGCGGCGCCGGATCGTGCTGCCGTGCGAGATCGTCGGAGAGGCGGCGCGCGAGCGCGTCCAGGTCGGGAGTCACGGGGGCAAGTTACTTTGACCGTCGGCGCGGGGGAACTACCGGGCACGCGGTCATCGCCACGGCACGTGCCCGTAGCGCGCTCCGTGCGCGGTCCGATGGGCGGCGACCAGCGTCGGATCGGAGAAGACCCGGATCAGGAGCACCCCGGCGAGAAAGCCGCCCACGTGCGCCCACACCGCCACCCCGCCGGAGATCTCCGGGTTCACGCGCATGAGCTCGGGGAGCCCGGTGATCACCTGGAGGGCGAACCACCAGAGCAGCACCAGCCACGCGGGCACCGGGATCACCTTGAAGATGATCACGAAGATGAAGAGCATGTTCACCCGCGCCCGCGGATAGAGCACGAGGTACGCGCCGAGGATCCCGGAGATCGCCCCCGACGCTCCCACCGTGGGGACGGGTGAGGCGGGGTTCACCAGCACCTGCGCCGCGGCGGCGGCGAGCCCACAGATCAGGTAGAAGGCGAGGAAGCGCCACGGCCCCATGCTGTCCTCGATGTTGTTCCCGAACACCCAGAAGAAGAGGGCGTTCCCGAGGATGTGCCCCCAGCTGCCGTGGAGGAACATCGAGGTGATCGGCGTGAGGATGTTGATCCGGAAGTTGTCCACCACGCACGCCATCCCCGGCCCGATGGGCACCGCGGTGCCGAGCGGCGCACGATGGGTGAGCTCACCGGGGACCATGCCGTAGTCGCACACCGTCGACGCCAACGCGACCGGATCGAAGCCGGCGTGCTCGGCGAAGATCCAGACCGCGAACATCGCCGCGAGGATGAGCCAGGTCATCCACGGCGTGCGGAGGGTCGGGAGGTCGTCGCTCAGTGGGAACACGCCGCACCGCCGCGCCGGCCATCACGCACCCGCACCCTGCCACGCTCGCACCTGGAGAGGCCGAGCCACCCACGGTTCGTCATGCCACTCCTACTCACGGACCCTCCATTCCCTGCCATTGTGGCGCAAATGCGCGGCCCCGAGCTTGCGAGAACCTATCCGGGTCGACGCGCAATTATCAAGCGATGGCCGCCGGCATGGCGGTGACGCGGTGGACGTTGCGCGAGAGGAGCGCGGATTCAGCGCCAGGCGAGGGCCCGATCGAGGCCCGCTGATCAACATTCGTACGAGGGAACCATGGCCGAAAAAGTCATCGGAATCGATCTGGGGACGACGAACTCGGTCGTCGCCGTGATGGAGGGCGGCGATCCGGTCGTCATTCCGAACGCGGAGGGCGGGCGCGTCACGCCGTCCGTGGTCGGATTCACCAAGGACGGCGAGCGGCTCGTCGGGCAGGTCGCGAAGCGGCAGGCGGTGACGAACCCGCAGAACACGGTGTTCTCCATCAAGCGCTTCATGGGGCGCAAGATGCCCGAGGTCACCGAGGAGATCAAACGCGTCCCGTACAAGGTGGTCGCCGGCCAGAACGACCTCGCCGCGGTGGAGATCCAGGGGAAGCGGTACACGCCCCCCGAGATCTCGGCGATGATCCTGCAGAAGATGAAGCAGACCGCCGAGGACTACCTGGGGCAGAAGGTGGAGAAGGCGGTGGTCACCGTTCCCGCCTACTTCAACGACTCGCAGCGCCAGGCGACCAAGGATGCCGGCCGCATCGCCGGGCTCGACGTGCTCCGCATCATCAACGAGCCCACGGCCGCGGCGCTCGCCTACGGGCTGGACAAGAAGAAGGACGAGAAGGTGGCCGTGTTCGACCTCGGCGGCGGCACGTACGACATCTCCGTGCTGGAGCTGTACGACGTCGAGGGGTCGCGCCAGTTCGAGGTGAAGTCCACCAACGGCGACACGCACCTGGGCGGCGATGACTTCGACCAGCGCGTGATCGACTGGCTGGTCTCGGAGTTCAAGCGCGACCAGGGGATCGACCTCGCGAAGGACCCGATGGCGCTCCAGCGCCTGAAGGAAGCGGCCGAGAAGGCGAAGATGGAGCTCTCGAGCACGCAGCAGACGGACATCAACCTGCCGTTCATCACGGCGGACCAGTCCGGCCCGAAGCACCTGAACTACACGCTCACCCGGGCCAAGTTCGAGCAGCTCGTGGATGATCTCATCCAGCGCACGATCCCGCCCATGCAGCAGGCGCTGAAGGACGCGGGGCTCAAGCCGGAGGAGATCGACGAGGTGATCCTCGTCGGCGGCTCGACGCGCATCCCGAAGGTCCAGCAGATCGTCAAGGACTTCTTCAAGAAGGATCCGCACAAGGGGGTGAACCCCGACGAGGTCGTGGCGATCGGCGCGGCGATCCAGGGCGCGGTGCTCACCGGCGAGCAGAAGGACGTGCTGCTGCTCGACGTGACGCCCCTCTCCCTCGGCATCGAGACGCTCGGCGGCGTGACCACGGTGCTCATTCCGCGGAACACGACGATCCCCACCAAGAAGTCCGAGGTGTTCTCCACGGCGGAGGACAACCAGACCACGGTGGAGATCCACGTGCTGCAGGGCGAGCGCGAGCTGGCGATCTACAACAAGACGATCGGCAAGTTCCAGCTCACGGGGATCCCGCCCGCACCGCGCGGCATGCCGCAGGTGGAGGTGACGTTCGACATCGACGCGAACGGGATCCTGCACGTGACGGCGCGCGACAAGGCGACGGGGAAGGAGCAGAAGATCCGCATCGAGGCGTCCAGCGGGCTCTCGGAGAACGAGATCCAGCGGATGGTGAAGGACGCCGAGTCGCACGCGCAGGAGGACAAGCAGCGGCGCGAGGAGATCGACACGCGCAACCGCCTGGACAGCCTGGCGTACGAGGTGGAGAAGAACTCGAAGGAGTGGGCCGACCGGTTGGACGTCGGGCTCAAGACGCGCCTCGAGAGCGCGGTCGAGCGGGCGCGCAAGGCGCTGCGCGGGGATGACATGAACGAGATCCGCGCGGCGCACGAGGAGCTCACGCGCGCCTACAGCGAGGCGGGGCAGTCGCTGTACGCCTCGGGGCAGCAGGAAGCGGGTGCCGAAGCGACGGCCCGCGCCGCGAACGAGAGCGCGGCCGACCACCCGAAGGGCACCGACCGGCAGGAGGACGTGGTCGAGGCGGATTACGAGATCGTGGACGAGGAGAAGAAGTAGGGGCTTGGGGCCGGGGGCTTGGGGCCGGGGGGGCCCAGGCCCCCGGGGCGGGAGGTAGAGGGGCAGCACCAACAGGGAACGGCGGGACGGGACCAGAAGGGTGTGCCGCCCCGCCTCTCCCTGTACCCGCTTCTCCCCCCCGGCCCCTGACCCCTGGTCCCTGACCCCCGGCCTCAGGTCTCCGCCCGCCGCCGCACGGCAACCATTCGCGGCGGGAGGGTGACTTCCCCAGCGGGGCGTGCGCCGCCGCAGGCACCTCGCGCCCTCCAAAGGGTAGATTAGGTCTGAACACTTCACGAGCGGAACTTTCGTATGACGTTTCGAGCTCTCTCGCACGTCCGGCTCGGTGTCGTGGCCGTCGTCGCGTTCGCGGGTGGCCTGCTCATCGCTTCGGGATTGAGCCTCACCCCGTTCGGCTACGCGCAGCAACGCACCGAGCCGGGGAAGCCGTCCGCGCAGGCGGTACAGCCGGTCACCGATCTCAGTAACAGCTTCGTCTCCATCGCCGAGCACGTCACGCCGGCGGTCGTCTCCATCCAGACCGAGCGCGGGCCGCGCGAGATCCGGCGCCCGCGGCAGAACGTACCGCCGGGGCTCGAGGACTTCTTCCGTCAGTTCGAGCCCGATCACACGCCGCCGATGGAGGGGAGCGGATCCGGATTCATCGTCTCTCCCGACGGCTACATCCTCACCAACAACCACGTGGTGGCGGATGCCGACAAGGTCACGGTGACGTTGCTCGACAAGCGCACCTTCACGGCGAAGGTGGTGGGGCGCGATCCGACCACCGATGTCGCGGTGATCAAGATCGATGGCTCCGACTTCCCCACCGTGTCGCTGGGCGACGACCTCCAGTCGCGCGTCGGCGAATGGGTGCTCGCCATCGGCAATCCGCTGGGACTCGACTTCACCGTCACCGCGGGGATCATCAGCGCCAAGGGACGCAGCGGACAGCTCCGCGGCCTGTACGCCAGCCAGTACGCGATCGTCGACTACATCCAGACCGACGCGGCGATCAATCCCGGGAACTCCGGCGGGCCGCTCGTGAACACGCGCGGTGAGGTGATCGGCATCAACAGCGCGATCGCCAGCGCCACCGGCTACTACTCCGGGTACGGCTTCGCCATCCCGATCACGCTCGCCAAGAGCGTGATGGACGACCTGATCAAGTACGGTCGCGTGCGCCGCGCCATCCTCGGCGTGTCGATCCAGGACGTGAAGGCGGAGGATGCGCAGGCGGCCGGACTCAAGGACATTCACGGCGCCCTGGTCGGCGGCGCGAGCCCGGCCGGCGAGAGCCCGGCGGCCAAGGCGGGGATCCAGCCCGGTGACGTGATCGTGGCGCTCGACGGCAAGGACGTCGATCGCGTGGCGCAGCTCCAGCGCATGATCCGGAACCACCGCCCCGGCGAGACGGTGGACGTGACGGTGATGCGTTACGGCAAGAAGATGGACTTCAAGGTGAAGCTCGCCGAGGCGCCCGCCAGCGAGGAGCAGGTCGCGAGCGACGATGGCAACGACGGCGACAGCGCCGCCCGCCCCGCCGCGTACGACAAGCTCGGCATCTCCGTGGAGTCGGTGAGCGTGGATCGCGCGAGCCGCGCGCAGATCCCCGAGGCGCAGCGGGGGGTGGCGGTCACCGACGTGCGCGCCGACGGTCCCGCCTACCGCAAGCTGGTCCCCGGGACCGACGTGATCGTGAGGGTGCTGAGCCCCGGCGAGCAGCGCACCGTGCGCTCGCCGGCGGACCTCGATCAGGTGCTCCGGCGGATGAAGAGCGGGCAGGTGGTGAGCCTGCTCGTGTACAACACCGACGTGAAGCAGACGCGCGTGGTGAACCTGCGCACGGACGGGTGAGCGGACGTCGGCATCGCGCCCGACGCCTCTCGCCTGACGCATTCGGCGGGATGCATCCCGCGAAATGCGCGAACGGCCCGGCGGATCGATCCGCCGGGCCGTTCGCGCATCCGGACGCCGCGGGCTCCGGGCGGATGGGCGCGGTCGCTGGCATCGGCGGTCCGGCCATCGTAGCTTTGAGGCGAAGCGAGAGTGGCGGAACTGGTAGACGCGCTGGACTTAGGATCCAGTGGGGCAACCCGTGGGGGTTCGAGTCCCCCCTTTCGCACTGTCCGTTCGCGCCTCAATCCCCGCGCTGCGCCGCCCCTCGCGCGCCCGCCGTGAGTCCGTGCATCAGGTCGACGATACGGTCGAACGGGGATGGCTTGGGGAGAAACGCCCGCGCGCCGCACTCCAGCGCGCGCTCCCGATCCTCCGGGAAGCTCCACGCCGAGTAGACGAGCATCGGCACCTCCCGGCCGAGCTCGGAGGTGAGCGCGAGTGGCAGGCACCGCTCGTCGTCGGGCGAGTCCAGCTCGCCGATGATCGCGTCGGGGACGACCTCGCGCGCCACGCGCACCGCATCGCCGGCGGTGCTCACGCCGCACACGCGATAGCCATCGTGGCGCAACAGATCGGTGAGAATGGTGCGGGCGTCGGGGTCGGGATCCACGACGAGGACGCGAGCGCCGGCGCGACGCGTGAGAGCGCCGGGGAGTGCTGCGGCGTCGGGGCCGGTTCGGGGCGGCACGGGGCCTCCTGTGAAGCTCGGATTCGGCGGCGTCGCTGACGCCTGCATTGACCCCCGAACGCTCGCACGATCTTCCCCCGCATTCTGTCGGGAGTCGGTCTCATGCGGTGTCGGGATCGACCTGACAGTCGCGTGCGACCCCAGCCGGAGGCGTGGAGGGACGCGGCTGTCGGTCATCCGCGCTCGGCCCTCGGCCCTCGCCCCTTCGCCCTCGGCCCTCGGCGTGTGCATCACGCCGAGGGCCCTCGACGCGGGAGTTAGCCGAGAGCCGATGGCCGAGAGCCCACCGCCGCGTCTTCCCGAGCATCCAGGCCCGACAGCCGAGCCCCGGGAGCCCGTCCTTCCGCCGACCGCTCCAGCGCCCGGTCGATGTCCGCGATGATGTCCGAGGGGTGCTCGAGCCCCACCGAGATGCGGATGAGTCCCGGCACGATCCCCACGCGCTGCCGCTCCTCCTCGCTCAACTTGGAGTGCGTGGTGGACGCGGGGTGCGTGACGATGGTGCGCGTGTCCCCCAGATTGGCCGAGTGCGAGAGCAGCTCGAGCGAGTCGAGGAAGCGCCGCGCGCGCTCCAACCCGCCGCGCACCACGAGCACCACGATCCCTCCACCCGCCGACATCTGCCGCCGCGCCAGCGCGTGCGCCGGATGACTCTCCAGGAACGGGTAGCGCACCGACTCCACCTCGGGGTGCCCCTCGAAGCGCCGCGCGATCTCGAGCGCGGTCGCGCAGTGCCGCTCCATGCGGACCGGGAGCGTCTCGAGGCTCTTCGACAGCACCCACGCGTTGAACGGGGAGAGCGCGGGACCGGTGTGGCGCGCGAACCAGCGGATGTCGGCGATGCGTCGCGCATCCCCCACCACCGCGCCGCCCAGCGTGCGCCCCTGCCCATCGATGAACTTCGTGGCCGAGTGCACCACCACGTGCGCGCCGAAGCGGATCGGCTGCTGCAGCCAGGGGGTCGTGAAGCAGTTGTCCACCACGAGCGTGAGGCCGCGCCGCTCGCACAGCGCGCCGAGCGCCGCGAGGTCGATGAGATCGAGCCCGGGGTTGGACGGTGTCTCCACGAACACGAGCTTCGTCTCCGGACGCACCAGCCGCTCCCACTCCTCGATGGACGCCCCCGAATCGGCGTACGTGGAGGTGATCCCCCACCTCGGAAGGAGACGCGTGAGGAGCTGGTGCGTGGAGCCGAACAGCGCTCGCGAGGCGAGCACGTGGTCGCCCGCGCTCAGCAGCGCGGCGAGCGACGCGAACACCGCGGCCATGCCGCTGGCCGTCGCGATCCCGTCCTCCGCCCCCTCGAGCAGACAGAGCTTGCGCACGAGCTCGTCCACGTTCGGGTTGGAGTAGCGGCTGTAGATGCTCCCCGGAATCTCCTCGGCGAACATCGCCCGCGCCTGCTCGGCGCTGTCGAACACGAAGCTCGACGTGAGGAAGAGGGGGACGGAGTGCTCGCGCTCCCCGGTGCGGGGAGCCTGCGCGCGCACGGCGAGCGTCTCGGGGTGGAGCGCGGAGGGGAAATCGGCGCGATCGGATCGCGAATCGCCCATGATGGCAGCCTCGGTGTGAAGTGGACGCCGCCACGGCGCTCCGGAAAAAACGAAACGCCCGGCGAGATCGTGGCCGCCGGGCGGGGTCGCGTTTTAGCACTTGTTTAACGTGGCTGCAATAGGCGGCAAATCACCACGAGATCGATTGTGGGCGCAAGCTAACGGGCGTCCGCGCGCGCAGTCAAGCGGGACGCCGGCGGCGCGGCCGGCGCGCGAGCGTCGCAGGAGCGTGGCACGAGCGTGGCGCGAGCATCACGCTGGCGCCGCCGCGCACGGGACGAGAGATTCGTTCGAGCGAGCATGCTCGACGACGCGCTCGGGCCTTCCGGCTTCGGGGCCCCGCCCCGCCGGGCACCCGCGGCCGCGTCCCGGCGCTCGCCCCCACTCACCTTCACGACCCGCTCGCCATGAACCTGCGCATCCCACTCGGCCTCCTGCTCGGCGCCGTGCTGGCCGTCCCGGTCTCCCTCCCCGCCCAGCGCGCGGCGTCCGCTGGTTGGCCCGAGCGCGCCGTGCGGCGCGACATCCCGATGGGACCGATGATCCGGCGCGCGCACGCGGCTCGCACGCGCGACTCCACCGGCGCGCCCGGCCAGCACTACTGGCAGCAGTCCGTCGACTACGCGATCGATGCCACGCTCGACGTGGCGACCGCGACGCTCCGGGGGCACGAGCGCATCACGCTGCACAACAGCTCGCCCGACACGCTGGCCACGATCGTGCTTCGCCTCTACCAGAACTACTTCCGCGCCGAGGAGTCGCGGAACGACTACGTCACCGACATCACCGACGGGATGAAGGTGGAGCACCTGGCCGTGAACGGAGCGCAGATCGCGCTCGGCGATTCGGACGCGTACACCGTGGATGGCACGATCGCCACCATCCACCCGCCGAGCGCCGTGCTCCCGGGCGCCACCGCCACGATGGAGGTGGACTGGTCGTTCGAGGTCCCCGACGTCCCGCAGGGGACGCGGGGCGAGCGAATGGGACGGTGGGGGCACGAGCTGTATCAGGTGGCCCAGTGGTACCCGCAGGTGGCGATGTACGATGACCTGCGCGGGTGGGACACCGACCAGTACCTGGGCACGGCGGAATTCTACAACCAGTACGGCAGCTTCGACGTGAGGATCACGCTCCCCGCAGGGTGGCTGGTCGGCGCCACCGGGACGCTGGAGAATCCCGAGGCGGTGCTCTCCGCGCGCACGCGCGAGCGGCTGGCGCTCGCCATGCGCGGCGACAGCACGGTGCACGTGGTGACGGCCGGCGAGCGCGCGCCGGGCGTCTCCACGGCCCAGGGAGCCACCCTCACCTGGCACTTCACCGCGCCGCTCGTGAACGACTTCGCCTTCGCCGCGTCCAAGGACTTCGTGCTCGATGCCACCCGGGCGATGGCGCCGAAGCCCACGCTGGTGCAGGTGCTCTACTGGCCCGAGCACTCCGGCTACGCGGAGTCGGCGCAGTACGCGCGATTCGCGCTCGAGCATTTCGCGAAGGTCGTGATGCCGTACGACTTCCCGCAGGCCACGGTGACCGACGGCCCGGAGACGGGGATGGAGTACCCGATGATCATCTTCTCCGGCCCCGGCTTCGGCGTGATCGCGCACGAGCTGGGACACCAGTGGTTCCCCATGATGGTCGGGTCGAACGAGACGTGGTACGGATGGCAGGACGAGGGGCTCAACGAGTACATCGATGGGGGCGCGGAGGCCGCGCACACCGGGCATCGCGCCGACCCGCTGCGCCAGGGCGCGGGCTACCGTGGCGTGGCCGGCTCGGAGCTCGAGCCCCCCATGATGTGGCCCTCCGACTTCGCCGGCCCCCTGTACGGGGAGCAGGCGTACGCCAAGGCGCCGCTCGCCATGTGGGCGCTCGGCGGCGTCACGAGCGACAGCGCGGTGAGCCGCGCCTTCGCCGAGTACGCCAGGGCCTGGCGGTACAAGCACCCGTCGCCGTGGGATTTCTTCGCGTTCATGCAGCGGCGCCTCGGGCAGGACCTGGGTTGGTTCTGGAACGCCTGGTGGTTCACGACGGAGCGCACCGACCAGTCGATCGCGGGGGTGGCCGAGCGCGGCGGCTCGCTCACCATCTCCGTGCGCGATCTCGGCGACATGGCCATGCCCGTGATCGCCGGCATCGAGTTCACCGACGGCTCGTCCACGACGGTGCGACGCCCGGCGTCCGTGTGGTTCGCGGGCTCGCGCACGGCGACCATCACCGAGCCGCTGCGCGGGAAGCACGTGGCGCGCGTGACGCTCGATCCGGAGAACCGCTTCCAGGACGTCGACCGCTCGAACAACGAGTGGAGCGCGACGCCCGCCAGCACCACCACGCGATGAGTGATCCGAGATGGTCGAAGCGGCGCGCCGGCGCCGGCCTCGGCCGGAATGCTGAACGTGATGCGAAGGGAGGACGTGTGACGACGAGGACACTGCCCGTCTCGGCGCGGCGGCCGGGCGCGCCGCGCCGCCCCGGGCGGCGCGGGCTCCTGGTCTGGCAGCTCGCGCTCATCCTGCTCGTGATCGCGGCGATCCTCGCGGCCGTGTTCATCCTGCGGTCGCGACACGCGCGCGCGGGGGCGAACGCCGCGAACGCCGCGAACGCCGCCCCCACCACCACGGCGAGCGCCGCGGGAACGGTGACGATGGCCGGCGACGGTGGACTCCCGCTCATGCCGGTGAAGCCCACCCCGAAGGAGATCACCTTCGATGGGTGCCCTCCGGTGGGAGACGGGGGGGATGCGGAGCTCAACCGGCTCAAGAACCGCGTGGACGAGGGAAACTGGGTACCGGTGCGCTTCGACGACATCGCCAAGCTCCCCTGGCCACGGTCGGTGGAGCGCGCCCCGCGTCGCCGTTGGTCCGCGGCGGACCGGCGCGCCGTCGGGCGCTTCGAGGGGATTCCCGTGTCCGTGGAGGGCTTCGTGGCCGGGGCCAAGGTGGAGGGGCCGGAGACGCCGAACTGTCATGGCGCGGCGAGCAAGTACCGCGACTGGCACGTCTGGCTGGCGCCGGCGCCGGGAAAGGACCGGCGCGGCTCCATCGTGGTGGAGACCACGCCGCGCGTGCGCACGCAGCACCCGGAGTGGCGCATCTCCGCCCTTCGCGTCGCGGCGAAGCGAGGCGAGCGGGTGCGCATCAGCGGGTGGCTGATGCTCGACCCGGAGCACCCCGACCAGGTGGGGCGGACGCGCGGGACGATCTGGGAGATCCATCCGATCCTGCGCATCGACGTGCGGCGCGGGAGTGCGTGGGTGCCGCTGGACGGCGCGCGAGCCCGGTGAGCGGAGGAGACGCGACATGAAGAAGGCGATTCGACTGCGGGTGATGGTGTGGATCGAGGGAGAGGACGAGCCGGCGCACGACTTCTTCAAGTCCACCTCGGCGGCGATCCGGGACGTGATCGCCGCCGGCGCCAAGACGCACCCCGAGCTGCGGTTCACCGTGAAGCGCGTTCGGGAGGACGAGGGAGTGTGACGGCGAGGATGCTCTCGGCTCTCGGCCATCGGCTCTCGGCGACGGCCCAGCGTAGAGAGCTCGCGGGGTGTGCCGCAAGCCGAGAGCCGAGAGCCGAGAGCTGACAGCCGAGTCCGACCCCGCCCCGATCCATGGACACCACCGACGTTCGCCGGATCTACGACCGGATCGCCCCGAGGTACGACCTGCTGGTGGCGCTGTCGGAGTGGCTGGTGCTCCGGCGGCTGCGCCGGCCGCACGTGCGGCGGGCGCGCGGGCGCGTGCTGGAGGTGGCGATCGGGACCGGGGCCAATCTGCCGCACTACGACCGCGGCGTCCGCCTCACCGCGGTGGACGCGAGCCCCGCCATGCTCGGCCGCGCGCGGCGCCGCTCGGTCGCCCTCGCCACCGCCGCCGACCTCGTCGCCGCCGACGCCCAGCTCCTCCCCTTCCCCGCCCAGACATTCGACGCCGTGGTGTCCACGCTCAGTGTCTGCACCTTCCCCGACCCGGTCGCCGCCCTGCGCGAGATCTCCCGCGTGTGCCGGCCGGACGGACGCATCTTTCTCCTCGAGCACGGCCGCAGCGACCGCCGGTGGGTGGGACGGTGGCAGGACCGGGGGGAGGCGAGGAGCGTGGCGATGATGGGGTGCCACCCCAACCGCGAGCCGCTCGAGCTGGCGCGCGCCGCCGGGCTCGGGATCGTGGCCGCGCGTCGCCATCTGCTCGGGATCGTACACGTGATCGAGGCCGCTCCGGCGCCCGGGGCGCCGACGGGGGCGGCGCGTGGAGACGAGGGGCGGAACGCCCTGGCGGCGCCCCTACCCGCTTGGCCGACCGATTATCTTTAAGCCCATGAACATCGCCATTACCCCCAAGAAGACCGAGGGACTGGAGCGCCTGCTCGAAGTCTCGGTGCCGGTCGAGGAAGTGCGAAGCGCCGAGGATCGCGCCGCACACCGTTACGCATCGCGCGTGCGGCTCCCCGGATTCCGCCCGGGCAAGGCTCCCGCGGCGATGGTGCGTAAGAAGTTCGCCGACGCCATCCGCCAGGAGGCGATCGAGGCGCTCGTCCAGGATGCGTTCAAGGAAGTGCTCGAGCGCGAGAAGCTGGATCTCGCGACGCAGCCCCACGTGCACGACCTCAAGTTCAACGATGGGCAGCCGCTCACGTTCGAGCTGCACCTCGAGGTGCGCCCCACGGTGGAGCTGCCGCGCACCACCGGGTTCCGGGTGCAGCGCACCGTGCGTCCCGTCACCGACGAGCAGGTGCAGGAGCAGATCGACAACCTGCGCGAGGAGCGCGCGACGTGGTCGCCGGTGGAGGATCGCGCGCAGCCCGGCGACATGGTGACGGTGCAGCTGGCCACCGCCGAGGAGTCGGGCGAGGTGGGCGAGGGTCGCGAGTATCGGATCGTCATCGGCTCCGGTCAGGCGATCCCGGGCGTCGAAGAGGTGATCATGGAGACGGCGCCGGGCGCGACGACGGAGCGGCCGGTGAAGTGGCCCGACGACTTCCCCGACGAGTCGCAGCGCGGGAAGACGAAGAACGTGCGCGTGACCGTGAAGGACGTGAAGCGCAAGTCGCTCCCCGAGCTCGACGATGCGTTCGCGCGCGAGGTGGGCGACTTCGAGTCGCTCGACGCGCTCCGGACGACGGTGCGCGAGGACCTCGTGCGGCACGCCGAGCGCGAGGCCGATGCCGAGGTGCGGCAGAAGCTGCTCGACGACATCATCGCGGCCAATCCGTTCGACGTTCCCCCGAGCTGGGTGGCGCAGCTGGTGCAGGCCTACATCCAGGCGTACCAGGTGCCCGAGGAGGAGCGGGAGCGCTTCGAGAACGAGTTTCGCGGTATGGCCGAGCGGCAGGTGCGGCGCGACCTGGTGATCGACACGATCGCCAAGCGCGAGTCGCTCGCCGCCACGGAGGGGGACATCGACGCCCGCGTGGCGGAGGTGGCCCAGAAGCGGAATGCCGATCCCGGGCAGGTGTACGCGTCGCTGCAGAAGGCGGGGCGGATCCGCGAGCTGGAGCGGAGCATCACCGAGGACAAAGTGTTCGGCTGGCTGACCGAGAAGAACGAGATCGCGTGAGACCGAGGGGCTCGCGTCGGCCCGAGCACGTTGCCCGGGCGCCGGCGCGAGCCCCGGATTCGGACACCCAACGAGAAGGACTTGTATGGCGACGATCTATCCTCCGTACGTGATCGAGCGCTCCAGCCGAGGCGAGCGCACGTACGACATCTTCTCGCGGCTCCTGATGGACCGCATCATCTTCCTCGGGACGCCGATCAACGACGATGTCGCGAACATCGTCATCGCGCAGCTGCTCTTCCTGGCCGCCGACAACCCCGAGCGGGACATCAACCTGTACATCAACTCGCCAGGCGGGAGCGTGTCGGCGGGGATGGCCATCTACGACACGATGCAATTCCTGGATGCGCCGATCCGCACGATCTGCATGGGGATGGCGGCGAGCATGGGGGCGTTCCTGCTGGCGGCGGGGAGCAAGGGGAAGCGCTCGGCGCTGCCGCACTCGCGCATCATGATTCACCAGCCGTCCGGCGGTGCGCAGGGAACGGCGGCGGACATCGAGATCCAGGCGCGCGAGATCCTGTATCTGCGCGCGAAGATGAACGAGCTCATGGCGAAGCACACCGGTCGGTCGGTGGAGCAGATCGAGCGGGACGTGGACCGCGACCGGTTCATGTCGGCGGAGGAGGCGAAGGACTACGGCCTGATCGACAACGTGATCGTGCAAGCGCGCAACATCGCGCCTGTCGAGAAGAAAGCGGCTTTGTGAAATGATTCACGAGCAGCGTGGCACTTGCGCTGCTTGACCGTCAATTTTGGGGGTGTTAAGTATTCGCACCCCCCCGCGCCGCCCTCAATCCCGGCGCACCCTGGCCCGCTTCACCCGTATCGCGGATTCCTATGTCGCACGACAAACACCTGCGCTGCTCGTTCTGTGGAAAGTCCAAGGACTCGGTGCGGAAGTTCATCTCCGGCCCCTCGGTCTACATCTGCAACGAGTGCATCTCCCTCTGCAACGAGATTCTCGCCGAGGATGAGGAGCGCGAGGTCGCCGAAGCGATCACCCAGGTCCCGACACCGCAGGAGATCAAGGAAGTCCTCGATCAGTACGTGATCGGCCAGGAGCGGGCGAAGAAGGCGCTCTCCGTCGCCGTCTACAACCACTACAAGCGCATCAACTGCTCGTCCGGGCGGGACGACGAGGTCGAGCTCGACAAGTCGAACATCCTCCTCATCGGTCCCACCGGCGTCGGCAAGACCCTCCTCGCGCAGACGCTGGCCCGCATTCTCGACGTCCCGTTCACCATCGCCGATGCCACCACCCTCACCGAGGCGGGATACGTCGGCGAGGACGTGGAGAACATTCTCGTCAGGCTCCTCCAGGCCGGCGAGTTCAACGTGGCCGAGTGCGAGCGCGGGATCGTGTACCTCGATGAGATCGACAAGATCGCCCGCAAGTCGGAGAACCCCAGCATCACGCGCGACGTGTCCGGCGAGGGGGTTCAGCAGGCGCTCCTCAAGATCCTCGAGGGCACCGTCGCCTCCGTCCCCCCGCAGGGGGGCCGGAAGCATCCGCAGCAGGAGTACATCCAGATCAACACCAAGGACATCCTCTTCATCTGCGGCGGCGCCTTCGACGGGCTCGAGAAGATCATCGAGGCCCGGACCGGCCGCCGGCAGATCGGCTTCACGAAGGAGGAGGTCCAGAGCGGGAAGGCGCAGGACCTGGCCAAGAACCCCTTCGCCGAGGTGGAGCCGGACGACCTGCTCCGCTACGGGCTCATCCCCGAGCTCGTCGGCCGCCTGCCGGTGACGGTCGCGCTCGAGGCGCTCGACGAGGATGCGCTCGTCCGCATCCTCAAGGAGCCCAAGAACGCCCTCACGAAGCAGTACACGAAGCTGTTCGAGCTGGAGGAGGTGAAGATCACCTTCGAGGAGTCGGCGCTCCGCGCCGTGGCCCAGAAGGCGCTCAAGCGCGGCACCGGCGCGCGCGGCCTTCGCGCCATCCTCGAGGAGATCATGACCGAGGTCATGTTCGACCTCCCGAGCCGCGACGACATCACCGAGGTGAAGATCACCGAGTCGTGCGTCGTGAACGGCACGGCGCCGCTGCTCGAGATCTCGCCGAAGAGGCAGAAGAAGGAAGCCTGAGGCCGGGGGCCAGGGGATGACCGCGAGGGGGCGGCGCGAATGCGCCGCCCCCTCGCACATCGGTGCGGGGCGCGCCGAAGGCGCGCCCCGCGGTCCATCCCTCGCCCCTGACCCCCGGCCCCTGGTCCCGGGGCCGGCCCGCGGGGCCGGCCCCCGACTATATTCCCCGAATGCTCACAGTCACCCGCGCCGACGAGCGCTTCGAGGTGGACGAGCGGCTCCCCGTGCTGCCGCTCCGCGACGTCGTGGTCTTCCCGTACATGGTCGTCCCCCTGCTCGTGGGGCGCCAGGCATCGCTCGGCGCCGTGGAGGCCGCGCTCAGGGACGACCGCTGGATCTTCCTCGTCGCCCAGCGCAACGGCGAGGTGCAGGAGCCCGCGGCGGCGGACCTCTTCCGCGTCGGCGTCATCGGGAAGGTGCTCCAGATCTCGCGGCTCGCCAACGGCACCACCAAGGTGCTGCTCGAGGGGGTGGCCCGGGCGCGCGTCACCCGCTACGCGCCCGGCGAGACCCATCTGCGCGCGACGCTCGCCGCCGCGCCCTACGAGCCCGCACGCGGCGACGCGGATGAAGACGCCATGGCGCGGCGCGTCACCGCGCTCTTCGAGGAGTACGTGGGGCTGCACCGCCGGCTGCCGCCGGAGGTCGTGTCCATCGTCCAGGGGACCGAGGCGCGAGAGAAGCAGGGGTTCGCCGTCGCCGCGCACCTCCTCGTGCGCGTGGACCAGCGACAGGGACTGCTGGAGGCGCCGTCGCTCGGCGTGCTCCTGGACCGGCTCTCGCACATCCTCTCGGCCGAGATCGAGATCCTGCGCCTCGAGCGCAAGATCGAGAACGACGTCCGCGGCTCCCTGTTCCAGAACCAGCGCGAGTTCTACCTGCAGGAGCAGCTCAAGGCGATCCACCGCGAGCTGGGACAGGACGAGGGGGATGGATTCGACGAACTGGCGGAGGCGATCGCCGCCAAGCCGTTCCCACCCGCCATCCGGGAGCGCGCCGAGAAGGAGCTGCGCAAGCTGCGCCGCATCCCTCCCCTCTCCCCCGAGTCCACCGTCGGGCGCAACTACCTCGACTGGCTGCTCGCCCTCCCCTGGGCGGAGCGCACGGACGCGGTGCTCGATGTGGTGCACGCGCAGGCGGTGCTCGACGAGGATCACTTCGGGCTGCAGGACGTGAAGGACCGCATCCTCGACTACATCGCCGTGCTCGCCCTCGTCGGCAGGCTGGAAGGCCCGATCCTCTGCCTCGTCGGTCCGCCCGGCGTGGGGAAGACGTCGCTCGGCCGATCGATCGCGCGCGCGCTGGGACGCAAGTTCGTGCGCATGTCGCTCGGCGGCGTGCGCGACGAGGCGGAGATCCGCGGGCACCGCCGCACCTACATCGGCGCGCTCCCCGGGCGGGTGCTCCAGGCGATGCGCCGCGCCGAGGTGGTGAACCCCGTCATCCTCCTCGACGAGGTGGACAAGATGGGGCAGGACTGGCGCGGCGATCCCGCCGCGGCGCTCCTCGAGGTGCTCGACCCCGAGCAGAACCGCGCGTTCAACGATCACTACCTCGAGGTCGACTACGACCTCTCGCAGGTGCTGTTCGTGACCACGGCCAACTCGCTGGCGCAGATCCCGGAGCCGCTGCGCGACCGGATGGAGATCATCCGGCTCCCCGGCTACGTGGATCAGGAGAAGCTGGCGATCGCTCGGCGCTTCCTGATCCCGAAACAGCTCCGCGCGCACGGGCTCGACCCGGATTCGGTGACCATCACGCCCGAGACCGTGGCCGCCGTGATCCGCGGCTACACGCGCGAGGCCGGGGTGCGCGAGCTCGAGCGACGCATCGCGCGCATCGCGCGCAAGCTCGCGCGCCGCGCGGCGGGCGACGCCGGGACCGCGGTGGTGGAAGGCGCCGCGACGCCGGAGGCTCCCGCCACCATCGCCCCCGAGGCACTTCGCGACCTGCTCGGCGTCCCCCCGTTCGAGGAGGAGCTGGCGACGCTCGAGGACCGCGTGGGCGTGGCCACGGGGCTCGCGTACACGGCGGCGGGCGGCGACCTGCTCGAGATCGAGGTGGCCATGGTGCGCGGCCGCGGGCGGCTCACCCTCACCGGCACGCTCGGCGACGTGCTGAAGGAGTCCGCCGGCGCCGCCCTCACCTACGCGCGCTCGCGCGCCGCGGTGCTCGGCATCGATCCCGACTTCACCCGCGGACACGACATCCACGTGCACATTCCCGCGGGCGCGACGCCCAAGGACGGCCCGTCGGCGGGGATCGCGATCGCCAGCGCGCTCGTCAGCGCGCTCACCGGCGCCCCCGTGCGCGGCGACACGGCGATGACCGGCGAGGTGACGCTGCGCGGGCGCGTGCTCCCCATCGGCGGGCTGAAGGAGAAGGTCGTCGCCGCGCGCCGGGCCGGCGTGTCGCACGTGATCATCCCGGCGCTGAACGCGCGCGAGCTGGAGGAGATCCCGGAGGACATCCGCGGCGAGCTCACGTTCCATCCGGTCACGTCCATGGACGAGGTGCTCACCCTCGCGCTGCGCGGCGACCGCAAGGCGGGGCGCTCCGCCGCCGCATCGGCCGGAACGGCCGCGGGCGCGGCGCCGGAAGTCGCGCACTGAGATGGACGAGCACTCGGGGCGCCCGCCCGCGCCGCCGCCCGACGACCCGCTCGTCATCCGCCGCCTCGAGTTCCTCGGCGGGATGCAGTCGCCGGGCGGCTGGCGGCCGGATCCCGGCCTGCCGGAGGTGGCGTTCAGCGGGCGCTCGAACGTGGGCAAGTCCTCCCTGCTCAACCGGCTCGTCAGGCGGAAGGCGCTCGCCCGGGTGAGCCAGACGCCGGGGAAGACGCGCGAGATCAACTTCTTCCGCGTGAACGACGCGTTCACCCTCGTGGACCTCCCTGGCTACGGCTACGCGCGCGTGTCGAAGGAGGTCCGCTCGGCATGGCGGCCGCTCATCGAGGGGTACCTCCGCTCGAGCGCCGAGCTGCGCGGTGTGGTGCAGCTCATCGACGCGCGCCACCCGCCCACCGCGGACGACCTCCAGATGCTCGACTTCCTGTCCGAGATCGGCGCGCCGACGATCGTGGCGCTCACGAAGATGGACAAGCTGGTCCGCCGCGAGGCGTCTGAGCGCCCGGCGGCGCTCGCCCGCGAGCTGGGGCTCGACGAGACGCAGGTCATCCCGTTCAGCGCCGTGACCGGCCAGGGGCGCGACGAGCTGGCGGAAGCGATCGTGGCGCTCGTGGCCGAGCCGTCGTGGCGATCCGCGTGAGCGCGCGGGCGCGGGCGGCGCGCGTGGCCCGGGCCGCGCGGCTCGCCTCCGGCGCCGGCCTCGCCGCCGCTCTCGCCGCGTGCGGCTCCGCCACGCCGGCGCCGGCCGGTGGCGCGGGCGCGGCACCGGCACCGGCCCCCGCCGCGCGGAACGCGGCGGCCGACTCCGTCGTCCCGCCGGGCTACGGCTCGCTGCGGCAGGAAGACGTCGCCGTCACCGTGCGCCTCCCGCTCGTGCTCACCCGCCTCATCCCCCTCGACGAGTCGATCATCCGCCTCCTCTCCCCGGACTCGTACCGGGCGCTGCGCGAGCTGCGCGACGGCAGGCGCGGCGCGGTGGAGCGCGTGTCGGAGCGGCTCGGCGTGCAGCGGCCGAGCCTGTGGTACGTGTCGTACTTCGGGCTGCAACCCGACGCGCGCTATTCCGCGCGCGACGTGCGGATCGTGAGCGCCGGTCGCGAGTTCACGCCGCTCGAGGTGATCCCGCTCACGGCGGGCTTCGGCGCCGAGCGCGTCGGCCAGCGCGAGGTGCAGAGCGCCCTGTACGTGTTCGACCAGGGGATCGACCCCAACCAGCCCCTCACGATCACCGTGGAGTCGGTCACCTCGACGGCGTGGCGCGCGGTGGTCCCGGTGATCGAGCGCGAGCGGGCGCTGATCCGGTCGCGGGAGCCGTGATCGCCGCCCGGAATCTCGCGCGCCGCGAGACGCGGATGTCGCGCGCGCCGATCGCCCGGTCGCCGCGATCGAGCACGTAGACCGCCGCCACGCCGGGGAGCGAGTCGGCGAGGGCGATGCCGCGCCGCGCGCCGACCAGGTAGAGCGTCGCCGAGAGGCCGTCGCTCCACTCTCCGGTGGGACCGATGGCGCTGGCGGCGATCACGCCGCGCGCCGGGGCACCGGTGCGCGGGTCGATCAGGTGCGCGTACCGCACGCCGTCGATGATGTAGTAATGCTCGTAGTCGCCCGACGTGGCGATCGCCCCGGAGTCCAGCTCGATCGTCCCGAGGAGCGCGCCACGCCCCCGCGGGTGGCGAATGCCCAGGCGCCACCGTTCCCCGTGCGGCGCTCGCCCGAAGACGAGAACGTTGCCGCCGAGGTCCACCATCCCCCCGCGAACCGCGGGCGAGCGCAGCGCCGCGCGGGCGAGATCGAGCGCGTACCCCTTCGCGATCCCTCCCAGGTCGAGGCGCATGCCGCGGCGCGGGAGGCGCACCGTGCCGGCCGCGCTGTCGATCTCCACCGCGCCGAAGTCCACGAGCGCGCGCAGCGAGTCCAGCTCGCGCGCGGGGGGCACGCGCCCGCGCTCGCCGTGGAATCCCCACGCGCGAACCAGTGGGCCGACGGTGGGATCGAACGCGCCGCCCGACAGGCGCCAGTAGAGCCGCGCGCGCAGCAGCACGTGGAGGAGCTCGGGCGACACGGGCACGGGCGCGCCCCCCGCGGCGGCGTTGATGCGCGAGAGCTCGCTCGATGGCCGATAGAGGCTCATGAGCGAGTCCACCAGCCGCACCGAGTCGCGCGCCGCGTGCACGAGCGGGAGGAGGCGCGCCGTGTCGGCCGGCTCGCGCCCCCACGCCGTGATGACGAGGAGCGTCCCCATGACCGGCCAGGCGCGCGAGACGCTCGGCGGATCGCCGGGCGCGCCACGCCTCGCCGCGCCCATCACGGGGAGCGCCGCGAGGAGCGCCGCGAGCAGCGCCGCGAGCAGCGCCGGGATGGTGCGGCGCGCGCGTGCCGGCACGGCCGCGCCGCTCATCGCCCGCTCACTTCCCCACCCCGTCCGGCTCGCGCTTGACCCACATCTCGTAGATCGGGACACCGATCAGGACGAGCAGCGCCGTCCCCATGACCGCGCCGTTCACCACCTGCAGCGGCGCGAAGGCGGGGGACACGTACCGGATCAGGTACGGCGTGGCGAGGTCGACCGCCACCGAGCCGAAGCTCGCGATGTACACGGCGATCTTCAGGCGATCGCTCGCGTTGGTGAGGGCGAAGATGTGACAGAGCACGAAGAACAGGAACGACTGCTCGAACGCGTGCGGGTGCGTCACGTCGAGCAGCTCGGTGAACGAGCGGGCGAAGTGCATCTCCTCGCCAGGTCCGGCCGTCGCCTCGTTGCCGAGATACCACGCGCGCGTGCCGGCGGGGGTGAGCCCGGTGCGCACCCGGTACATGAGGATCCCGATCGCCGTGGCGACGACGATCATCGCATCGAACAGCGTGAGCAGCACGCGCGTATGGAGCGGGGCGCGCCAGAGCTTGAAGTTGCGGAAGGCGAAGTACTGGGTCATGGCCGGGTCATTGCCGTGCGCCGCCGGGAGGCGGCGGATAGATCAGGGTGAGCTCGGCCAGTACCCGCTTCACCCCCCGGTTCATCGATCGCACGGAGATCGTGGCGCCGCTGATGTTGATGATGTCGCGGTCGGCGTCGATCGGGTCCTTCGCCGTCTTCCCCCGGTACTGGTCGAGGAAGCGCCGCCGCTTGACGTCGCCGCCGCGCGACTCGCGATACACCATCACCACGACGTCCTTCACCGCGAGCCCGGGGGTGACGCCCACCATGAAGGTGATCGGGCGGTACTTGCCGATCTCCTCGGTGACCACCGCGTACCCGAGCAGCGTACCGGCGGCGTCGAACACGCGGGTCACGTCCACCTCGTCCTCGAGGATCCGGCGCCCGAGCGACCGCTCGAGGGAATCGCGCGCCCCAGGCGTCAGGCGCTTCCGGTCGACCGAGGTGCGCGCGCCATCGGGGAAGATCTCCCGGAGCGCCTGCGCGGGGGTGAGCAGCACCTCCTGCCCCCGTGCCGCCGGAGCGGCGACGAGGGCGAGGAGCGCGAGGAGCGCGAGGAGCGCGAAACAGAGCGCGAGGGAGCGGGAGCGCATCGAGCTCACCGCCGCCTAGAAGTACGCCGCCATCGACAGCAGCAGCCGTCGCTGGACGTCACCGCGGTCGGTGCTGCCGGGTGGAGTGTTCCAGTTCCACTGGAAGTCCGTCTTCAGCACCGCATCGGGGACGGGGCGCCAGTTGACGCCCACGGTGAGGCGGTCGAGCGCATCGCCGGATGCGTCGCGGTCGAGGTCGACGTGGTCCCAGCGCGCGGTGCCGGTGAACACCGACGTGGCGCGCGGCGGAATCACGCCGTGCCCGAAATGGTAGCTCCCCTGCACGTAGTAGCCGTTCTGGCGCCCCGCGGCGCCGGCGGCGGCGAGCGTCGCCGGCACATCGGTGTGGAGCTGGCCGTACTCGCCGAGGAGCTCCACCGGGCCGCGCTGCCAGGTGGCGTCCACCCCCCAGATCGTCAGGCGCTCGTCGCCGGAGAAGGTGCCGTCGCGCGCGGCGAACTTTCCGGTGTGCGCCGATGCGCCGAGCTCGAGGCCGAGGAACGGGGAGAAGGCGACGCGCCCGACCACCGACTTGGCGAAGTTGTCGTCCTCGCCGCGGAGGCCGCGCCCCTCGCGGACGCGGAGGAGCGCCGTGCCGTCGTCCTCCACCTCGAAGATCCCGGGGGTGAAGCCGTTCACGACGTAGAGCTCGTACGAGAGCAGCGTTCGCTCGCTCGGATAGGTCGTGCCGAAGAAGCCGAACCCCGATTCGCTGAGCGTGGTGGGCTCGACGTACGTGCTCAGGAGCGGACGGTCGGTCAGCTCGTTCACCGGGGAGTCGTGCACCAGGTTGAACCGGCCGAGCGGCGAGAGGACGATCCCGCCGCGCACGTTGAACGCCTCGGAGATGCGGTAGTCGAGGGTCGCGAACTCGACGTTGATCTCCCCCCCTCCCCCGGCTTTCCCGTCCTCGACCTCGACGTTGCCACCGTGCTCGAACTCGATCTCGGTGCCGAAGTGCAGGCGATCGGTGATCTCGGCGAACAGGAAGGGGATCAGGCGGTGCTGGTCGAAGGAACTGGCGTGGCCATCGAGGTCGTTGGTGTATTCGAAGTCCACGTAGCCGCCGATCGCGGTCCCTCCGCCGAAGCGCTTCACGAAGGGCTTGCCGTAGATCCCCCGGGCGCTCGGGATGGTGCGACGGGTGGTGTCGCCGGGGAGCTGGGGCTGGGCCGGCACGCCCTGCTGGGCGGCGGAGCGCTCGTCGAGCTCCATGAGGCGCTCGTCCTGCCGCTCTGCGGTGGCGCGGAGGGAGTCGACGGTGCGCTCGAGCTGCTGGACACGCCGGGCGAGCGAGTCGCGGGTGGCGGTGGTGTCCTGCGCGTCGAGGGCTGTGGGGGCGACGAGTGCGGCGAGCGTCAGGGAAACGACAGCGGTGAATCTGGCGTGCATGATACGGGATCGCGGTCCATTCGAGATGAGAATGTTTCTCAACTGCCGTGAGCCGGCGAATCTATGCGGGCGATGTAATCCCGTCAAGTTTTGTCGGGATTAGTTTCGCCCCAGATCGCGATGTGTTACTTGTTCCGTGGGAGGTGCCGGGCGCGCGCCCGCGCCGCGCCCGGGCGGAACGGATGCCGGTTGACGCGGCACGGCACCACCCACACTCTCACCAGCCACCACGCGGGGGCACCATGGCGTTCCTTCCACTTCGCAAGCTTCCCCCCACCCCGGGGGCACCCGTGATCGAGGCGTGGCTGGAGCGGCTTGCCGACGAGCTGGCGGCGCCCGACGCCGACCGCGCCGCCATCTGCCGGCGCACCCTGTGCGAGATCGCCTACCCCGAGTTCGCCGCGAACTGGGAGACGGCCGTCCAGGACGAGCAGCTCCCCCTCGCCACGCGCGCGGCGCTCCTCGCGCTCGATCCGCGCAACATCACCCTCGAGCCCGAGTACTACGCCGACTGCGACGACGCGCGCTTCCAGCGCGTGAAGCCCCTGCTCTGGCTGTGGTACAGCTTCGATCGCACGCCGCTCGGTGGGCAGAACGTGGACGCCGGCGTGCGGCTCCGGCGCCTCCTCGCGCCGTACATCTTCCGCCGCTGCGGCGCGAACTTCAAAGCGTTCCAGCACGTGGAGTTCTCGTTCGGCTACAACATGGAGGTGGGAGACGACGTGGTCGTCCACCGTCACGTGCTGCTCGACGATCGCGGTGGGATCGTGCTCGGGAACAAGGTGTCGATCTCGGACTACGCGAACATCTACAGCCACACGCACAGCATCGTCGAGCAGCGCGACGTGACGAACGCGGTCACGCGGCTGGACGATGGCGTGCGCATCACGTACCACGCCACCGTGCTCGCCGGCGTGCACGTGGGGTGCGATGCGATGGTCGGCGCGGTGGCGGTGGCGACGAAGGACGTGCGCGCCCACCACGTGAACGTCGGCATCCCGGCCAAGAGCGTGCGCGTGAAGCCCAACGCCCCACCCGACGAGGCCGAATGCCTTCCCACATCCAGGCAGCGCTCCCGAGAGGACGGCGGCTGACCGCCCGGCCGTCGCCGCTCCGGGCGATCGCCGCGGCGCTCCCCCTCGCGGGCGCGCTGCTCGCGCCGGTCGCGTGCGCGACCTGGTGGCCGTCGTTCCGCGGCAGTGCCCCGACGCCCATGCCGGACACCTACCGGTGCGCCGTCGCCCGGGTGCGGGCGCTCGGCTTCACTCCGGTGGCGTTCAACGAGGGGGACGGTGACATGGAGGCGCGGCGCGAGGACCGCGCCGCCTCCGCGCGGCTCGTCGCCGAGCGTCGTCAGTACGATGTCCTCGTCGTCGACGCCGCCACCCCCACTCCCTCCGCTTCCTCCTCCGACGGCGACGCCTCCGGCCGCTCCACGCTCAGCGTGCGCGCCGAGACCATCGTGCGCCGCGTGACGCGGGAAGGGTGGATCGAGGAAGGGCAGCCCGCTTCCCCGGGCGTCCAGACCGCGGCGCGGCAGATCGTCCAGGAGTGCGCGGGGGAGCGGTAGGGGCCGGGGGCCGGGGGGGGAACGGCGGGGCTGGAGAGAGGCGGGAGGGCACACCCCGATGGCTCTCTTCCCGCCGTTCCCTGTATTGGACGTTCCCCGATCCCTTTACCCCATCCCCGCCTCTTCCCCCCCGGCCCTGACCCCTGGCCCCCGGTCCCTGATCAGTACACGATCAGCACC
>DASUXC010000164.1:0-14551 GCA_036378095.1 Gemmatimonadaceae bacterium | reverse complement strand
GGCGCGAATGATTCGCGCCGCCCCCTCGCACAATGGTGCGGGGCGAGCGCCAAGGGCCCTTTGGCGCTCGCCCCGCGGTCCATCCCTGGCCCCTACCCCCCGGCCCCCAGCCCCCAAAGCCCCATCCGCTCCTTCACATCGCGGAGCGTCTCCCTCGCCATCGCCCGGCAGCGCTCCGCGCCCGCGTCGAGCACCTCGTCGATCCGCTCCGGGTGCGCGCGCAGCTCGCGCGCGCGCTCCTGGATCGGCTCGAGCTCGGCGCGAATCGCCTCGAACAGCACCTGCTTGCACTCGATGCACCCCCACCCCGCCGTGCGGCACTGCACGGCCACGTGCTCCACCGTCTCCGGCGCGCTGAACGCCTGGTGCAGGTGGTAGATGTTGCACACCTCGGGAGTGCCCGGATCGGTCCGCCGCACGCGCGCGGGATCGGTCACCGCGGGGCGCAGCTTCGCCCAGATCGCATCGGGCTCCTCGAGCAACCCGATCGTGTTCCCCATCGACTTCGACATCTTCGCCTGCCCATCGAGCCCCATGATGCGGCGGGTGGCCGTGAGCAGCGGCTTGGGCTCGGGGAAGAAGTCGGCGCCGAACCGCGCGTTCCACCGGCGCGCGATCTCGCGCGAGAGCTCGAGGTGCTGGACCTGGTCCTCGCCCACCGGCACCAGGTCCGCGCGATAGAGCAGGATGTCCGCCGCCTGCAGCACCGGGTAGTTCAGGAGCCCGGCCATCACGCTCTCCTGGCGCGACGCCTTGTCCTTGAACTGCGTCTGCCGCTCCAGCTCGCCCAGCGGCGTCACGGTGTTGAAGATCCACGCCAGCTCGGTGTGCTCGGGCACCATCGACTGGATGAACAGCGTACATTTCTCCGGGTCCAGCCCGGCCGCGAGCAGCGACACCGCCATGTCGCGCGTGCGACGCCGGAGATCCTCCGGCTCGTACGGCACCGTGATGGCGTGGTAGTCGACGATGGCGTAGATGCACTCGTAGCGGTCCTGGAGCTGCACCCAGTTCCGCACCGCGCCGAGATAGTTGCCGATGTGAAGCTCGCCGGAGGGCTGGATACCGCTGAAGATCCTGGGCATCCGAGCAAGCTAGAGGAGGGCGAAAACCCGTGCAAGCAGACCAGCGCGGCAGCGCGATGATCGGACACCTGATCACCGCCGCCGATGTCGCCGCGCGCTTCATCGCCGACCGGTCGCGGGCGCTCGCGGCGCTCGAGTGGCGCGCCAAGTCGCGCACCGACTTCGTGAGCGACGTGGACACCGGCGCCGAGCGCGTCATCCGCGAGTCGCTCCTCGCCGCGGTGCCCGGCTCCTGCATCCTCGGGGAGGAGCTCTCCCCCGGCGCCGTCCCCGGCGACGGCATCACCTTCATCGTCGATCCGCTCGACGGCACCACCAACTTTCTCCACGGCTACCCGGAGTACGCCGTGTCCATCGCCGCCGTCATCGACGGCGTGCTCGTGGCGGGCGTCGTGCACAACGCCGCCAGCGGCGAGCGGTTCTCCGCCACCCTCGGCGGCGGCGCGTTCCGGGGCGACCGGCCGATCGCCGTCTCCACGATCACCGATCCCGCGCGCGCGCTCGTGGGCACCGGCTTCCCGTTCAAGACGCCGGACCAGCTCGACCGCTACCTCCCGCAGCTCGCCGCGGTGACGCGCGCCACCGCCGGCGTCCGGCGCGCGGGCTCCGCCGCGCTCGACCTGTGCGACGTCGCCTGCGGCCGCTTCGAGGCGTTCTGGGAGCTGTCGCTCGCCCCCTGGGATTTCGCCGCCGGCACGCTCATCATCCGCGAGGCCGGCGGCGTCGTGACCACCGCCGGCGGCGAGGATGTCCCGTTCAGCCACTCGTCGATCCTCGCCGGGAGTCCCGCGATGCACCGCTGGCTCCTGGACACGGTGCGGCACGCGTGACCGCCGCTCGACCCATCACCTCGAGTCCCGAGTCCTCATGAAGCTCATCGAATGCGTCCCCAACTTCAGCGAGGGACGTCGTCCGGACGTGGTGCAGGCCATCCGCGACGCGATCGCCGCCATCGACGGGGTGGCCGTCCTCGACGTCTCCGCGGACGAGTCGCACAACCGGTGCGTGATCACCTTCGTCGCGCCCGCCGACCGCGTGGTCGACGCGGCGTTCGCCGGGATTCGCGAGGCGCGCGGTCGCATCGATCTCCGCACGCACGCCGGCGAGCACCCGCGCATGGGCGCGGCCGACGTCGTCCCCTTCATCCCCCTGGAGGGAGCGACGATGGACGACTGCATCGCCCTCGCCAGGCAGCTCGGCGAGCGCGTGGGGAGCGAGCTGGAGATCCCCGTGTTCCTCTACGAGCGCGCCGCGACGCGCCCCTCGCGCGAGAACCTGGCCGACGTGCGCCGCGGCCAGTTCGAGGGGCTCCAGGCCGCCATCGGCACCGATCCCGATCGCGATCCCGACTTCGGCCCGCGACGCATCCACCCCTCCGCCGGCGCCGTGGCGATCGGCGCGCGACCGTTCCTCGTCGCCTACAACGTCTACCTGGGCGACGCGCGCAACGTGCCCGTGGCCAAGGAGGTCGCCAAGGCGGTGCGCGGCTCGTCCGGCGGGCTGCGCTACGTGAAGGCGCTCGGGCTCGAGGTGGATGGGCAGGCGCAGGTGTCGATGAACCTCGTGGACATCGAGAAGACCCCCGTGCACCGCGCGTACGACATGGTGCGGATGGAGGCCGCCGCGCGCGGGGTGCAGACCACGTGGAGCGAGATCGTCGGGCTCGTCCCCGAGCAGGCGCTCATCGATGCCGGCGCCCGGCACCTCCAGCTCGCGAACTTCTCCCCCGACCAGGTGCTCGAGCGCCGGCTGCGCCAGGCGATGAGCGGAGGGGAGAGCGTGAGCGACTTCGTCGCCTCGGTGGCCGCGTCCACCCCCACGCCCGGAGGGGGGAGCGTCGCCGCGCTCGCCGGCGCCCTCGCCGCGGCGCTCGCGCGGATGGTGGCCGGGCTCACCGTCGGGCGGAAGAAGTACGCGGAGGTGGACGCCGAATTCCGCGACGTCGCCGCGCGCGCGGCGGCGGTCGGCCAGCGACTCACGGAGCTGGTGGTGCTCGACGCGCGCTCGTACGAGGCCGTGTCGCAGGCGTACAAACTCCCCAAGGACACCCCGGAGCAGCGCGCGCAGCGCGACGCCGCGATCACCGCGGCGCTCATCAGCGCGAGCGAGGTGCCGCTCGAGACGGCGCGTGCCTCCGCCGAGGTGGCGGCGCTCGCCGCCCAATGCGCCGCGCGCGGCAACGCGAACGCCGTCTCCGATGCCGGCGTGGGCGCGCTCCTCGCCGAGGCCGCGTGCCGCGGCGCGGCCTACAACGTCCGCATCAACGTGGCCGCTCTCCCCGACCGCGCCGCCGGCCGCGCGCTGGTGGAGGCCGCGGAGTCGTTCGTCGCCGCCTGCGCCGCCTCGGCCCGGGCCGCGGTCGCCGATGTGGAGCGGAGCATGGACGGCTAGGGGCCAGGGGCCAGGGGCCGGGGGCCGGGGGGGATGAGGCGGGGATGGGGTAGAGGGATCGGGAACGTCACGAACAGGGAACGGCGGGACGGGATCGGGGCGGTGTGCCGTCCCGCCGCTCGCCAGCCCCGCCGTTCCCCCCTGGCCCCCAGCCCCCGCCCCCCATCCCCTACTTGTATCGGTACGTGATCCGCCCCCGAGACAGATCGTACGGGCTCAGCTCGATCGCCACCCGGTCGCCGGGGAGGATCTTGATGAAGTTCGTGCGGATCTTCCCCGAGATGTAGGCGAGTACCTCGTGCCCGTTCTCGAGCGCCACGCGGAACGTGGCGTTCGGCAGGGGCTCCACGATCCGGCCGGTCACCTGGATCACGCCGTCCTTCGACAAGATTCCTCCGCGAAAGATCTCGTCGTGCGCCGAGCCGGGCCCGGGCTCGGGTCGGCCGCCCTCCGGCCCCCCCTTACGGCCGTGACGTCAGTCGGCGGGACGCGTGAGCACGCGCGGCCCCTCGTCCGTGACCGCCACGGTATGCTCGAAGTGAGCGGAGCGCGAGCCATCCGCGGTGACGATCGTCCAGCGATCCGGCATCGTCCGCGTCTTCGGCGTGCCCACGTTCACCATCGGTTCGATCGCGATCGTGAGGCCGGGCATCAGCTTCATCAGCCGCTTCGGCTTCCCGTAGTTCGGCACCTGCGGCTCCTCGTGGAACTCCGTGCCGATCCCGTGCCCCACGAGATCGCGCACCACGCTGAACCCCGCCCCCTCCACCACCCCCTGGATGGCGGCGCCGATGTCCCCAATGTGGTTTCCAACCGTGGCCGCGGCAATGCCGGCCTCGAGCGCCCGCTCGGTCACCTCGAGCAGCCGCCGCGTGGTCTCGTCCACCTCCCCCACCGCCACCGTGGTCGCCGAGTCGGTGAAGAAGCCGCGGTACCCGACCCCGGCGTCGATCGACACGATGTCCCCCTCCTTGATCACCCGCTTGGACGAGGGGATCCCGTGCACGATCTCGTTGTTGAGCGAGGTGCACACCGATCCGGGGAAGCCGTACAGCCCCTTGAACGCGGGGGTGGCCCCATCGTGCGACCGGATGAACTCCTCGGCGATCCGGTCGAGCTCCATGGTGGTCATCCCGGGCTCCACGCGCTCGCGCAGCAACCGCACGGTCTCGCCGAGGATCCGTCCCCCCTCGGCCATGACCTCGATCTCGCGCGGAGACTTGAGCTGAATCATTGGTGTTCGAGTTGACTCAGGATGCGGCGGGTGATCTCGTCCACGTCTCCCATCGCGTCCACCGTGATGAAGCGCGGCGGCCGGCGCCCGCCCCTCGACTTGCCCGAGCCCGCGTCCGCCGCGCGCGCGCGATACCACTCGATCACCGGCGCGGTCTGATCCCGGTACGCGCGCATCCGGTTCCGCACCGCCTCCGGCTCGTCGTCCTTGCGCCGCACGAGCTTCCCGCCGCACTTCTCGCACCGCTCCCCGGGCGCCTTCCCCGTGTACGGCGTCTGGCACGACTCGCACACCGTGCGGCCGCTCAGCCGGCGCACCAGCTCGTCGTCGTCCACCTCGAACATCAGCACCGCGTCCACCCCCCGCCCCAGCTCGCCGAGCACGCGCTCGAGCCCCTCGGCCTGCGGCACGGTGCGCACGACGCCGTCCAGCACCACTCCCTTGGCCGCCTCGGGGCGCGCCAGCGCCTCCTTCATGATCCCGAGGATCACCTCGTCGGGGACCAGGTCGCCGCGCTCCATGTACGCCT
The DNA here is from genome assembly GCA_036378095.1 of Gemmatimonadaceae bacterium. GTDB lineage: Bacteria > Gemmatimonadota > Gemmatimonadetes > Gemmatimonadales > Gemmatimonadaceae > JADGGM01. The sequence continues at coordinate 9,312 of DASUXC010000164.1, read as the reverse complement.
TGGCGCGAAGCCCCTGCTCCGTCCCCTCGCGCACCGCGGCACGGAGCACGTCACCGGTGGCGAGCTTCGGGATCCCGAGCGCCGTCGCGATACGCTCGCCCTGCGTGCCCTTGCCCGCGCCGGGCGGGCCGAGGAGTACGATGTTCATGCGATTCACTCGAGTGCGCGAGGTTGAGCCGTCTGTGAACAGTGCCTGGGGCGGCGGCTCGCGCGACGTGGCGAGCGACCATCCCAGGCACTGCAGGTTTCGTTCTGGGGCGCGCACGCGGGTGCGCGCCCGGTCGAGCTCCGGGGCCGGAGGATCAGAACCCCGTCGGCTGCCGCCCACGGAAGCGGATCCGCCCCTTCTTCATGAAGCCGTCGTACTTGCGGAGCAGCAGGTGTTGCTGGAGCTGCTGGATCGTGTCCAGCCCCACGCCCACGACGATCAGGAGCGAGGTGCCACCGAACATGAACGGTACGTTGATCAGGTCCGAGATCCACATCGGCAGGAGCGCGATCAGCGTCAGGAAGACCGCGCCGGGGAGCGTGATCCGGGACATCACGCGGTCGATGTACTCGGCCGTGCGCGCCCCCGGCTTCACCCCGGGGATGAACCCGCCCTGCTTCTTCAGGTTCTCCGAGATGTCGATCGGGTTGAAGATGATCGACGTGTAGAAGTACGTGAAGAAGACGATGAGCACCGCGTTGAGCACGTAGTAGGCCCACGTGCCGGGCGCCACGAACTCCGCGGCCTGCTGCATCCACGGCACCTTGCTGAACTGCGCGATCGTGCCGGGGACGACGATCACCGTCTGCGCGAAGATGATCGGCATCACGTTGGCGGCGTTCATCCGGAGCGGGATGAAGTTCTTGGCCGACTCCCGCTGTCGTCCACGCGCCATCGTGCGCTGCGGGATCTGGATCGGCACCCGCCGAGCGGCCACCGTGATCGCCACCGTGAACGCGACGACGGCGAGCATGACCACGCCGAGCACCGCCAGCTTGAGCGGCGACAGCGCCCCGGTGGACACGAACCCCGCCGTCTGCACGATCGACGGCCAGAAGCGCTCGACGATCGAGAAGAAGATCAGGAGGGACGCGCCGTTGCCGACGCCCAGCTCCGTGATCTGCTCCCCGAGCCACATGACGAACACCGCGCCCGTGGTGAGGAAGAGCGTCATCTGGAGGCGGAACGCGATGCCCGGGTGGGCCACCGCGCCCTGGAGCGACTCCATGAACAGCGCGAATCCCCACGCCTGCATGACGGCGATGCCCACCGTCATGTAGCGCGTCCACTGCTCCACCTTCTTGCGCCCCTGCTCCTCGCGCTGGAGCTTCTCGATCGACGGGATGACCGCGCCGAGAATCTGGAAGACGATGCTCGCCGAGATGTACGGGACGATCCCGAGGGCGAACAGCGTCGCGCGCGAGAGACCGCCGCCGACGAACAGGTCGTACAGCCCGAGGAGGCCGCCCTGCTGCTGGCTCTGGAAGAACGCGAGCAGCGCCTGGACGTCGATCCCCGGGGCCGTGATGTGCGCACCGATGCGGTAGACGACCAGCGCCAGGAGCGTGAAGCCGATCTTCGACTTCAGCTCCGGCGTCTTGAACAGGTTGGCGACCGCGGCGGCTGGGTTGCTTTGCGCCATGTTACTCCTCGACGCGGCCTCCGGCCGCGACAATCTTCTCGCGGACCGACGCGCTCATCTTGATGCCCCGCACGGTGACCGCGCGGGTGAGCTCGCCGTTGGCCAGGAGCTTGGCCGGCCCCTTCCCCTGGCGAATGATTCCCGCCGCGACCAGCGCCTCGGCGGTGACCTCCTGTCCCTCGGGGAGGGCGTTGAGGTCTCGCAGGTGCACGATCTGGTGCTCCACGCGGAACGGGTTCGTGAACCCGCGCTTCGGCACCCGGCGCGTGAGCGGCATCTGCCCACCCTCGAAGTGAGGCTTGTTGCCCCCCGGGCCGTGATGCCCCGCGCGCGCCTTGATTCCCTTGTGCCCCTTCCCGGAGGTCTTCCCCTTCCCGGAGCCGGGGCCGCGGCCCAGCCGCTTGCGATCGCGGTGCGAACCCGGCGCCGGCGCCAGGTTGTGCAGACCGATCGGCGCGGGCGCGGTGGTCTCGTTCTGATTGGCCACTGTCCGTTACTCCTCGACGGGCGTCACCTTGACCAGGTGACGCACCTGCTTGAGCTGGCCGCGCAGCGACGGCGAGTCCTGCTTGATCACGACGTCCTGGTGGTGCTTGAGGCCGATCGCCTCGAGCGTGCGGCGCATCCGATCGGCGTGCCCGATCTTGCTGCGCACCTGCTCGATGCGGACCTTCCCCGTGGTCAGCTCGTTCTTGTCCGTGCGCTTCGGGCCCCGCGACGGGTGCCAGACGAACGTGCGCGCCATTAGACGACCTCCTTGCTCTTCGCCCGCGACCGGTACGGCAGGCTCGCGGCGTCCATCTCGCGCTCGCGCGCGATCTGCTCCACCGTGGTGAGCTGCGTGAGCCCCTGCATGGCCGCCCGCACCATGTTGTGCGGGTTCGTGGAGCCGAGGCTCTTCGTGAGGATGTCGGCCACGCCGGCGCACTCGAGCACCGCGCGCACCGCGCCGCCGGCGATCACGCCGGCACCGGGCGCCGCGGGCTTCATGAGCACCCGGCCGGCGCCGTGCTCCCCCACCACCTCGTGCGGGATCGTGCCGCCGGTGAGCGGCACCTGCACCATCTTGCGCCGCGCGGCGTCCACCGCCTTGCGCACCGCCTCCGACACCTCGTTGGCCTTCCCCGTCGCCACGCCAACGCGCCCCTGCGCGTCGCCCACGGCGACCAGCGCGTTGAAGCTGAAGCGCCGGCCGCCCTTGACGACCTTCGCCACGCGGTTGATGGCGATCACGTTCTCGACGAGATCGCTCCCCTCACGGTCGCGCTCCGGGCCACGCCCTTCGCCGCCGCGGCCTCGCCCCTCACCGCCCCGTCCGCCGCCCTGGCCGCCACGACCGCCGCCGGGACCGCCGCGCCCGCCCGGGCCGCCGCGACCGCCGCCGGGACCGCGTCCACGACCACCACGGCCGCCACGCCCCCCCCCGCCACCACCGCCACGACGCGGCTCCGGCGCGCTCGACGATCCCATTCCCGCTCCCGTGCTCTGATTCTCAGCCATGTTAGAACTCCAACCCGCCTTCGCGGGCGCCGTCGGCGACCGCCTTGACGCGGCCATGGTACCTGTACCCCGCTCGATCGAACACGACTCGCGTGATCCCAGCCGCCTTCGCCTTCTCGGCGATCGTCTTCCCCACCGCCACCGACCGCTCCGCCTTCTTCCCCTCCCCCACCACGAGGTCGGAGACGGTGACGATCGTCCGCCCCTGCGTGTCGTCCACGATCTGCGCGTAAATGTGCTTCAGCGACCGGCGCACGACGAGGCGCGGGCGCTCCGGCGTCCCTTCCACCTTCTTCCGCACCCGCAGGTGCCGGCGGTAACGCTGCTCCGCGCGCGTCCGCGGCTTGTGAATCGGCTTCATCGCTTACTTGCCTCCCGCCTTACCGGCCTTCCGCCGGATCTGCTCCCCGGCGTACTTGATTCCCTTCCCCTTGTACGGCTCGGGGGGACGCAGGCTGCGCAGCTCGGCCGCCACCTGCCCCACCACTTCCTTGTCCGACCCCTCGACGATGATCGTCGTGGGCTGCGGCGCCGTGAGCTTGATCCCCTTCGGCGCCCGGTACTCCACCGGGTGCGAGTAGCCGAGGGCGAGGTGCAGCCCGTAGGGGCGCGCCTCGGCGCGATAGCCGACGCCCACGATGTCGAGCTGCTTCTGGAATCCCGCCGTCACCCCCTGCACCATGTTGGCCACGAGGGTGCGCGTGAGTCCATGCAGCGCCTTGTGCTCGTTCTCGTCCGACGGGCGCTCCACGACGACGGCGCCATCCTGCACCGCCACCCGCATCGCCTTGTGCAGCGTGCGCTGCAGCTCGCCCTTCGGGCCCTTGACCGTGATGCGCTGCCCGTCGACCGTCGCCGTGACGTTCTTGGGGAGCGGAACGGGCTTCTTTCCGATTCGCGACATGGCTTGGTCTCCTACCACACCACCGCGAGCAGCTCGCCGCCGGTGCGCGCCTGCCGCGCCTGCCGGTCGGACATGAGCCCCTGCGAGGTGCTGAGAATGGCCATCCCGAGCCCGTTGCGCACGCGCGGAATCTCGCCGACGCCGACGTACTTGCGGAGCCCGGGCGTCGACACCCGCCGGAGCTCGCGAATCACCGGCTGGTCGCCCTGCGCGTAGCGCAGGTACAGCCGCAGCACGCGCCGCCCGCCGTCGGTCTCGAGGGTCTTGAAGTCCTTGATGTAGTTGTTCTCGAGCAGCAGGCGAGCGATCTCGGCCTTCAGCTTCGATGCCGGAATGTCGACGCGACGATGCTTCGATCCGCACGCGTTGCGGATGCGCGTCAGCATGTCGGCAATGGGGTCGGTCATGCTCATGCGTGATGTCCTATCGTATCCTGAGTCGGACGTTTAGGAGGTTGCGGGGCGCGGGGCGCGGGGTGCGGGGTGCGTGACGGCTCGTGGATGGAGGGTCCATCCGCCACGATCCGTCGACGCGCCCCGCGTCCCGCGCACCGCATCCCGCATGGCTACCAGCTCGCCTTCCGCACCCCGGGGATCATCCCCTGGAGCGACAGGTCGCGGAAGCAGATCCGGCAGATGCCGAACTTCCGCAGGAAGGCGCGCGAGCGGCCGCAGCGCTGGCAGCGGTTGTGCTGCCGCACCGCGAACTTCGGCTTCCGCTTGCTCTTCTCGATCATGGCCTTTCGAGCCATCGGCGAATCTCTCTCTTCCAAGAGGAAAACTTGTCTCGGGCCCGGCGCCGCCGGGTGGGGCGCGGGCCCGGCATCCCGCCGCGCACGCGCCCCGCGTCCCGCGCCCCGCGCCCCGCGGGTCTCACCCCTGCACGATCACCGGCTTCTCTTCGCCGCGGAACGGCATGCCGAGCTCGCGCAGGAGGGCGAACGCCTGGTCGTCGCGGTCGGTGCTCGTCACGAACGTGAGGTCGAGCCCGTGCACCTGCTCCACCTGGTCGTAGTTGATCTCCGGGAAGATCACCTGCTCCTTGATGCCGAGCGAGTAGTTCCCGCGCCCGTCGAACGAGCGCGTGCCGAGCCCGCGGAAGTCGCGGATCCGCGGCACCGCCACGGAGATGAACCGGTCGAGGAACTCCCACATCCGCGCCCCGCGCAGCGTCACGCTGGCGCCGATCTCCTGCCCCTGCCGGAGGCCGAAGTTGGAGATCGACTTCTTCGCCCGCGTGCGCACCGGCTTCTGCCCGGTGATCACCTCGAGCTCGTCCACGATCCCGTCGAGCATCTTCGGCTGCTTGACCGCCTCGCCGAGGCCCACGTTCACCACGATCTTCTCGAGCTTCGGGATCTGGTGCACGTTCGCCAGCCCGAACTGCTGCTGCAGCCGGGGGCGCACGGTCGCATCGTAGTAGGTCTTGAGCCGCGGCGTCGGCGCCGGCGTGCCCACGCCCGCGTGCGCGCCGCGCGCCTTCCCCTGGCGCTCGCCCGCGCCCCCCTTCGCGTCCTGCTTCTTCGTCTTGGTGGCCATCGCTCAGTCCTCGCTCAGCGCGCGCGCGGGATCGCGTCCCCGCTCTTCACGCTGATGCGCTCCTTCGTGCCATCCTCGTCGATCCGCGCGCGCACCCGCGTGGGCTCGCCCGACTTCGGATCGATGAGCATGACGTTCGAGTGGTGAATGGGCGCCGGGAAGTCGATGATCCCGCTCTGCTCCTCGGCGGTGCGGGCCTTCCGGTGCCGCTTCACGATGTTCACGCCGTCGACGACGATGCGCCCCGTCTTCGTGTACACGCGGAGGATCTTCCCTTCCTTCCCCTTGTCGTTCCCGCGCATCACCCGGACGGTGTCGCCCGTGTGCACCGGCATCGCCACGCGCTCGGCGTTCACCGCGTGCCGCTTCCGGTTCTTCGCCTTCGCGCGCTTGGTCGCGCGATATTTCACGATCCGCATCTCAGAGCACCTCCGGCGCGAGCGAGACGATCTTCATGAATCGCTTCTCGCGGAGCTCGCGCGCCACCGGGCCGAAGATGCGCGTCGCGCGCGGCTCGCCGGCCTCGTTGATGATCACCACCGCGTTCTCGTCGAACCGGATGTAGCTCCCATCCTTGCGGCGCGTCTCCTTCACCGTGCGCACGACCACCGCGCGCGCGACGTCCGACTTCTTCACCGTGCCGTTCGGGAGGGCGTCCTTGACGGCCACGATCACCGTGTCGCCCAGCCCCGCGTAGCGGCGCTTCGTCCCGCCAAGGACGCGGATCACGAGCGCCCGCTTGGCGCCCGAATTGTCCGCGACCTTGACCATCGATTCCTGTTGGATCACCTTGCCTCCCTCAGCGCGCCCGCTCGACGATCTCGACCACGCGCCACCGCTTGTCCTTCGACAGCGGCCGCGTCTCCATGATGCGCACGCGATCCCCGGTCTTCGCCGAGTTGTCCTCGCTGTGCGCCTTCACGCGCTTCGTCCGCGTGACCATCTTGCCGTACAGCGGGTGCGGGAAGCGACGCTCGATCGCCACCACCACCGTCTTCTGCATCTTGTCGCTCACCACCACGCCGATGCGCGTCTTGCGCGATCCACGCGGGGCGGCGGTTTCCGTGTTCACGTTCTCGGCCATGTGTCCTGTCACTCCCCGCTAGCGGGCCGCGGTTGGCGAGCCGGCGCCCTTCAGCTGCCGCTCGCGAAGTATCGTCTTCAGCCGCGCGATGTCCTTGCGAATCACGCGGAACCGCAGCGGATCCTCCAGCGTCTCCGTGGCGCCGCGGAAGCGCAGGCGGAACTGCTCCTCCCGCAGCTCGGCCAGCCGGGCGGCGATCTCCTCGTCCCCGAGCTCGCGGATCTCCTCAGCTCGCATCGGTGTGCGCCTCCTCGCGAACCACGAACTTGGACTTCACGGAGAGCTTCGCCGCCGCCAGCGCCATCGCCTTCTCGGCGGTCGCCCGGTCCACGCCCTCCAGCTCGAACATCACGCGGCCCGGCTTCACCACGGCCACCCACCCCTCGGGCGACCCCTTCCCCTTCCCCATTCGCGTCTCCGCCGGCTTCTTCGTGATCGGCTTGTCCGGGAAGATCCGGATCCACACCTTGCCGCCACGCTTGATGTGGCGCGTCAGCGCCACGCGGGCCGCCTCGATCTGGCGGTTCGACACCCACCCCGGCTCCAACGCCTGCAGGCCGTAGTGCCCGAACGCCACGGTCGCGCCGCGCGTGGCGAGACCCTTCGTGCGCCCCTTGAACATCTTCCGGAACTTGACGCGCTTCGGACTCAGCATTGGTCTTCCTCCTCCTTACGCGCCAGTCGAGTAGGTGCTTCCGCGGCGCGCCCCCGTGGGCTCCTCGCCGTGGAAGATCCACACCTTCACCCCGATCGTCCCGAACGTCGTCTTCGCCGTGGACGTCGCGTAGTCGATCTTCGCGCGCAGCGTGTGCAGCGGTACGCGCCCCTCGTGATAGCCCTCGACCCGCGCGATCTCCGCGCCGCCGAGCCGGCCGCCGGTCTTGATCTTGATCCCCTGCGCCCCCATCCGCATCGCGCTCTGCACCGCGCGCTTCATCGCGCGGCGGAACGAGATGCGCTGCGCCAACTGGTGCGAGATCTGGTCGGCCACGAGCTGCGCATCGAGCTCCGGCCGCTTGATCTCCTCCACGTTGATCCCCACTTCCTTCCCCGTCAGCTGCGCCAGCTCGTCGCGGAGCTTGTCCACCTCGGCGCCCTTCTTCCCGATCACCACCCCCGGCCGCCCGGTGTGCACCGTCACCACCACCTTCCCGGGCTTCCGCTCGATCGTGATGTCCGAGATCGCCGCGTGCCCGAGGCGCGCCTTCAGGTACTTCCGCAGCAGCTCGTCTTCCTTCAGCAGCGCCGGGAAGTCCCGGTTCGCGTACCAGCGCGAGCGGTGGTCGTGCGTCACGCCCAGGCGGAAGCCGACCGGATTCGTCTTCTGTCCCATTATCGACCTTCCTTCTCGGCGACCACGATCTCCACGTGGCTCGTCCGCTTGAGAATCGGCGTGCCGCGGCCCATCGCGGCCGGCATGTAGCGCTTGAGCTTCGGCCCCTCGTTCACCACGGCGTGCTTCACGTACAGCCGGTCCGTGTCGAGCGCATCGCCGTGCTCCCGCGCCTGGTGCTCGGCGTTGGCGATCGCCGACTTGAGCACCTTCTCGATCTGCTTCGCGGCGTGCTTCTTCGAGAACGTCAGCAGCGCCAGCGCCTCGCTCACGTCCTTCCCCCGGATCTGATCGATCACCAGCCGCATCTTGTACGGCGACTGGCGCGTCGTCCGCTGGATCGCGCGCACCTCGGCCATGGCTACTTGCCTCCCTTCGCCGCGGGCGCCGGCGCCGCCTTCTTGTCGGCCGCCTTGTTCCCGCTGTGTCCGCGGAACAGGCGCGTCGGCGCGAACTCGCCGAGCTTGTGCCCCACCATGTTCTCGGTCACGTACACCGGGATGAACTTGTTCCCGTTGTGCACGGCGAACGTGTGCCCCACGAACTCCGGAAGCACCGTGCTCGCCCGCGACCAGGTCTTGATGACCCGCTTCTCGTTGCGCGCATTCATCGCGTCGACCTTCGCGGTCAGGCTCGGATGCACGAACGGTCCCTTTTTGATGCTGCGTCCCATTGGTCTCGTCTCGCTCTGTTACTGCGTGGCCTTGCCGCGCTTGCGGCCGCGGACAATGAGGCGCTGCGACGACTTCTTCGTGTCGCGGGTCTTCACGCCCTCCTTCTTGCCCCACGGGCTCACCACGTTCCGGCCGCCGCGTGTGCGGCCACCGTGCGGGTGGTCCACCGGGTTCATCACTTCACCGCGCACCTTCGGGCGACGGCCCTTCCAGCGCGTCTTGCCGGCCTTGCCCCACGAGAGCAACTCGTGCTCCGCGTTGCCGACCTCGCCGATCGTCCCGAGGCAATTGCCGTGGACGCGGCGCGTCTCGGTGGAGGCCATCTTGAGCGTCACGTATTCGCCTTCCTTCGCCACGATCTCCAGCGACACACCGGCCGACCGGGCCATCTGGCCACCACGCCCCGGGACCAGCTCCACGTTGTGCACGCTCGTGCCTAACGGGATCTCGCGAAGCGGGAGCGCGTTGCCGGTGCGGATGTCCGAGCCCTTGCCCGAGACGACCGTGTCGCCGACGGCGAGGCCCTTCGGGTGCAGGATGTAGCGCAGCTCGCCATCCTCGTACTGGACGAGCGCGATGCGCGCCGAGCGGTTCGGATCGTACTCGATCTCCTTCACGACCGCCGGCATCCCGAAGCGATTGCGCTTG
>DASUXC010000163.1:0-25306 GCA_036378095.1 Gemmatimonadaceae bacterium | reverse complement strand
CCCCGTGATGTCCGAGGGGACGAGGTCGGGGGTGAACTGGATGCGGCGGAACTCGAGCCGCATCGCCTCGGCGATCGAGCGGATCATGAGCGTCTTCGCCAGCCCCGGCACCCCCACCAGCAACGCGTGCCCGCCGGCGAGCATGGCCATGAGCACCTCCTCCACCACCCGCTCCTGGCCGACGATGCGCTTCCCCACCTCCGCGCGGAGACGGGCGGCGGCGCTCAGCAGATCATCGCGCGACCACCCCTTGCCAGTGGCAAGGGGTGGCTGCGCGTGCGACACGGTGCTCTTCGTGGACTGCGTGGTCATCAGATTGGCTCGGCAGGAAGGCTCAACGACGGCGGACGACGACGATGACACTCCCCGTCACCTGGGACCCCCACCGCCGGATCGCGTCCTCGTTCTTCAGATATTGCAGCTCGGCGACTTCCACCGATGGGATGTCGCGCAGCTTCGACGCGTCGCCGATGTTCTGCTCGTCCATGTACACGGCGACCTCGCCCCCCGTGACCGCATCGCGGCGCAGCCAGGGGCGGCGCAGACGATCGACCAGGTCGTAGGCGGTGGGGAGGTTGGCGGCTTGAATCTCCTCCAGGCTGATGCGGGACGGGTCGGCCTTCGGTTTCACCGCCTTCTTGCTGCTCGACGCCTTCGGGCTCGGCGCGGCGGCGGACGTCGCCGAATGGGAGCTGCTGGCACAGGCGAGGAGGAGCGCGGAGAGCGCGGCGAGCGCGAGGTGGGTACGACGCACGGATGACCTCTGGAGTGGGAGAGCGGGTAGGGGTGGGTGGAGCACGCACCGGTCCGGCGAACGAGAGCTGGTGCGCCCCTCTGGATGAGACACATCGTGCACGCCGAACCCCTACTCGGGAATCGGGAATCGGGAGTCGGGAATCGGTGTCTCGCCGCCTCGTCCCGCCGTCACCGCCGGGACGCCCCGCCCCGGGTCGCGAGGCGCGCGGGCGCCTGAGTGCCCCCGCGCGTCTCGCCGTAGGTGGTGTCGCGCGGCATCGCCGTCAGGTGAATGTACACATCCGGGGGCAGGTAGCGCCGCGCGGCATCGCGAAGCTCGTCAGGGGTCAACGGCGTCGTGTCGTACGGGTGCGGGATCCGGTCGAGCGCGATCCCGAGCCGGTGATAGAGACCGATGGCGTTCAGCCAGTACCGGTTGTCCTGGAGCGCCGTCTCCACCTGCCGCCGCTGAATCGTCGCCGCCCGCTCCAGCTCTGCCGGCGTCGCCCCGTTCGCGCGCACGGAGTCGAGCACGTGCTCGAGCTCGTGGTACAGCGATCGCATCCGCTCCGGCGCCGAGTCGAAGTACATGATCACCCGGTAGTGCTCCGTCGTGAGGCTGTCGTCGGGGAGGGAGTACGTGCGGGCCATGACGGCCGGGCTGTACGTTCCGCTCAGCTCCTCGCGCAGACGGGTGCGAACGCGGTCCTGCACCACCGTCGCCAGGGCACCGAGCTCACGCCGGGCCTCGAGGTAGCGGGCGGGGTCGCTGGGCAGCGGTCCGTCGAAGACGAGCTCCGTCACCGCCTTCGGCTGCTCCAGGACGCGCGAGACGTCGTCGACGTTGTGCAGGAAGGGCACGACGTCGATCCGCTTGGGCTCCTCGTGCTCCGCCGTGGACGGCAGGCTCGCGATGTATCGCTCGACGAACGGGCGCACCTGCTCCGGCGTGATCGCTCCCACCAGCGTGAAGGTGAAGTCGCCCGCGCTGCCGAACCGGTTCCGGTACACGGCCATCGCGTCGCTCGGCTTCGCCAGCTCCGCGAGCTCCGTCCCGATGGGGGCGAGTCGCGGCTCGCCGCGCGCGAAGATCTGATCGAGCCAGTCGTCGAACGAGAACGGCGTGCCGCGCCACTTGGCGAGGCTCGCCCAACTGTGAACCGCCGCCGTGTCCAGCGTGGGGGCGGTGAACTGCAGGTAGAGCGCCTGGAACAGCGTCTCGAGCTCCCGTGGCGAGCCGGCGAGGTCGATCGACTCGTCGGCGTAGCCGATGTTCACCCGGAGGTCGCGGATCCCCGTCGCCCTGAACTGCTGGTGGAGCGCGTCGTGATCGTGCCCGCCCAGCCCCGCCGCCTCGGTCATCATTCTGGCCACCATCCGCCCGGGCGTGAAGAAGAGCGAATCGGGGAGCAGCGAGAACCCCCCGGGGCTCCACGCCCGGACGAGCAGCTCGTCCTGATCGTTCGCCGACGGCTTCACGATGACGCGGGCGCCGTTGGAGAGCGTCCACTCGGTGATCCCGGCCACCGTGTCGCGCCGTTCCGCGCTGATCCGCCCGGGGGTGGGCGGGTGGTCGAGCAGCGGACTCTCGGCGTAGGCGCGCGCGCTGTCCGGCGCGACGGGGGTGCGCGCGACGGAATCGAAGAGCGCGCGAACCTCCTTCGGCGTGGGCGGCCGCACGTGCGCGTAGAGTGGCAGCCTCACGAACACCCGCTCCCCGCCGCGCGTGCTCCAGAGCCGCCGGGCCGCGTCGGCGAGCACCTCGGGCGTGATCGACGGGAGGATCTGCCTGGCCAGCGCCAGCTCCTGATCGGCGCCGAGCAGCGGCCCATCGCCACGCAGGTAGTTCCCCACGTACGCGTCCGCGTAGCTGCCCGACGAGCGCGCGAGCTCGCTCGCCGCCGAGCTCTCCAGCCCGCGGAGCAGCTCCGCCTTGTCCTGCGCGAGCACTGCTTCGCCTGGGCCGTGCTGCGAGAGGCGCGCGATCTCCGTGAGCACCGCGCCGAGCCCGCGCTCGAGGCTGTCGGGCCAGGCGATCAGGCTGAAGCCGGTGACCTCGACCGGGCGTACCACGCGCCCCTGCTCCACATCCGCCGTGATGAACGGGCGCGATGGGCGCTCGCGAATCTCGCGCAGCCGCCGCTGGAGATCCTGATGGAGCAGGTAGTTCGTCAGCTGCTGCCGGTAGCGCTCCGTCACGGATGTCGCCTCGGGGAGCACCGGCCACGCGACCTCGACGGACGGCGTGACCTTCCCCCGGTAGACGTCGATCTCCGGCACGTCGTGCAGCTTCACCACCGGCTGCGGGCGCCGCCGCGCGTGCTTGCGCGCCGGGATGCGCCCGAAGCGCCGCTCGATCTCCCGTCGCATCGCGGCCGCGTCGAAGTCCCCGACCACGACGATCGCCATGAGGTCCGGCCGGTACCAGTCATGGTAGAAGCGGCGGATGGGCGCGGGTTGCGCCGTCTCGATCAGCGTCGTGTCGCCGATCGGCTCGCGCTCGGGGTAGCGCGAGTCGCCGAACCAGAGTGGGTCGTAGTGCTTCTGGATCGTCTGGCTCGCGGTGTCCGCGAGTCGCATGCGCCACTCCCCCATGATCACGCCGCGCTCGGCGATCACCTCGCTCGAGTCGATGGTGATCCCTCCCGATGCCCAATCCTCGAGCACCTGGAGACCGTGGTCGACCAGCGCCGGGTCGTCGGTGGGGAGGGTGAACATGTACACCGTCTCGTCCTGCGAGGTGTACGCGTTCAGGTCCGCCCCGAAGCGCATCCCGCTCGTCTCGATGAAGTCGATGAGCGAGTTCCGCGGGAAGTGCGTCGTCCCGTTGAACGCCATGTGCTCGACGAAGTGCGCGTACCCGCGCTGGTCCTCGTCCTCGAGCAGGGAGCCGGCGTTCACCGCGAGGCGGAACTCCGCGCGGTGCGCCGGCGCCCGGTTCGCCCGCAGGTAGTAGCGCATCCCGTTCGGGAGGGTGCCAACGACGAGCGCCGTGTCCTGCAGTTGGGGCGACTGGGCGCGCGCCGGGGAGACCACGAGGAGCGCGAGGAGCGCGGCAGAGAGGGCGAGAGTGATGTGGAAGCGGCGCACGACGGGACCTCGAGGGTGGGAGCCAGCGGTGGGAACGAGCCGGGCACGCACCAGCCGCGGCCCGGCGGTGCGTCCCTGTCCAGAGGACCGTCGAGCGGCGGGATACCCCTCCACCGCCGGCGTGCGCGCCGTCGGCGCTCGCGTGCCCCGCGGCGTAGGGGTCGCCCCCCGACCTGGTGGTCTATCCAGTGCGGCACGCGCCGTCGCGTGCCGGCGGCCCACATCCCTGGAGGACACTCGATGCGTCGCTCGCTCGAGCCGGTCGCGCTGTGCGCGCTCGGCGCACTGCTCATCGCCGCGCCGGCCGCCGCCGTCGCTCAATCGGCCGCGCACCACGTCGCGGAGGGCGACGCGGCGTACGCGTCGCGCAGGGCGCCCGAGGCGCTGCACCATTACCTGGCGGCCATCGCCGCCGATTCCACGAGCGCGGACGCGCTCTGGCGCGCCTCGCGCACCGAGGCGGAGCTGTCCGAGTTCGACCCCGACTCCGCGCACGCCGGCGCGCTCCTCGCCAGCGCCGAGCGGCACGGGCGCGCCGCCGTGGCGCGCGCGCCGACGAGCGCCGACGCGCACTTCGCCCTCGCCCAGGCGCTCGGGCGCATCGCGCTCCGTACGCCGACCATGGAACGGCTTCCCTACGCCACCGAGATCCACAAGGAGGCGCTGGCCTGCCTCGAGCTCGCCCCCAGCGACGCCCGCTGCCTGCACGTGCTCGGTGTGTGGGACGCCGAGTACATGCGGCTGGGCCACTTCACGCAGCAGATGGCGAACAGCATGACCGGCGGAAAGCTGTTCGCGAACGCGACGTGGGAGGAGGCGGAGAAGAACCTGAAGGCGGCGATCGCAGTCGAGCCGAAGCGGGCGATCCATCACCTCGACCTGGCGCGGATCTATCGCGACGAGGGGAAGGCGGAGGAGGCGAAGGCGGAGTTCCAGGCGGTGCTCGACGCGCCGGTGCGGGACTACAATGATGAGAAGTACAAGGCGGAGGCGAAGGCGGGGGAGCAGGAGGGTGAGGGAGGGGTGGCGGGAGCCCATTGACCGCGGGAGCGGCGGTGTATAACGTTCCACCAAGTGGACGATAATCGTCCACTTGGTGGACGATTATCCAATGACCGCCCCGCCATCGCCCCCGTTCCCCCTGCTCGATCGCGTCCTGGCGCCCGCCACGTACGATGCCATGGGCACCATGCCCGTCGTGGCGATCACCGGCGCGCGGCAGACCGGGAAGAGCACCCTCGCCAAACAGATCGCGCGCGATCTTTCCATCCCGTACCTCTCGCTCGACGACCTGGACGTGCGGGAGCGAGCAGCCACCAATCCGGGGCACCTGGTGAGGGAGGCGCCCCGGCTCGTACTGGACGAAGTCCAGCGCGTGCCCGACCTTCTGCTCGCGATCAAGCGGGCGGTGGACGACGCCGACCAGCGGATTCCCGGACAGTTCCTGCTCACCGGCTCCGCGAACCTGCTCATGATGCGGCATGTCGCCGACTCGCTCGCCGGGCGCGCGCTGTACGTCCAGATGTTGCCGCTCACCCGGCGCGAGCAACTCGGCCTGGGCGCCACGGGAATCTGGGACGCATTGCTCGGCACTCCCGTGAACGACTGGTACGCGCTGGTCGAGTCGCAGACCGTCCCCGACGAGCCGTGGCGGGCGTTCGTGGCACGCGGCGGCTTCCCACGCCCCGCGACGCAGCTGGACACGCCGGCTCGCCGGGCGCAGTGGTACGCCGCCTACGTGGAGACGTACCTCGAGCGCGACCTGCGCGAACTCGCCGCCATCGACAACCTCGTCGACTTCCGGCGTCTCATGCGGGCGGCCTGCCTCCGGATCGGGAACCTCGTGAACCTCACCGAGCTGGGACGCGACGTCCAGTTGCCGAAGACGACGGTCCACCGATACGTGAACTTGCTGGAGACCTCGTACCAGCTCGTCCGGATCGAGCCGTACGCCGTCAACCGCACCAAGCGGCTCATCAAGACGCCCAAGCTGTACTGGATCGACGCGGCGCTCGCGATGCACGTCGCCGGCGAGACCGAGCCGCGCGGCGCGCACCTCGAGACGGCGGTACTCGCCGACCTGCTCGCCTGGCGTGGCGCGACGTTGCCTCGCCCGAACGTGCTGTACTGGCGAACCGTGAGCGGCGCCGAGGTCGACTTCGTGATCGAGCGCGGCGACACGCTCCTCCCCATCGAGGTGAAGACGAGCGCCACGCTCGGGCCGAAGGACGCGGCCGCCGCGATGCTCTTCCTGGAGGAGTACGGGCCGCACGCGCCCGGTGCGGTGCTGCTGTACGGCGGCACCCGGACGTTCTGGATCGCGCCCCGCGTGCTCGCCGCGCCGTGGTGGAAGGTGGTGTAACGCGCCGCTCCGGGGCGCTGGAGTGCCGCCCCGCGCGCGAGAGCCGTGGCTCCTGCGTGTACTGCTTCAGGGTGCCCTGTTCAGTGCGCCCCCGTTGCGCCCTGCGCGCGCTCGCTCGTGCTGTCGCTCTCCGCGCGCAGCGTGCTGTCCTCCGGCATCAGGATGCGCTGAAAGTAGTCCGTGGTCGGCAGAAACTCCCGCGCTGCCGCGCGTACCTCGGCCGCCGTCACCGCCCCGGGCGGCGGCGCCACGATCGTCGCGAACGGGATGCGCAGCCGGTCGTACAGCTCGATCGTGGTCAGCCAGTAGCGGTCGTCCTGTAGCAGGTTCTCCCGCGTGCGCTGCCGCATCGCGGCGATCGCGCGCAGCTCGTACTGTGTCGCGCCGGCGGCCCGCACCGCGTCCAGCATGGTGTGCATGGTGTCTACCATCCCCTCGATCCGCCCCGGCGCCGCCACGAAGTTCACCAGCAAACGGTAGTGCTCCGACGGCACCGCCGTCGTCCACCCCTGCACGCCGACGGAGTACGTGCCCCCGAGCCGCTCGCGCAGCATGGCGTTCAGCCGCAGGCGCAACACCCACTCCAGCGCATCCAGCCGCCGCCTGGCTGCCAGGTACGTGTCGGGCGCCGACGGGAACGTCCCATCGTACAGCAGCATCAGACTCGCCTTCGGCACGTCGAACACGGGGAAGGACTCGCGCTGGATCCCGTTCAGCGGCTCGATGCCGAGGTCCCGCGCCTGCTCGTGCTGGCCGGTGCTCGGCAGGCTCGCGACGTAACGCTCGACGAGCGGCTTCAGCTGCGCCGCCGTGGCCGCGCCCACCATAGTGAAGGTGAAGTCGCCGGCGTTTCCGAATCGGTTGCGGTACACGGCCATGAGCGCCCCGGTGTCGGCGAGTTGCACGAGCGCGCGCGAGGGTGGCGCGAGCCGCCGTTCCCCCGGGGAGATCATGCGGTCGATCTGCTCGTCGGTGGGCAGCGCGCCCGGGGTGCCCAGCGTCCGCCACGCCGAGAGCGCCGCCGTGTCGAGCGATGGCGCCGTGAACTGCTTGTACAGCAGCTGGAAGAGCGTCGTCAGATCCGACGGTGATCCGCCGAGCCGGATTCCTTCTTCGAACGGATCGAGCCGCACCTCGAAGTCGCGCAGCAGCCCCTTCGCCACGAGCTGCTGCTGCACGCTCCCGGCCTTCGCGTTTCCGAGCCCGGCGGCCTGCGTCATCATCTCCGCCACCAGCCGTCCGGGGCCGAAGAAGAGCGAGTCGGGGAGGAGCGCCGCTCCCCCCGGGCTCCGCGCATCGATCAGCAGCTCGTTCGCGTCGAACGTGGTCGGCTTGAAGAGCACGCGCGCGCCGTTGGAGAGCGTCCACGTGGTGACGCCCGACGCCGCATCCCGCTCTTCCTTCACTATCCGCCCCGGTGCCGGCTCGCGCGCGAGCAACGGCTCGTCCGCCGCTGCCGCGGCGCTGTCCGCCGGGAACCGCTCGTGCGCCACGGAATCGAACACTTGGAGCACGTCCTCCCGCGTCGGCACCCGCACGTGCGCCCACTCGAACAGGTCGTACTGGACGAGCAGGTTGCTCCGCCTGCGCCAGAAGGCCGCCGCGCTGGCGAGATCATCCGGCCCGATCGTCGGCAGCAGCTCGCGCGCCAGGGCGAGCCGCTGCTCGGCGCTGAGCAGCGTGGACGCATCCTTCGTCAGGTAGTTGTCCGTGTACCGGTCGGCGAAGCCGTCCGACGTCGAGGCACCGGCGGACGCCGCGTCCCCCGCGAGGCTCGCCAGGAGATCGGCCTTCCGCCGCTCGAGGCGCGCCGTCGGCACTCCGTGCTGGGCCACGCGCTCGAGCTCCGCGAGCGCCGCGGCCAGTCCGCTCGTCAGGCTGTCCGGACGCGCGACGACGGTCAGCGCCATGGCCGATGCGGTCCGCTGGATGCCCACGTGCCCCACGCTCGCCTGCGCGAACGGCCGGTGCGAGCGCTCGGCGAGCCGGAGGTATCGCTCCGACAGCGTCTGGACGAGGAGCGTCCGCACCAGCTCGTCGCGGAAGTCGGCGCGCGTCGCCATCGGATGCGGCACCTCCTTCCACAGCACCGTCACCGCCGGCGGGACCATGCCGCGGTACACGTCGACCGCCGGCTCGTCGCTCGATGGCAATGGAGGGCTCACCCGCGCCCGCGGGTGCTTCGGCCCGGCGATGCCCCCGAACCGTGCCCTGATCTCGCGCTCCACCCGATGGGGATCGACGTCCCCCACCACGACGACCGCCATGAGGTCGGGCCGGTACCAGTCGCGGTAGAACCGCCGGATCGGTTCCGGCTCCGCCGTGCGGAGCAGATGTGGAAGACCGATCGGCGAGCGTGTCGCGTAGCGGGTGTCGCCGTAGAGCACCGAGTCGCGGTGCGCCTGGACGTGCTGCGAGAGCGTGTCGGGAAGACGGAAGCGCCACTCCCCGAGCACCACGCCGCGCTCGGCAAGTACCTCGGCCGAGTCGATCAGCATCCCACCGGATGCCCAGTCGTGGACCATCGTGAGCCCCTGCTCGAGGCTCTTCCCGTCGTCAGTCGGGACCTCGAGCATGTACACCGTCTGGTCGTACGCGGTGTACGCGTTGATGTCGGCGCCGAAGCGCATCCCCGACCGCTCGAGGTACTCGATGAGCGAGTTGCGCGGGAAGTGCCTCGTGCCGTTGAACGCCATGTGCTCGAGGAAGTGCGCATAGCCGCGCTGGTCCTCGTCCTCGAGCACGCTGCCGGCGTTCACGACGAGGCGGAGGAACGCCCGCCTGGCCGGCGTGTGGTTCGCGCGGATGTAGTAGCGCAGGCCGTTGGCGAGCGTTCCCGCGCGGAGCGCGGGGTCGTGAGGGAGCGTGTCGGCTTCGAGCGGCGCGGCCGGCGCCGGAGCGATGCGCGACGCGTGCGGTGTGCGCGACGGACGAGGCGCGCCGTCGAGGGCGCGCGCCGTCGCGCCGAGGAGCGCGATGCCGGCGGCCGCCGGCACGTACCGGCGGAAGCTGACGCGGGTGCGGTGTGAGGGCGCCATGAAGTTCACGAGGCCGGGTGAGGGCCGCCATCCACGCCACGCGCGGGCGGGGGCACGGTGGCGACGGTGGAGATCAGCGGGTCGCGGTTCGCGCGGAGGTCGGCTGAGCGA
This sequence comes from Gemmatimonadaceae bacterium, assembly GCA_036378095.1. Taxonomy (GTDB): domain Bacteria; phylum Gemmatimonadota; class Gemmatimonadetes; order Gemmatimonadales; family Gemmatimonadaceae; genus JADGGM01. The sequence goes on along the minus strand of DASUXC010000163.1, from coordinate 15,970 downwards.
ACACCGCGTCGATGAGCTGGTAGAGCCGGAGCTCCCCCGAGTTGCCCGCGATGTACGAGTCGTCCACCACCACCCCATTCCGGTCCACGAGGATGGCGCGCTCGAAGGCCGCGGTGCCCCGGAAGGCGAGATGGAACTGGTAGCGCTCGTCGTTCGGGTCGTCGTGATCGACGCGGCGGTGGTCCGGCTCCGGCAGCCACCAGAAGCTGGTCGTGTGCACCGCCAGCGCGCCGGGGAGCTGCCGCTCGTCGAGCCAGAAGCGCCGGAGCCGCTCGGCCTCCTCGGCGGGTGGTGGAGGCGCCATGTCGGAGAGATACCCGTGCGTCCGCGCCAAGAGAGTGATCTCCAGCTCCGGGTATCGCTGCGCCAGCCGGTGCAGCGTCGCGTACTCGGCGAAGCAGTTCTGGGAGGCGCAGCGGAGCTGGTCGATGAAGACGACGAGCGCCACCTTGCCACGGGTGGGGCGTGGTACCGTACTGTCGGCGCGCCGGAACCAGAAGTCGGCCTCGATCGGCGGCGCGACGGCGCCCGCCGGTTGGAAGCGGCTGTACGATTCGGGACGCTCGCCGCTCGCCTTCGCCCAGTCGGCTTGCACGCGGGCCACGTAGCCTGCGGTGCCGTGGCGCAGGCTGTCGAGGAGCTCGGGCCAGCTCAGGAGCTCCAGCGCCGCGCTGGTCGACTGGACGGTCTCGTGCACGTCCTTCGATCGTGTCTCCGCCGCGACCGTGTGCGCGAACGTCACGATGTGCCTGGCCGCCGCGATGGCGCGCGCCGTGTCCCCGGCGTCGCGCGCGGCCGTCATGAAGAGGTCGTGTGCCGCGATCAGCTCGTGCCGCAGCGAGTCGTCCGTGCTCTTCGCGAGCGCGCGATCGAGCATCCCGAGCACCGAGTCCGCGGCCTCCACGCGCACCGGCTGCGTGGTGAGTACGGGATTCAGGTACGAATTGCGGACCACGTTCTTCCCCAGATACGCTCGGAGCGCCGTGTCGAGCACCCCGGCGCGCTCGCGCGGGGCGGTTGGCTTCACCGCATCCAGGCGGTGCTGGAGGAGCGCCCACGCATCCGCGTCGCGCCCGGCGAGGAGGAAGAGCTGCAGCGTGGAGGTGAACGCCGCGGGCTGCGCCGCGGCGGCGGTGAACGGCGCCGAGCAGCGCCGCGCCGTCTCGAGCACCGGCGCGGCGAGCGGCTCGCGCGCGCTGGCCGGCGTCACCAGCACCGAGTCGCGCCACACCGTGGCCGTCGCCAGCACGCTGTCCCGGACCCGGCCGGTCAGCGCCAGGCAGTCGTCCACCGTGGTGTAGTGCGCCGGGTGCACCGCGGGATCGGGCATCTCGAAGCGCACCTGCGCCGCGGCCGGTGCCGCGAGCGCGAGCGCGGCGGCCGCAACGATGCCGAGAATCGGGAGACGCGGCTGTCGGCCATCGGCTCTCGGCTCTCGGCTACGGCACACGCGGAGAACCCTCAATGCAAAGGCAGTTACCGGTGGCCGGTGGCCGATGGCCGAGAGCCGCGTCTCCCGAACTCCGCGAACCGTGGATGCCATGTTCACCTCAGACCGCATCGACGAGGCTCGTGAAGCTGAAGTCGCGCGCCTTGATCGGCGGCACGATCGCGGGGACGAGACCGGCGCTGTCGTACGGATTCTCGACCGGGTTGAAGACGGGCATCGGCACGCCGAGCGCCTCGAGGTTGTTCAGCACGAGGAGGGGCGACTCGGTGAACCGGAAGTTCTTCACCGCCTTCGTCACCGCGCCGTTCTCGATGAGCCACAATCCGTCACGCGTGAGCCCCGTCATGAGCAGGCTGTCGGCGTCGAGCACGCGAGTGCTGGAGAAGCGCGTCACGAGCAGCCCGCGCTTGGTCGTCCTGATCATCTCGTCGACCGTGGTGTTCCCCCCGCTCATGCGGAACGAGCCGCTGTTCATCACACCCACGTTCTCGTTGCGCGTGGAGAGGGCGTAGTCCCGCTGTGGGTCGGCGAGGGCGGTCAACACGCCGTGGTCGATCCACTTCACCGGCCGGAACGGCTGCGGCACGTTGCCGGTCGTGAACGGCAACACGCCGAGCTGCGGATCCATCGGGTCGTGGCCGATCGTCACGCGCTCGTCCACCACCTTGAGCCCGAGCTTGCTCCGTGCCATGCCAAGGGCGGGATCGCGTCCGAGGGTGAACGGCCCCGCGCTCTGCTCGGCGGGGTACCGCTCCACCATCTGCACGATCGCGCGCACGAGCTCGAACACGGCCTGCGGCTCGAGCACCACCGTGTAGCGCCCAGGCTCGAGCCCCACCGGGTCGCGCGAGGCGAGCGCCTTCTGGAGGGCGCGCTCGGCGAGCGCGTGCGGGTCGATCGCGCTCCAGTCGTAGCTGGAGAGTCCCGCCCACCCCGAGCCCGTCCCCGCCACATCGCGCACGGTCGTCGAGCACCGGGCCTGCGTGAGCGTGACGTACAGCGGATCGTACTCCTCCGAGAAGCGCGCGCCGCCGTGCGCGCGCACCTCGACGTACCCCGCCGAGTGCATCCCCCTGGCCGCGGCGAGCTCCGTCGCGGTGCGCGCGACCGACGCCCGCGCCTCCGTCGCCAGGTTCACCGTCGCGTCGCTCCAGATCTTGGGCTTCGCGAACTCGAACGACGGCGCCTTCAACCGCAGGTCGATGAGCCGGCGCCCCCCCTTGAGCCGCACGGCCAGCTCCGCCGCGCGCATCGCCGCGGCCAGCGACTCGTCGTCGATCTGGTTCATGTACACGCCGGCCTGCACCCCGGCGATGGTGCGCCAGATGCCGAGCATCACGTCGCGGCGATCGCTGGCCATCGTCGCCCGATTGCGTGCCCAGCGCATCTCCCCCGCCCACCAGCTCACCATGCCGACGTCGGTGGTCCCTCCCCCGCGCGCGTAGCCACGGAGCTTCTCCCAGATCCGCTCCGCCTCCTCGCGGGGGATCAGCCGCGCCACATCGTCAGGCGCGGTCGCGTTCACGTGGCGCGCGCTCATGCTTTCCTCAGCACGTCGATGAGCGTGAGCTGCGCGAACGCCGCGGGCGGCGCGGTGACGCTCGCGAAGTGCGCCTCGGCCGGCTCTCCCTTCTCGGCGGCCGCCCCGAAGCGCTCGAGGCTCTCCGCCCCGCCGAGTCCTTTCAGCCCCTTCCACAGCTCCGACGCGCGAAAGAGGAGCCCGCCGCCGCCGGCGATGATCGCCACGCGCTTTCCGTTCTTGATCTCGTAGGTGCGGCCCAGCCCGAGCCCGTTCAGATGTTGGAAGTCCATGTCCACCTGGAGCCGCCTGATCGCGATCCCGCTCGGGATGCCCGCCACGAGGGCGTCGAAGTCGAGTGCCTCCCGTCCGGCCGCCACGGTGAGATTGGGAGCGCGCTGCAGTGGCGCGTCGACCGCCGATGGCGCCGCCGCGCATCCGTGCGAGCGGTACGGCCGCCCCGCCTTCGCGTAGTAGTCCTTCATCCACCCGGCGCTCTCGCGCGTGGTCTGGAAGTCCGCGAGCACGCCATCCTGCACGAGCGTGAAGCGGTCCGGCGCCACGCCATCGTCGTCCCATCCCACGGTGGCGCACCCGCCCGGCTCGCTCCGGTCGGCCGTGAGCGTCAGGCTCGGCGCCCCCGCCCGGTAGCTCCCGACCATGCCGAAAGGATCGCTCAGCCAGCTCGTCCCGCCGGCGTTCGCCTCGTAGCCGAGGGCGCGGTCGAGCTCCGTGGCGGGCCCCAGCGTGGCGTGCACGAGGTTCGCCACGCTTCGCGCATCGAGCACGGCGTCGTAGCGCCCCACGTCCGCGGGCTTGATCGGGAGCGACAGGTCTTCCTTCGTCTCCTCGATCGTCCGCCGGATCATCTCCCGGATCGAGACGTCGCGCACCAGCGGGACGCGATCGGCGGCGAACAGCTCCCAGCCGAGTCCCGCGGGGGAGAGACAGTCGAGCGACGCCGGCCCGAGCTTGTCGCCGGACTTCACCTCCATCACGAGCTCTCCGCCCGTGCGATACGTGCGCAGTGTGCAGTGGCTCCCCTCCGTCGACGCGAACGTCTTCTCCAGCTTGTACAGCGAGCACGTGAACTTCCGCACGTCCTTGCACCCCGGCTGCCGCAGCGTGAACAGAAGGACGCCGGCGAGGAGGTCGGACATCTCGAAGGGCGACAGCTCGAACGGATCGATCGCGACCGGCATGACCCACCGGCCGTCCGGCACGACGGGGGCGGGCGCGAGCTCCACGTGCTCGCGCTTCCCCACCGCGTTCGCCTTGGCCTGGAACACCGCTTCCCGGCCGAGCCGCGCCATCTCGTCGGGGCTCCACACGGGCCCGCTGGCGAAGCCCCACTGCCCCTCCGCGAGCGCTCGCACGCCGACCGCGAGCAGCTCCGCGCCGAAGGGATCCACGGACGCCGGATTCGCTCCGTTCCAGGTACGCGCCCACGTGTGCGTGAGTCGCACGTCGGCGTAGGTGGCCCCCGCGCCTCGCGCGGCATCGAGCGCGCGGGCGGTGAGCGCCTTCAGGCGTGGATCGTCGGTCGGCGGCACCGGCTCGGGGCGCGCGCCGCCGAGCCGCGCCAAGAGCGGCCCCGGTGTCGTGGCCAGCCCCATGAACGCCGCGGCGGCGGTGCCGGTCTTGAGGAAGTCACGTCGATTGATGACAGACATGCAGCATCCACCCGAGAGAGGGAAAAGCCCGGCCGGGCGCGCCGGCTGTCGGCGAGCGGGCGCGCCTGACTGCTGACAACCGGAGATGGTCAGGGTATGCCCGAGCCGTCGGTGACGACCACCCGCCCCGACACGCCGGCGAGCGGGCTGTGGTACGGGTAGGTCCCGGGCGCGGGGAAGCTCCGCGACCGGCAGTTGTCGGCGCTCAGCGTCGTGGTGGACGTCTGCGCCACGCCGAAGGCGGCGATGTTCCCCGAGCCGCCCGGATCCGCGACCCCGGCCTTGGCGCAGCTGATCGCCCCGTGCTCGGCCACCGCCGACGGATCGTCGAACACGATGTCCGCCGGCGCCCCCGTCAGGTTCCCCCACACCACCGTCCCGCCCTGACCGATCGTGATGTCCGGCGCATCCAGCCCGACCGTCGTCGTCCCGAGCGAGCCGGGTACCTTCTTCAGCCACACGACGGCGTACGCCGGCATCGTGACGGTGTAGTCCAGCGTGTCCGACGTCGTCACGCCGAACGCGGTGGCGGTGGCGATCAGCTTCGCGTGCCCCGGAAGGCGCGGATCGATGATGAGGATGGTGTTGTCGCAGAGCGCCTGCACGATCGTCGAGTCGGACGAGTGGCACATCACCAGGATTCCCGGAAGCACGTTCCCCGCCGTGTCCGTGAGCGTGGGCGGTGGGAGCACCTTGAACTTGAACGCCTGAAGGGTCCCGTAGCGGATGAACAGGAACGAGCCGTCACCGGTCAGCCCCACCCTCGCGCTGTCCGGCGGCACGGGCTGCATGGAGACGTGCCCGAGCACCGGCGGATTGGAGTCGGTCACGGTGATGACCACTACCTCCGCGGTGTGCCGGATGTCGCCCGCCGTGAGCTCGGCCTTCACGCGGAGGTCCGACGCGGGGCGCAGTGCCCGCACCAGCCCTGTGGGACTCACCGTCACCGTCGTCGTGTCATCGGACGTGAACGTGACCGGGCCGAGCCCCTGGATCGGGTTCCCCTGCGCGTCGCGCGGGGTGGCGACGAGCTGGATGGTGTCGTGCGGCGCGACCGTGGAGAGCGTGAACGACTGGTAGTTGAGCGTGAGGTTCCAGTAGAGCTCTGCGGCGTCGGACCCGGTCGCCGGCTCGAACGGCGCGGCGGGCTTGTCGCCGGAGCATCCCGCCGCCGCGAGAAGCCCGAACATCACGATGCCGCACCCGGCCCGCTGGATCGCCTGACGAGGTAGCATGAAGTGTCTCATCGGTCGGAGTGAGGGCGGCGTGGATCAGGCGCCGCGAGCGAGGCAGCCCTTGAACAGTGGGTTCCCGTCCTGCTCGGCGACGGGGATCGGGACATCGACATCCGTCCCGTACGTGCGGTGGCCGTTGTACAGCCCCGACGGGTACACGCGCTCCGGCGCGCGCCCGTACTCCCGGATCAGGCGGCGCAGGTCGCCCTGGCGGTGCCCGGTGAGGAAGAGCCAGAACGCCCGCTCGTGAAACTGGAGGTCCACCTCGGCGTCCCATCTGCCCGGGTCGGTCGTGTCGGGGAGCGCCGGCGTGATCGCCGTCTCTCGCAGCTCGTTGAGCCGCGCCAGCCACGTTCCCGCGTCGTGCTGCTGGAGCGCCGTCTCGGCCTGGATGAGCCGCGCCTCGATCCAGTCGGCGAGGACGATCGGACTGGTGCCATCGGCGGCGTACTTCGCCGGGTACGAGACGGGGTGGCCGTAGATGTCGACGTCGGCCGGCACGGCGCCGACGCGCGGGTCGCCACTCGAGCGATACGGCAGCCCGTTCACCCCTTCGGCGTCCGAGACGGTGAACTCCACGGTGTGCGTCTTGCTCAGGAAGTTGGCGTTGAGATCGTTGAGGTTCGACGACGCGGTGTAGCTCACCTCGTAGCGAAAGCCGGTTGGCACCTCCTGCACGGCGGCCGCGGCATCGGCGAAGCGGCCGAGCGCCAGCAGCGCTCTCCCCTTCCCCACGCGCGCCAGGTTCAGCAGCCGGGCGCTGTCACCCGACAGCGCGAGCGCGGTGTCGAAGAGCGCGACCGCGTGCTCGAACACGTCGCTCGTGCTCGACCCCGGCGCGAGCGTGTAGTCGCCGTTGTAATCCAGGGTGCTCAGCGGAATGCCCGAGCAATAGAGCTCGGCGAGCATCACCTCGCTGTAGCCCTGGAGCGCGTAGAGGCGTCCCCGCAGGGCGGGCGAGCTGTCGGGCGCGAAGTCGCGGAGGAGCCCGATTGCCTGCGCGCCCTGCCCACGCACGCCTTGCAGCAGCCCGTACAGCGCGGAGGCGTCGTAATCCGGATCGGAGGCGTCTTCGGGGAGCGTGCGACTGTCGATCGGATCCGCCGCGTAGAAGTTCGGGTCGCCGACCTCGGGCGACTCGAGCTCGTCGCCGAGCATGCCGGTCACCACCACGAATCCGCTGTCCCTGGCGCCGAACGCCTTCCTGAACTGTGCGAGCACGCCGTTGTAGGCCTGCATCGCGCCGGCCGGTGTCTCTGTGGCCGCCGGGTCGTGGAACTCCGGCGGGAGCGCCACGTCGCCCACGATGTCGCGCGGCGAGCACCCGGCCAGGAACGCGGCCGACACCAGCACCGCCGCGGCCCACCGGCCCACGCCGCGTCGCTCGATGTTCTTCCCGTGATGCATCATCATCACTCCTGGCGGTTGGCTCAGTAGCTCGCGCTCACGCGCACCTGCCAGCTCCGCGGCTGGGGGAGCACGAAGGGATCGGTCACGCCGTTACCGGTGGGATTGCCGTTCACGTCCGGGTCGATGCCGCGGTAGTTCGTGTGCAGCCCCAGGTTCATCCCCTGGAGCGACACCGCGAGCGAACGCGTGCCGATGCGGCGCGCCAGCGCCGTGGGCACCCGGTAGGTCACCGACAGGCTGTTGAAGCGGAGCACGTTCACGACCTGCGTGTTCATGTAGTCGCCGACCAGCGTCGGCCGGAACATCGCCGCTTGCTCCGCTAGCGAGGACGTGGGATCGTTCACTCCGCGTGAGACCGCGACGAGGTTGGACCAGCTCCCGAACTGGCTCATGCCGTTCTCGTAGGTGAACCCGGCGGTCACGGCCAGCGCGGCGTGGAAGAGCGTGACCGTGGTGCTCAGCGAGGCGGTGTAGTCGGGCTCCGGCGATCCCAGATAGACCAGCGAGTCGCCGTACAGGACCTCGGTGTCCTCGAGCACGCCATCGCCGTTGGTGTCCGCGTAGCCGCGGACGGGCACGCCCCATCGTCCGCCGAGCGGATACCCCTCGACGATCCGCGAGTCGTCGTGCCCGAACGGCAGCACGCCCGGGCCGAGCGACTCGACGACGTTCTCGTTGTGGCTCATCTGGAGCTGCGCGCCCCATGTGAGCAGGTCGCTCCGCACGAGCTGGCCGCCGAGCGAGAGCTCCCACCCCGCGTTCCGGATCGTCCCGACGTTGCGCAGGATGCTCTTGGTCGTGTTGCCGTACACCGACGGAGGGATCGGCACCTGCATGAGCGCGTCCACGCGCATCTTGCGGTACGCGGTCACGCCGAGCGAGACGCGGTCGTTCAGGAGATCGGCGTCGAAGCCGCCCTCGATCTCCTCGGAGCGCTCCGGCTTGAGCTCGGTGTTGCCGAGCGTGGACAGGGAGATGCCATCGACGAAGTGGCCGTCGACCCAGACCTGCGACGGCTGGCCATAGAGCCGCAGCCGGTCGCCGGGGCCCGGCTGCACGCCGGCGTGGCCGTAGGTCGCGCGGAGCCGGAGCGTGTTGAAGACCGACTTGAAGGGGAAGAACGGCTCGTCGGAGATGAGGTACGACGCGCTGATCTTCGGGAACGCGGCGAGCTTCACGTTCGAGCCGAACGTGTTTCCGCCGTCGAGCCGGAGGCCGGTCGAGAGCCAGAAGCGCCGCGTGTTGATCGCCGGCTCGATGTACCAGCCGAACGTCCGCTGCTCCAGCCGCGACTCGGCCCCGTGATCGATCTGCCCCGCGCCAGTGAGCGAGCTGCTCCCCGCCGCGAGATCGCTGGCGAACACGGACACGTCCGACGTCTGGCTGTCGGTGAAGTTGCCGCCGATTGCCGTCGTGAGGCGCGCGCCGAACGGGAGCGGCGCCATCAGCGTGGCGCGCGCGTTGGCCGTCCCCACCAGCGACGTTCCACGCCCGTTCGCCACGCGCCCCACGCTGTCCGCCGCGGCCAGCACGGCGTTGCGCGGGAGCAGGCTCTCGTCCTCCCGCTGTAGCACGTCGAGGCCCCCATCGGCCGTGAAGGTGAGCCAGGAGCGCGGGCGCCAGTTGAGGCTCGCGGCGTTCGTGAACCGGTTCGCCTCGTCCGTGACGTGCGTGTAGTAGTCGGAGAGGATCGCGTCGTCGGTGCTGAGCTGGTGCGCGAAGTTCGTCCGGTAGTAGGTGCCGGACGCCTTGTCGACGTACGTCCCGACGAGGCTCGGGATCTGGCTCTCGAGCGACGACCGTTGCTGAAAGGAGCGCTGGAACTGCGCCGTGAGGGAGAGATCGGCTTGCTGTCCGAGCTTCGTCGTGAGCCGGCTCGCCAGCCCCCACTGCCGGAACTGCTGCGGGTGCCGCATCCAGCTCGGTGGATCCACGTTGCCGTGCTGCACCCGGTAGCGGTCCACCTCGAGCGAGGGCAGCTCGACGAGGCCGAGCTCATCGCTGTAGTCGGCGTTCACCGCGTACTGGAGCGCGTCGCTCCCGCCACTCACGCTCACGGTGCCCGCCGTGCGCTGGCCGTGGCCGAGGATCGTCAGGTCGGGATCGTTCAGCACCTGGAAGCGCACCACGCTGTCCTGCACGCAGCTCTGATCGCCGAGCGCGCACTGCATGGGGAGGCTCCCCTGCCGGAGGTGCCCCCACCGCAGGTAGGCCGCGGGATACGAGCCCGGCATGTACGTCGTGCCGCGATCCAGGCTGGCCGTCCATCGCGGCGGGCCGGCACGCCCTTTCTTGGTCGTGATCACGATCACGCCGTTCGCCGCGTCGGCGCCGTACATCGTGGAGGCCGATGGCCCCTTCAGCACCTCGATCGTCTGGATGCTGTTCGGGTCGATCTGGTCGATCGGCGACGGCGCGGCGAAGCTCGCGACGAGGTTCTGGCTGCGCGCGTCCGACTGCGCCGCGTAGATGCGCACCCCATCGACGATCACGATCGGATCGTTCGACAGGTACGCGCTCGACGCGCCGCGGAGGCGGAGCCGCGAGGGATCGCCTGGCGCCCCCGAGGTCCGCTGCACCACGAGTCCGGGAACGCGCCCCTCGAGCAGGTCGGTGACGCTCGTGATCGGCTGCGTGGCGGTGATCGAGTCGGCGTCGATGACCGTGATGTCGTTCCCCACCTCGAGGCGCCGCTTCCCGCCCGTCGCCGTGGTCACCACCTGCTGGAGGCGGCTCATCCCCATGTGGAGCGCGATCGTCACGCGCACCGACTGGCTGTCGAGGACCGCCACATCCCGCTCGGCAGGCGCGTAGCCGAGGTATCGCGCGGTGATGGTCGCGAGTCCCACAGGGACGCCGCGGAGCAGGGCGAATCCGCGAAGGCTCGTCGTGCCGCCGATCGTCGTCCCCTCGACGCTCACCACGGCGCCGGCGAGCGGCTCGTTCGACGTCGAGTCCACGACGTAGACGACGACCGCGCCCACCTTGACCGTGTCGCTCGCCTCCGCCCTGCGGTCGCCCTCCCCTTTCACCAGCAGGATCTGCCCGGAGGAGGTGACCTTCACCACGATCCCCGTCCCGCGCAGCGCCCGCTTCAGCGCTTCCCCCGCCGGCATGGCGCTCACCGACAGCGACACGCGCCGTCCCGATGGCACGACCTCGTTCGTGAACGCCAACCCCAGATCCGCCTGCCGGTCGATCATCCTGAGCGCGGCCGCAAGGGGAACATCCCTCACCTCCAGCGTGACGAGGCGCTTCAGCGGCGGCACATCCCGTGGCATCGCGGTCGCCGCCGGTGCGGTCGTTCCCTGCGTCGGTGCGGCCGCGGCGGTCTGCGCGCACGCGGTGGCCGCGCTCACCACCACGCTCACGGTTCCCGCCACGCACCACCCGAATCTTCTCAGCCCTCCACCACGGATGCGCACCGCGGCGGGAAGTGTTCGCGTCATCGACACGCTTCCTTTGGTGAGTGTGAGTTGTGCTGCGCGCTGCGAGTGGAAGGGACTGGCTAGGGGCTGGCGGATGCGGGGTGCCCCGCGAGCTCCACCGTCTCCCCGGTTTGCACGACGCGAAGGTTCAGCACCTCGGCGAGCCGCTGCAGTGACACCGGCGCCGGTTGCGTGGGGTCGATGGTCATGTTGACACGGAGATCGGCGCGCTTCGCGGCGGCGTCGATGTGAATGGAGAGGTCGTACCACCGCTCGAGGTCGCGCACCACGTCCTCGACCGGCGCCATGTCGTAGATGAGCCGACCGTGTACCCAGCCGAGGTACGGGTCCAGGTTCGCGCCGCGCCGGACGGTGGCGCGACCGGCGAGGTCCATCTGCCCGAGATCGCCCCGATCGAGCACGGTGCCGCTGCCGGAGGCGCCCGCATCACCGCGCAGGAGCACGCGCCCATGCGCCACGGCCACGCTGACCGTGGAGTCGTCGCCGTAGGCGCGGACGCCGAACGCGGTGCCCACCGCCTGCACCGCCGCGCCACGCGCGTGGACGATGAACGGGTGCCGCGTGTCGTGCGCCACGGCGAAGTAGCCCTGTCCATCCAGGTACAGCGTGCGCGAGCGCGCGAACCCGGTGGCCGCGAAGCGCAGGCGGCTGTCGGCGCCGAGCACCACGTGCGAGCCGTCCGGGAGCCCCAGCTCGATCCGCTCGCCCCGGCGACTGGCCACCTCCCGCATCGTCGCGGGCCGCGCCGGCCGGAGCGTCCACAACGCGAGCGAGATGGCGGCCAGCGCGGCGGCCGCGATCCCCGCCGCCAGGCGCCCGCGCCACGCCGGCGTACGCGTGGTCGGCATTGTCGCCTCGAACCGCCGGCGCCGCACGGAAAGAACACGCGCCCCACCCTCCGCCGTCATCGCCACCCGCTCCATCCGGTGGTGCAGCCGCTCCCACGCCGCATCGGTGTGACGCGCCGCATCGGCTACGCGCGACAGCTCCCCCAGCCGCCCCACCCGCCGCAGCACGCGGGAGCGCTCGGCATCATCGCCCCGCCACGAGGCGAGCCGCGCCATCTCATCGGGCGTGGCGTCCCCCGCGCCGTACCGCACCAGCAGCTCCCACGGATACCCGTCGGTCATCGACTCGCTCTCGTCATCGTCATCTCGCCCATCATGACAGGGATCGCCCCGCCCAACCCCGACATCGGCGCCGCGCGATGCGGCGCCGCGCCCGGGCCCCAGGAGGGTCCGGACCCCGTGCCAGATCATTCGAGCACCTCCCCGAGCTGCTTGGTCAGCTTCCGCACGCAGCGCACGAGCTGCGCTTCCACCGTGCGCACCGACACGCCCATCACCCGCGCGATCTGGGCGTAGGTCAGGCGGCGCTGGTAGTAGAGGCAGTAGGTCTCTCGCGCGCGGCTCGGCAGCGCGTCGATCGCGCGCTGCACGCGCTCGGCCCGCTCCTGCTCGCGGATGCGCGTCTCGCCGTCGTTCGTCGCGAGCGTCTCGCCCCAGATGTCTTCGTGCGGAGCCAGCGCGATGTACTTCGCCTCCGCCCGGCGGCGCCCCAGATAGTTGAGCGCCGTGTTGCGCACGGCGATGGCGAGGTAGTTGTTCACCGACCCGCGCACACGGATCCGGTCGCGGTGACTCCACAGCTTGAGGAAGGTCTCCTCCACCACGTCCTCGGCGTCGGCCGTCGACTTCACGTAGCTCCGCGCCACCAGGCACATCCGCTCGTACATCGCGCGGAAGAGCGCTTCGAGCGCCGCGGCGTCACCTTCGACGGTGCGCGCCATCCAGCGCTGGAGCTCTTCGTGGGATGGGTCCTGGTGGATTCCTGCGACCAACGACTGCGCGCTCCCGAGATCGTGCCGCATCGCACCGAGTGATCTTGGTGGGGGAAGGGCGGTGAACGCCTACATGACAGGGCCGGACGGGGGAATTACTTACAGCAACCCGAAAAAAAATCGCGGCGCCTGGGGCGCCGCGAGGGACCATCTGTGAATTGCTCCCATCCCCCCTCACCTCGGATCACCGCCGGCGCACTGTGAACGTGCCGGACTTCAGCACCATGCGATGAAAGATCGTCGTGTCGGAGCGGTCCCGCAGATCGAGATGGGCCGTCCCTTCTTGGAGCACGTACACGGCATTGCCCGCCGTGTCCGTCCCCGCGAGCCGGATCGTGTCCCCGTGACTGCTGACGCCCAGAACCGTGACGTGCAGCGGCGACCCGCCGAGCAGCCGCGCCACGCGGGTGGAAGCATCGGGCTTGGCGCTCGTCGGCGCAGCGGCATCGCACGCGGCGGCGCCGGTGATCGCGATCGCCGTCACGAGCGCGAGCGCGCGCGCGAGCCGGTGCCGCCGGGGAGCTGAGGTCATCGCCAGAATCCTCCATTCGAGTTGTGACGTGCGTCCGGCGAGCGCCGGACGCGGGAACAGGGCGGACGCGCCTCGCGCCGCGGCACGGAGCAGCATCTCGCCATAGCTGCGGACATCCGCGCCCGCGGCGATCACGCGCGCGTCGCAGTCGGCCTCCACCGCCCAGCGCAGCCGCCGGAGCAGCCACCAGGCCGCGGGGTTCCACGGCGTGACGGCCACCGCGAGCGCCGCCGCCGCGAGCAGCCGCGAGTCTCCCGCGCGCTGGTGCTCGCGCTCGTGCCAGACGATGAGCACGCGCGTCGCGGCGGGCGCGTCGAGCACCCACGCCGGGAGGACCACCTCGGGCGCGCGGACCCCGACCACGGCGGGTCCCGCATCCGGCGCGACGAGCACCCGTACGCCGTCCACCCACTCCCGCCGCCAGCGCGCGCGCTCCACGCGCACGCGGAGCGCGGCATACAGGAGTGCCGCCGCCGTCGCGGCCGACGCCGCGAGCCAGACACCCAGGAGCACCCCATCGCGGACCATGGCCGGAGGTGTGCCGGCGGCCGCCCGCGCACCCGCGGGCCCGAGCACGCGGTCGGCCATCCACGCCAGGGGAATCAGCCGCGTGACGATCGCGATCGGCGCGAGCGCGGCCGGGGAGCCCAGCGCGAGCAGCGGCAGCGCGACCGCTCCGGCGAGCGCCGCCGTCCAGATCCAGCGCCGCGGGCGGTCGAACAGCCGAGCGAGCGATTCCGCCAGCCACGCCGCCACGGCGAGAAGAACCCCGGCGGCGAGCGCGCGAACCATCCAGGCGGCGATCACCGGCGCTTCCCCTTGGAGAGCCGGCGATCGAGCAGCTCGCGCATGCGCCGCAGCTCGGCGTCCGAGAGCCGCTGCTCGTCGACGAGCCGCGCGAGGAGCAGCTCCGCGGAGCCGTCGAACACCTTGTCGAGAATGCGAGAGAGCGCGCTCCCTCCCTCTTCCTCGGGCTCGAGCACCGGCAGGTAGCGATACGCGCGCCCCTCCTGCTCGTGACGCACGAAGCCCTTCTCCTCCAGCGTCTGCAGCACCCAGAGCACCGACGTGTACGCGAGCGGATCGGCGAGCTCGTCGCGCACCTCGGCGACGGTACCGGAGCCGCGCCGCCAGAGGATGCTCATGACGTCGAGCTCGCGGTTGGTGAGCTTGGGACGGGACATGGTCGCGGGGTTCGAGGGTGACTACGGGTTCTCCAGTAGCATAAGAGCCGGAGAACGACCTGTCAACTGGAAAACCAGTAGATGGCGGCGGAGGCGTCCTCGACCGGTCAGGCGATGGCGCGCCTCACGAGACGCCGCGCTTCACCGCTGCCACGCCTTCGCCGCGCCCGTTCGTGGGTCCACCAGCACGAGCATCCGCGCCTGTCCATCGCGCACGATCATGCTGTCCGCCGCCGCCTCGCCGGATGCGTGAAAGACGAACCGCGCCCGCCCGCCGTCGGCCACGAGCGTCCGCGACGACGCGACCGCGAGCGCGCTGTCGGCGAGCACGCCGCGGCCGGCTGCCCCCGCGCTGTCGGCACGGAACCGTCCCGTGGCCGGATCGAGCACCAACGTCACGGTCACGCCACGCTCCACCGCCGTACGTCGCATCGCGGACAGCAGCGCGAGCAGCGACTCGGTGGGTCGCTCGGACACACCATGCCGTACGAGCCGCCCGGCGAACGCCGGCACCGCCGCCGATGCGAGGGCGAAGAGCACGGCGGCCACTCCGACCTCCAGCCGCCCGAGCCGCCGCGGGGCCGCGCTCACCGGAAGCTGGCCGGACGCCTGACGCAGATCACGAATGCCATGCCCGTAAGACACACCGGGGCGGGCGAGCCCCTACCACCGTCGCCATTGCCGTCGCGGCGGTCCCGGTGGGTACGTCTCTGGCATTTCGGTGACGAGCTGACGATTCACGGGCCATCGTGCCCCGAGCGGCCGGACGGCCGTTCGTTCTTCGATCGGAGGTTCCTGCCACATGCTGCACCACGCCACGCGCGCTCAATGGCTCACGCTCATCGCCGCCTGCTGTGGTCTCTTCCTCGTTCAGCTCGATGTCACGGTCGTCAACGTCGCGCTCCCGGCCATCGGCTCCGCCACGCGCGCGGGGCCGGCCGGGTTGCAGTGGGTGGTCGATGCGTACGCCCTCCCCTTCGCGAGCTTCATGCTCGCCGCCGGCGACGTGGGCGATCTCTATGGTAGAAAGCGCGTCTTCCTCGCGGGGCTCGCGCTCTTTCTCGCCGGCTCGGTGGCGTGCGCGCTCGCCCTGAGCATCGGTGCGCTGATCGCCGCTCGCGCGGCGCAGGGGCTCGGCGCCGCCGTCATGCTCCCCGGCACGCTCTCGCTGCGTCGGGCGGTGGGGAAGTCGCATCCCGCTCGCGTGCGGGCTCGGACTGTCCGGACTGGGACTCCTCGGGCTTGCGGCGATCCGGCCGACGACGCCCTACCTCCCCATCGGCGTGCTCCTGACGGTGATCGGGATCGGGATCGGCTTCGCCACGCCGGCGATCGTCGCGGCGGCGCTCGGATCCGTTCCCGCCTCGCGCGCCGGGATGGCGTCGGCGGTGAACAACACGGCGCGCCAGGCGGGGGGCGCGCTCGGCATCGCGCTCATCGGGACGATCGCGTTCAGCGCCGCCTCGGCGGCGCGGGGGGAGTGGCATCTCGCCTTCGCGCGCGGCTTCCACGCGGCCGTCGCCGCGGCGGGCGCGGCGCTTCTCGCGGCCGCCGTCGTGGGATGGATACTGCTTCGCGAGCGCGCGGGCCGCGCCGAGAAGTCCGACCTCACCGCGTCCGCGGCGTGAAGCGACCGGGCGTGGGCGGGCATCGCGCGATGCCCGCCCACGCCCGGTCG
>DASUXC010000162.1:0-16737 GCA_036378095.1 Gemmatimonadaceae bacterium | reverse complement strand
CTTCGAACCTAACCTTCCGCCACAATCGAAACGCTCCGTGGTCATTTGCCGCCTATTGCAGCCACGTAAAACAAATGCTAAAAAGCGACCTGCCCGGCGGCATCACCGCCCGGGCTTTTTTGTTTTGTCCACCACCCGTCCGCGACGAGCGCGCCGCGACGGTGACACGATCCACCAGCTCGCGCAGGCGATCCGCTCTCTTCGAGGATCTCGATGATCGACGACGCTTCGGCAACCCGGCTGCACGAGATGCGACTCATGCGCATGTGCGCCCTCCCGCATGGGAGGAGCGGACGGGCTGCGTCGCGCGCGCGACGAGGGTGAGCGGATCACGACGAGATCGAGTCACCGACGAGCCCGGCCCTCCCCCCGAGAGCGCCGGGCTCGTTCGCGTTCCACCATTGCAATCCAGAGACCCGCACACGAGCACCCCCGCATGACATCCACCACTCACTCGTTCGACCAGCGCAACGCGCCCTCCGGAACCGACGCGATTCGCTCGCCGCGCGCGCGCGTCGTCCTGACGCACGAGGTGCCGCGCCTCGTCCTGGAGAGCGGCGCGGTGCTCGAGCGCGTTCGTCAGGCGTATCACCTGGACGGCGAGCTCGACGCGGCGCGCGACAACCTGGTCGTCGTCTTCCACGCGCTCACGGGCTCCGCGGACGCGGTCGGCGACTGGTGGCGCGGCGTGCTCGGCCCCGGCAAGGCGGTGGACACCGGGCGCTGGGCGGTGCTCGCCCCCAACCTGCTCGGCTCCTGCTACGGGACCACCGGGCCGAGCACGTGCGGCGCGGGCGCGTTCCCGGCGGTCGGGCCGCGCGACATGGCGCGGCTGGCGTGGCTGCTCGTGGACGCGCTCGGCGTGCGCCGCGTGGCGCTCGCCATCGGCGGGTCGCTCGGCGGGATGGTGGCGCAGGAGTTCGCGCTGCTCGCCCCGGAGCGCGTGCGCGGCACGGTGGTGTTCGCCGCCCCGGCCGCGCACACGGCGTACGCGATCGGCTGGAACCACATCCAGCGCGAGGTGGTGCGACTGGCCGGCGCCCGTGGGCTCGCGCTCGCGCGGATGGTGGGGATGATGACGTTCCGCACGGAGGAGGAGCTCGGCTCCCGCTTCGCGCGCGACGTGGGAGCGGATGGCCGCTTCGACGTGCAGCGCTACCTCGCGCGCCACGGGGAGAAGCTCGTCGCGCGGTTCGACGCGGCGTCGTACGTCGCGCTGCTGGACGCGATGGACGCGCACGACGTGGGGCGCGGGCGCGGCGGCGTGGACGCGGCGCTCGCCACGCTGCGCGGGCACGTGGTGGGCGTCGGCATCCCCGGCGACCTGCTGTACTCGGCGAGCGAAGTGCAGCGGTGGACCACGGCCGCCGGTGCGGAGTACCGCGAGATCGCCTCCGTGCACGGGCACGACGCGTTCCTGCTCGAGACGGAGCAGGTGGGCGCCATCCTGCGCGACGCGCTCGGCGCGGTGGCGCACGGCGGCGTGGACTCGCGGTGCGTGGCCTGATGGAGCGCTCGCTCGTGCGGTTTCGCGCCCGTCCCGGCGCGATCGCGTCAACCTGAACCACGATCACCATGCCGACCACCGACACCGGCGTTTCGCCACGCAAGGTCACGCTCGCCACGCTCGAGTCCCTCCGCGCGCGCGGAGAGCCCGCCGTGTTCGTGACCGCCTACGACTACCCGACCGCGACGTTCGCCGACCGCGCCGGGGTGGACATGCTGCTCGTCGGCGACTCGGCGGCGATGACGATGCTCGGGCACGCGAGCACGGTGAGCATCACGCTGGAGGAGATGCTCGTCTTCGCGCGCGCGGTGTGCCGCGGCGCGCGCCGCGCGTTCGTGGTGGGGGATCTCCCCTTTCTCTCGTACCAGCCCTCGGACGAGGCGGCGGTGCGGAGCGCGGGGGCGTTCATCGCGGCGGGGTGCGATGCGGTGAAGTGCGAGGGGGGCGCGCGCGTGGCGCCGAGGGTGCGGGCGATGACCGACGCGGGGATCGCGGTGATGGGGCACCTGGGACTCACGCCGCAGGCGCTCGGGCAGCTCGGCGGGTACCGCGTGCAGGGGAAGAGCCTCGCGGCGGCGGAGCGGCTGGCGGAGGATGCGAGAGCGCTGCAGGAGGCGGGAGCGTTCGCGATCCTCCTGGAGGCGATCCCCGCGGAGGCGGCGGCGTACGTGCGGGAGCGGGTGGACATCCTGGTGTACGGGATCGGCGCCGGGCCGCACGTGGACGGGCAGCTCGTGATCTCGCACGACATCCTGGGGAGCTTCGTCGGGGAGATCCGCCCGCGATTCGTCAGGCGGTACGCGGAGATCGGCGCGGGGGTGGAGGGGGCGCTCCGGGCGTACGCGGAGGACGTGCGGGCTGGACGGTTCCCCGCGCCGGAGCACTGTTATCCGATCGATGCGGAGGAGGAGGCGGCGATCCGCGCGGCGCGTGGGGAGGGGCGGAGGGGTGGCCGGCTGGCGCGCGAGGGGGGGAGGGCGGGAGTGGGCGGGGGGGTGGGGGCGGTGGCGGTGTCCGGGTGATGCGGCGTCCCGCCGCCGCGCCATTGTGGGACGCGGGGGTGGGAATTTCTCCAATTAACATTGGGTTTCTCTCCAGAAGGATCGCCGGCTAGCCACCGAGCGGGCTCGTCCGTTGGTGCCCGCCCCCGGTGGCGCTCGCAGCCACGTCCATTCCAGGAGAGACACCCATGCATCGCCTCGCAACGTGGATCGCCGTGCTCACCGTACCCTGCGCACTGGCGTGCGGGGGAGGCTCATCCGGCGGCGGCATCACCCCGCCGCCCCCACCCCCCCCGCCGAACCCGAACCGGATCACGGTGGGCAACGATCACTACACCCCGGCCACCGACACGGTGGCGGTGGGGAGCCAGGTGGTCTGGAGCTGGGACACGTGCAGCAGCGACACGTACGGCGGGCAGACGTGCCAGGACCACAGCGTGACGTTCGATGATGGGCCGACCTCGCCGACCCAGAGCACGGGGAGCTTCGACCGCACGTTCTCGGCCGCCGGAAGCTACACCTACTACTGCAAGGTGCACGGGCGCGCGGTGATGTCGGGTACGATCGTCGTCCACTGACCCGGCGCGCGGCGACACCGTCCTCGCGCGATGCAAGCGGGCGCGAGCGGGGCTCGGCGCACTCGGGAATGCGTGCCAGCGCGGCCCGCGAGCGAGAGATCGTTCGCGGGCCGCGCGTGCGTTCGGCGGGCGGCGCCTCGGGGGATGGTCGCGTGGAATGTACAGTTCTTGCCATTCCGGAGCACGGTCGCACGCGTCACGATGGCGCGGCGCCGTTCACTCCGGAGGACGCAATGAACACGATCATCTCGAGATACGGTGGCATGGCCATGGCTCTGGCCGTCTGCACCGCGCTCGGAGCCTGCAAGAAATCCGGCAACAACGCATCGAGTCTCGACACCAACACCGCGGGCGCGACGGCGACCGCGCCCAGCTCGCTCGACACGACCGCCGCCGGCGGCGCGGTGGCGAGCGACACGGCGGCCGGCGGGTGGTCGGACGCCGACGTCCTGGCGTGGCTCACGGCCGCGAACAACGGCGAGATCAGCGAAGGGAAGCTGGCCGAGCGCAAGGCGACCAATCCGGCGGTGAAGTCGTTCGCCCGGCGGATGGTCACCGACCACACCCAGATGCTGAAGGAAGGGAACGCGCTGGCGAAGAAGCTGAAGGTCGATCCGAACACGTCCACGAAGGACGACGTGAAGGACCTGATGAAGGACAATCAGGACGCGGTGCAGGACCTCTCGAAGAAGACGGGGAAGGACTTCGACGAGGACTACATGGAGAAGCAGGTGGACGATCACCAGAAGGTCGTCGACAAGCTGAACGATCTCTCCGGGAAGACGCAGAACGCGCAGCTCAAGGCGCTGATGCAGAAGGCGCTGCCCAAGGTGCAGTCGCACCTGAACAGCGCGAAGGACATCAAGGACAACCGGCTGCAGTCGTGACCACGGCCGGGGATGGCGTGATCATGCAGATGCGGCGCACGACGCCGCGGCGCGCCGTGGGGCGCGCCGCGGTGGCCGCGCTGGCGCTCGTCGCGGCCCTGGCGGCCGCCTCGGCGTGCACCCAGCGCGGCGACCAGGTTCCACGCTCCGATTCGGGTGAAGTGGCGCCCCCCGACACCGCGCCGTCGGGGCGGGGGCACCCGGACCTCTCCTCCACGCCCGGCGTTCCCGACAGCGGCGCCGGCGCGGCCCAGCGCACGGGACGCCCGGGGATCTCCGGCGATTCGTTAGGCCGGCGGCACGGCGAGTCGAGCGCGGTGATGGTGCCGGCGGTGCCGAGGGACACGCAGCACTAGCGCTTCCGCTCGCTCCCGTTCCCCGCGTTGCGCGGCCTGGCGGCTCGCGCCGCGGTGCGCGGGCCGCGCCGCGACTCCTCGAAGAGCATGCCCGGGAGGTCCGTCACCCCCATGTCCCGCACGATGCGGTGCAGCATGCGGGAGAGCGAGCGGCAGTCGCTCGCGGGGAGCGCGCGCAGCGCCTCGATGAGGCGGATCTGCGCGACCTCGGGGGAGGAGCGGATGAGGCGCCGGCCGGCGGGGGTGAGCTCGAGCACCACGCGGCGCCCGTCCTCCGGCGAGCGCGTGCGCGAGACGAGCTTGCGCCTGACGAGCCGATCCACCACCACCGACACCGAGCTCTGGTGCGTGAACGTCCGGGCGGCGAGGTCGTTGAGCGACTCCGCCGGCGCCTCGGACAGGGTGTGCAGCACGAAGAGCTGCGCGCCGCTGATGCCGAGCCGCCGCTCCGCCGCGCGCGCCGACACGCGGAGCGCCTGCACGATGCGACGAATGCCGTCGAGCGCGGCCGTCAGCTCATCCGGCTGCCGGGGCGCGCGCGCTGGACTGGCTCGGCGTGTCGTATGGGTTGCCATGAGTTCGGGGACGCGGGGAGGGGAGGGGGCCAGTGCGTGGGGGTCCAAACGGAATATGCGCACCCCGCGCACCGCCAACAACGTGCGGGAATGAATGTCCGGCTCCTGTCCTCCCGCCCCTCACATCATCCAGCGGACTCCGCGATCGCCGTCGTCCGAGAGCCCCGCGTGGATGCCGAGCACCGTTCCGGCGACCTCGCGCGCCACTGGCCAGCCGAGCTCCGTCACGCGGCCGTCGCTCTTCAACACGAGTGCGTCGCCGAGGTGGTACTTGGCGATCAGGAGCGCCGTGCAGACGGAGATGTCGTACGGGAGGAGGGCGGTGTCGCAGCTCGCGTGGACGCGCCCCTCGGCGGTGTGGCCGTCGACGCGCTGCTCGAAGATGAACGGCGCGCCGGCGCCGTTGCGAGCGGCATCGCCGTTGAAGGCGATGCGCGCGGGCGCGACCACCGGATCGCCCGTGCCGTCGGGGCCGTGGAGGGAGACCGGCTCCACGCCGGCCTGACGCCACGCCGGATCGCGCGAGGTGACCAGGAAGAGCTGGAGCGCGAGCGCGATGTCGTTGCGGATCCGGGCCCAGGGCGCATCGTCGATGCGCGCCGGGCGGTCCCAGTGGTGCGCGTAGGTCACGTTCCCTCGTGGTGGAAGTGCTCGCCGGTGCCGCGGCCGCGTGCATCTTCGCCACCGACGACGCCGATGGCAATGCTCGCCATGGGGGCCGTGTCCGCGGGGCGCGGGGCGTCCCGGCGCGCCGCTTGCGGCTCCCGGGAGGGGCGGCAAGACTGGAACGACGGCGTTCTCGACGATATCTTGTCCGCTGCGCGCACGCCCCGAGGGGGGCGTGCCGGCTACCTCTCATCCGTATCCGTACGAGGCGTTTCGCAATGGCCAATCGTCGCCGGCACGGCGTTCTGCTCGCGATCTGCTGGGTGCTCTCCGCCGCGCTCTTCGTGTTCCTGTTCATCACGTACAACGGCACGAAGCTGTCGTACCAGGTGGCCTTCCCCGGCATGCCGTTCTACGGCGCGATGACGTGGTGGTTCTTCTTCACCATCCCGGTGATCGGCTGGACGTGGGGGTACTTCAACGACCTCAAGGACCCCGAGGAGATCGAGCCGCGCCGCGGGGAGTCGAACGACATCCTGGAGTAGAGAGCCCGAGCGCGTTCGAGCGGCGGGGGCGTCCGGCTTGGCCGGGCGCCCCTTTTTCGTGCGTGTCGGGTGTGATGGCGGAGAAGATCGCGTAGGGACCGGTGGGTGCGCCGTCCTCGCGCGACGTCTTCTCGTCTCTCGCCCGGTACGCGTGCAGTATCCTGCGCGATCTCTGACATTCGCGCTGACACCTCCCCGGCCGACTCCCCGTAGTGCCGGTCCGGCGGGGCGAGATGGCACTCGGGCTTCACCCCCGGCGACCTCGAGCGTCCAAACGGCCGGGGCGTCCCACACTCGAGCCCGCTCCCAGCCCGGCCGCTCGGCCGAGCGGGCGACAACTGAACGGAACTCGAAAATTCGATCCTTCAATTTTGTTGTAAGTACCCACTTGCTTACTCCCGTGCACCGGCTATCATCCGCCCCCATGGACATTCGCGACCGCCTCATCGAGGCCGCCGCCCGGGTCTACGCGGAAACGGGATACCGCGGCGCCACCACGCGCCGTATAGCGCAGCTGGCCGGGGTGAACGAGATCACGCTCTTCCGCCACTTCGGCTCCAAGGATGCCCTCATCCAGGAGGCGCTCCGCTGCCGTGCCGGCCATGCGGAATTCGCCACGCTCCCCGAGAACCCGCGCGATCCCAGGAGCGAGCTCCTCGAGTGGTGCCGCTCCCGCTTCGAGCACCTCTACGCCAGCCGCTCGGTCATCCGGAAGGTGATGGGCGAGATGGAGGAGCACCCGGAGATCGTTCCGATCGCCAGCCAGGGGGCCACCGAGTCCGCGTGCGAGCTGGTGCGCTACGTGAGCCGCCTGATCGAGCTCGGCCTCGCCACGCCGGACACGAATCCCCGCGCCGCGTCCACGATGCTCATGGGCGCGCTCTTCGCCGAGGCCATGGGGCGCGACATCATGACCGACCTGTACGCCCTCGACGTCGAGGACGCCATCGCCGAGAAGGTGCACTTCTTCACGCGCGCGCTCGGCGTTCCCGAGCGCGACGCAACGCCCGCCGCCACGCCGCCGCGCCATCGCGGCCGCGCCCGCGGCTGACGCCCGTCACCACCGAACACGGAACCACGCCGCATGACCGATAGATCGAGGAGATGGACCATGCCTCGCGCCGTGCTCGCCGCGATGGCCGCGCTCGCCGCGATGGCCGCGACCGCCGCGCCGGCGCGCGCGCAGGGCGCCGACTCGGTGCGCCAGCTCTCCCTCGAGGAGGCGCTGGGGATGGCCGAGCGCGTGAGCGATGACGTCGCCATCGCCCGAGCCGGCGTCCAGCGCGCTGAGGGGCAGCAGCAGAAGGCGCGCAGCCAGTACTTCCCGCAGATCACCGCGAGCGCGTCGTACACGCGCACGCTCAAGTCGCAGTTCGAGGGGCTCGGCGGCGGGAACGACTCCACCTCGGGGCCGCCCGACTGCTCCATGTTCCCGATCGACTCCACCGCGCCGCTCGACCAGCGCGTGAGCCTGCTCGAGCGGGCGCTCGGGTGCACGAACAACGGCGGGGGGATCGACTTCACCCAGGCCGGCTTCGGTGCCGCCAACCAGTTCAACCTGGGGCTCAACCTCTCGATGAACCTGTTCGCCGGCGGGCGCATCAGGGCGCAGACTCGCCAGGCGGGCGCGGCGCGGCAGAGCGCGGAGATCGCGCTCACCTCGGCGAGAGCGCAGCTCGTGCTCGACGTCGCCCAGGCGTACTACGACGCCGCGCTCGGCGACCGGCTCCTCACCATCGCCCAGGCCACGCTCGCCCAGGCGGACACGACGCTCTCCCAGACGAAGCTCGCGAGGCAGGTGGGGAACCAGCCCGAGTTCGAGCTGCTCCGCGCGCAGGTCACGCGCGACAACCAGGTGCCGGTGGTCATCCAGCGGCGATCGCAGCGCGACATCGCCTACGTGCGCCTGCAGCAGCTCCTCCAGCTTCCGCTGGACCGGCCGCTCGAGCTCACCACCGAGCTGGGGGACACCACCTCCGCGGTGGGGGCGCAGCTCGCGTCCATCCTGAACGCGGCGCCGGACACGAGCGTGATGCGACGGGCGCCCGTGCGCCAGGCGAGGGAGAACGTGGTGTCGCAGCGCAACGCCGTGACGGTCGCCAAGTCGCAGCGCATCCCGACGCTCACGCTCTCGTCGGCCTACGGGCGCGTGGCCTTCCCGCCCAACGGACTGCCGGACTGGAACCAGTTCCGCACCAACTGGACGATCACCGGCACGCTCTCCGTGCCGCTCTTCACGGGTGGGTCCATTCATGCGGACCAGGTGATCGCCGAGGCGGACCTGCGCGAGGCGGAGGCGCGCCTCCGGCGGACGAGCAAGGCCGCCGAGCTGGACACGCGCGACGCGCTCGCGCAGCTCACCGCCGCCGCCGCGCAGTTCGCGGCGAGCATGGGCACGGTGGAGCAGGCGTCGCGCGCCTATCAGATCGCCGAGGTGCGCTACCGCGAGGGGATCTCGACACAGACGGAGCTCACCGACTCGCGGCTGCAGCTCGAGCAGGCGCAGGCGAACCGCGCGCAGGCGTCGCGCGACTTCCAGGTGGCGCGGCTGCGCGTGGCGCTCCTGCGCGACCTTCCGATCGGCGGCGCGGCGGGCGGGACGCAGCCATCCACGCAGCAGATGACCACGCCGTCTCTGACGATTCCGCAGCAGACACCAGGACAACGATCGCCGACGCAGCCGCCCGTCACCGGCGCGGCGCAGGCAAGCCAAGTGGGGATCAATCCATGATGCAGAACGACGGGAACGGGGTGGGGCTCGCGCGCGCGCGCGCCTGGTGGAGGACGGGCACGCGGCGCGCCGCGCTCGCCGCGCTCGCCGCGCTCACGCTGGCGCTCGGCGCGTGCGGCAGGAAGGAGGCGCCGGCGGCGCAGGCACCGCAGCCGGTGACGGTGGGGAAGGAGAACATCGCCGTCATCGCCAGCGGGGAGATCCGCACGGGGCCGGTGATCTCGGGAACGCTCGAGGCGGAGCAGAACGCCACCGTGCGCGCCGAGGTGTCGGGACCGGTGGTGCAGACGTACGTGGAGCGCGGCCAGCGGGTGAAGGACGGCCAGCTCCTCCTGCGCATCGACGACACGGCGATTCGCGAGAGCTGGCTGTCCGCGCAGTCCGGGGTGCGCTCGGCCAAGCTGGCGCTCGACAACGCGAAGCGGGACCTCGAGCGGTCGGAGACGCTGGAGAAGGCGGGGGCGATCGCCCAGCGCGATCTCGAGGCGGCGCAACGCGCGCTCGCCGCGGCCGAGGCAGGGTACGCCGACGCCGAGGCGCGCCTGGCGAGCGCGCGGCAGCAGCTCGAGCGCACGCAGGTCCGCTCGCCGCTCACCGGCGCGGTGAGCGACCGCCCGGTGAGCGCGGGCGACGTGGTGCAGCCCGGCACGGCGCTCGTGACGGTGGTGGATCCGTCCACCATGCGCTTCGAGGCGAGCGTGCCGGCCGAGCAGATCGGCGCGCTGCGCGTCGGCGCGCCGGTGGAGTTCACGGTGAACGGCTATCCGGGTCGCACCTTCACCGGGCGCATCGACCGCATCAACCCCGCCGCCGATCCGGCCACGCGGCAGGTGCGGATCACCGTGTCCATCCCCAACAAGGGGAGCACGCTGGTGGCCGGGCTGTTCGCGCAGGGGCGCGTGTCGAGCGAGACGCGGAAGGGGCTGCTCGCCCCGGCGAGCGCCGTGGACCAGACGGGGGTCACGCCGTCGGTGATGCGCGTCCGGAACGGGAAGGCGCAGAAGGTGCCGGTGCAGCTCGGTCTGCGCGACGAGGCCACGGAGCAGATCGAGATCACGAGCGGGATCGCCGCGGGGGACACGCTGCTGCTGGGTGCCGCCCAGGGGATCGCCGAGGGCACGCCGGTGCGCGTCCTCGCGCCGAACGACCGCACGACCGCGGAGCGATAGGAGAGGCACATGTTCATCTCGGATTTCGCGATTCGCCGCCCGATCGTCACCATCACCGTGATGGTGGCGCTCGTGGCGTTCGGGATCGCGGCGCTGTTGAACCTGCACACCGACGAGTTCCCCGACATCCAGCAGCCGATCATCGGGGTGAGCATCGCCTATCCCGGCGCGTCGCCGGACCAGGTGAACCGCGAGATCGTGCAGCCCATCGAGGATTCGTTCTCGTCCATCGAGGGGGTGGACTGGTCGAAGACCACGTCCACGTCCACCGACGGCCTGGCGCAGTTCATCGTGTTCTTCGACTACGAGAAGGACATCCAGCAGGCCTCGCAGGACATCCGCGACGCGATCTCGACCAAGCGCGCCGACCTGCCGGACGAGATGAAGGAGCCGATCCTCACGCGCTTCGATCCGTCGCAGCAGTCGGTGCTGTCGCTCGCGCTCACGTCGTCCACGCTGTCGCGCGACCTGCTCACCAAGCTCGCCGACCCGCTCATCGTGCGCGATCTGCGCGCGGTGCCCGGGGTGGCGCAGGCGACGGTGGTGGGGGGCACGTACCCGGAGATGACGGTGCAGGTGCGCCCGGCCGACCTGCAGTCGGCGGGGGTGAGCGTGGCGCAGGTGGTGCAGGCGCTCGAGGCGCAGAACCTCGCGGCGCCGGTGGGGCGGCTCAACACCCCGCTCGAGGAGCGGTCCATCAGGTTGAAGGGGCGCCTCGACACCCCGGAGCAGTTCGAGCGGCTCACGGTGTCCGAGCACGACGGCCAGGTGGTGCGGCTCGGGCAGGTGGCCGACGTGTTCGTCGGCACGGAGGAGCCGCGCACGGCCGCGCTGTTCAACGGGCGCGAGGCGGTGGGGATCGAGGTGCTCAAGTCCAAGGGATACAGCACCACGCAGGTGAGCGACGCCATCCGCACGCGGGTGGCGGAGCTGCAGAAGCAGCTCCCGGCGGGCGCCAAGCTGGAGGTCGTGCAGGACGCGGGCGTCCGGGTGAGCCACGCGGTGAGGAACGTGCAGGAGGCGCTCATCGAGGGCGCGCTGCTCACCGTGCTGGTGGTGTTCCTCTTCCTCAACTCGTGGCGGTCGACGGTGATCACCGGGCTCGCGCTCCCGGTGTCGGTGCTCGCCAGCTTCATCGCCGTCTGGGCGTTCGGGTTCACGCTCAACACGATGTCGCTGCTCGGGCTGTCGCTCGCCATCGGCATCCTCATCGATGACGCGATCGTGGTGCGCGAGAACATCGTGCGCCACATAGAAATGGGGAAGAACCACTACGAGGCGGCGCACGAGGGGACGGACGAGATCGGCCTCGCGGTGGCGGCCACGACGTTCTCGATCGTGGCGGTGTTCGTGCCCGTGGCGTTCATGTACGGCGTGGCGGGGCAGTGGTTCAAGCCGTTCGCGCTCACGATCGCCTGCGCCGTGCTCGTGTCGCTGTTCGTGTCGTTCTCGCTCGACCCGATGCTCTCCGCGTACTGGTCCGACCCGCAGCTCGAGGCGCACCAGATGCGGAACCCGATCTCGCGCGCCCTGGCGCGGTTCAACAAGTGGTTCGACCGCAAGGCCGACGAGTACAAGGGGGTCATCGCCTGGGCGCTCGACCACCGTCTGGCGATGGTGGCGATCGCCACCGGGTCGTTCGTGGCGGCGCTCACCATTCCCGCCAAGGGGCTGCTCGGCGCGGCGGTGGTGTTCGCCGCGGTCCTGGGGATCGTGCTCGTGCTCCAGTGGAAGGTGGGCGCGCTCCAGCGGCTGCTCGGGGTCATCGGCATCCTGGTGGTGATGGTGCTGCTGGTGCAGCGGGTGCCGGTGTGGCGGCAGGTGGGCGGCGGCTTCGTCCCGGTGAGCGACCGGAGCGAGGTGAACATCATCGTGGAGGCGCCTCCCGGCTCGAGCCTGGACTATACCTCGCTCCAGGCGGAGCAGATCGCCCGGATCGCGCGGGCGCACAAGGAGGTGGCGTACACCTACACGACCATCGGCACCGCCGTGCCGGGACAGACCCCGTCGGTGGACCAGGGGCTCATCTACGTGCGCCTCATCCCGAAGGCCGACCGGAGCACGAGCCAGGACGAGTTCGGGGAGATCCTGCGGCACGAGCTCGCGCGCGTGGCGGGGGTGAAGGCGTCGGTGTTCACGAGCGGGTTCGGCGGCGCGTACAAGCAGATCCAGATCGAGCTGCGCGGCCCCGACGCCAACGTCCTCACGCGGCTC
This sequence comes from Gemmatimonadaceae bacterium, assembly GCA_036378095.1. Taxonomy (GTDB): domain Bacteria; phylum Gemmatimonadota; class Gemmatimonadetes; order Gemmatimonadales; family Gemmatimonadaceae; genus JADGGM01. The sequence goes on along the minus strand of DASUXC010000162.1, from coordinate 4,568 downwards.
GCCGAGCAGGCGGAGGGGATGGTGAAGACCGTGCCCGGCGCGGTGGACGTGGGGCTCTCGACGCGCGGTGAGAAGCCGGAGCTCGAGGTGCAGCTCAACCGCGGGCTGGCCGGCGCGCTCGGCGTGACGGTGGGGCAGGTGGCGCAGTCGCTGCGCCCGGCGTTCGCCGGCGTGGACGCGGGCTACTGGACCGATCCGATGGGCGAGCAGCGGAAGGTGCGCGTGCGCCTCGAGCCCGGCGCGCGCGAGCGGCTCACCGACCTCCAGCAGCTTCCGCTGGTGGTGGGGGCGGGCGCGAACGGCGCGCCGGCGATCCTCCCGCTCGGGCAGATCGCGACCATCAAGTCGGGGCTCGGTCCGGCGCAGATCAGCACGCTCGATCGCGAGAAGGTGGTGATCGTGCAGGCGAACACGCAGGGGCGGGCGCTCAACGAGGTGGTGCAGGACATCAACGCGAAGCTGACCAAGCTGCGGCTTCCCCCCGGCTACCAGATCTCGCAGGGCGGGGAAGCGCGCGACCAGGCGGAGGTGTTCACGCGCATCTTCACCGCGCTCGGGATCGCCGTGCTGCTCATGTACCTGATCCTGGTGATGCAGTTCGGGTCGTTCATCGATCCGCTGGCGATCCTGGTGTCGCTGCCGTTGTCGCTGATCGGCGTGGTGCTCGCCCTCGCGATCACGAAGGACACGCTCAACATCATGAGCCTGATCGGGGTGATCCTGCTCATGGGGATCGTGGCGAAGAACGCGATCCTGCTCATCGACTTCGCGAAGTGGGCGCGCGAGCGCGGGGCGCCGCTGCGCGAGGCGCTGATCGAGGCGGGGCGCATCCGCCTGCGCCCGATCATCATGACCACGCTGGCGCTGATCGCGGGGATGCTCCCGGTGGCGATCGGCCACGGCGAGGGCGCCGACTTCCGCGCCCCGCTCGGCCGCGCGGTGATCGGCGGCACGATCACCTCCACCCTGCTCACGCTGCTCGTGATCCCCACGGTGTACGAGATTCTGGTGGGGTGGAAGGAGCGGCTGACGGAGCGGTTCTTCAAGCGGACGGGGACGGCGGAGTACCCTGTGCCCGAGGGGGTTCCCGGCGACTGAGGCGGGCTGCGGGGCGCGGGGCGCGGGGCGCGTTTGAACAGAGACTGAGCGACACGGGGCCGGCATTCGCCGGCCCCGTGTCGCATTCCATGTTCACGCATCCCGCGCCCCGCATCCCGCGCCCCGCATCCCGCGCCCCGCGCCGGGCGCGTCAATCTCCGCCTGGCGACCTCGGTTGGGGGAGCACCACCACCAGCGACCGCCGCCCGTTGTCTCCCACGCTCCGCACCCCGGCCCACAGATCGTCGAGCTGCGCGTCGAGCTCGTAGTCGGTGACGTTGCCCACGGGGATCACGCGCTCCCAGTCGGGAGCGGTCGTGGAACGGAGCAGGACCTCGTAGCCCATGGCGCCTGGTGCCGCCGTCCACGAGAGCTTCCACTTCTGCCCGCCCGCCTCGGCGTCGCGGCGGGCGCGCGCGCTGTCGGGGGGCGGAGGGGCCGCGGCCACGGCGCCGATCACGGCGGCGTTGAGGCGCGCGATGCGCGATGCGTAGCCGAAGTTCACGTGCGAGAACACGTCGCGCGGCGTGTGCTGGCGGCTCAGCGCCTCCATGCGCTCGGTGGTGCGGATCCCCGGCTCGCCGAGGCGCACGAAGGGCATGTGGTCCGTGCCGCGCCCGATGCGGTCGATGCGGAACACCGACAGGATGTGGAACGACGGCTGGTACAGCGCGCCGACCGACGCGGCGTAGCGGGCGAGCTCGCGGCTCGCCGAGTTGTCGGGATCGGCGCTGTAGATGCGCATCGTCGTCGAGTCGGTGAGCCCGGCGTCGGTGGAGACGTTGCCGACGATGTCGTCGGACATGTCGGCGGCCACGGTGTACCCGGCCTCGTGCAGCCGCTCGGCGAGGTGCTGGGAGCCGAGGAGCCCCTGCTCCTCGCCGGCCACGAGGGCGAAGAGGACGGTGGCATCGAGCCCCTTGGGGTAGCGCTCGGAGAAGACGCGCGCGAGCTCCACCACGGCGGCGGTGCCGGAGGCATCGTCGTCCGCGCCCGGCGCGTCGCTCGTGGTGTCGAACGGATCGACGGCGCAGATGCACGAGTCGTAGTGTCCGGTCATGACCACCACGCGCGTGGTGTCGCGCCCGGGAAGCCAGGCGAGCACGTTGACGACGTTGACCGTCGGCTTCTTCGGGTGGCGGTTCACCTGGACCATCGCCGGGTCGTACTCCACGCGCAGGCACCCGCCGCACGCCTTGCTGTACCCCGAGAGCGTGGCGTACAGGTAGCGCCGCGCGGCGCCGATGCCGCGCGTGCCGCTCGTGGTGTCGCTCATCGTGTGACGCGTGCCGAAGGCGACGAGCGCGGAGTCGGTGGCGCGGATCCGCGCGGGGGAGATGTCGCGCAGCACGCGGGCGATGCCCGGGTCGCGCGTGAGCCCGTTGGTGGGCCCCGCCCGGTGCCCGAGCACCGGGCGCTGCGCGCGCGCGGGCGCCGCGGCGAGCGCGATGGCGGCGGCGAGGGCGATGACGCGGCGCGAGGCGACCCCGGCTCGCGTGGTGGGAGCGTTCGCGCCAGCGCGAGGAGCGCGGGCGGTGGATGCGGGCCGTGCGGCGAAGGAGAGGAGCGGGCGATCGAGCATGAGGTGTGGGGGGTGCGGGCGGTACGGAGTGGAGTGCCGGGCCGGAAGGGTCCGGCCCGCGCCGACCATACCCCCCGGCTCACCCCCACGCAACCCTGCCCGGCGCTCCCCTGGCTCACGGCCCCCGGCCCCCGGCCCCAGGGGTCTCCTCACGCCGCCGACTTCGGCCTCCTCGTCCTTCGCTTCTCGCCTCCCGCCTCCTGCTCCGTGCTCACCCCGCGCCCCGCGTCCCGCGCCCCGCGATTCGCGCCCCCCGTGATGAGCGCCACCGCCCCCACGATCACCGCCGCCGCCACGAGCGTACGCGGCGTGAGCGGCTCGGAGAGAACGAGCCAGCCGAGGAATACCGCCACCACCGGGTTCACGTAGGCGTACGTGGACACGGCCGATGGCGTGGACACGCGGAGCAGCCAGATGTACGTGCTGAACCCGACGAGGGAGCCGAAGATCACCAGATAGAGCACGGCGAGCGCCGAGCGCGTGGCGACCGCGTGGGGCGTGAAGTGGGCGAGCTCCCCGCTCAGCGCGGCCACGATCGCGAGCCCCACGCCCCCGGCGAGCATCTGCATCGCCGGTCCGAGGAGGGGCGTCGAGGGGCGCGCCGCGTACTTGGAGTACACCGACCCGGAAGCCCACGCGAGCGAGCCGCCGAGCAGCACCAGCGCGCCCACCGGATCCACGCGCCCCCCCGACGAGGCGAACGGGTTCACGAGAATGGCGAGCCCGATGAGCCCCAGCGCGACCCCGGTCGACACGATCGCGTTCGGGCGTCGGCCCCCCGGTCGCGCCCAGTCGAGCAGCACCATCCAGAGCGGCACCACGGCCACGAGGAGCGAGGTTATCCCGCTCGGCACCCGCTGCTCGGCCCACACGACCGCGCCGTTCCCGGCGACGAGGAGCAGCCCGCCGACGATGGAGGCTCCCTTCCACTGCGCGAGCGTCGGACGCTCGCGCACGCGCGAGCGCACGATCAGATAGAGCACGCTTCCGGCGATGAGGAAGCGGATCGCCCCCATCACGAACGGCGGGATCGTCGATACGCCGATGCGGATGGCGAGATACGTGGAGCCCCAGAGGAGGTAGACCGTGCCGAAGCCGGCGATCACCTTCGCGCGCGACGGCGCGCGCGTGGACGCTTCACCCACGATTCACCTCCGCGCGCTGCTCGCCGGCCGCCGCGTGTGCGCCCGTCGTGCCGTTCGTCTGCTTCGCCGGCGCCGCCCCCGCGGCCCCCGCGGCCCCCGCGCTCGCGATCGGCAGCTCGTACGTGTCCTTCGGGGTGTGCAGGACGATCGTGGTGCGTGTGGAGCGGATGTGCCCGATCTGCCCGAAGGTATCGCGCAAGAGGGCGGAGAGTGCATCGATGTCGCGCACGCGCACCTTCACCAGGAAGCAGTCCTCCCCCACCACGTGGTGGATCTCGAGCACCTCGGGGACCTGGGCGAGCCGGCGCTCCGTCTCGGGCGCGCCGCAGCACTCGTCGGAGCGCACGGCGATGAAGGCGAGCAGCCCGTACCCAACCGCGCGCGGGTCGAGCCGCGCGTGGTATCCCCTGATGACGCCCCGCTCCTCGAGCTTGCGGATGCGCTCGAACACCGCCGACGGCGCCATCCCGACGCGCCGCGCGATCTCGGCGTTCGAAGTCCGGGCGTCCGACTGGAGTATGTTCGCTATTGCTAAGTCTGTGCTGTCGATCATTCGGCAATTATCCGTTGGCGGAGAATGATCATTCATAACGAACGTGCTGTAAAGGGAGTTCCCGCCCGGTGCGGGACGGGGGCGGGGCGCTGATGGCGCGGGGTGCGGGGCGCGGGGCGCGGGGCGCGTTTGAACAGGGACTGAGCGACACGGGGCCGGCATTCGCCGGCCCCGTGTCGCATTCCATGTT
>DASUXC010000161.1:0-45263 GCA_036378095.1 Gemmatimonadaceae bacterium | reverse complement strand
GGTGCTGATGATTCCGGCGGCGGTGGTGGTGGCGGGTATCGTCTGGCTGTGGGCGGCGATGCGGCCGTCCGAGCCGAAGGAGCGTCGCGAGTAGGGGCTGAAGCGCGAGTGGGAGCGAAGACCACCCGGAGCGAGGCGAGTCGGACGGGCGCCGCACCCCCGGCGTCCTTCGCGCCGGATGGTCCTCGCTCCGACTCGCGTTTCACCCCCCTCTCCCCTCGCTCCCGCTTCTCCTCGCTCCGACTCGCGCCTCACCCCCCACTCGCCTCGCTCCGGCCGGTCCTCGCTCCGACTCGCGCCTCACCCCCCTCGCTCCGACTCGCCACTACCCACCTCACCGAAACCTCGTGCTCCTCCACGTCACGCTCGCCCCCACCCTCGCCCTCGCCCCGTGCACGATGACACGCCCCACGCCGACGTGCAGCCCGATGCCGGTGCGCGTGCTCACGAGGGCGAGGCCGCCCTCCGCCATCACGCGCACCCCCTCCTTCTCGAACGTGGAGTCCGCGAGGCCGAACACGGAGCCGAGCTGCGCGTCGAAGCGCGCCGGATCGTCGATGCGCAGGCGCCCCCACAACGCCCGGGGCGTGACGAAGGCCACGACCCTGAGCGTGCCGTGGTTGCCGATGAAGGTGACCGACGGACCCGCCGACGCCGCGCGCGCCTTGCCGCCGCGCGGGAGGCCGAGCCCCGCCTCGGCATCGAGGGCGAGCGTCACGTAGCCGCGGTTCAACCAGTCGTCGATCGTCCACCGCGCCACCTTGAGCGATGCGCCGGCGCCGAACATCGGATACTCCGCGCAGTGGCGCGAGGGGCCGCAGTCGGGGATCAGGTACGCGCCGGTCCCGCTCACGCTCAAGAATCCGCCGATGAGCGCGAGCTCCGCCTGCGCGCCCACGGCGTGCATCGGGAGCTTCCGCGTGCCGAACAGCTCCCCGTAGCCGTAGCGCACGTCCACCCCGATGCCGTAGCGCGGCGTGCCGAGTTGCGCGGGGGTCGCGAGGGGAGCGAAGGCGCCGACGGGGGTGAGCACCGCGGCGACGTACGTGGGGGCGTCCGCGGGGCGCTGCGCGGACAGGAGGGAGGGCACCGCGACGGCCGCGAGCAACGCAGCGGCCGCGAAAGCTGACGTGTGGCGAGCCATGGCTCACCTCTCGACGGAGCGATTCACTTCATTGTCGTACGGCGTTCGAAGGGCCGCAATAGGGGCCTCACGCGACCACAGCGGTACGCGCCACCCGATCATGGCGGAGACGTCGGGCGACGACCGCGTGAGGCCCAGCGACACGCCCGCCGCGAGCGAGCGCCCCGACGGCGACAGCCGGCTCACCAGTACCCCCGCCTCAGCCGGCGCATCGCTCCCCGCGATCGCCGCCTGCGAGCCCGAGAACGACACGATCGCCGACCACGACGCTCCGGCGCCTCCGCCGCCGCGCCCGAACGGCACCCCGAGGCTCACCCCGTACGAGAACACGTCGCGCAGCGGGAGACCGGACATGTCCCCGAGCATCCAGTACGACCCGTCGAGGAAAAGCAGCGCGCGTCCCACCGATTTGGACAGGGAGAACCCGGCGGAGTAGTCCCACTCCCCCGTGCCGAATCCCTGCGCCGCGTCCGCCACCGGTGCCTTCACCGCTCCGGTGATGGCCACCGCCGGGCGGCTTCCGCGATCACCGAACAGCTCGATGCTCGCGAACAGCATCGGATCGCCCACGCCGACCTCGTCGTACCCCCCCGTGTCGGGGAGCACGACCGAGCCGCCGCGGCGCCCCTGTCCACCCTCCCCCATCCCGCCCCCTCCCATCTGCTCCCCGGTCATCTCGTGCTGCGGTCCGCCGGTCGGCACCGGGCCCGTCCCTCCGAGCGTCACCCACGGCGTGTTCTGGAGCACCACCGGAAGCGACGCCGACAGCCGCAGCCGTCCGAGCGAGAGCGACAGGCCGTTGTACAGCGCGAGGCTGAATGAGCGCTCGGTGAAGATGTACTCCCCCGTCGACCCCTGCAGCGCGCCCGTGTAGGCGAGCGACTGCGCACGAACCGCGGCGGGAGCGATCGCCCACGCCGCGAGCACGACGCCGGCGGCCGCGCGCGCTGCGCGGCGCCGGCGCCGGCGCCTGACTACCTCCGCGCGAGCCATGGGTCCCTACGGCGTCCGGTGGATGCGCTGCCGCATCCGGTCCATCGTCTCGAGCGCACCCTCCATCTGGTCGGCCATCGCCCCGAGATGCTGGTGGAGCCGGTCCATGTCGCGCTGCATGTCCCGGTCGCGCTGCATGTCCTGGTCGCGCATCATGTCGCGAGTACGGTCGGCGAGCTGACGCAACTGCGCGGCCGTCTCGGTGAGCGCATCGCAGGAGCGAAGCACGAGCCGCTCGCGGTCGGTCACCCGCTCGCGGTCCTGCTGCATGCGTTGCTGCATCTCCTGCGAGAGCCGCTGTGCGCGCTCGTGGATGCGGTCCATGCGCTGCGACATCTCCTGCATCCGCGCGAGGCGCTGCTGCTGCATCTGCTCCTGCGTCATCTGCCCCTGCTGCTGCCCGGCCTGACCCGGCTGTCCGGGCGGCTGCCCCTTCTGCTGCGCGGCGAGCGGGAGGGCCGCGAGCGTGGCGAGGACCGCCGCGCCGGCCACGTGGGCGATGATGGAGTGTGGCATCATGGTCGTTCTCCTTGCCGGCTCGCTCCGGCTTCCGGATGAGGCATCATGAGGCATCGGCACGGGCCGGTCGTCCGGCCCGGACCGCCATCAGGAGGGGGCCAGTCGCGCCCCTCCATCGAGCGCGCGCGCCGGAGCGGCGTGCTCGCGCGCCGTCTGCTCCGCCGCCGCGCGATCGAGCGTCGCGCGCACGTCCTCGTCGGCCAGCTGCGGGAAGCTGTCGTACCAGGCGCCGATGGCGAACAGCTCGCGCGGGGCGAGCACGCACGCGATCTCGTCCACATCGCGCGACAGCTCGATGGCGATGGACGCCTGCACCACCGGCACGGCGAGCACGAGCCTGGCCGGATCCTGCGCGCGCACCACGGCGATCGCCGCGCGCACGGTGGCGCCGGTGGCGATCCCGTCATCCACGAGCACCACGGTGCGGCCGCGCAGCGCGGGCGCCGGACGCCCCGCGCGATACACGCGCTCGCGCCGGTCGAGCTCCGCTCGCTCGCGCGCCGTCGCCGCCTCGAGCTCCTCCTCCGTCACCCCGGTCTCGGCGATCACGTCGTCGTTCAGCGCGCGCACGCCCCCCGTGGCGATCGCCCCCATCGCCAGCTCCGGATGCCACGGCACGCCGAGCTTGCGCACGATGAGCACATCGAGCGGCGCGCGCAGCGACCGGGCGATCTCGTGGGCGACGGGAAGCCCGCCCCGCGGGAGGGCGAGCACGATGGGGTCGAGGTCGCGCAGGTGCGCGAGCCGGAGGGCGAGCTCGCGCCCGGCCTCCGTCCGTCCGGTGAATCGTCTTGGCATCAGTCCTCCCGCCGGCGCATCACGCCAGCTCACGGAGCGAGCCGCCATCGAGCAGCCGCTGGATGGCGGTGGCGAGGAGCGGCGCGATCGAGACGACATCCGGGCGGAGCGCCGCGGGCGGCGGCTCGCGCGGCGGGATGCTGTCGGTGACGAGCAGATCGCGAACGCCGCACGCGGCGATCCGCTCCAGCGCGCCGGGCACGAGCACCGCGTGCGTGGCGGCGACGGCGATGTCGGCTCGCGCCCCGGCCGCGCGGAGCGCCCGCACGCTCTCGGCGATCGTCGACCCCGTGGCGATCATGTCGTCGACGACGACGCAGGGACGGCCGGCCACATCGCCGGTGATCCGGGTGACGCTCACCTCCGTCGCGCTCGTGCGCTGCTTGTGACAGACGGCGACGTCGAGGTGCAACCGGACCGCCCAACGGTTGGCGAGCCGCACCGCGCCGAGGTCCGGCGCGACGACCACGGTGTCCGGCGAGAGCCGCGCGCGCAGCGCGTCCGCGAGCACCGGTACCGCCGTGAGATTGTCCACCGGCACGCTGAAGAACCCCTCCAGCGCCGGCGTGTGCACGTCCAGCATCACGACCTGCCCGATCCCCGCCGTCTCCATGAGCCGGGCGACGAGGCTTCCCGTGATCGGCCCGCGGAGCCCGTCGCGGCGGTCGGAGCGCGCGTAGCCGTAGTACGGCAGCACGGCCACGATGCGCGCCGCCGCGGCGCGCCGGCACGCGTCCGCGAGCACGAGCAGCTCCACCAGGTGATCGTTCACCGGCGGCGACGTCCCCTGCACGAGCACCACCTCCCGCCCGCGCACCGACTCGTCGAGCCGCACCATGACCTCCCCATCGGGGAAGCGCTGCACCGCGCACGCGCCGAACCGGTGGCCGAGCTCCCGCTCCACCCGGGCGGCGAGCGACGGGTTGGCCGTCCCGGCGAGCAGCACGGCGTTCGCGGCGTGCGTGGTGAGCGTGGGGGGCGAGGCGGACACGGCGGCGGACCCGCCTGAAGGCCGGGCCGTCTCGGTTTCGGTGGGAAGGGTGTCGCGATGCATTCGCCACCTCCGCGCCGACATGGCGCGCTCCTGCCGGCCAAGGATGCATCGCTCCGGGGTTTTCCGCAGTCGGACGCGAGCGCGCCCGGCGCGCGGGATTTCCCGACACGGCGACACGGGTTGCTCCGGGGTACCATCGGGCGGTGTGTTCCCCGGCCCCTGGCCCCTGGTCTCCGGTCCCCGGCCCCCCCCCCATGCCCCTCACCCTCTTCCTCTCCGGCGACGTGATGACCGGCCGCGGCGTGGACCAGGTGCTCCCCCACCGCTGTCCGCCGCGCCTCTACGAGCCCGTCGTGACCTCGGCGCTCGACTACGTCGCGCTCGCCGAGCGCGCATCGGGACCGATCGCGCGTCCGGTGACGTGGGACTACCCGTGGGGCGATGCGCTCGAGGTGCTCGAGCGCATGCGCCCGGACGCGCGGATCATCAACCTCGAGACGAGCATCACCACCAGCGAGCGCGCCGCGCCCAAGACGGTGAACTACCGCATGCACCCGCGCAACGTGCCGGTGCTCTCCGCGGCGCGCGTGGACTGCTGCGTGCTCGCGAACAATCACGTGCTCGACTGGGGGAGGGAGGGGCTCCTCGAGACGCTCGACACGCTGCGCGAGGCGGGGGTGCGCGTGGCCGGCGCCGGGCGTGACCGGCGGGAGGCGACCGCGCCGGCTGAGATCGGGACGGGCGCCGGAGAGCCGGGGCGGGGGCGGGGGCGGGTGCTCGTCTACGCGTTGGGCGCGATCGACAGCGGCATCCCCCCGGAGTGGGAGGCGGGCGCGACGACCCCCGGCGTGTGGGTCCTGCCCGACTTCTCCGACCGAACCGTGAGCGACATCGCCCGGCGCGTGGCGCTGGAGAAGCGCGCCGGCGACCTCGTCGTGGCGTCGATCCACTGGGGACCCAACTGGGGCTTCGACATCCCCCCCGACCACCGCCGCTTCGCGCACGCGCTCGTGGACGACGCGGGCGTCGACGTGGTGCACGGGCACTCGTCGCACCACCCCATGGCCGTCGAGGTCCACGGCGGCCGCCCCATCTTCTACGGCTGCGGCGATCTGCTCAACGACTACGAGGGGATTCCGGGATACGAGCAGTTCCGCGACGATCTCGTGCTGATGTACTTCCCCACTCTGGATCTCCCATCGGGGGCGCTCCTGCGGCTGTCGATGATCCCCCTCCAGATCCGCAACTTCCGCCTCCGGCATGCGACGAGGGGAGACCGCGTCTGGCTGCGCGACACGATGGACCGCGAGTGCCGCCGCTTCGGCCACCGCGTCGTGGACCGGGACGGCGCGCTGGCGCTGGAGTGGTGAGCGGCGGGGCGGCGCGCCGCCCGCGCCGCATCACTCGAGGCTGAACTCGCGCGCGAACGCCACGGCGAAGCTGAAGGTCTTCGCCCGAGTCCGGGTCTCCATGAGATCGGCCACCCGCTCGAGGCGAGCGGGGATGGCGAGGATCTTCTCCTGCGCCTGCCGTCCCAGCGCATCCAGCCCTTCGAGCGCACCGATCGCCCAGTGGCGGATCTGCTCCTCGACGATGCGCAGATAGTCGCGCGGGCCGTAGATCCCGGCGCGCCGGATCACGTCCGCCATCTCGCGGAAGTGCGGCATGTTGACCCCCGGCATGTCGATCGCCGGCATGATCTCCGCCGCCGAGGCGAGCGCGCGGTTGGGGTCGCGCTCGAGCACCGCCTTGAAGATCGCGCGGTAGAACGAGTAGTGGCGCGCCTCCTCCTTGGCGACGTTGGCGAGCACCTCGCCGATCACCGGCTCCGTCTCCCCGGCCACGCGCCCCGTGTTCGCGTGGCTCACCTGCGTGGCCCGCTCCTGCAGCGTGGTGTACACGAACACGCGGTACGGGTCGCGGTCCCACGCCGGCTCGAACCCCGCGCGGAGGTACTCGAACTGCATGCGCTCGAGCGTGGGATTGTGCAGGATCCGGCTGTCGCGGGAGTAGTCGTGCAGCACGGCGCCGTGGCGGTCCTCCTCCGCCGTCCACAGGTTCGTCCACTTCGACCAGAAGCTGCCACTCCCGAGATACACGGCGAGCAGCCGATGGAAGTGCGGAAGCCCCTCTTCCGTGAGGAGGTTGAGCGCGAGCGCCACGCGCGCCGGGAGGCCGATCCCGTCGGCCCGCGCGCGGAGCTCCCGCACGTGGCGCACCGGGTCCGTGTCGGGCGGGGGATCGAGTAGCTCGCTCGGGAACCAGAGCACGCGCTTCGCCTCGTGCGCGGTCATGAGCGCGTGCACCACCGGCTCGAGATCGGCGAGCACCTCGATGCGGGCCATGGTCTCGGTGTCGGTGCTCTCCATCGTCGGAACCTCGTGGGTAGCGGGTGGATGGGATGGGCGTGCAACCGACGCGCCGCGGCCGCCACGCATGGGGGATGAGCCGGCGCGCGACGGCCGATCAGGTGCCGTGCTCAGCGAGCGCGAGCAGCAGGGAGTCCACGCAGCGCGCCGCGAGATCGGGTGACGTGTAGCCCGCGTGGACGCTCCCCTCCGGCCGCCAGCGCCAGTCCGGCTCCCCCGTGGCGTCGGCCATGAGAATGACCTCGCGCAGCAGGGTGGCCACGGGCATCCGGCCGGCGCGCTCGCGCTCCGGCGCGCCCGGCGTGCCACGCGCGACGATCCCGCGCCACTCGTCGACGAGCAGCCGGCCGGTGGCGACGCTGTCGTCGCGGTCGCGCACCCACGAGACGGTGAGCGCCACGGGGCCGAGCTGCACGATGCACCGGCGCGGCGTGCGCCGCACCTCGGCCACCGCGCCGGCCCGCGTCGTGTCGGCGGTCGCCGCGCGCTCGGCGATGTCATGGGTCAGCCGCTCGAACTCGCGCGCGAAGATCGGAAGCGCCCGACTGGAGCCGAGAAACGCATCGCGCTTGATCGTTCGGTGCGTCGCGTCATCCTGGGCGTACATCGTGGGGGACGCGCCCAGGATGCCCGCCGGTGGAGGCACGGCGTCCCCGAGGATCGCGTCGATCCCGTCGTCGAGGAGCCGGTCTTCGGGCTGTGGCGTGGATGCTCGGTGATCCATGAGGCCTCCCTTCAGGTGACGACGAGCCTGCGCCAGCGGGGCGCCGCGATGCGCGCGCCGCGCCTGCCCTCGGATTCGAGAAGAGGCCGGTCCGGCTCTCGCCGAACCGGCCCCCGCTCGGGCCGCGGAGCGCTTTCGGGAGCGCCCGCGACCCGTGTCGTCAGGCTCAGAGCTTGACGACGTTCTCCGCCGCCGGGCCCTTCTGGCCCTGCACGATGTCGAACTCCACGCGCTCCCCCTCGGCGAGCGACTTGAAGCCGCTCCCCTGGATGGCGGAGTGGTGGACGAAGCAGTCCTTCTGACCGCTCTCGGGGGTGATGAACCCGAAGCCCTTGGCGTCGTTGAACCACTTCACGGTGCCGATCGTACGCATGTCCTGTGTCCTCAGAATGAAAGTGTCGCTCGGAATGCGTGACGCCGTACCGATCGACGAATGTCTCGTGAACAATTCCCTCACGATGGGATCCCGCCAGCCGAGGCGGTGGCGACGCGAACGAAAAAGGGGCCGTGCGCAATTGGCAGGCCCCTGATCGTTCGGAACTCGTCCACGCGCGCGACGGCGCGTGTATCGCTTCTTTGAAGGTAGCAGCCGACGGGGCCATTGGCAATGGCTTCCGTACGGCCCCTTCGTCGCGCCCTCCGGGCGCGGAACTCACACCCCGACTTGAACTTTCACCTGCGATTCGCGATTTCATGAAGGGAGAAGCGAGATCGCGGGCGGAGACTCCGGTCCCCGTCCGCCTTTTCCCCCGGAGGTGAATGCCCGAGCGACAGGTACTCGAGGCGATGTTCCTCGACAATCTCGAGCTGATCGAGCGCATCATCGCGTCCGTGTGCCGCCGGCACGGGCTCCGCGGCGATGACGCGTCGGAGCTGGAATCCTGGATCAAGCTCAGGCTGATCGAGGGAGACTACGCGATCCTCGGGAAGTTCCGCGGTGAGAGCTCGCTCGGAACCTACCTCACCGTCGTGATCGCGATGCTCCATCGCGAGTACCGGATCCAGCAGTGGGGGAAGTGGCGCCCGTCCGCCGCCGCGCGCCGTCGCGGGCCGCTGGCCATCCGGCTGGAGACGCTCGTGCACCGCGACGGCTACACGCTGAGCGAGGCCGCCGAGGTGCTGCGCACGTCGGGGGAGACGGATCTCTCCGACCGGGCGCTCGCCGCGCTGCTCTCCGAGCTGCCGCGCCGCCGCCCCCTGCGCCCGACGAGCGTCACCGCGGAAGCGGCGGAGGAGGCCCGGGCGACGGCGAGCGCCGACGAATTCGTCGACGCCGGTGAGTCCGAGCTCGAGCGGCAGGCGGCGGAGCGCGCGATGGCGCGAGCGCTCGAGGGGCTGAGCGCCGAGGACGCGCTGATCGTGCGGATGCGATTCTGGGATGGGATGAGCGTCGCCCACATCGCCCGGTCGTTACGCCTGCCGCCGAAGCCCCTCTACCGTCGCATCGATGCAGCACTCGTCGCCCTTCGTGACCGACTCGAGAGGGCAGGAATTGGCGCCGGGAGCGCGCGGAACCTTCTGGAGCGCGCCAAATCATGACTATACCTGGCGCCGGAACAACCGGAACACGCGTCCGTCTACTAGTAGTAAGGGTCGCATCCAGCGGAGGTGGAACCAGGTGAGCGAGCCCACGACGGACGCGGAGCGCATCGCGGCGCTTCTCGATGGACGGTTGAGCGCCGAGCAGCGGAGCGAGCTGCTCGCGCGCCTGGCATCATCGGAGTCGGAGCGCGACGTCCTCGCCGAAGCGGCGGCCATCCTTCGCGACATCGAGCCGGGCGAGAGCGCCGGCGGTGGGAAGGCGCTCCCGCTGGTCATGCCGCGCCCCCGCTGGCGCTTTTCGCGGGCGCGCCCGTGGCTGGCGATCGCCGCCGCCGTCGCGTTCATCGGCGTGATCGCGCTGGTCCGCTCGCACGGCCACACGCCCGCTCCCCGCGACCCCGGCCGCTTCGTCGCGATGCTGCAGGCGCGCGATGGCGGCGCGCCCGCGGGGTGGGATGATCACCCCTGGTCCGTGAGCCGCGCGGCCGGCGCCGTGGTCGCGCCCGATGCGCGCGCGGTGCGCATCGGCGCACGCGTGGCCGAGCTCGAGCTGGCCGTGCGCGCCCGCGACAGCGCCGCGGCCCGCCTCGCGGCGGAGCTGGCGGCGCTGCTCGAGCCAATCCCCGCCTCCGCCCCCGCCGTCGGCATCTATCGTCAGGTGGCCGGCCGCGCCGGCGCGCCGCCGAACGAGCTGGCGGCGCTGCTCGCGCGAGGCCGCGTGGCGGCGGCCTCGCTGGCCGGCGCCGACCTCGTGGAGCTCGGCGCGTGGCTGGAGACGGCGCGCGTCGCCGCCGCCAGGCACGATGCCGCGTTCTTCCGCGAGCCGGCCAGCCGCGCGATGCTCGACCGCGCCGCCGGACTCGCGACCCTTCCCGCCACCGCTCGCCAGTCGCTCCGATCCATCGAATCGTCCATCACCGCCTCCGATGCCCACCCCGACTGGAGCGCGGTGGAGGATGCGCTGACGGGGGTGCTGAGGACGCTGGCCGGGTAGCGGGCGGGCGCTCGGCCATCGGCTCTCGGCCATCGGCTCTCGGCCATCGGCCTGCTGCACACCCAGAGAGCTCTCGGCGTGTGCCGTAGCCGAGAGCCGATGGCCGAGAGCTGACAGCTGTGTCTTCCCGAGAGCTGACAGCCGCGTCTTCCCGAGCGCCGAGAGCCGAATCCCGACCTCCGCGCCCCTCTCACCCCAGCGACGCCCTCCCCCCCACGCACGTGGCGGTGGTCGCCAGGAACGGCACCACCCCTCCGCTCTCGGGCGGAGCGTGCGGATGGGCGAAGGGCTTGGCAACCGGCACCATCATCGACTTGGGGTTCGGCCACGGGGCGTAGATGTGCATGAAGTGGTGCGCCGCCTGTCCGGGCTCCGGCGGAGTGGGGAGCGGGCCGTTCGGCGGGAGATCGTACGCGGGCGCGTGGAAGGCGAACACGTGGATCATGTCCCCCACCGGAACGAGCCGGATCGGTGGCGGAGCCGGGTTCCCGTTCAGCCCCGTGAACGTCAGGTCGAGGTGATCCTCGTCGATCCCCTCCACCGTCCACGTGAGTCGCCATGCGAGCATGCTCTCCCTCGACGGGCGGCCGTGCTCCGCGGCGGCGATGATCCACGGCCCGCCGCTCTCCCAGAACGTCATCTCGCCCGCGCCGAGCGAGACCCGCGCCTGGATGTCGGTACCCGGGTCGTTCCCCACGAACGAACGGGCGAGAGGCGACCCGGCGTACGCGTCGATGTCCACCAGCTCGGCCGGGAACGGATTGGCCGGGATCTCCTGTCCGGGGGCGATGGCCGACGTCGACGGCAGCTCGATCGCGCACCCCCGCAGGTCCACCGAGACCGGCCCCGGAGGTGGCGGCGTCTCACCCGAGTACTTGGGATCGTACATCAGAACCGCCGAGTGATCGTCGGTCATCCCACCGCTTCCTGGCATGAGGACGTGCACCTTCGCCGGACTCGAGCCACTCGCCGGCTCGACGGTGTACAGGCACAGACCGGTGATCGTGACCTGCAAGGTGAACGGCATGTGATCGCTCCTCGCACGATGGGGTGATTGATGGACGGCGGGTACGATACGGTGGACCGCTGACAATCGTTCTCGGCGAGGACCGGCGCCCGGGACGGCCGTCTCCCTACCCCCCGACGTACCGGAACGCCGCCCACGCCGCGGGGGAGCGGAGGGCGGAATCGGGTCCGGCGAGCAGTTGCAGCTGCGCCGCGCGCAAGGCACCGGGAGCGTTCCCGGTGCGGCTGTACGCGCGGTGGAACTCCGTCATGAGCGCCGCGGTGAAGGCGTCATCCACGCGCCACTGACTGCCGATCACGCCCCCGGCGCCGGCCACGCGGAACGCCCCGGCCAGTCCGGCGAGCCCCCCGGCGTGCCCGCTCGCCGAGCGCTGCGTCTCGCACGCGGAGAGGACGACGAGGCGCGTACGACGCAGGTCGAGCGTCGCGATCTCGGCCGCGGTGAGGGCGCCCGACGCGGCGCCCGGCGCGGCGCCCGACGCGGCGCCTGACACCGCGCCTGACGACTCCCCCGGCGCCGTGTCCGGCCGCGCCGGGGCGAGGACGAGGCGCGACTGGTCGGGGTTCGCGTCATCGAAGATGGCGTGCCCGGCGAAGTGAAACACCGACGCCGAGCGAAGCGCCGGTACGACCGAGTCGCGGCTCGCTGCCTCCCCCGCGAGCACCACGTGGTGCGCGTAGTCGGGGGCGATGGCGCGCACCTCGCGCAGCGCACCGGCGAGGGGGGCGAGCCCCGGGTTCGTCCGCGCGTCGAACGCCGGATCGGCGACGAGCAGCGCGGTGCCCGCGCCTCCCGGCGCGGCCGGCGCGGGACGACGGGCGTCCTCGAGGCTGAGCGCGAAGCGCAGCGGGTGGTCCTGCACCAGGTACCGGTCGCGCGCGGCATCGTGCAGCGCGGCGAAGGGCACGCCGGCGAGCGCGCCGTCGGCCACGAGCACGATCGGCGTCCCGACGGCGCCCAGGCGCGAGCGGATGGGCGCGATCAGCCGCTCGTACAGCGAATCGAGCGGAGGGCGCAGCGCGGCGGCGTCGGCGCGCAGCTCCGCCGCGGCGCGAACGTGCTCGATCGTCCGCCGGAGCCCCGCCGCGTCCACCGTGGCGCGCGCGAGCTGCACGCCGTCGCCGCTCACCGTCCACGCGAGCAGCGTGTCGCCGATGAGCGCGTACTCGGCCGCCACCTCCCCCGGGGGCGGCGCGAGCGATGGCTCGCGCGTCGTCGCCCCCGCCCCCGCCCCCGCGCCCGCCCCCGCCGCCGTGGGCGTGAGCGCGGCGCGAGCCATCTCCAGCCGCGCCAGCGCCTCGCGGGTTCGCCCCGCATCCGCGTACAGCATCACGACGCGATCGAACAGCCCGCGCGCGGCATCGAGCAGCGAGGCCCTGAGCGGGGCGCGATCGATCGCCGCGCGCTCGGCATCGATGAGTCGCGCGGCGCGGTCGAGGTCCGCCATCGCGCGGGTCGCGTCTCCGAGTGCGAGCCACCCCCTCGCGCGGGCGATGAGCGCCGGGAGCAGGCGTGCCGGATTGCGCTGGCCGGCGAAGTAGTCGACCACGGAATCGAGCGCGGCCACCGCCCGCGCGGGCGCGACGTCGAACGACCGCGCGGCCTCGGCCAGGCGCAGATCGGAGGCGTACCAGCCGCGCTGGTCGCCCGGCGGGAGCGTGTCCACGATCGCTCGCGCGATGGCGACGTCCGAGTCGGCCACGCTCTGGTCGGCGATGAGCTCACCGGCGGTCTCGATGAGCAGCGCGCGCGCGAGCCGCGCCTCGGCCGCATCGATGGCGCGCCCCGTGCGGGACGCCACCTGGACCCCCTCGTTCTGCAGCGCCAGCGCGGCGCGCAGGAGTCCCTCCCGCTCCGCGGCGCGGGCCGACACGTCGAGCAGACTGTGCAGCCACACGGAGCTCCGGTAGGGCCGGAGGGTCGTCAACGACCGGTGCATCGCCACCCACCCCTTCGAGGTCTGGCCGAGTAGAAAGCGTGCTTCCGTCGTCAGGCACTGCAGGGCGCCGATGTTCTCGCGCTCCCCGGCGCGCGCGTAGAGCGCGCCGGCGGTGTCGTACACGGCGAGCGCGCGCTCGAGCAGCCCGCGCCGCGCCAGGGTGGTGCCGAGCGCCCACCACGCGCGCCCCATCATCGCGGGGTGGCGCGCCGCGCCCGGCTCCGCGAGCACCCGCCGCAGCACGCGCTCCGCGTCGCCACCCCGCCCCGCGTACAGCAGCGTCGCCGCCTTTCCCACCGACGCCCAGCTCTCGAGCGTCACCGAGCCGCTCGCGGCGGCGAGCGCCGCGTCGTACTCCCGCCCCGCCGCGGCGTACCGGCCGGCGCGGAAGTCCACCTGACCCTCCGCGTACGCCTCGTGCCCGCGCGCGAGGGCGACGAGCGCCGCGCGCCGGCCGGCGCGCGAGCGGATCACGCGTACCGCATCACCGAGCGACCGGTCGCCCCCGCGGCGCGCGAGGGTGTCGCCGAGCGCCTCCGCGAGCGCGAGATGCCGCGCCGCCGCCGCGCTGTCGCCGCGCAGCACCGCCCGCCCCCAGTCGGCGAGCACCTCCTCCCAGCCGCGCACGCGGAGGTTCGTCGGCTCGTCCGGACCGCCGGGTGCGCTCGGGCTCGCCGCATCGCGCCGTCCCGGCGCGAGCGCCACGAGCCGCCGCTCCGCCTCGCGCGCCCACCCCGACGTGGGGTCGACCGCCAGGTACGCGCGCCACGCGCGCGCCGCCTGTGCGTCCAGCGTCAGCCAGTCGAGCGCGAGCGCGACGTCGAACCGCGCGGGAGCGCTGGCCGGATCGAGCTCGACCGCCCGCTCGCCGGCGTCCAGCGCCTCGAGCAGGTCGCGCGGATTTCCCGTGCTCGACGCGCGCGCCAGGTGCGCGGCCGCCAGATCCACGAGCGCCGGTGCCGGATGCTCCGCGACGCGCGCGGCCGATTGCAGGTAGGAGATGGACCGGTCGAGCGAACTTCCCGCGCCTTCACCGCCCCCGCCCCCGCCCCCGTCCCCGCCCCACAGCAGGTCCACCAGCGCCGCCGCGCGCAGCGCGGACGGCCCGGCATCCCGGCGAACCGCCGCCGCGGCGCGCGCGGCGATGTCCAGCACGCGATCCGAGGGGACGGTGTCGGCCCCGCTCGCCTCGCAGGTCCATTGCGGGATCGTGCCCGCCGCCGGCGCGCGCTCGGTGCATGCGCGGTACGTGGTGGGGATGGCGAGCCGTGGCGCCATCGTTCGCGGTGCCTCGAGCGACTCGAGCGCCGCGAGCGGCTCGGCGTCGTCGTGCTCGCCACCGCGGGAGCCGGTACACCCCGCGCTGGCGATGATGGCGGCGAGCGCGACGAAGCGCGCGAGCGCGACGGGGCGTGTCATGACGGGGGCGACGGGGTTGCGTGGGGGGCAGGCGGAAGCGGGGTGTATCGCGCCCGGGACGGACGCGAAGGTCTCGACGCTGCATCGACGGTGCTCGGCGCACCAGAGCTGGGCAACCCCCTGATGCCTCGCGTTCGTGTCGCGCGCGGTGGGGAGTGGCGGCACGAGTACGATGCTTGCTCCGACCCGGTACATATAATAGCTTGAATCATACATATAGACCAGCCACTCGCTCCCGGTGACCCCATGACCACCAGGCACAAGCCGGCGATCGGCGGGCTGCCGCCCCGTGGCAGTCTGGCCAAGCGCGTCGCGGAGAACGACGCGGCGGCGATGCCGCGCCGGAAGAACTACGAGCTCGACCAGCGCCGCATCGACCTCCTGAAGGAAGCGCTTGGCGCGTACACCGAGACGGAGGCCATCACGCGCGCCATGGACCTGGCGCTCGAGATGACGGCGTTCTCTCGCGAGGTGCGGCGCGCTCACGCGCGCATGCTCGGCCGTGGCGGGTTCGTCCACCGCTTCGACGACGAGGCGGCGCTCGACTTCAGCGGCTTCGAGGACGAGGAGCATCGCTCGCCGGCCGCGCCCCACCGGCCGAAGGCGCGAGGCGGGCGCTGACCCCGGGCCCCGTCGGAGTCCGTGTACGTCATCGACACCAACATCTACGTTCGCGCCCTGCGGGACCCCGCCTTCGCCCCGCGGCTCGATGCGTTCGTGCAGACGGCGCTCCCCCGCCTCCGGGTGAGCGCCGTCGTCGCGTTCGAGATCGCCGTCGGTGCCGAAGATGACGTGCACGCCACGGCGTACGAGCGGTGGCTCCTGCGCCCCTTCCGCGCGCGCGGGCGCGTGCTCGCGCCCGACGCCGGCACGTGGCGGCTCGTGGCGCGCATGGAGCGCGGCATCCGCGCCCTCGGCGGCTTCGAGCAGACCCTGGCGCGCCGGTCGTTCCTCAACGACATGCTCATCGCCGCGACCTGCCGGTCGGTCGGCGCCACGCTCATCACGGCCAACCGCGCCGACTACACTCTGATCGACCGCGTCGTCGGATTCCGCTTCGCCACGAGCTTCCCTACTTGACGCTCACACTCAGCGTCACCGTGCGCGGATACGCCGGCGTGTACCATCGCTCCACCGCCGGCTCCGCCGGGGGCGGTCCGCCGAAGGGACCTTTCGGGTTCTCCCCGTACACGCCGTAGATCGCGTAGCGCCGGTCGAAGAGGTTGCCCACGTCCGCGCTCACCGAGAAGTGCTCGTGCTCGAGCGAGAGGCGCAGGTCGGCCACCGCGTAGCCGGGGAGCGTGGGCTCGCGGTTCGCCTCGTCCCCCCGCAGGAACGATGACGACACCGCGCGCATGGAGAGCGCTCCGTCGAGCACCATCGTGCCGAGCACCTTCGTCGCTCCCACGCCGGCGGTGACGCGGTGGCGCGGCGACTGCGCGAACTGGTCGCCGGGGCCCACCACGTTCCCCCCGAGCGCGGAGGCGAGCGTGGCCGCGCTCCGGTAGGTGGCATCGAGAAAGGTGTACGAGCCGAACGCGCGCACGTTCGCGGGGAGGCGCACGGTGAACGAGCCCTCCGCGCCGTCGCGCCTCGTGCGCGGGATGTTCTGGAAGTAGCCGGCCGCCGTGGCCGAGGTGACGAACACGATCTCGTCGCGCACGTCCATGCGGAAGCCGACCACGTCGAGCGTGGCCCCATCCCACGGCTCCCAGTCGATCCCCGCCTCGTAGTTCCACGCGACCACCGGATCGAGCGGGGGATCGGCGCCGAGCGAGAACGGGAGCGGGCACGGCGCGTCGGCGCTCGCGCAGGCGAGCTCCAGCGCGGCCGGCGCGCGGAACCCGCTCGCCACCGACACGTAGCCGCGCAGCGCCTGGGAGAACGCGTAGGTCGCGCCGACCTTCGGCGAGAAGCGCCAGAAGGTGCTCGTGCCGCTGCTCGCCGGCTGGCGCAGGTCGCGGAAGGGGACGCGCACCCAGTCGCCGCGCCCCGAGGCGAGCAGGGAGAGCCGGCTGGTGGTCTGCCAGAGCGCCTGCGCGTAGATGGCGCCGTCGTCGCCGTTCACGCGCGCGTCCTCGCACAGCCCGGAGCCCTGATCGCACTCGGCGGGGAGGTCGGGCGCGGCGGCGTTGGGCTCGTCGAACAGCCGGTACTTCACCTTGTTGCGCGCGTACTCCCCGCCCACCGTGAGCGCGAGATCGCGCCCGGCGAGGCGCGCGGGGATCTCCAGCTCCGCGGTTCCGCCGAGCGAGGTGTTGGTGATGAACGCGCGCGTGTTCGGATCGTCGACGTTCACGTTGTACTGCTCGATCGCGTTGCGCCGCGCGAACAGGTTCGCTCTGAGCTGCGCGCCGCCGAGCGGGAGGGTCGCCCGCGCGCTCCCCTGCACGAGATCGGGGCGGAAGAAGTCCCCGCCCGTGTAGTTCGCGCGGCGGGCGACGTCGAACCAGCTCGCCGGGAGCGAGCCCGCCTCGTGGATCCGGTCGTGCGCGTAGAGCAGCGAGAGCGCCACGTCGCTCGAGTCGCGCTTGCGGCCGACGGTGGCGAAGATCTGGCGCGTGGTCGATCCGGAGAGCTCCTGGTACCCGTCCTCGGTGGAGCCCTTGGCCAGCAGGTAGCCGTCGTAGCCGTCGCGCGCGCCGCTCGCGATCACGTGCGCCTCGCGATAGCCGAACGAGCCGCCGCTCACGCTCCCCTCCACGCGCGGCGTCGCCCCGCCGCGCGCCGTGAACAGGTTGAGCGCCCCGGCGAGCGTGTTCTTGCCGAAGATCGCGTTCGGGCCGCGCACCAGCTCCGCGTGCTCCACCGCCTCCATGGGGATGAGGTCGAAATTGAGCTCCTGCGCGTCCGGCTCGTTGATGCGCACGCCATCGAGGAAGACGCTGATCCCCTGCGGCACGCCGACCACGGGGGAGAGGGTGAAGCCGCGCACGTCGAGCGTGGGCTGCGCGCGCGTCCCCTGGTCGTTGGAGAGGCTCACCCCCGGAAGCCGCTCCAGCGCGGCGGCGGCGCCGACGGGGCTCGGCGGGACGTCGCGGAGGCGGATGAGGTCGACCTGCTCCGGGGTCCGCTCGTCCGCGGAGGTCGTGAGGCGCGTGCCGGAGACGACCATCGGGGTGAGCCGCTGCGCTCTCGCGCTGTCGGCGCGCGTCGAGTCGCGACTCCCCGTGGTGTCGGACTGCTGCGCGGCGACCGGCGCGGCGGCGAGCAGCGCGACGAGCGTGACGACGACGAAGCTCCGCATGATTCAGTGGTGATCGCCTGGTGGTCGATCGGGGTTGGGGAAGACGGCTCTCGGCCATCGGCTCTCGGCCATCGGCTCTCGGCCATCGGCTCTCGGCTACAGCACAGCGTGGAGAGCCCTCGGCGTGTGCACGAGCCGAGAGCCGAGAGCCGAGAGCCGAGAGCGGACAGCCGTGTCCCGACAGCCGCGCCCCCTCATCCCACCATTCTACCCCGCGCACCGCCCTTTGGCGGCGAGCGCGAGCTGCCTGCCGAACGCGCCCTTCCGCGCGACCACCACGTCGTCGAGCGCGAGCCAGCGCGCCACCTGGCGGAGCTCGGGGGCCAGCGCCTCGGCGACCGCGGCGGCATCGGCGCCCGGCTCCAGGTGTGCCGCGGGTACGAGCAGGCGGCGCGCCTTGCGATCCGCCTTGAGGTCGGCGCGGGCGACCAGCCTCTCCCCCAGGAGGAAGGGAAGGACGTAGTACCCCCACCGCCGCTTCGCCTTCGGGGTGTAGATCTCGATCCGGTAGTCGAACCCGAACAGCCGCGCCGTGCGCGGCCGGTACCAGACCACCGGGTCGAACGGCGAGAGGAGGGTGGCGGCGCGGATGGCGCGCGGGAGCGCGGCGCTCTCGTGCAGGTACGCCGGCTCGCGCCACCCCTCCACCCGCACCTCGCGCAGTTCACCATCGGCGGCGAGCTCGGCCAGGCGCGCTCGCGCCTCGCGCTGCGGGATCCGGTAGTAGTCCGCGAGGTCCGCGACGGTGCCGATGCCGTGCGCGCGGGCGGCGATGCGCAGGAGCTCGCGCAGAGCGTCGTCGCGCTCGACGTCGCGACCGTGATGCTCGGCCGGTATCACCCGCTCGGCGAGGTCGTACACGCGGGCGAAGCCGGCACTCCGCCGGCCGGCGATGGCGAGCGCGCCGCTCGTGAAGTGCGCCTCGAGCGTCTCCTTGGCGAGCGTCCACCCCCACCACTCGCTCGCACGCCCACGGGCGCCGTCGGGCTCCGGCATCTCGGCGGCAGCGAGCGGGCCGCGCTCGCGAACGTGCGCGAGCACGCGCACCGCGTAGTCGGCGTGCCGCTCCATGAGCGCTTCGAGCGCGCGGGTGCGCCAGGTGCGCACGGCGGCGAGGTGCCGGATGAGCGGCCAGTGCTCCACCGGCACGATCGACGCCTCGTGCGCCCACTGCTCGGTGAGCTCGCGCCGCCGGTACACGAGGTCGTCCAGCCGCGCGAGGTCGTACGGGCCGAGGCGCGAGAAGAGCACCAGGTAGTGCGCGGGGACGAGCACGCTCACCGAGTCGATCTGGAGCAGGCCGAGCCGGCCGATGACGCGGCGGATGTGGCGGGCGTCGACGCGGCCGGCCGGGCGCGCGCGGTCGAATCCCTGCGCGGCGAGGGCGATGCGCCGCGCCTCGCCGGCCGAGAGATCGCTGCGGGGCACGGCGGCTCGTCAGGCGCCGGCGACCGGCGCGATCCCGATGCGGTCGGAGTAGCGCGTGAGCGCGTCGAAGCGGCTCACGGTGTACGCGGGGCGGCGCGGAGCGTAGACCTCCCGCTCGAGCCAGGCGGTCTCCTCGTCGAGCTCCTCCTCGCTCACGTCGCGCCACCACGCCCTCGGCCGCCCGTCCGCGCCATCGCTCCAACTGTAGCGCCGCCGCTTCAGCACATCCTTGCTCTCGAACGGCGCGCCCGTGGCCCACACGCGCACCGTTGGGCGCGACGCCGACTCCAGCAGGTACTGCATGACGCGGCGGCCGGAGGGGAGCGTCTGCGCGAGCAGGTGGATCGCCATGTAGCAGTCGCTGTCCGCGCGGTGCGCCTCGTAGAACATCCCGCACATGGAGTACGCGAGCCACTCCAGCCGCGCCGACTGGAACCCCTCGCGCGCCCACGGGACGTCGGCGATGGAGCACGCCCACCGCTCGCCGCGGAAGGCGGGGAGGCGCCGCTCCAGGAAGCGGCGGTCGAAGGCGGCGTTGTGGGCGATGACGAGCGTGGTCGGCGCGAGCAGGTCCCCCACCCGCTCGTCGTCGATCCGCTCGCCGGCGACGTCGCTCGCCGTGATCCCCGTGAGCTCGGTGACCTCGGGCGGGATGGGGATCCCCGGATCCTCGAGGAAGGTGATGCAGTCGTCCACGCCGTAGATCTTCCCGTCCCCCCCGAACTCGAAGGGGACGAGGGCGAGCTGGATGATGCGGTCGGTCGCCGGATCGAGCCCCGTGGTCTCGACGTCCACGAAGAGGGCGAGCTCCTTGGGGGCGCCATCGTCGGCGTGGTAGAACGGGCGCCGGTCGAAGCGCTCGACGATGCGGTAGCGCCCGGAGGCCGTCATGGCGCGGGTGATGAGACGGCGCGTGCGCTCGTCGGCGATGAGACGGTCGATCGTGGAGGGATCGGGGGGCGGGGCGTCCGGACGCGGCACCGGCGCCTGCGTGGGTGCATCGTCCGAGTGATCGAACAGACTGGGCTGCCTGGGCTGCATCGGCGATCTCACGCCATCGGTGACGTGTCGGCATCCCGCGCGGCGGCGCGCGGGAGCATGGCGAGCGTGCGGAGCGAAGCTATTGAGCGCCGAGGAGCGGCGGCGCGCATCATCGTTGCATCACGAGGAGACACCCGAGAACGCGGGCGGCCAGCGCTCGCGCCCGCGCGAGGCGGATGCGGAGTCGAGCCGCCCCGTGGCCGGTATCATAGCCTCGATGCGCGCCGGTGGGCAAACGTCGTTGGTGGAGGTGGTGCTCTCACCCCGAAGCCACCCGCCCCGCGCCCCCCCGACCGGCGCAGCGGCGGCGCACCGCCTCCATCATGTGGCTCCCGAGCGTCTCCAGCTCGAGCAGCTCGCACAGCCGCTCCCGCTCGAACACGCCGATGCGCGCCACCTCTCCGATGCTCCAGTCGTGCCCCGGGCGGGAGAGGACGGCGATCTCGTCGCCGGCGCGGACGTCCCCCGCGTGCAGCACGCGCAGGTAGGCGCCCAGCCGCAGCGAGCGCGCGAACCGCGCGGGGAATTCCGCGTCCCCCATGCGGATGCCGAGCTTGTAGCACGGGAAGCGCGGCTGGGTGACCTCCAGCACCGCCGTACCGACGCGCCAGCGCTCGCCGATGAGCGCGCGACCGAGATCGATCCCGATCGTCGTGAGGTTCTCGCCGAAGGTTCCGGGCTCCGGTGTCGAGCCGAGCTCCCCCTCCCACGCGCGGTAGTCCTCGGCCGCGTACGCGTACACCGCCTTGTCCGCGCCGCCGTGCACGGTGCGATCCCCCTGGTCGTCGCCCGCGAGATTGATCGTCTCGACGCGGACCGGCCTGTCGCCCACGGGGGTCTTCCAGATTCCCGTGCGCACGAGCTTCCCCCGCCACTCCACCTCGCGGACGCCGCCGACACTGACGACCAGAACTCGCGGCACCGCGTCCGGCGAGCGGGCCCGCTCGCCGGACGCCGATGCGAATGCGCGGCTCACCTGGGCGCCGCCGATGCGAGCGAGGGCTCGCCTTCCACGCCCTCGCGGCTCGACGCGAGCGTCGCGCCCATGTGCGTGACGTGCAGGAGCGCCGCCCGGCGCACCTCGTCGGCCGTCTGCGTCCCGAGCTCGGGGTGCGTCAGATCGCAGGCACCGGTCGCCTCCGGGTCCACCGACACCTCGAAGCCGCGCACGAGTGCCTCGCGCACGCTCGTGGACAGGCACATGTGCGCGTAGAAGCCGACGATGACCACGCCGTCGACGCCCTGTCCCCGGAGCCACTCCTCGAGGCCGGTGCCGGTGAAGGCGCCGAAGACATCCTTCTGGAAGCGCCGCTCGAGCGGGGTGTCCAGGCGCGGCCCCATCCCCGGCGACAGCTCCGCGCCCCACGTGCCGGGGACGAACGCTCGCGACTCGTGCGGCTTGTTGTGGTGCTGCACCCAGGCGATCGGCCACCCTCCCGCGCGAGCCCGGGCCACCCACCGCCCGATCGCGGCGAGCCCCTCCGCATGGTCGGGGACGGTGCGGAGCCCGCCCGGTCCGAACTCGTTCTGTGCGTCCACCACGATGAGCGCTCGCATGGCTTTCCTCCGTTGGCGAAGTATATTCGACTGATCGCCGGAATGTTTAGAACGGTTGCCGACGTAACGCAAAGTCACCGAATATATTTCGGAAAGGCAGGACTCCCATGGAGCTGGACCGAACGGATTTCGATCTCGTCGCCGCCGTGCAGGAGAACGCGGCGCAACGCCTCGAGGACCTCGCGAAGCGCGTCTCGCTCGCGCCGTCTTCGGTGCACGAGCGGCTTCGCCGCCTCGAGCGCGCGGGGGTGATCCGGCGTTGGACGATAGAGTGCGATGCATCGGCGCTCGGGCTGCCGATCCTCGCGTTCATCGGCGTGCACTCCACGCGCCGATGCTCCGAGCTGCGCCCCGCGCTCGAAGCCATCCCCGAGATCGAGGAGTGCCACTCGGTGGCGGGGAGCGCGAGCATGCTGCTCAAGGTCCGCGCGGAGAGCACCCCCGCCCTGCTCGCGCTCACCGAGCGCCTGCGCCAGATCCCTGGCGTCGTCTCCACGGAGACGACGGTCGTGCTCGAGACGCAGTTCGACCGGCCGCTGCGTCACCCCGGGAGCGCTCCGCCGGCGGCGCGGAAGGCTCGGCGCGGGTAGCGCGTGGATGGGTGGGGCGTGGAACACCCGACTGCGTGTGTGGCGAGAAGAAGGCGTGGAGCGCAGGGCATGGAGCGGGGTCGACCACACTCCGCGCACTACCGTCTACGCCTTCCTCGCGCCACACGCGCCGTTCGCCGTTCCATGCCCCGTTCCTCCACCCGACGCATCCTTCTCCCCCTCACCTCCGCCAGACGATCGACCGCTTCGCCCAGCTCGTGTTCGTGTACCGCTCCATGAACTGCGTGGCGAGCTTCGTCAGCTCCGCCGGGTCGCGGCTCGCGCTGTAGCGCGACACGCCGGCCCAGTACAGCGCCTCGGGCGCGGTCTCCGCGTCCGGGCGCTCGCGCAGCACGCGCTCGAACCACTCCTCCGCCTCCTTCCACTGCTTCTGCTCCACGTGCGCGAAGGCGAGTTGGAGCTGGAGCTCGGCGAGAAAATCTTCCCGCGGAAGAAATCCCTCGAGACGCCGCGCCTCGCGTCGCTCCGGCACGAGCGTCATCACCGTCGGGGTCCACCGGATCGCGAACCGGTGCCACGTGTCCGGCTGCTCCTTCACGCGCACGCGGACCGGAACGAAGTGCTCGGTGACGAATCGCGTCACCTCGGCACTCGGATACACCTCGGCCTCCAGCCGAGCACACCCCGATCAGGCGGGCGCCGCGGAGAAGTCGACGAGGACCGGGCGGCTCTGCGCGCGCGCCGACTCGAGCGCCGCGTCCACGTCTCTCTGCCAATCGATCGTTCGTGTCGTCGCCTGCATGGTGCACCCTCCCTGACGGTTCCGTACGTGATGGTCCAGTACGGGAGGTGCAGCATGGGGCGTTCCACCGCGCGGCGGAGCGGCCGAAGACGGCAAGGCGATTCGCGACGGGGGAGGCGAGGCGGAACGGGGGCTCGCGAGAGCCGCTCAGGTGCTCGCGCGGAGCGCGTTGAGGATCACGGCCACGTCGATGACCTCTTGCAGGAGCGCGCCGAACACCGGCTGGATCCCGCCGAACGCGGCGACGACCATCGCCGCGGCGCTCAGCCCGAGCCCGACGGTGAGACTCTGCCTCGCGATGTGCATCGTGCGGCGGCCGATGCGGATCGCCTCGCCGACGCGGGCGAGATCGTCGGAGAGGAGCACGACGTCCGCGGCCTCCGCGGTGATCCCTCCGCCGTGCGCGGCGAGCGCGATCCCGATGGTCGCGGTGGACATCGCCGGCGCATCGTTGGTCCCGTCCCCCACCATCACCACACGCTCTCCCCTCGTCATCAGATCGCGAATCACCGCGACCTTGTCCTGCGGCAGGAGGTCGGAGCGCGCATCGGACACGCCCACCGCGCTGGCCACCGCGGCCACGTTCGCCGCGTCGTCGCCGGAGAGCAGCACGGTGCGCTCGATCCCGAGCGCCGCCAGCTCGGCCATCACGCGGCGGGCGTCATCGCGTACACGATCCGCGTACTCGACCACCCCCGCCGGCTCGCCGTCGATGGCGATGTAGGCGCGAAGCCCCGGATCGCCGGAGAAGCGTGCGTCGATCTCGTTGAGCGCGGGCGCGGCGGCCGGATGCCGCTCGCCGAGGAAGCCGCGCGCCCCCACGGTCACCGTGCGCCCGTTCACCCGCCCCGTCACGCCGCGCCCGGACTCCTCCACCACGTCCGTCGCCGCCGGGATGCGCTCGGGATCGGTGGCGAGCGCGCGCTCCGCCGCCGTCACCAGCGTGCGCGCGAGCAGGTGTCCCGACCCGTGCTCCACCGCGCCGGCGAGGCGAAAGAGGTCGCGCTCCGACCAGCCGTTCACGCTCACCATGCGTCGCACCTCGGGGTGTCCGATGGTGAGCGTGCCCGTCTTGTCGAACACCGCGGCCGTGGCGGCGGCGAGCTGCTCGAGCGCCCCGCCGTGCCGCACGATGATCTGCGCGCGCGCCGCGCGGTTGATCCCGCCGATGATGGCGATGGGTGTGGCGAGGATGAGCGGGCACGGCGTCGCGACCACGAGCACGGCGAGCACCCGCGCGGGATCGCCGCTCCAGAGCCACGCCACGGCGCAGACGAGCAGCGTGGCCGGGGTGAACCAGACGGCGTAGCGGTCCGCGAGCCGCTGCAGCGGCGCCTTGCTCGCCTGCGCCGAGCGCACCAGCTCGACGATGCGCGCGTACTGGCTCTCGCGCGCCACGGCGGTGGCGCGCACCGTGAGCGGCCCCTCGCCGTTCGCGCTCCCGCTCGGGAGCGGCGCGCCGGGCGCGGCGTCGAGCGGCACCGGCTCGCCGGTGAGGCGGGAGATGTCCACGGCCGACCGCCCCTCGACCACGATGCCGTCGCAGGGAACCAGCTCGCCGGGGCGCACGAGGAGCGCGTCGCCGATGGCCACGACGTCGGCGGACACATCGTCCACGCGGCCGTCGCGCAGGAGGTGCGCGATTCGCGGCGCGGCCGCCTCGAGCGCGCGGACCGCCTCGGACGCGCGCCCCTCCGCGTAGCGCTCGAGCGCCTCGCCCCCGCTCTGCATGAGGACGATCACCAGCCCGGCGAGCGGCTGGTGCAGCACGACCGCGGTCACCACGGCGAGCATCGCCACCACGTCGCTCGCGAACTGCCCGCGCGCGATGTGACGGAGCGTGCTCCACACCACCGGCGCTCCGGTGAGAACGAGGCCGGCGTACCACACGCGGTCGCCCAGCGGCGCGCCGAACGGCGCGCCGAGCGGCGCGTGGGCGAAGCGCCCCCACGCCCACAGCGCGGCGCCGACGAGGAGGAAGAGCGCGGCGGCGAGCGGGAGCAGCGCGGCGCGCGCCCACCCGGCGCGCGCCCACCAACCGCGGGGGGCGAGGGATCGGCCGTCGTCCGTCATGCCGGGAAAGATACGCGTCGGCCGCGCCGGCGCGGTCGGGCGTCCGGCTACGTCCCCCTCCATTCCTCCCGACCTACCGCCCGCGATCCCGCCGCGGATTCGCAGCGGATTCGCCGCGGCCACCCGCGCGATCGAGTCCGAGCGCGCCGGCACGCGGGCGGTCGAGCGCCGCTCGCGTGCCCGGCCGTATCCGGTTCAGTCGCCAGCCGGCTGCGCCACCTTCTTCGGGGCGCCGGCGAGCAAGCCGGCCAGCAACTCGGAGATGAAGGCGAAGATCGCGCCGGCGATGAGCGCGATGATCGTCCTCGTGTACGTGCCGTTCGCCCCGGCGACGACGCTCACCGTCGTCGCCGCGCCGAGGAAGGCGCCGGGGATGAACGAGAGCTGCGGGATCTTCGCCTGCACGCACATCATGAAGGCCACGACGCCGACGAGCACCGCGATGATCGGGACGGTCCCCCCGAGCTTCGTGGCGACGAACAGCGCGACGAACGCCCAGAACACACCGGAGAGGTTCGAGGCCACCGTCTTGATGAAGCCGTCCGTCTTGCCACCGGCGGCGAAGAAGGTCCCCCACGCGACGATCCCCGCCCAGACCGGCAGTGCCCCTGGGCCGAGCGCGATGTACGTCCAGATGGCGATGAGGACTCCGATGCTCAGCCCGAGCGCGATCAGCATGTCCATACGCCCCCCTCACAGGTTGGGGATGACGACAACGCCCCCGACGCGAGCCGATCGGCTCGCGCAGGGGGCGCGCTCACTATGTCCCTTCACCGCTGCTGCCGGTGTCACGCGGCACCTGTTCGCTCCCGATTCCGAGAGACTTCGGCGACCGGCGTTCGAGGGTACTGTCCGTGGGTACAGCGTAGGAGGATTCGTCCGGCGCGTCAAGCGTGCCGATTCAGGACAGGCGCGCGCGCACTGGTGCGCGCCGCGCGCCGCCGTGGTGATCGGCGCGCGCGGCACGGCGCGGCGGGTGGTGCGGGTTTACCCGACACTCGCGGCTGCACCCGCCGTGCGACGCATCGCGTCACGCGTCGTGCGCGTGCCCCGCGACGGGTCGTGTCACACGTCCTGCTACGCGGCCATCACCGAGCGACCACGACGCGACGAGGCGATCGCGATGCGCAGGCTGTACTCGAAGCGCTCCACCTCGATGCGCAGCCGCGCGATCTTCTCGCGCAGGGGCTGCATGTTGATGTCGAAGTTGCGCAGCTCCTGGCTGGCGCGCGCGCGCTCCGTGGCCGCGCCCCGGCTGGGGCGCGATCTCCCCTGCGCGGACTGCTCGGCCATGTCGGCCTCCACCATGCGCTCGAGGAGCGCGCGCCGCTCGTGACGCCGGGCGAGGAGCTCCGCCTCGAGGTCCACGAGGCGCGTGCGGAGATTGGCGAGCTCCTGCACGGCGGCGAGCTGCTTCTGCGCGTTGGTGAGGAAGTCGGGATCGTCGGTGATCGGCATGGTCCACCTTCGCTGCTCGGGTAGCGCAACACTCTGCGCCGTCGGGAGTTGCGAGAACCGCACCAGCCCGCCGCCGGGGAGGCGGCATCCGCCGCGCCCCGCGAGGGGGGGTGACCCTCCCGCCCGCGCATGGTACTCGCTCGCGGTACTCGCGCACGGTGCTAAGTTGTGGGACGCCCGCGGCGCGATTGCCGCCGGCGTCCCACGCACACCTCACGTAGAGCATGACGCCGAACGAGCCATTCGACGATGCCGCCGATGCGCAGGCGGCCACACCCGCGCCCGTCTGTCCCAAGTGCCGGGGTCCGATGTGGGACAACCGCGCGAGCAAGCGCAACCCGCGCGCGCCCGACTTCAAGTGCAAGGACAAGAGCTGCGACGGCGTGATCTGGCCGCCACGCGGCGCGGCGAGCGGCGCGGCGAGCGGCGCGGGGAGCGGCGCGGGGAGCGCGGCCGGCGCGACCCCCGCGGGCGCCGGAGGCGCCGCGGGCGCATCCGACGGCTCCCCATCGTGCCCGATCTGCGGCGGGCCGATGTGGGACGACCGCGCGACGAAGCGCAATCCACGCGCGCCCGACTTCCGGTGCAAGAACCGTCCGCGCGTGCGCGGCGGTCCGGGGTGCGAGGGAGTGATCTGGCCCCCGCGCGACGGATCGCGGCGCTCCTACGCGACGCCCTCCAATCCCACCGCGCGCTCCGCCCCGCCCCTCCGTCCGCCACCCGTGTACGACGCCCCTCCCCTCGATGATGCGGACGCGCCGGGGTTCGAGGACGACGATCTCCCGTTCTGAGAGATCACTGCGCCGGAGGCGGGGTGCGGGGTGCGGGGCGCCGTCACGGCCACCCCCCGACGCTCATCGGCAGCGACCCCGCCCTGGCGCGCGCGACGTCGGCGGGCTCGCGCCAGAAGTAGCGCGAGCGGTTTCCCACGCTGAACAGCAGCTCCCACTTCCCCCCCGCCCCCTTCGTGACCGGCACGGCGATGTCGGCGCGGATGAGCTGGCGGGAGCTCGGGGGGATGGCGCCGAGCAGGCTCACGCCGACGCTGGCACGCACCCCCGTGTTCGCGCCGAACGGTACCTGCCCCGCCCACATCTTCCCCACGTCGGTGAACGCCGCCAGCCCCCACGTGGCGTGCGACGTGACGTGGCCGCGCACCCAGCGCTGCTCGATCCGGAGCACCGTACGCGTCCCCCCGGCGATGCGAGAGTCGCCGAAGCCGCGCAGCCCCCCGCGCGCGTCGCGGAAGGTGAGCTGCGCCGGGAAGCGTGAGTCTCTGAGGCTCGAGAGCTCCGCCGACGCGACGAGCGTCCCGTTCTCCGACGTCCGGTCGTACCAGGCGAGGCGACCGCTCGTGATGATGTCCACCCACTTGCCCACCACGCGGTCGCGGCGCGCCTCGCTCCGCACGCTCAGCCCGACGAACGAGCTCGGCGTGCCGACGCCGGCGTACAGGTCCCCCGAGAGGAAGTAGTCGCGGTCGGTGCCCCCGAACGTCGCGATGTCCCGCCCGAACTGCGCCGCGAGCCGGATGCCGCGCGCGATGTCCTGGTCGGCGGTGAGCGCGTCGAAGCCGCGCGCGCGCACGTAGCTGAGCAGGCGGACGCCGGCGAGCGCGGAGAGACGCGTGGTGTGGCTGCTCGGGTACCGCCCCGAGAGGGCGACCGTCGTGTCGCCCACGAAACCCGTGTCGGAGATGATCACCCCGCCGTCCCCCGGCTGGATGCGCTCGTGCGTCAGCGCGGCGCCGGTGAACACGCCGCGGGAAGTCCCCGAGATCCGGAAGATGCCCCCCACGTCCCACAGCTGCCGGTCCACCACGAGCGACAGCGGATCGCCGTCGGGACGCACGAAGGACTGGTAGTACCGGACGTCGGCCACGCCGGTGTGCCAGGCGTTGCGCTGCAGCGTCGTGAAGAACGGGTGCGTGAGCTCCGCGCGCAGCTCGTGCGACACCGGGAGGCGCTCGGCGACGAGGTTCAGCCGGTACGGGCGCTGGAACACGTGATAGTGCTCGAAGTGCGCGCCGAACCCGGTGCGATACGCGAAGCCGCGCTCCCAGCTCACGTCGCCGTACATCCCCATCCCGGCGATGTTGGAGTTGCCGAGTCGGACCGCCGTGACCCCGTCGCTCCCGAGACTCCCGCCGATCACCAGCGGCACCTCGTCCACCGTCCGCACCTCCACGCGGACGCCACCGCCGGTGTCGGGATACGCGATCACCGAGGCGTCGGCGATGAACGGCTGCGCGCGCAGGACGCGCGCCGTCTCCTGCCGGGCGAGCTCGGTGCACCGCTTCCCCTCCTCGAGGAGCAGGTACGATCGCACGACGCTCGGCTTGGTGTTCGCGTAGGTGAGGAGTGTGCGGGCGACGGTGCGCGGAACGAAGCCGGAGGTCTTCTCCACCATCGTCGGCTCCTGCGGCACGATGACGATGTCGGTGACCCGCTGCCCCGAGCACGGCACCCCCATTCCGGCGGCATCGCGCGCCGGCACCACGTCCGCCGGCGGCGTGGGGCGGGGGGTGGTGGTATCGCGAGCGCTCGTCGTGTCCTGCGCCGATCCACCACGGAAAGGCAGGCTGACACAGAACGCGACGGTACAGAAGTGCCATGCCCGCACCAGCTCCCTCCGGTCGAGAGCGACTTCTCCATTCGACGGGTCGAGCGCGGATCACCTCGTATGAAGGCAAGGTCCAGGCCGCGTTCCCCGGTATGGCCGCGCCGGGCACAGGCGCGATCCCGGCACGCCGAATGCTGCGCCATCGCGGGCGAGAGAGCTCCGTGTGATGCCGATGAACTCCCAGCCGGGAGCTGGCCATGACGGGACTGTCCGTGAAGCTGTTGCCGGTGGCGATCCAGGTGCTCGCCCTCCTCTTCCTCGAGTGCTCCCCGGCGAGCGAGCCGACCGGCTCGGTGTCGGTGACGCCCGGCACGGACCTCCAAGCGATGGTGGACAGCCACGACAGCGGCACGACGTTCTATCTCGAGGCCGGCGTCTACGCGCGACAGAACGTCATGCCGAAGAACGGCAACAGCTTCATCGGCGCGCCCGGCGCCACCCTGGACGGCGAGCACGCCACGACCTACGCGTTCCGCGGCGGCGCCTCGGACGTGACCATCCAGGGGCTCATCATTCAGAACTACACCCCGCCCGCCCAGATGGGCGCGATCAACGCCGACGGGACGACCGGCTGGACGGTGACCGACAACGAGATCCGCTACAACGCCACCGCCGCGATCCGGATCGGCACGCGCATGCGCGTGCTCCGCAACAACCTTCACCACAACGGGCAGGAGGGGATCATCGGTACCGGCGACGATGTCGTCGTCGACAGCAACGAGATCGCCTTCAACAACCACGAGGACAAGTTCAACCCCCGATGGGAGGCGGGGGGCACGAAGTTCATCCGCACGAACAACCTCGTGGTGCGCAACAACTACGTGCACGACAACCACGGGCCCGGGCTCTGGACGGACATCGACAACTACAACACGCTCTACGAAGGGAACCGCGTCGAGAACAACACGCAGATGGGCATCTTCCACGAGATCAGCTGGAAGGCGACCATCCGCAACAACACCGTCAGCGGGAACGGCTTCGGGATGTCGAACTGGCTCTGGGGCGCCGGCATCCTCGTGGCGGGGTCGAAGGACGTCGAGATCCACGGGAACACCGTGACGAACAACGCCAACGGGATCACCGCGATCCAGCAGGATCGGGGGACGGGCACCTACGGACTGCACGTCGTGCAGAACCTGAACGTGCACGACAACACCGTGACGATGACCAACGGCGGGCGCACGGGGGTCGCGCAGGACATCGGCGACAACGCGGTGTTCACGAGCTGGAACAACCGCTTCTCGCGCAACCGGTACTTCCTCGGCGGCGACGACAATCGGTTCGCGTGGATGAACGCGAACATCGGCGCCGCGGCGTGGCGCGACTACGGGCAGGACAGGGACGGCACGTTCCAGTGAGTCGGCCATCGGCCATCGGCCATCGGCTCTCGGCTACGGCCCAGCGTAGAGAGCTCGCGGGGTGTGCCGCAAGCCGAGAGCCGATGGCCGAGAGCTGACAACTGTGTCTTCCCGAGAGCCGATGGCCGACAGCCGTGTCTCCCGCCGCGCGCCATCGCGCGCTGACCGTCTACTCAGTCAAGGATTCACTTCGACGCTCGATCGCATTGTGAGCATCGCGCCCGAGCCATAGACTGTCCGCTGCTTAAGAGCGCTGTCGACACTTCGGCCGGCAGCATCGCAATGAAGCTCCAGTCGATGCAGGAGTACCTGCCACTGGAGACGCTCGGCACGATCGCTCGCCCCGCAGGGGCCGCGACAAGGGCAAAGCCGGCGAAAGCCGGTGACGCAAAGCCACGAGGCTACAGCACTCGCAAGGGTGCCATGCTCGTCGGGCCGCCGAACGGAAACCCCTACGAGGCCTCGAATGCGCATCCTCCCGCATTGGGTGGCCGCGCGCCGTACGCTGGCGATGCTGGCCATCCTCCCCATCCTCTCCCTCGCCACCGCCTGCTCCGACAACACCCAACCCGACGCCATCACCGGCCCTGACGCCCCGAGCGTGCAGGGCGATCTCCAGAGCGCGTTCGGCAGCGGCACCTCCACCGCGATCGTCAGCCAGCTCGCCGCCAACACCTGCCTCGACGTCCGGCTCGCGAGCACCGCGTCCGGAACGCCCGTCGAGATCTGGGGGTGCAACGGCGGATCGAACCAGAAGTTCACCTGGCAGTCCAACGGTGAGATCCGCGTCTACGGCAACATGTGCCTCGATGCCTCGGGCGGTCAGGGGAACGATGGCGATCCGATCATCATCTGGCCCTGCAGCGGCGCGGCCAACCAGAAGTGGACGCCGACCGCGGCCGGTGAGATCAAGGGGATCAACGGCAAGTGCATGGACGTCAAGTACGCCGACCCGACGCCCGGCTCGCGCGTGATCCTCTGGCCCTGCAACGGGCAGCGCAACCAGAAGTGGGACGTGAGCGGCTCGTCGGGCAGCGGCAGCACCACGCCGCCATCCTCCGATTCCTCCTCCACCGATACCTCGTCCGGATCGAGCGGTGGCACGACCACTCCGCCGGCGGGCGCCGTGACGCTGCGCCCCGGCGCTGACATCCAGGCGGCGGTGAACAGCCACGGCGGCGGCACCGCGTTCTACCTGGAAGCCGGCACCTACGCGCGGCAGAGCATCACGCCGAAGAGCGGCGACAAGTTCATCGGCGCGTCCGGCGCCACGCTGGATGGCCAGCACGCCACCACCTACGCCTTCCAGGGCAGCGCCGACAACGTCACCATCCAGGGGCTCATCATCCAGAACTACAACCCGCCCGCGCAGATGGGCGCGGTGAAGGCCGGCGGCAACTCCGCCAGCGATGGGACCAGCGGCTGGGTGGTGGAGGACAACGAGATCCGCTACAACGCCACCGCCGGTATCCGCCTCGGCACGCAGATGAAGGTGCTCCGCAACAAGGTCCACCACAACGGCCAGGAAGGGATCGTCGGCATCGGTGACAACGTGCTCGTCGAAGGGAACGAGATCGCCTTCAACAACTACCAGGATGCCTACAACCCTGGTTGGGAGGCGGGCGGCACGAAGTTCGTCCACACGAACAACCTCGTGGTGCGCAACAACTACGTGCACGACAACCACGGGCCCGGGCTCTGGACGGACATCGACAACTACAACACGCTCTACGAGGGGAACCGCGTCGAGAACAACACGCAGATGGGCATCTTCCACGAGATCAGCTGGAAGGCGACCATCCGCAACAACACCGTCAGCGGCAACGGCTTCAAGATGAACAGCTGGCTGTGGGGCGC
This sequence comes from Gemmatimonadaceae bacterium, assembly GCA_036378095.1. Classification (GTDB taxonomy): domain Bacteria; phylum Gemmatimonadota; class Gemmatimonadetes; order Gemmatimonadales; family Gemmatimonadaceae; genus JADGGM01. The sequence goes on along the minus strand of DASUXC010000161.1, from coordinate 12,807 downwards.
GGGGATTCTCGTCGCGGCGTCGAAGGACGTCGAGATCTACGGGAACACCGTGAAGAACAACGCGAACGGGATCACGGCCGTGCAGCAGAACCGCGGCAGCGGCACCTACGGGACGCACCTCGTGCAGAACCTGAACGTGCACGACAACTCGGTGACGGTCTCCAGTGGTGGGCGCAGCGGCATCGCGCAGGACATCGGCAACAACGCGGTGTTCACGAGCTGGAACAACCACTTCCACCACAACACCTACTACATCGGTGGCAACAGCCATCCGTTCGAGTGGATGAACCAGCAGATCGGCAAGTCCCAGTGGCAGGGCTACGGCCAGGACACGGACGGGACGTTCAACTGAGCTGGCGCTCTCGGTGAGAGACCGGGCCATCGGCCATCGGCTCTCGGCTAACTGCTCCGCGTAGCGAGCTCTCGGGGTGTGCAGTAGCCGAGAGCCGAGAGCCGAGAGCCGATCACCCAGAGCGAAGTCGACGGCGGCAGACGACCATGAGGTCGTCTGCCGCCGTCGTCGTTGCGCGAGGGCTGGCGCGAGGCGCACGTCAGTTTCATATTGAACCCCCTTTTGCTGTCCTCCCCGTGGCCACGCCACGGTCGAGCCCAGTCGAAGCGCAACTTCCCCGCACGTGCAGCTGCTGGAGGGGATCGATGCGGATCGTACGGTACTATCCGCGTGCATCGACCGGGGACGGCGGGATGACCGGCGCCGTACGGCGCTGGTCGGAGCATCTCGTCGATGCCGGAGCCTCCGTGACCATCGCCTTCGATGGCACGGGTGAACGCACCACTTCCAACGGCGTCCACTGGCTCCCGGTTCGACACGCGGGGCGGGGGCGGTGGAAGAGGCCGGTCGAGCTCGAGCCCGCGATCAGCGGCGCCGATCTGCTCGTGCTGCACTCCGCGTGGGCGTTTCACAACATCGCCGCGGCGACCGCCGCGCGGCGGCTCGGAATCCCCTACCTGCTCGAGCCGCGCGGCGCCTACGATCCCCACATCGTGCGCCGCCGACGGCTCGCCAAGCGCGCGTGGTGGATCGCCTGGGAGCGTCAGCTCGTCGCTCGCGCGCGGGCGATTCACGTCTTCTTCGACGAGGAGCGCCCGCACCTCACCGCGCTCGGCTACGACGGCGCGCTCGTGCAGGCCCCGAACGGGATCGAGCCCCCACCCGACGTGCGATGGGACGGCGGCAGCGGCGGCTACGTGCTCTGGCTCGGCCGGTTCGATCCCGAGCACAAGGGGCTCGACCTGCTCGTTCGCGCGGTCGGTCTCCTTCCACCGGAGGAGCGGCCGTCGCTGCGGCTGCACGGTCCCGAGTTTCGCGGTGGGAAGGAGGTCGTCCGCCGGCTGATCGGCGCGCTCGAGCTGGAGTCGTGGATCACGGTCGGTGACTCGGTGCACGGGCGGGAGAAGTGGGAGCTGCTCTCCCACGCATCCGGATTCGTGTATCCCTCGCGTTGGGAGGGGTTCGGGAACTCGGTGGCCGAGGCCGCGTCGATCGGCGTGCCCACCCTCACCACGCCGTATCCGCTCGGTCGCTACCTCGCGGCGCGCAGCGGGGCCATCGTCGCTCCCTCCACGCCATCCGGACTCGCCGCGGGGCTCCAGGCGCTTCGCGCGCCGCGCGCGGCCGACGTGGCGGCCACGGGCGCGCGTGTCATGTGCACGGACATGTCGTGGAGCACGGTCGCGCGCTCGTGGCTCGCGCAGACGGAGGCGCTGCTGTGACGAACGCTCCCCCACCCGTCACCACCGACCGGACCGCGCTCTGGCTCCCGCTGCTGCAGAGCCTGACCGCCGCCTCCCCCTTCTGGGTGGTGTGGAAGAACGTCGACTCCGCCTTCGGCGGCATCGGCGACATCGACGCGGCCGCGCCGGAGCGCGACTGGCCGCTCATCGAGCGCGAGTTTCGCCAGTGGGCGGAGGAGCGCGACCTCGGCCCGGTGATCGTCTGCCATCACATCCCTGGCGGGCTGAATCTGATCGCGGTGCCGTCGACCATGTCGACGCTGCTCGAGGTCGGCGTGAAGGCGCGGCGCATCTGGCGCGGCGCCACGCTCTTCGTGCTGGATGACCTGAAGCCGCTCATGATGCTCGACCCCCGCGGCTTCCGGCGCATCCGTCCGGGCGCGGAAGGCGTGTTCAAGCTGCTCCTCAACGGCGCCCGCTGGACCGGCGCTCCCAACCCCGCCGAGCTGCGGCGCAAGCACGTGGCCGAGCTGCTCCGGCAGGACCCCGATGGCGTGCGGATGGCCGCGCGCCTCTTCCGCCCCGCCGAGCGCGCGGTGGTGCGCGCCGCCGAGCGCGCGGCGGAGGGGGAGTGGGACAGGGGCGCGATCCTGGTGATCCAGACGCTGGCACTGGCCCGCGCGCTCCGCACCCCGACCGTCGCCGCGAAGCGCGCGCGCTTCCGTCTTCGCGCGAAGGCCACCTGTCCCGTCGTGTCGACGCTCCTGCGGGATCACCGGCGCATCCCCGAAGACCGGGATGCGTGGCTCCGCCGGGTGGCGGTCAGCCACCCCGTGCTCCACGGCAACGCATGATCGTCGCGCGCCACGCGGCGCGCGTCATTCTATAGTAGATGGAGGTACGATCGTGGACGCTGACCGGCGTGTGCTCATCAGCGAGGGTGGGAGCGGCGAGTCGCGAGCCGCGGTCGCGGCGGTGCGCGCCCTGGCGATGGCCGGCTACCACCCGACCGTCACCGTGTGCGGCGATCTCTCGCTCGCGGGCGCGAGCCGCTACTGCGCCGGTCACGTGCCGGTCCCACCCGTCGCATCGGACCCGTGCGGCTATGCCGAGGCCGTCCGGGCGGAGCTCGCCCGCGGCCGGTATCTCGCGCTCCTTCCGGCGAGCGATCCGGCGCTCCTCGCGCTCGGGGTTCCCGTGCGGCACCTGCTGGACAAGGTGGCCTGCGCCGCCGCGGCGGAGCGCGCGGGGTTGCGGGCCCCGCCGAGCCGGATCTTCTCCTCGGCCGCCGAGCTGCTCGATGCGGCGGCCGAGCTCGAGTATCCGGTGGTGGCGAAGCCGGACACGAAGCGCTTCATGGCGGTGCGCGCCGACTCCGCGGCCGCGTTGCGCACCGCGATGCGCGCGCGCGCGGACGAGCCGGGGCGCATCATCGTGCAGCCCTACCTGCGCACCGCCCTCCACGGCGTGCTCGGGCTCGTCTGGCACGGGGAGCTCGTGCAGAGCATGCACATGCGCTATCACCGGCTCTGGCCGCTCCCCTGCGGCACGGTCGCTTCCGCCTCGACCGTGGCGCCCGACCCGGAGCTGGAGAGCCGTCTGGTGCGGCTCCTCGAAGGATACGATGGAGTGTTCCACGCCGACCTCGCCGGCCCGTACCTGCTCGATCTCAACCCGCGCATCCACGCGACGCTGCCGCTCGCGCTCGCGTCGGGGATCGACCCGGTCACGGCGTACTGCGATCTGCTGCGCGGCGAGGCCGTCGCGCGGGCGCGCGCGAGGGCGGACGTCTTCTTCCGGTGGATCGAGGGGGATCTTCGCAGCCTGCTCCACGACGTGGGTGCGGGGCGGGTGGGGGCGATGGCCGCGATCCGCGCGCTCACGCCCCGGCGCGGGGCGGCGCACAGCTACGAGTCCTGGCGCGATCCCGGACCACTGTTGACCCGGGTGCGCTTCGCGATGCGACGGCGGCGCGCGCGCCGCGCGGCGGCCGTCGAGCACCCCATCACCGTCGGCGGATGAGGTCAGCCCGCGAGCAGCACGGCCCGGGCGGGGGCACCATCCGCGCCGACGATCCTGAGCGGGAGACACGCGAGGGTGTACGCGCCCGCGCTCACGCCCGAGAGATCGAGCCCCTCCACGATCACCACCCCTGCCTCCAGCAGCACTCCGTGCGTGGGGTGCCCCGGCAGGCCGTGCGGCTCGATCGACAGGTAGTCGGTCCCCACCAGGCGGATGCCGCGCTCCACCATCCACCGGGCGCCATCCACCGACAGGGACACGTAGTCGGTGGCGAAGCGTTGGGGCGCGGTGTGCCAGCGCGCCGAGTTTCGCGTCTTGAACAGCACGCGCTCCACGGGGCGCGCCGGCATCGCCTGCGCCAGGTCGGCGACGTCGATCGTGTTCGCGACGCTGGTGAGGTCCACCACCTCCACCGCGCCAACGAGCGCGTCGAGGGGGAGCTGATCGACGGTGGCGCCGTCGTCCAGGGTGTGGAACGGTGGATCGACGTGCGTTCCCGTGTGCGAGCCGAGGCGGATCTCCGAGACGTTGGAGGTACCGCCGTCGGCGAGCCGCGAAGTCGGGAGCACGCGCGGTTCGGGGTTGCCGGGCCACACCACGAGGTCCGGCCCGATCGGGAGCGAGATGTCGATGATGGATGGCATGATGGACAGGGATGGTGGTGAGAGCGGGTCGAGAGCGGAGAGGCTCTCGGCCTCCCCCCTCGTCGTTCTCGTGACGGGTGCCGCCGGCGCCATCGGCTCGGCGACGGTTCGGCGCTTCGTCGAGGCCGAGTTCGAGGTGGTCGGACTCGACCGCGACCCCGGCGTCGCCTCCGTGGCCGCACGGCGGTACGCCGGGCTCCAGCTCGACCTCGAGGACGAGTCGGCGCTCGCGCGCGCGGTGGACGCCGCGCGCGCGCGCGGCCGGCTCGCCCACGTGATCGGCATCGCCGGGGGGGCGCTGCCTGACGAGCCGCGAACGCGGGACGACCTGGAGGCGCTCGAGCCGAGCGTGTTCCGGGGATCGCTCGAGGCCAACCTGACCACGCAGTTCCTGGTGCTCCATGCCGCGCTCCCCTGGCTGCGCTGCGCCCCCGGCACGGACCGGTCGGTCACGTTCACCTCGTCGTTCAACGCGCTGGCCGGGTACGGGATGCCGGCGTACTCCGCGGCGAAGGCGGGGATCATCGGCATGATGCACGCCCTCACGTCGCCGCTCGGCGCCCTCGGGATCCGCGTGAACGTGGTCGCGCCGGGCACCGTACGCACCCCGAGGACCGAGCGGATCTGGGCGCACGATCCCGACCACTTCGAGATCCTGGAGCGCACCACCGCGCTCGGCCGGCTGGCGACGCCGGACGATGTGGCGCGCACCTTTCTCGCGCTGGCCACCCAGCTCACCCACGTGACGGGGCAGGTGCTCGTCGTCGATGGCGGACAGATGATCGCGCGGCGCTGATGGCGCTCGCGCCCCGAGGTTCCGATGGCGATGCACGGGATCCTGCACGCGCTCTTGTGGGCCGCCGCCCTGCTTCTGGAGGCGGCGGTGGTGCTCATCGCCGATCATCGCCTGCGCGGCCGGTAGATGTACACCGGCCACCTCGGCATCGCGCTGGCGGCCAAGGGGCTCCGTTCGCGCGTGGGGTTGTGGGTGCTCGTCGCCGCCTCGCAGGGGTGCGACTGGGCCGACGCCGTCGCCTGGGCGATCGGACACCAGGATCCCCGGTCGAGCCGGTGGCTCGCGTTCGATGGCTGGACGGCGCAGATGGCGTCGCACTCGGTCCCATCGGTGCTGGTCCTCGCCATCGTGCTCGCCGTCCTGTACTGGGCGACGGCACGCGACGGCCGGGGCGCCGCGCTCGTGGCGGTGGTGACGCTGTCGCACGTGCCGGCCGACTACGTGACGTCCGTGAAGCCGACGTGGCCCGGCGGCCCGCGCATCGGGCTCTCGCTCTACGCGCATCCCGCCGCCGACTTCCTGCTGGAGGCGGCGATCGTCTGCGGCGGGTGGCTGCTCTACCGCCGCTCGCTTCCCACGCCGCGCGCCGCATCGCGCGTGGCATGGCTCGCGCTCGTCGCGCTCGTCGCGCTCCAGCTCGCGGCGAACGCGGGCCGCCCCGGCATCCTCGGCGCGACCCCCGTGGACACGCCACCATCGCCTACGACGCATCGCCCTGATCGCCCGATGGCCGCCCTCGCACGCCGCGCAGCACGCGCTGCATCCGCAGCAGCCGATACTTTCCCCTGACGAGCCAACCGCTCGAGCCGCGCGGAAGCAGCCAGGTCTCATCGAGCCGGTCCACCCCGCCGAACCGGTACTTGTACCACTCGGCCCCGCGGAGAAAATCGAAGCACCGCAGTCCCCGCTCCATCGTGATCCGGATCGCCTCGCTCACGAGGACCGTGCCGATCGACAGGGTGGCCCACGACGCGTTCCAGCCACTCTGGTAGTACGAGAACGTGTCCCGCCAGACGAAGCCGTAGAGGATCCCGATCGGCTCGCCGTGCTGCGTCGCGAGCACCATCGCGGGACCACGCCCCGGGCCGCCACGGCGGATGAGCGCGCGATGAAAATCGGCGGCACGCTCCCGGATGAAGCTGGACGGACCCTTGATGCTCCGGCGGCTCTCGCTGAGCGTGAACAGGAGGTCGACGTCATCCGGCCGCATCGCCTCCGGCGGTATCCAGGAGAAGGACACGCCGAGCGCATCGAGCTTCCGCTTGGAGCGGCGAATGGTGGCCCTGAGCTTGGTCGACCCGATGGGCGCGTCCGCGCTCCCTGCGCTCACCAGGCGAGGGCACTTGGTGGTGAGCACGCAACGCGCCCCCGGCGGCACGAGCGGCACTCCGGTCTGCGGGTCGAGGTGCCGCAGCACGAGCGCGTTCCGCCACCGGTGTCGTGCCAGCCAGCGCTGGACATCGCTCACGCGGTTCGGCAGCACGGGCCAGCCGCAGTGGTCGGCGGAGTGCGGGCGCCCGCTCCCGAGGTTCGTGGTCGTGCGAACCACGAGCGGCAGCTGGCGCACCAGCCGCTCCCGCGTTCTCGCGAGACACACCACCGCCTCGAGCGCGCCCGACGCGTCGCGCCAGAGCGCGAGCTCGGCGGGCGGGCGGCCGGCATCGTCCCACGACGCGAGCACCCAGTCGGGCGTCTGGAAGTACGATGACCCATCGATGCGCGCCGCGAGGTCCCGCCACTCGTCGACGATCGGCGCCACCCGGGTGGCATCCCCGACCGGTATGATCTCGTGCTCCGTTGGCGCGTGCTCGGCTCGCCCGGTGGATCCGATCGTCGACACGCGCATTGCTCCTCCTACTGCATCCTGATGTGCTTGCGCTGCATGCGTTGTCCGTCGATGACCGTGAGCCCGGGCACCGCGTTGATCGTGTGGGTGCGCAGGAGACCCGCCGCCCACCGCGGCGGGATCTCGGAGACGGCGACCTCGGCGTAGTCATCGAGGTCCATCCGGACGATGCGGTTGATGGTGATCGCGGAACCGTATCGCTCCGTGCAGTTCTGCGCCGGCCGGTAGAGCTGCCCGTGTAGACGAAAGAGACGGCCGGCCGGTCTGCTGCTCCGCAGGTCGGCCTTCACGGGATTGCGCCGGTGCGGCGTCCACGGGCCGAGCGGACCTGGCGCGTGGAAGAGGTGCAGCTCGTCATCCCAGCACGACGGGTCCGAGACGCCCTCCTCTCCGATGTTGGCGAACATCCACCACCGGCCGTCGCTCTCGATGAGGGTGGGATCGACGGCGCGCACGTTCGAGAGCAGGATCGCCTCGCGCGTCCACTCGTAGGGGAACGAGGTGGCCCGGTACAGCTCCACCGCGCCGCTCTCCCGCGCTTCCGGGCACATGAAGTAGGCGTCGCGCCACTGGAACACGAACGGGTAGGAGAGATGGTAGGGGCGCTCCAGGACGGGCACCGGCGCCGTCCACGCGCCATCGCGGCCGAGCTCCAGCGCGGCGATGTGCGCCTTCCGCTCCTGGTACATGTACTGCTCGACGAAGATGACGTGGCGGTCCCCCCACGTGACGGGGAACGGGTCGGCCCAGAAGCGGTCGCTCGGCGGGACGATGGGCCGGAACCCATCGCCCACGAATGGTGGCGCGTCGCGCGGCGGCCCGGCCGCATCATCGAAGCGGTAGGCGATGAACCACTGGGCGAACGACCCCGCGCGCTCCAGGCGCGACCGCACCGCGCATCGCCCCTTCCTGGCGATCGACACGAGCATCTCCGCGTTCGTCGGCGCGGCGCGCGCGCCCGTCGCGCCCGGGAGCGCCGCCGGATCGGGGGGCGGGGAGGGAATCGTCGCCAGCGCCTCCGGCCCGTGCTCGTACACGTCGCGCAGCGTGCGCACCACCAGCGCCGCGCCTCGCTGGTAGCAGTAGAACTGGTTCCCGCTCGCCGATCGCTTGTCCGTTCTCGTGAAGGAGAGGGCGATCACGCGATCCTCGTGCGGTTCCGGCCGCAGCTGGCGCAGCGTGGCGGCGGTGACGGGGCGGCCCTCCATCATCTCCCAGAAGCCGGTCGTGTCGCGGTGGCGCGCGCCGGCTCCGCCCGCCTCGCACGACCAGATCCCGTATCGCGCGGTCAGCAGCGCGCGCCCCCTGAGCCGGCGGCCGAACTGCAGCGCGACGTCGAGCTCGTGGTGCAGGATGGCATCGATGGCGTCCGGCGGGAGCAGGTCGCCCTGCTCCGTCTCGCACGAGGCGACCCGGAGCACCGGGCAGCACGGCACCATCGGCTCGATGCTCGCGAGCTCGAACGGGTCCGGGCGGAGCCGGAACAGCGCCTCGTCCACGCGGCGGTACAGCGCGTACAGCCAGTGGCGCCGCCGGCGGGCGACCCTCGCCAGCCATTCCCCGATGTCGCCCTCCCACCTCCCCCGCCCGTCGGGGCGCGACGGCTCGTGCACGACCACCAGCGCGATCGTGCTGAACGGCGAAGCCTCGATGGCGGCGAGCAGCGCGTGAACCCATCGAGGCTGTCGCGTCGATCCGAGCAGCACTCCCACGCGGAGGGGCGGCCTCCGGAGTCCGGCATCGGTGGCGTGCGTCATGGACGCGCGCCCCCCGCGTTGGCCGTCGCGCTCCGGCGCTCGTCGAGACAGTCCTGCGCCAGCGCGCGGTAGGCTTCGGCCACCGCGCGCGGGCTGAACTGCCGCGCGCGCTCCCGGCCGCGCGCGACGAGGGAGCCTCGCAGCTCCTCGTCCCGCAGCACGCCCACGATGGCCATGGCCATCGCGTGGGCATCGCGCATCGGCACGAGCAACCCGCTGCGCCCGCCGTCGAGGACGTACGAGGCGCCCCCCGAGCAGTCCGTGGCCACCACGGGCACGCCACACGCCATGGCTTCCATCAGCACGGTGGGACACCCTTCGGTCCAGGAGCCGTGCGCGAACACCGCCGAATGGGCGATGTACGGGAGCGTGTCGGCGCGATAGCCGACGAAGGAGATCGCATCCGAGACCCCGAGCTCCGACGCGAGCTGTTGGAGGCGCGCGAGAAAGTCGCGGTCGTCGAAGCGGCCGACGATCACGAGCCGCACGTCGCCGATCTCCGAGCGCACGATCGGGAGCGCCTCCACGAGCGTGTCCTGCCCCTTGCGCGGCACCACGTTGGCGACGGAGCAGATCACGATGGGGCGGTCCGTCCCGCGGAACCACGGATGGTCCGGGACCTCGACGTCGCGCGCCGCGATCCGGTCCGGGTCGGGGCCCACGGCGGGGAGCACGGCGGTCGCGCACCGGATGCCGGGAAAGTACGCGGCGAGGTCCTCCACCACGGCGGGGGAGACACCGGCCACGCGATCGGCTCGCGGGTACAGCAGCGCGATGAGGCGGTCGCGCAGCCACTGGTGGTCCCAGCCGAACGTGGAGTAGTGGGTGTGCTCGACGACGACGATGCGCGTGGGCGCGCGCGCCACCGCGCGGGCGAGGATCGCCGCGCGCCCGGGTCCGTTGAGGTGCGCGAAGAGCACGTCCGGCCGCCGGGCGCGCAGCTCGGCGGCGATGCGCGCGATACCGAAGGACATCGGGCGGTCGGCGATGGCGAGATCGTCGAGGGCCACGCCGTCGGGGATCCGGACCGGCAGGTCCGGGTGCCGGCCGGCGCACACGAGCGTGACCTCGACGCCCATGCTCATGAGCTCCTCGCACACGACGAGGTTGAGCCGCGTCACGGCCCGGTCGTTGAGCATGTGCACGAACATGGCGATGCGATGAAGCGTAGGCTGTTGAGTCATGGCACCTTTCCGGTGTAATGGGACCGGAGCACCACACGGCATCCGAGCCAGCGCACCACGCCGACGACGAGGATGCCGAGGGGGATCACGAACGCGCCGAGCACGCCGGCCGCCCCGGCGATCGCCACGCGCACCGCGTTGCCGACCAGCTCCACCTTCGTGAGGGCCACCTCCTTCCCCGCCCCGAGCGCCTCCACGCGCGCGGGGTAGGAGATGCCGTGCGTCACGTTGGCGAGGATCGTGACGGCGACCAGGCCGGGGATGGTGTAGGCGTTCGGGAGCAGCCAGGCGAGCGGATTCCAGCGCCATCTGCCGCCGACGAGCGCGAGGTACGCGCCGGCGGCGACCGCGATCACGGCGACGAACCCCGTGGTGACACGGCGGGCGCGGCGCGGCTCCCGCGCCTGGGCGGCGGCGACGATGCCGGGACCGAGCGTGGCGGCGAGCCCGATCGCCAGCACCATCACCGGCTGGCCGCTCAGCCGGGCGACTTCGGCGTGACCGAGGATCGCCGCCCCGGCGATGTGCGCCGCGATGACGGACGCGATGAACGCCGCGCCCGTGGGCACGAGGCTGGTGAGGAGCATCCACCGTCCCGACCGCATCACGTCCGTGATGCGGATGGCCGGGACCGCGGCCGCGTGCTCGCGCCGCCTGGCGAGCACGAGGCCGGTGATGAGCGAGACGAGGTTGGCGAGCGCCAGCGCGCCGAACGGCGCCCACCACGGCGGCGCGCCGCCGAGCCTGAGCGCCACGAGCCCGGTGGCGACCACCACGAGCTGGACCACCGACACCACCGTCGCGCACCACGACACGCCGGCGATGTGCAGCATGCGGCGCAGGTGATCCTGCGGCGGGGAGACGATGGCCGTCGCGACGGCGGTGACGCTCAGGCCGACGGCGACCTCGATCGGGATCGCGCGGGGCGCGAACAGCATCCAGCCGGGGATGGCCAGCGCCGGGAGCAGCGTGGAGAGCCCGCCCAACACGAGCGAGCGCCGGATGAACCGCAGGCGCACGGGCTGCTGGTACGACACGGCGGCGATCTCCAGCGGCGTGAAGGTCAGCTGCGCGGGCACCGTCACGGCCAGCCCGTACGCCGTGAAGGCGAGCGCGTAGGCGCCGAGCTGCACGGGGTCGAGCAGGCGCGCCGCGTAGAGCCCCACCGCGAAGCTCGCGAGCGAGGAGAGCGCGGCGTCGAGCACGCCCGCCGCCACGGTGTGGCGCCGCATCACCGCGCGCCGCCAGCGGGCGGCGTGGGCGCGGAGCGGCGGCCGCGCGTGCCGCGCGCGCCGCGGCGCGAGCACCATCTCCTCGCGGGACGTCACGCGCGCACCTCCATCTCCCGCAGTCGCGCCTGCAACGCCAGCGAGAACGTGTGGTCGGTGTCGGTCTCCGGCCAGCTCGCCGCCCGCTTCCGCCAGTAGCGGATCGCCTCGAGCGCGTCGCACGGTTCGGGCGGCCGACCTCCGCCCCGGAGCGCGGCCCACGTGGCCTGGTAGAGCACGCGGTCGGCCTCCGGCGGTCCCCAGCCGGCGCGCTCCCAGTCGATGAGCACCACCGTCGCCCGCCCGATCCGCCGGAGGTTCCACGGCGCGAAGTCCCCGTGCATCGGGCGCCAGTGGTCCGGCGTGCCATCGGGGCGCGGCAGTCCGGCGAGGGCGGCCTCGATCTCCGGCAGGATCGCCTCGAGCCGCGGGCGCGCCGGTGGATGATGCAGGCCGATGGGAAGCGCCGAGGTGGCCAGCCACTGCCACTCCCCCTCGGTGCCGCACTGCAGCGGCTCCGGCACGGAGAACGATCGCGGCCGGTAGCGCCACACCGCATCGAGCGCGGCCGCCTCGTCGTGCAGCGATTCCTTCCCTCCCTCGACGCGGACCTTCACGAACGCCACCGGCGTGCCGTTCCGGAGGAGCAGGAGCGCCAGCCCGGGGCGTGATGCCTGACGACGGTGATACGCGGCCATCGAGTCGAACGCGCCGAGGCGCGCGCGCCACGTCTCGCACAGCGCCTGCCACCGGGTCGCATCGATGGGCGGGCTCCACTCCGACGCGCGGCCGGGGAGCGCGCGCGGGCCGAACAGCCGCACCGCGAGCCACGCGGTCCGCTGCCCCCACAGCACCCGCGGCTTGCACGCGCCGTAGAGGCACAGCCCGGCGAGGGCCGCGCGGCGCGACGACATCGGGACGCGGAAGTAGTCCCGTCCCGGCGGGAAGGTCTTGTAGCGCTCGGTCATGACGCGGCGCTCCCGAGCTCGCGAAGGATGCGGCACGCGATCGCCTGCGGCGCCGCGTCCGCATCGAACGTCCGGAGCCGGCTCTCCGGGAGCGCCGCCCACGCCGCCAGCTCGCGCTCGATCTCGGGCATCGTCAGCTCCCGCTTCCGCTCCCGGATGAGCGCCGCCGGCGCGCGCAGGTTCGCGACGAGCGCCGGACGGGGGAGCGCGCGCACGGCGAGCATCGCGAGGCGCGTCGGCCCGTAGAAGCGCAGCACGTGCGGGTGGACGAGATACCCGTAGCCGCACCGGTCCCCGATCACCAGCGTCCCCACCGCGAGCGCCGGCCGCACGCGCGCGAGATAACCCAGCCAGAAGTACACGACGCTGCGCGCGAGTCTGATCCACCCCAGCACGCGCGAGCCGCGCGGCGCGCCCCGGGAGAGCGGGGGTGGCGAGCTCTCGGGCGCCCGCCGCGCCATCCGGCCGACGAGCGGCGGACGGAAGTGGAAGTACGCGGTGGGCCCGTCGTAATGCTCGGCGAGCGCCCGGGCGATGGTGGTCTTGCCCACCCCGTCCGGTCCGACCAAGGCGATGAATGCCCCGTGGCGCATCGTGTCCTCCGATCCGTCCGGCGCTACCGCGCGG
>DASUXC010000160.1:0-6954 GCA_036378095.1 Gemmatimonadaceae bacterium | reverse complement strand
CCCCCCCCCGCGGTCCACCCCTGCTCCCCAGCCCCCGCCCCCTGGCCCCCGATCCCCGGCCCCCAGCTACTCCACCCCGATGTCCCACGCCTGCTCCAGGTCCTTCCGCGAGTACGTGCGGAAGGCGGTGAGCGTCTGCGTGCGCTCGACGCCGGGAACGTTCGCGAACTCCTCGGTCACCACCTGCGCGATGCGCTCGTACTCCGGCACGCGCACGATCGCCACGAGGTCCCACTCGCCCGACACCGAGTAGACTTCGGCGACCCCATCGATGCCGGCCAGGCGCATCGCGCTCTGCGGGATCACCTTCGGGTCGCACTTGATGAGCACGATGGTCGTTATCACTCGTCACCAGGAAAGGGAGGAACGTTGAGCAGCCAGATCCCCTTGATCCCGTGGTGGTCGTCGACGTCCACGAGGATGTCGCGCGCGATGCACACCGTGCGCGACGGGCGCCAGGTTCCCAGCTGAAAGTGGATGGTGCGCTCGGTCGGGTCCGCCTCGGCGACGAGCGTGGTGTCCATCTGCATGACCGCCACACCCGACGTGGTGGATCCGGCCGGGAGGCGGATGCGCCCCACCTCGGCGTCGGCGGGCGCGGCGAGCGCGGGGAGCTTGCGCACGTCGGGCCACACCGCGACCTCGACGCCGCGGACGCTCCCGCCGCGCACGTCGAGGATGACCCACGAGCCATCGCTCCCCGCGAGCTCCACGGAGCCCGACACGCCATCGGTGCGAGCCGGCGCATCGGCGACGCTGGCGGTGAGGATGGCGGTATCGGTGTCCCACCGATACTCGACGGCCGCGGGGGTGTCGCTGGCCGGCTCGACCTGCACGGTGATGTTCACGAGCCCTCCTCGAAGCGAATCCACGATGCGCGCCCACCCGCGCGAGCGCCAGCGCCGATCGTTGCCGCCACGGCCGGAGCGTTGCCGGCGCGGCGCGGGACCGGGGGCGGGGGCGGGGGCGGGGGCGGGGGCGGGGCCGGCCGTCCCAAGATACGCAGCCCGCCCCCGCTGACCAGAGGCGCGCGGACGACCGCGGCGAGGGCTCAGCGAGCGAGACGGCGCCAGGTGGCGATCAGGCGATCCAGGCCGGTGAGCACCTGTTCACGGGGGGCGGCGTACGACACGCGCACCCACTCCGGGGTCTGGAACGCCGCGCCGGGGACCACGGCCACGTCGTGCCGCTCCAACAGCTCCTGGGCGAACGCGGTGCCCGGATCCTCCGCGGAGGAGGTGGCCCGCACGTCGATGTACAGGTAGAAGGCGCCATCGGGGCGCACGAAGGGGATGCGCGGCTCCCGCTCCAGCGCGGCCACGGCCGCGTCGCGCCGGGCGCGGAACTCCGCCACCATCGCCTCGATGGCCGCCTCCGCGGCCTCGTGCTCGACGAGGGCGGCGAGCGCGGCGTGCTGCGACACCGACGCGGCGTTCGACGTCACGTGCGATTGCAGCGCCGTCATCGCCCGCGCCACCGCTCGCGGCGCCACCGCCCAGCCGATGCGCCACCCGGTCATGGCGTACGCCTTCGCGACGCCGTCCACCACCACCAGCCCATCGAGCGAGGGCGCCAGCTCCAGCACGGAGGTGGCCGTGCCCCGATAGGCGATGCGCCGGTAGATCTCGTCGGCGATCACCCACCACCCGTGGCGCTCGGCGAGCGCGAGGATCTCGGCGAGCTCCTCCCGCTCGTACACGGCGCCGGTGGGATTGCACGGGGAGTTGAGCATGATCCCGCGCGTGCGCGGCGTGGCGGCGGCCGCCAGCCGCTCCGCGCTCGTCTTGAGACCGTTGGCGGGATCCCCCATCACCGGCACCGGAGTGGCGCGCGAGAGCGCCACCATCTCGTAGTAGCTCGTCCAGCTCGGCGTGGGGATCAGCACCTCGTCGCCGGCCCCGAAGAGCGCGAAGCACGCGTTGAACAGCGACTGCTTGGATCCGCTCGAGACCACCACGTCGCCGCTCGCCACGGGCACGTCTCCCGCGAAGCGCGCGTTCGCCCGGGCGGCGATCGCCTCGCGCAGGGGGAGGATCCCCTCGGTGGCCGTGTACCGCGTGGCGCCGGCGTCGATCGCGCGCTGCGCGGCGCGGCGGATGAACTCCGGGGTGTCGAAGTCCGGCTCCCCCGCGCCCAGATCGATCACGCCACGTCCCGCGGCACGCAGCGCCTTGGCGCGCGCGGAGACGGCGATGGTGGCGGACTCCTTCATCGACGCGATGTTGGTCGATGGCTCGAACGCGCGGCGGGACGTCTCGATCACGGAATGGGTCCGGACGGCAAGTGGAGGGGCGATGGGGATCGTGCTATACTTTAGCCGCGGACGCGGTGCCGCGCCATTGAAAACGGAGGACGGGGTGGAGCATCGGAGCGAGGGTCACGAGGAGCGCGAGCGCACGAGCATCGCGCGCAACCAGAACGTCTTGTACCTGCTGCCGCACGACGCGGCGGCGATCACGGAGTTTCTCGAGCCGGCGCTGGAGCGGCTCGAGCCGGGCGAGGGGGAGCTGCAGCTCCTCGTGCTCACCCCTGATGCCGAGACGGCGGTGGCGGTGGCGGAGACGGTCACCCGCGCGCCGGTGGCCGCGGGGGCGCGCGTCCTCCCCATCACCACGCCGCGTCGGGCGGCGCGGCTCATCGCCGAGCGCCCGCCATCCATCGTCGCCGGCTCCCCGTCGGTGCTGCTCGAGCTGGTGCGCGGCGCCGCGATCAAGCTCGGCGCGACGCGGTCGCTGATCATCGCCTGGGCGGACGCGATCGCGGAGCTGGGGCAGATGGAAGCGCTCGAGGCGCTGATGGCCGAGGTGCCCAAGGACGCCGCGCGCTCCATCGTCGCCACGCACATGAACCCGGCCGTCGAAGCCGTCGTCGAGCGCTACGCGCGGCGCGCGCGCCGCTCCGGCGAGGTCGAGGTGGCCGGCGGCGAGTCGGTGGACCTGCGCTACGTGGTGGTGGCGCCGCAGTCGCACCCCGCGGCCATCCGTCGCCTCCTCGACGATCTCGACCCGGAGCGCGCCGCGGTGTACGCGCGCTCCGACGCGGGCGCCGCCGAGGTGGAGCGTACGCTGCGCGCGCTCGGCTACGCCGGCCGCGATGCGGCCGCGGTGGTCACGCGCGGCGAGCCGGTGCCCGGCGCGACGCTCGTCGTGCTGCACGAGCTGCCGCCGACGCGCGAGGCGCTGCGCGCCGTGGCCGGGAGCGCCATGCCGATCGCGCTCGTCACGCCGCGGCAGCTCTCCACGCTCCGCACCCTCGCCGGAGCGGGGCGGATGACCCCGTACACGCTCTCCGGCGCGCCGGCCCGGGCGCGGACGCGCGAGGAGCGCGTGCGCGAGGAGCTGCGCGCCACGCTCGCCGAGGAGGGGCTCTCCCGCGAGCTGCTGGCGATCGAGCCGCTGCTGAACGAGTACGACGGCGCGGAGATCGCGAGCGCCGCGCTGCGCCTGCTCGAGCGCGAGCGCCAGCGGCAGCGGGAGCAGCCGGCGGCCGCGGCCGGCGGCGGCGCGCCGGCGTTCACGCGGATCTTCATCAATGCCGGCGCCCGTGATAACATTGCGGCGCGCGATCTCGTCGGCGCGATCGCCAACGAGGCGGGGATCCCGGGCGACCGCATCGGCAAGGTGGACGTCCGCGACACGCACGCCCTCGTCGACATCGCCGCCGATGCGGCCGCGCAGGTCGTGGAGCGGCTCACCGGCGTCGTGCTCCGCGGGCGACGCGTGATCGCCAGGCTGGAGAGCGACCGGCCGCCGCGCGACCGCCCCGATCGCGCCATGCGCGGGGAGCGCCCGGAGCGCGGCGAGCGCGCCCCGCGGCGCGACCGCGGCGACCGCGGCGACCGCGGCGAGCGCGGCGAGCGCCCGCGGCGCGACGACAACGCGTCCCGTCCCCCTCGTCCTCCCCGTCCCCCCCGCCCATCGAGCGAGTGACCGATCGCATGTACTTCAGCGCCCGCAGCGGCTGGATCGAAGTCGTGGCCGGCGTCATGTTCAGCGGCAAGAGCGAGGAGCTCATCCGCCGCGTGCGGCGCGCCATGATCGGAAAGAAGAAGGTGCAGGTGTTCAAGTCGCACCTCGACGACCGCTACCACGGCGTGTTCTCCATCTCCAGCCACGATGGCCGGACCGTCGAGGCGACCCCCGTCGACTCCTCCCTCCAGATCGCGCAGCAGATCAATCCGCTCGCCGATGTGGTGGCCATCGACGAGGCGCAGTTCCTCGATCCGGGGATCGTGCCGGTCGCCACGTCGCTCGCCCAGCGCGGCATCCGCGTCATCATCGCCGGGACGGACACCGACTTTCGCGGCGAGCCGTTCGGGGCGATGCCGCAGCTCATGGCGGTGGCCGACATGGTGGACAAGCTGCACGCCATCTGCGTGATCTGCGGCGGGCCCGCGAGCCGGAACCAGCGGCTCATCGAGGGGAAGCCGGCGCGCTACGACTCGCCGGTGATCATGGTCGGGGGGCGGGAGTCGTACGAGGCGCGGTGCCGCCACTGCCACCAGGTCCCCCGGCGCGACGAGGACCAGGTCCCGCTCCTCTGAGGGCGCGGGGACGGGGTGGGTGGCGGGGGGCGGGGGGCGGGGCGTGGTTGACAGGGTCGTCCATCGCCCCGTACCTTGGCCCGGCCTGACGACCCCGACCCCCCACATGACCCGCCCGTTCCGACACCTCGCGCCACTCGCGGCGCTACTCCTGGCCGCGTGCCTCAACGACACCCCCGTCGCCCCACACGCCACGCGGGTCGCGCTGCGCGTCAACCTCCAGACCACCGTCTCCGGTGCGCGGTTGGCGTATCGCGTCTACTACTTCCTCCCCGGCACCGAGACGGCGAGCACGCTCTACGCCGGCGACGTCGCGGTGACGGGCGGATTGCAGCAGGTGCCGGTGTCGTTCGACCTCGCCCCGTGTCTCGCCGCGCAGGCGTCGGTGAACGGCGGGAAGTCGTGCAGCGTGTGGGTCGACGTGCAGCTCATCGTGAACGCCGCCATCGTCGACATGCAGGCCGCGGGCCCCCTCGAGGTGACCCCGGGCGCGACGGTCGAATCGCCCCCGGTGTTCCTCGTCGCCGGAAGCACCGCGCCGCAGGTGACCGGCGACACCGCCGTGGCGGTGGACCTCGACCTCGTGCGCTACCGGATGAGCGCCTCCGACCCGGATGGCGACCTGGCGCAACTGTTCGCGATGCTGAGCGACTCCACCGGCAACCAGGTCGGTCTGTCGCTCGTCCAGTTCGCGCCCCCCCGGGGCACCCTCGCCGGCGCGCGGTACATCTCGGTGGACACGTTCGCGACCACGTCCGCCGCGATGGTGCAGGACGTCGATCTCTCCGTGTACGACACGAAGGGGAACGCCGCCGGTCCGATCGCGATCCCGCTGACACCCGTGGGCAGTGCCGCCCCCTTTGCCTCCGCCGTGGTCGGCGACACCACCCACGACTCGCTCTCCGTCGGATTCAATGTGAGCTCGAGCACGGGGACCCCGGACAGCGTGGACATCGTGGTGCGCAACGTGCGGGACTCGCAGCTCGTTCAGGACACGATCTACTTCGTGTGCGGCGGGCGCTTCACCGGCGGGAGTGGCACCCACACCGTCACCTGCTCCCGGAGCGCGCCGTTCGAGCGCGCGCGGGTGACGGTGGTGCCGTTCGACGATCAGGGGAACTGGGGGAGCGCCTCGACGTGCGACCTGCCCGGCAACTGCGCGGTGGCGGTGCGGCGCCGGCGGGAGTGAGCATGCTACGCGTGGGACTCACCGGCAACATCGCCAGCGGCAAGTCCACGGTCGCGCGGATGCTCGCCGAGCGCGGGGCCACGATCATCGACGCCGACATGCTCGCGCGGCGCGCGGTGGAGCCGGGCACGGCGGCGTTCCGGGCGATCATCGATCGGTGGGGGGATGCGGTGCGCGCGCCCGACGGCGTGCTCGACCGCGCGGCGCTCCGGCGCATCGCGTTTCAGAGCCCCGAGGAGCTCGAGGCGCTGAACGCGATCGTGCACCCGGAGGTGGCGCGCCTGCGCGAGGAGGAGACGGCGGCGGCGCGCGCGCGCGGCGATCGCATCGTGGTGAGCGACATCCCCCTCCTGTTCGAGCGCGGGCTCGCGGACGCGTTCGACCGCATCGTGCTGGTGGACGCGCCGCGCCCCGTGCGGCTGGAGCGGCTGATGCGCGAGCGCGCCCTCTCGCACGAGGAGGCGATGGAGATGATCGTCGCGCAGATGCCGGCCGAGCTCAAGCGCGCCCGCGCCGACTTCCTCATCGACAACGCCGGATCGCGCGCGCAGCTCGAGGCGCGGGTGCGAGAGCTGTGGGCCTCGCTCGAGCGCGAGACCGACGAGCACGCGCCCGCGAGCGCGTGACGCCGCGCGTGACGCCGCGCGTGACGCCGCGCTGACGCGAGCGCGTGACGCGAGATCGTGACGCGAGCGCGTGACGCGACGTTCCTTGACACCTTTCCGGGGCCCGGATAGACTACCCGCGAACCGTTACCACCCCTGCGCGGAGACAGTTCGTGTCCAACATCCCGAAGGATCTCCTGTACACCGAAGAGCACGAGTACGTGAAGCCCACCGATGAGCCGGACATCGTCCAGGTCGGCATCACGGACTACGCGCAGGGCGAGTTGGGCGACGTGGTGTACGTCGAGCTCCCCAAGGTCGGCGACGTCGTCGGTCGCATGGATGTCTTCGGCACGATCGAGGCGGTGAAGGCCGTGTCCGAGCTGTTCAGCCCCCTCTCCGGCGAGGTCGAGTCGGTCAACACGCGGCTGGAGAAGGAGCCGGGGCTCGTGAACACCGACCCGTACGGCGATGGGTGGATGATCCGCCTCCGTGTGAAGAACACCGCGCAGAAGGACGAGCTCCTCGGACCGGACGAGTACTCGAAGCATATCGGGGAGTAGGGGCCGGGGGCTGGGGGGCAGGGGCCAGGGAAGGACCGCGAGGGGGGGGGGGGG
>DASUXC010000159.1:0-11828 GCA_036378095.1 Gemmatimonadaceae bacterium | reverse complement strand
CGCGAGCGGTGCCCGCCGGCCGGTTCGGGTCGCGTCTCGAGGAGAGTCAGATGTTCGTCGGCCACTACGGTGTCAGCTTCGCCATGAAGAAGGCCGAAGCGTCCATCCCGCTCTGGGTCCTCTTCGTCGCCGTGCAGCTGCTCGACGTGGCATGGGCCCCGTTCGTCCTGCTCGGCATCGAGAAGGTGCGCGTCGTCCCTGGGATCACGGCGACGAACCCGCTCGACCTGTACTACATGCCGTACACGCACGGCCTCATCGCCGCCCTGCTCTGGTCCGCCGGCGCGCTCCTCCTCTACCGGCTCGCGGCGCCGCGGGCGCGCTGGACCGCGGCGCTGCTCGTCGGCGCGGCGGTGCTCTCGCACTGGGTGCTCGACTTCGTGGTGCACCGCCCCGATCTGCCGCTCTACGCCGACACCGCAAAGGTCGGGCTCGGGCTGTGGAACCACCCCGTGCTCGCCTTCGGCCTGGAGGGCGCGCTCTTGTTCGGGGGGATGTGGCTGTACCTCCGGACGAACCCGCCCCGCCGTGCGGCGGTGGTCGTGTTCGGGCTGATCATGCTCGCCATGCAGGCGTACACCTTCTTCGGTCCGCCGCCGGCGTCCGACAATGCGATCGCCGTCACCGCGATCGCGCTCTACGCGATCTTCGCATTCGTCATCGGGCTGCTCGAGCGACCGCGGCTCGTACCCGTGGCGTCGACCGCCTGACGAGGCCGCCCGCTACTCCGTGCCCCCCTCCCGCCGCAGCGTGTAGCACCACGCCTCCCCCTCGAGCACCGTCTCCCCCGTCTGCCGGGTCACGGCGACGCGGAGCTGGGTGACGGGCTTGGTGGGGTGCACGCTCACCACCTCCGCTTCGGCGGTGATCGTGTCGCCGATGTACACGGGCGCGGTGAACTTCCAGTTCTGGCTGAGGAACACGCTCCCGGGCCCGGGGAGATCCATCGCCACGAGCGCGTGCAGCAGCCCGGTCGTGAGCCCGCCCTGCACGACGAGCTTGCCGAAGCGCGTTCGCGCCGCGAACTCGGGGTCGAAGTGCAGCGGGTTGTAATCGCCGGTGAGCTCGGCGAACGCGCGCACGCTCGCCTCGCCGACCGTCAGCGTCCGCCGTGCCCGCTGGCCGACGGTGATGTGCATGGGTGGCAGCTCCTCGATGTATGGACGGTGTGGAGACGGCTGTCGGGACGCGGCTGTCGGGACGCGGCTGTCGGCCATCGGCTCTCGGCTCTCGGCTGAAGCCCCGCACAGAGAGCTCTCGGGGTGTGCCGCAAGCCGATGGCCGAGAGCCGAGAGCCGCCTCTTTTCACCCTGCCCGCAGCGCCCGCCCGCTCCCCCTCGCCGCCCGCTCCCCATCCCGAAGCGCCACCCTCCCGTTCACGATCACCACGCCGATGCCGTCGGGATACTGGAACGGCTCGGCGTACGTGGCGCGGTCGCGCACGGTGCCCGGGTCGAACACCACCACGTCCGCCGCGCATCCGCGCGCGAGACGGCCGCGGTCCGCGAGCCTGAGCCGCGACGCGGGAAGCGCGGTCATCTTGTGGATCGCCTGGGCGAGCGTCAGCACGCGGCGCTCGCGCACGTAGCGCGCCAGCACGCGGGGGAAGGTGCCGAGCGACCGCGGGTGCGGGTGCCCCACGCGCGCCGCGCCCTCGGTGGCGAACGCGCCGCCGTCGCTGCACACCATCCCCAACGGGTGCGCGAGGATGCGCTCGAGGTTCGGCTCGGTCATCCCGAACCCCACCATTCCCACGTCGCCGCGGCTCCGCACGAGCAGTGCCACGGCCGCATCGTAGGGATCGCGGCCGACCGACGCGGCCCAGTCGCCGAGGCGCTTCCCCTCCACGCCGCGATCGGCATCGGCGCGCACCGAGGAGATAAGGACGTTGTCCCACCCGCCGAGGAGCGCGATCTTGTCGCCCACCGCGCCGCGCAGCCTGGGCGCCACGCTCGCATCCGCGAGCCGCGCGAGGAACGCGTCGGTCCCGCCATCCTCCGCCCAGTCGGGGAAGAGGTTCGAGAGCCCGGTCTGGTAGGCGACGTAGGGATAGCGGTCGAAGGCGACGTCGAGCCCGGCGCGCTTCGCGCCGTCGATGCGCGCGAACACGTCGTCGAGCTTCCCCCAGTTGCGCTTCCCCTCGGTCTTGAGGTGCGAGATCTGGAGCGGACACCCCGCGCCCCTGGCGACGGCGATCGCCTCGTCGATCGCCTCGAGCAGCCGGTCGTCCTCGTTGCGCATGTGCGTCGCGTAGGGCAGCCCGCGACGCACGAGCGGGCGGCAGAGCGCCACCAGCTCCGCGCGTGGCGCGAACGCCCCCGGTGTGTACTCGAGCCCGCTCGATGCGCCGCACGCCCCGTCGGCGAGCGCGCTCTCCACCAGCGCCACCATGCGCCGCATCTCGTCAGGCGTCGCCGGCCGGTCGGCGTCCCCCACCACCACGTGGCGCACGGTGCCCAGCCCCACCATGCTCGCCACGTTCACCGCGCTCGGGAGCGCATCGATCGACCGGAACACCTCGCCCAGTCCGGTCGTGCCCGATCCCGAGCCGGGCGACGCGCCACGCGCCGTGTCGTCATCTCCCTCCCCCCCCGCTCGCCGCGGCGCGCGCGAGGAGCCATCCTGCCCCACGATCACCGTCGTCACCCCTTGCCGGATCGTGGACTCCACGCGTGGGTCGCGGAACAGGGTGCCGTCGGCGTGCGAGTGGATGTCGATGAACCCCGGTGACACGGCGAGCCCGTGCGCGTCGATGACCAGGCGAGCGTCCTCGCCGAGCGCCGCCCCGACGGCGGTCACGCGGTCGCCGGTGATCGCGACGTCCGCCGCGATCGCGTCGCGACCCGTGCCATCGAACACGTGGCCGCCGCGCACGATGATGTCGTATCGCTTGCGGGATGGGAGATGGATCGCCGGCGCCCCGGCGAGCGGCACCGCGGCGACGAGCGCGACGGTCCCGGCGAGAAAGTCGCGGCGCGTGAGCGCGCGCGGCGCCGCCGGATCGGGCGCGTCAGGCGATGGGGAGGGGGAGGGGGAGGGGGAGGGGAAGTCGTGATCGGTCATGTGAACATTCAGGGTGGGAGGCTCGTCGGCCGAGCCGAGATCGATCCTACGCCTGGCGCGCGCGATGTCCAGGGCGGCCGGGGCACGCGCCCGGGCGCGACGCGACCGGGATCCGAACCATCGGGAGGGGAAGGTGGTGCGTTCAGGGCGAATGCTCATCGCCGTCGCCGCGCTCGCGGCGCTCGCCGCAGGCGGCTGCGGGACTCCGGAGCGGCGTGCGTCGAAGGCGGCGCCGCTCGACAGCGCCGTGGGTGTGGCGCGGGGGGGCGTTGCGGATGCGCGGTCCAGTGACACGGCGGGTGTGGTGCGCGGTGACACCGCGGGCACTGACCGCGGTGATACCACGCGCGTGCTGCCGCCGGTCGGACTCGCCATTCCCGACAGCGGCCGCGTCTGGTGCGCCACGTTCGAGTACCACGTGCTCGCGCACGACGGGCTCGCTCCGGGCGCGCGCGTGAAGCTCGTGTTCCCCATGCCGGGCGTGGACTCGGCGAGCTACGACGCCCGCGTGCGGCGCGAGCGTCGAGCGCCGTGCAGTACCGGGTTCGGCGCGGTCGCGTGGGGCGACGGCAGCATGCGAGCCTACGACCTCGAGGCGACGGGGGCGGAGCCGCCCGCGCCCGACGGTGGGCTGACGGCGGCGATCGTGGTCGCCAGCGACGCGAAGTGGACCCGAGCGGCCGACGGCACCGAGCGCGCCGATCTCGACGGGGACGGCATCCCCGAGGAGGCACGTACCTGCCTGGGCGGCGAGGGACGGCGGTTCACGATCCGGAGCGCCAACGCTCCCGCCGGCGAGCCTCGCTGGTGGGCGTACTTCGACCTCGGTGCGCTCGTGGAGGAGACGTGCGACTCGACGGCGGCTTCCGGGAGCTGATGCGGATCGGTCGCCGCCTCGCCGCACGCCGGCCGGAACCGCGTGCCGGGCTCGTCCGCCCGGAATGCCGGCCGTGGCCGCCCCCCGGTCCCGAGTCCGGCGGGGGAGGCCGCGACCCCGACATCGGCACCCATTATGCTCTCCCGCGCCCCTTGCCGGGAGCCGCTTGGAGATGCCGATTCTCGTGCTTCCGTGGTTGCGACACGAGAACGGCGGAGCTCGGGGAGACGCGGCCATCGGCTCTCGGCCATCGGCTCTCGGCCATCGGCTCCGGCTAACGGCACAGCATTGAGAGCCCTCGGCGTGTGCCCTAGCTGATGGCCGAGAGCCGAGAGCCGAGAGCCGACAGCTGACAGCCGCGTCTCCCCGAGCGCCGATGCCCCAGCGCTGATCTTCAACAGGGGAGATGATGCAGCAGTCGATGCCTGCCCGTACGACGCGAACCGGCGCGAGCCACCCCGCCACTCCGGGGCACGCGCGCGCCGGCGCATCCGAGCACATCGTGCAGTTCTATGAAGACGAAGGCTACCTGTGCGCCACCGTCGGCGACTTCCTGGCCGACGGGCTGGCGACCGGCCACGCCGTGGTCGCCGTCGCCACCGCGCCGCACCGGGGAGCATTCTCCGAGCACCTGCGCGGGAGGGGATTCGACGTCGCCGCGCTGTCGAAGCACGGCAAGCTCGCGTTCCTCGATGCCAGGGGCACGCTCACGACGTTCATGACCGGCACGGCGCCGGACCGTGCGCGGTTCCTCGCCGAGCTCGGCACGGTCATCGAGCGCAGCCGCCGCGCGGACGAGCACGGGCCGATCCGCGTCTACGGCGAGATGGTGGATCTGCTCTGGAGGGACGGCAATCCCGACGGCGCGATCCGACTGGAGGAGCTCTGGAACGAGCTCGGGACCACTCACCCGTTCTCGCTGCTCTGCGCATACGCCATGAGCGGCTTCTCCGACGCGCGGCACGCGCGCCACCTCCACGAGATCTGCCGCCAGCACGCGCACGTGCTCCCCACGGAGCGGTACACGCAGGCGGATGAGGACGCGAGGCTGCTCGAGATCACGCTCCTGCAGCAGCGCGCCCGCGCGCTCGAGACGGAGATCGCGCAGCGTTCGGCGCTCGAGCATCAGCTCCGTGCGGCGCTGGAGGAGCGCCGGCGCGCGGAGGCGGCGGTGCTCCAGCGGGAAGCGGAGCTCAGGCGCGCGGCGGTGGAGCGCGAGCGTCTCCTCCAGCGGGAGCAGGCGGCTCGCGCGGAGGCCGAGGCCGCGAACCGCGCGAAGAGCGAGTTCCTCGCCGTGATGAGTCACGAGCTGCGCACGCCGCTCAACGCCATCGGCGGGCACGTGCAGCTCGTCGAGCTGGGCGTGCACGGGCCGCTCACCGACGCGCAACGCGACGCGCTCGCCCGCGTGCAGCGCAGCCAGCGGCACCTGCTCGCCCTCATCAACGATGTGCTGAACCTGGCGCGCATCGAGACCGGACGCGTGGAGTACGCGATCGCCGACGTGCCGGTGATGGAAGTCCTGGCCGACATCACGTCGATGATCGAGCCGCTGCTCTCGGCCAATCGACTCGGGTGCGACACCGTGCGTCGCCCGCGCGACGGCGCCGGGGAACCCCCGATCGTCGTGCGGGCCGACCGCGAGAAGGTGCAGCAGATCGTGCTCAACCTCGTCACCAACGCGATCAAGTTCACCCCCGCCGGGGGACGCATCGTGCTCGAGGCCGCGGCATGTCCCGAGAGGCCGGCGATGGCGTGCATCCACGTGCGCGACACCGGCATCGGCATCCCGGCGGCGAAGCTGGAGAGCATCTTCGAGCCGTTCGTGCAACTCGGCACGCGCCCGTTCGTGCAGCAGGAGGGCGTGGGGCTCGGGCTGGCGATCAGCCGGGATCTCGCGCGCGGGATGGGGGGCGACCTGACGGCCAGGAGCGATCCGAACGACGGGACCACGCTGACGCTGACGCTTCCGCTGGCGTGAAGACGCGGCGACTCGGGACGACGCGGCTGTCGGCTCTCGGCCATCGGCTCTCGGGAAGACACAGCTGTCGGCTCTCGGCCATCGGCCCTCGGCTACTGCCCAGCGTAGAGAGCTCCCGGGGTGTGCCCCAAGCCGAGAGCCGAGGGCCGAGAGCCGCCAGCCGCGTCGGACAGCCGCGTCGTCCCGAACACCGATGGCAGGGCGCCACAGCCGCGCCCCTCACGCCGCCTCGAGCGTGGAGATCGGAGCGGACTCGCGCCGCCGCGTCGCCCAACCCGCGCGCCCGCGGGCGACGAACGCCGCGAAGAGGCCGACGACGAAGGGGGGGAGCGCGGCCGCGACCTGGCCGGTGAGCAGCGTGACCACCGTCGCGCCGATCATGATGATGACCAGGCCGGCAGCGGCGATCGGCGTGAGGGCCAGCCGAACGCGGAACAGCCCGGGGAGGACCAGACCGAGCGCGCCGAGCAGCTCGCAGACGGCGATGAAGCGCATGAACGGACCGGGCAGGTGCGTCGCCTGCGCGAGCGCGGCGAGCGGCATGGAGAGCTTTGCCCAACCGGCGAAGACATAGAGGGCGGCGAGCAGCACCTGGACGGTCCACAACGTCACGTTCCGCCGCTTCGCGGCCTTGGGGAGGCGCCCCTCACCCGGGTGGGAGTTCGC
The DNA here is from genome assembly GCA_036378095.1 of Gemmatimonadaceae bacterium. Taxonomy (GTDB): domain Bacteria; phylum Gemmatimonadota; class Gemmatimonadetes; order Gemmatimonadales; family Gemmatimonadaceae; genus JADGGM01. The sequence continues at coordinate 5,241 of DASUXC010000159.1, read as the reverse complement.
CTGGGTGTTCCGGTCGCTCGCGCGCAGCGTGGTGGGTTGCATGGTGGTGTCTCCTCAGGTGTCGGGTTCGGCGGCTGGCCCGGCACCCGGGCCGGATCGCCCGGGGTGAGCCCCGCTCTACCAACACGTCGAACGAGGAGACCCGAGATCGACACGCCGCGAACGCCAGCTTCGCGGCGCGGTCGCTCCGGTCAGGTGCCGCCGCGGGCGGCCCGTGCCGGGCGGTCGCCCTGCCTTCCGTCTTCCCCGGGCGGCCCGCGCCGTGGCCTCACCGCGGCCGCGGCCGTCCGCACGGCCGAGCTCGGGCAGCCGGGCAGCCGTGGCGCTCCCGGGTGTCGCGCGGGCACACCTCGCCTCCGCACCCGTGGCCGCTCGTGATGATCGTCACATGTTGACAATCAAGAGAAGATGGTGCTATCGTCACCCGGACACCACGCGCCGGAGCTTCCATGGACGACCCGAACACGGATGTCATCCAGGGCACGCTCGACCTGCTCATCCTCAAGACGCTGAGCCTCGCGCCGATGCACGGGTTCGGTATCGCCCGCCGCGTCGAGCAGATCTCGCGCGGCGTGTTCAAGGTGAACCCGGGCTCGCTCCTCACCGCGCTGTCGCGCCTCGAGCGAGCGGGGTTCCTGAACGCCGAGTGGCGCCAGACGGAGAACTCCCGCCGCGCGAAGTACTACTCGCTCACGCGCGCCGGGAAGAAGCAGCTCGAGGCCGAGACGGCGGACTGGAAGCGCCGGGCCGGCGCCGTCGCGCGGCTGCTGGCGGCGGAGGGGTAGCACCATGACGCTCTGGCGCCAGCTCACGCGAGGCCTGCGTGTGCTCGCGCGCCGCCGGGCCGCGGACCAGGATCTCGCCGACGAGGTCGCGGACTACCTCGAGCGGGCGGCCGCCGAGCTGGTGGCGAGCGGTCTCTCCCCCGATGCCGCACGACGCGCGGTGCGGCTCCAGTCGGGCGGCGACACGGTCGTGCGCGAACGGGTACGCGCGTACGGCTGGGAGAACGTGGTCGCCACGCAGCTCGCCGACCTCCGCTATGCGGCGCGACGGCTGCGCGGCAGCCCTGGCTTCACCGCCGTTGCCGCGCTCACGCTGGCGCTCGGCATCGGGGGGACGACGGCGATCTTCAGCGCGGTGCACGCCGTCCTCTTCGAGCCGCTTCCGTATCCACACCCCGGCCGGATCGTGATGATCTCGGACCACGGCACCGATGGCGCGCCGATCGACGTGACGTTCGGCACGTACCGCGAGGTGTCGGAGCGCGGCCGCTCGTTCGACGCCCTCGCCGTGATGAAGCCATGGCAGCCGACACTGGTCGGACGGGAAGAGCCGGAGCGGCTGGACGGGCAGCGGGTGAGCGCGGGCTACCTCCGCGTACTCGGCGTGCCGCCGGTGCTGGGGCGGGACTTCCAGGCGAGCGACGATCGGCGCGAGGGGCCGAGGGTGGTGATCCTCGGCGACGCGCTCTGGCAGCGCCGCTTCGGCGGCGACCCGGCGATCGTCGGGCGCCAGATCACGCTCGGCGACGACCGCTACACGGTGATCGGCGTGATGCCCCGCGCGTTCGAGAACGTGCTCGCCCCCGCGGCGGAGATCTGGGCGCCGCTCCAGTACGACGCGTCCCTTCCCCCGGAGGGGAGGGAGTGGGGACACCACCTGCGCATGGTGGGGCGGCTCGGAGCGGGGGTGAGCGCGGATGCGGCCCGGCGCGAGCTCGACGCGATCGCGCGCACGCCGGTGCCGGAATTCGCCAGGCCGCGGTGGGCATCCCTCGACGCGGGATTGAGCGTGCGCGCGCTCCGGGACGACCTCACGCGCGGCGTACGCCCGGCGCTGCTCGCCATCTTCGGCGCGGTGCTGCTGGTGCTGGCGATCGCGTGCGTGAACGTGACGAACCTGCTCCTCGCCCGCGGCGCGCAGCGGCGGGACGAGATGGCGATGCGCCTCGCGCTCGGCGCGGGGCGGGCGCGACTGATCGGGCAGCTGCTCACGGAGAGCCTGTCGCTCGCCGGAATCGGCGGTGCGCTCGGGATGGTCGTGGCGGCGCTCGGCGTGCGAGCGCTGGTGGCGCTCGGCCCTGCAGGATTGCCGCGCCTGCACGAGATCCGCGTGGACGGCGCCGCGTTCGGCTTCGCGCTCGCCATCACTACGGCTATCGGGATAGCGGCCGGTCTCGCGCCGGCGCTTCACGCATCGCGTGACGACCTGCACGGCGGATTGCGTCGCGGATCAGGGCGTGCGACCGGCGGGAGCCGCCTCACGCGCGGCACGCTCGTCATCTCCGAGGTGGCGCTCGCCCTCGTGCTGTTGGTGAGCGCGGGCTTGCTGCTGCGCAGCCTGCAGCGGCTGTTCGCGGTGGCGCCGGGATTCGTGCCATCGCACCTGCTCACCATGCAGGTGCAGGTGGCTGGGCACCGGCTCGACGACCCGGACGCCACGCGCCGGTTCTTCGATGACGCCCTGGACGCGGTGCGCCGGGTGCCCGGCGTGCGCACGGCGGCGTACACCAGCCTGCTGCCGTTGAGCGGGGACTTCGAGAAGTACGGCGTGCAGTTCGAGTCGATCCCGAACGACGACTCCGACGAGGACCACAGCGCGTTTCGCTACGGGGTGACGCCGGGCTACTTCGAGACGATGCGAATCCCGCTCCGCGAGGGCCGTCCGCTCGACGAGCACGACGTGGCGGGATCGCCACGAGTCGTCGTGATCAACGAGTCGTTCGCGAGGCGCAAGTTTCCGGGGCGAAGCGCGATCGGCCAGCGCGTGCACATCGGCGCCACCGACCAGCCGTGGTACACGATCGTCGGCGTGGTGGGGGACGTGAAGCAGATGTCGCTGGCGGTGAGTCACGCGGACGAGGTGTACGTCCCAACCGCACAGTGGAGCTTCGCCGACAATCCGCTGTGGCTGGTGGTTCGCGCTCGCGGCGCGCCGGCGGCGCTCGCGCCGGCGATCGAGCGGGCGATCTGGTCCGTGGACCCGGAGCAGGCGATCGTGCGGGTGGCGACGATGGACGACGTGATCGCGAAGTCGGCCGCCGAGCGACGGTTCGCCCTGGTGCTGTTCGAGACCTTCGCATTCGTCGCGCTGGTGCTCTCCGCCGTGGGGCTCTACGGCGTCATCTCCGGAAGCGTCACGGAGCGCACGCGGGAGATCGGGGTGCGCTCGGCGCTCGGCGCCTCGCGCGGGGAGATTCTCGCGATGGTCGTGCGTGAGGGGATGGCACTCACCGCGCTCGGCGTCGCCATCGGGCTCACGGCGGCGGTCGTCGCGAGCCGCGCCATCGTCACGCTGCTCTTCGGCGTGTCGCGGCTCGATCCGGTCACCTACGTGGGGGTCATCGTGCTGCTGCTCGGCATGTCGGCGATCGCGTGCTGGGTGCCGGCGTGGCGGGCGGCGAGGGTGGATCCGTCGATCGCGCTGCGGGTGGAGTGACGACTGGTCGCGGGCGCCGGCCTCACTAGCCGACGGGCGAGAGGGGATGGCCCACTGCCGGGTTCCCGCCGAACAGCTCCTCGTGCACCGCCCGCATCGCTCGCGGCAGGCTCCCGCCATCGATCACCGCCGTGACGTTCGTTCCCGTGGCGCTCACCGAGAGCATGTGCACGGGCATGCCGCGAAGCGCCGAGAGGGCGCGCGCCACGATGTCCACGTTCCCCGTCAGCTCGCTCCCCACGACGGCGACGATCGCGCAGCCGCGGATCACCTCCACCTCCCCGAGCTCGGCGAGATCCGACACCAGCTCGTCGTGCGAGAGCTGCTCCTCGATCGTCGCCGAGACGGAGACCTCGGAGGTGGTCACGACGTCCACGGCGAGTCCGTGCTGGGAGAACACGCCGAACAGCTCGTGCAGGAAGCCGCGCGCGAGGAGCATGCGCGAGGAGTGCACCTTGACCACGCAGATCCCGGCGCGCCCCGCGATCGCCGTCACCACGCGGCGCGGCGCGTCGCTCGAGATGCGCGTGCCCGGCGCATCGGGGCGGTGCGCGTTGTGAATGGAGACGGGGATCCCGCGCTCGGCGGCGGGGGCGATGGTGCTCGGGTGGAGCACCTTCGCCCCGAAGGTCGCGAGCTCCGCCGCCTCCTCGAAGTGCAGCCGCTCGAGGTGACGCACGCCGTCCACTACGCGTGGGTCGGCGGTGAGCATTCCGTCCACATCGGTCCAGATCTCGATCGCCTCGGCCCCCAACGCGGCGCCGACGAGCGCGGCGGAGTAGTCGCCGCCGCCGCGCCCCAGCGTGGTGGTGATACCGGTCGCGGTGGAGCCGATGAAGCCGCCGAGCACGGGGACCTCGCCGGCGTCGATGATGGGGCGGAGTGCGGCGGGAACCTGCTCGGCGATGCGCTCCCACACCGGCTCCGCCCGGGTGAAGGCATCGGTGGTGGTGATGAGCGCGCGCGCATCCACCTCGCGCGCGCGGATCCCGCGCGCGCGGAACGCGGCGGTGACGAGGAGCGACGAGAGGCGCTCGCCGGCCGCGGCGATCGCGTCGAGGCTGCGCGGCGGAGCGTGACGCAGGATGACGAGGGCCTGGCAGAGGTGCGCGACTTCGTCGCAGATGTCGGAGATCGCCTCGCGCGTCGCGTCGAGCGCGGTGCCCGCGCCGAGGAGCACGCAGGCCTCGCGATGGTGGCGCTCGCGCACGGCGGCGATGCGCGCGGCGCTGCCGGTGGCGTTTCCCAACGCCGCCTCATCGGCGATGGCGAGGAGCTCGTTGGTGACGCGCGCCAGCGCGGAGACGACGACGACGGGGCGGCGCCCGAGGCGGCCGCGCACGATCTCGGCGGCGCGGGTGATGGCGGCGGCGTCCTCGACGGAGGTGCCGCCGAACTTGATCACGATCATGTGCGGAGGGTGAGTTGCGGGGCGCGGGACGAGAACGGCGCGAGGTGCGGGGCGCGGGGTGCGGGGCGCGCGAGCCGGCGGGGCGAGCCGGGGTGAACCATCGTTCTCAGGCGCGGATCAAGCCCCGGGCGACGAGGAGCTCGGCGTTGAGAATGGAGGCCCCGGCCGCCCCGCGCACGGTGTTGTGCCCGAGGGCGACGAGCCGGAGATCGAGCACCGGGTCCGCGCGCACGCGCCCCACGGTGACGGCCATCCCGCCCCCGGCCATGACATCGCGCCGCGGCTGCGGCCGGTCGGGGGCGTCGGTGACCACGAGCGGGGGCACCGGGGCCGAGGGGAGCTGGAGCTCGGCCACCCGGCCTTTCCACGCCCGGAGCACGGCCACGGCC
>DASUXC010000158.1:0-74914 GCA_036378095.1 Gemmatimonadaceae bacterium | reverse complement strand
CGGCTATCCCCCACAGGTACGGCAGGTCGCTCACGTGTTACGCACCCGTTCGCCGGTTGCCCCTTGCGGAGCCCCCGTGACTTGCATGTGTTAAGCACGCCGCCAGCGTTCGTCCTGAGCCAGGATCAAACTCTCCAATAGTTTGGTAGTTCGATGGCTCTTCGTAACGTCATCGCGCCGAAACGCGACAATGTCCGAATCACTATGATTGTTCAGGTCTGAACTCTCCCCCAACGCCCCGAACGAGCGCGGGATCGACGAGTTCGCCTCGCACAACCGTCTCTCGAATTCGATTTTCAAACAGCTCTTAAGTCGCTTTCGCGACAGCCACTTAACGTAACAGACCTCTAGCCATTTGTCAACCTCGGCCCGCCAACCTGGCGCGCCGGGCCCGGCCAGACCATCCGCCCGTCGCCTACGAGATTTACCTAGTGGCGACAGCCTCCAAGTGTAACACGAACGCCGCCGTTGGTCAATGGGTGAGCTCGGTTTCGCGCCGACCTCCCCGAACCATCCGCACCCGCGTCGCGCACGCGACTCGAAGGGTCGGGGAATGTAAAACAGCCCTCACCTCCGGACAACCCCGGGTGGACTCGGCTCCTCACGTCCCGAGTACCGCGAACGTCCCCACCGACGAGGTCACACCCCACGCCACGTGTGTGCTCGCGTTCACCCCGCTCCCCGGCACCTGCACCCACGCCCCGTCCACCAGCTGGAAGAGCCGGAGCGACTCCTCTCCCACCCCCTCGGGGAGCGCGCTGGGATCGTACTGGATCCCGATCTCGATCGGCCGCAGGAATCGCGTGTCCGCTGGCTCGATGTCGCAGGCCGAGCTCTCGACCAGCTCGGGGTCGGCCACGGGGCTCGGCGTGTGTCGGATCGTGAACGTCACGTTCGACGCCAGCGCACCGGCCGGGATGACGATGCTCAGCTTGCACGCCGCCGCGCAGATCGTTCCCCCCGAGGGACCCACCGTCTGCGTGAACGGCGGTTGCGCGGGCTCCGTGTCCACCGCCGCGATCACCGTCGTGAACAGCGAGGCGAAGAAGATGTTGTCGTCGTTCGACGGGTTCCGCGTGTGCAGCGCGATCGACTGGTCTCCGCTCGAGACGAACGGCAGGAGCGAGTACAGCTCGTCGTCCTGACGCGGGTCGCCGTTCAGCGCCGCGTTGGGATCCGACGGGTTCGCGTCGCTGTCATCGAGGCCGCCCACGGTGAGCAGCGCACCGTTCTCGGCGCTCCCGTCATCCTCCCCGCCCGCGATGGAGGTCAGGCGGTCTCCGTCGACGTCGATGATGCTGCGCTGATTCGGGCCGCAGAAGCCGGTGCGCTGGCAGCCGAACGAGATGCCGAGTCCGAGATCGAGCACCAGGTCGGGATCGCTCGTGTCGAGCGGCTCGGCGAAGTCGATCGAGAAGTCGTCCCCGGTCACCTGCTGCGCGCCGAAGAAGAGCACGACCGTGTTGCTCGCGGTCTCAGCCGGGTCGTCGAAGATCACGGCGAGGATCTCGCCGTCGATGTTCGTCGTTCCCGTCTCGGCCACGGTGATGTCCACCCGACCCGCGGGCGCCGCATCGATCTTCGACTTCACGAGCGGGGTGACGTTCGCCCACCCGTTGGTGTTGTCGATGGCGCCGGTGACCACCCGCTCGAACGAGACACTCGCGCCATCGAGGGTGATCTCGCCATCGGCGAGCGTGTGCGAGCTGAAGCCGGTGCTCGCCGCGGCGAGATAGGCGGCCCGGACCGTCGCGCCGTCCGGCTTCTCCACCTGGATGGTCCCCGTCGCGACGTTGGTGCCGATTCCATCCACCGAGAGCGACAGCTGGCCATTCTCGGTGACGATCGGCGACAGACCACTCGTGGTCGCCTGTGGCGACACCATGGCCGGGCGCAGGCCAAGGACGGGCGCGGGGCTTGCTGGCCCGGAGACGGTGCTCGCGTCGTGACAGGCGACGCCGGCGAGCAGGAGCACGAGCGGGAGCGGGAAGGCCGCCTTCTTCATCATGGCACCCCCGAACGCGTCGCGTTCGATTGGAGCAGCCCGCGTGCAAGGTTTCTGCCGTCGCACACAATCGAAGCCGCGACGGGTCGCGGTGGGCGGTGCGAGCGGAACACCCGCTTCGGGTGCCTCGTTGCCGCACGCGGAAGCCGGGATGAAAAAAGAGGCGCAACGAGGTGGATCTCGTTGCGCCTCCGGAGTGCGCCCTGTAGGAATCGAACCTACAACCTAATGATTAAGAGTCATTTGCTCTGCCAATTGAGCTAAGGGCGCATGATGCTCGTTACGCGCCAGGGAGGATTCGAACCTCCGACCCACAGCTTAGAAGGCTGTTGCTCTATCCACCTGAGCTACTGGCGCTTCTTCACGCTTGGCCGGTCGTACTCGAACCCCGTCCTCCGGCTGCGGGGCGACCTGCCAGGTCGGGGCGACCGGATTTGAACCGGTGACCTCCTGCTCCCAAAGCAGGCGCGATACCAGGCTACGCTACGCCCCGCAAGAAACCCAAATGTAGCCGACCCAGGCGCCCCGGTCAACGGGGGTGCGTGAGCCACGCGACGAGCTGCGCGAACGCGCGGCCGCGATGGCTCACCGGCTCCTTCACCGCTCGATCCACCTCGGCGAAGGTGACGCCGAGATCGTCCGAGAGGAAGACGGGATCGTACCCGAATCCGCCCGTTCCGCGCGGCGCGTGGAGAATCCGCCCGGTGGTCTCCCCTCGAAAGAGGCGCTCCCCGCGCGCGTCCACGTACGCCGCCACGCAGACGTAGCGCGCACGCCGGTCCTCCACGCCCTCCAACTCGGCGAGCAGCTTGGCGATGTTCGCCGCATCGAGCGCGCGTCCCGACAGATCGGTGCGGCCGCTCCATCGCTTCGTGCGCACGCCGGGGCGGCCGGCGAGCGCGACCACCTCGAGCCCCGAGTCGTCGGCCACCGTGGGGCGCCCGCCGTCGAGCGCGAAGAAGTGGCGCGCCTTGGCCAGCGCGTTCTCCTCGAACGTCTCCCACCGCTCGAGCGATTCCTCGTCCGGGTGCTCGGGAATCCGCGCGTCGTCGAGATCGATCACGCCCGCGCCGGCGGCGGCGAAGATGGGGCGCAGCTCGTGCAGCTTGCCGAGGCTGCGCGTGGCGAGCACGATCGGCTCCCGCGCCCCGGTCACGACGCGAGCGCCTCGGCCTGCCTGGCGAGCAGCTCGGCTGTGCCGGTGGCGGCGAGATCGAGCAGGCGATCGAGCGTCGCCCGATCGAACGTGCCGTGCTCCCCCGTTCCCTGCACCTCCACGAACTGCCCCCCGCTGGTCACGACGACGTTCATGTCCACCTCGGCACGCACGTCCTCGGCGTAGTCGAGGTCGAGGCGCGGCTCGCCGTCGATGACGCCGACGCTCACCGCCGCGACGCGGCGCTTCACCGGACTCGCCGCGATGCGGCCGCGACGCACGAGGAGGTCGAAGGCATCCACGACGGCGATGCACGCGCCAGTGATCGACGCCGTGCGCGTGCCGCCGTCGGCCTGCAGCACGTCGCAGTCGACGCGCACGGTCAGCTCGCCGAAGCGGAAGTCGTCGAGCATGGCGCGGAGGCTCCGGCCGATCAGGCGCTGGATCTCCTGCGTGCGGCCGCCGAGCTGCGAGCGCTCGCGCGGCGTGCGCGTGTGCGTCGCGCGCGGGAGCATCGCGTACTCGGCCGTCATCCACCCTTCGCCGCGCCCCTTCCGCCAGGCGGGCACTCCCTCCTCGACCGACGCGGTGCAGAGGACGCGCGTCTCGCCGCACGTGATGAGGCACGAGCCTTCGGCGTACGCCGAGGCGCCGCGAAGGAGGGTGACGGGGCGCAGCGCGTCGGCGCGGCGCGTCGTGCGGGGAGCCGGCTCAGGACGTTCCACGAAGTCGCTCGACGATCGAGGTGGTGGACTGGCCCGCGGTGAGCGGGACGATGACGACGCGCCCGCCCCACCCTTCCACCTGGGCGCGACCGACGACGGTCTCGGGCGTGTAGTCTCCTCCCTTCACGAGCACATCCGGACGGAGCGCGAGGACGAGCTCGAGCGGGGTGTCCTGGTCGAACACGACCACGGCGCTCACCGCCTCGAGCGCCGCGAGCACGTACGCGCGATCGGTCTCGGGGCGGATGGGGCGCTCGGGCCCCTTGAGGCGACGAACGGAATCGTCGCTGTTCACGCCGACGACGAGCGCGTCGCCCTCGGCGCGGGCGGCGGTGAGGAGATCGACGTGTCCCGGATGCAGGAGGTCGAAGACGCCGTTGGTGAACACGACGCGCCCGCTCACGCGCTCGCGCCACTGTCGGGCCTTGTCCCACGACATGAGCTTCCGGTCGGGGCGTGGCGCGCTCAGAACGCCCTCTCGACGTGCGCGGTGAAGTCGATGTCCTTCACGATGCCGGGCAGCTCGACGGTCTCGACGTAATCGGACCAGATGAAGATCGTGTGGTCGGCGCGGCGGATGTGCACGCGCTGGGCGGCCGTGGGGAGCTCCAGGGAGTCGGCCTTGGCCTGGAGCTCCGACCGGATCGAGTCGTCCTCCTTGTGGGCGGCGAAGCGCGCCTGCTGCGCCATCGCGTCCTGGAACTGGTACCAGCGCCAGTAGACGCGTCCCACGTTGTAGCCGAAGTAGCCGGTGGCGGAAAGGATGAGCAGCGTGAAGAGACAGCCGAGCGAGGTCCTGCCGGGGTGGGCGCGCCTCACCATTGCGATTGCGCTCCGGCGATCACGTCGTTCACGAGCTTCTCGATCGCCTGGCGCCGCCCATCGGGCTCCGACCGCTCGGCGTACGTCCCCTCCTCGAGGAGACCCTTGCGCTGCCAGAGCGTGCGCCCGGTGGTCTGGTCGAGGATCTCCACGTCCACGGTGAGCTGCAGCTTGCGCTCGGCGCTGCTGGCTCGCGCGGGGTCGGCGCTGTAGGCGACCGGGATGTCCGCATCGTAGCGCACGATGCGCCCGCGCACGAGCGCGTCCGCCTTCCCCTCCGACGCCTCGCGCAGACCGAGACGCCCTTCCACCTCGCGGCGGAGCTGGTCGTAGATCTGGCGCTGCAGCGACGGGTCGGCCGTCTCGTTGTCGAACGGGAGCACGGCCACGCTCTTCACGTGCGGCGGAAGGCCGCCGCCCGCGAAGCCGTAGATGCACCCCGCGAGCGTCAGCACGAGCGCCGCGATCAGTGCCCTACCGCCAGATGGCCGCATCGAAAGCCGGAAGAGTGTCAACGCGTAAAATGGTGAGGTCGAGCCGGCGGCGGGCGCGATCGTTCTGATATCGCACGTGGCCGTCCGGCTCACGGGTCATCCACTGCGGCACGCGGCCACCGTCGATGAGCTCGAGCCGGCGCAGGTCATCGCCGACGAACGTGGCTCGCCACGCCGGGTCACTCCCAATCTCCACCCGCAGCGTGTCGCCGTCAACGCGGGCCGTCGTATCGCGAGCGGCCGGTACTCGAAGACGGCCCAGGGCGGCCCAGAGCAACGGCGCCGGCGGGAGGTAGTCGCGGACCCGGTTGCTCGCCCCCGGCGTGGAGAGGTCGTCGCCGATGAGCAGCGCGCGCCCGCCTCCCATCCCGTTGGCGACGAAGAAGTCCAGGCGCACGCTGTCGGGGGGTGCCACACGCGCGGCCCCCTCCCCCTTCACGCGGAAGTCGTTGTCGGCGTACGTCCAGAGGAAGCCGATCTGCCGGTGGACCGGCGGAAGCTCGGTGGATGGGAGCCGCGCGGGCGCCGGCTCGCCGCGTAGCGGCGTGGCCCTGGGCGCGCAGCCCGCGACGAGCACGACGGCGATGGATGGGAGAATGGCGTGTCGCATCGACGTCATACCCCGGAGCATCGTCGGCGGCACGGAGCGGGTCAACGCGCGCGGAGGTCCAAGATGCTGTCGCCCTGGACGAGCGCGTCCATGGCGTCGAACCCCGACACGACGCGGCCGAACACCGTGTAGCCGCCGTCGAGGTGCGGCTGCGGCGAGAGCGTCAGGAAGTACTGGCTCCCGCCGGTGTCGGGCCCGGAGAGCGCCATTCCCACCGCGCCGCGATCGTACCGGCGGCGGTTGAGCTCATCGCGGATGGTGTACGCCGGACCGCCGTTCCCGTCGCCGCGCCGGTCGCCGTCCTGGGCCACGAAGTCGGGAACGACGCGGTGAAAGGCGATGTGCTCGTAGTAGCCCGACCGCGCGAGGCGGAGGAAGTTGCTCACGGTGAGCGGGGCATCGAGCGCGAACAGCTCGAGCTCGATCGGTCCGCGCACGGTCTCGATGACGGCGTGCGGCAGCGTGCCGGCCAGCGCCGGCTCGACGAGCGATCGCACCTGCGCGCGGTACCAGTCGAGTGGTGGTCCGGGCGGGAGCGGGACGCGCCGCCACGCATCGAAGAGCGAGACGCCGTCGGCGGCCGCGCGCACGAGCGGCTCGCGCGGCGCCGGGAGCGATCGCAGCGCGTGCGCGAGGGAGTCGCCGAACGCGGCGCTGTCGCGCCGCCAGGCGCTGGCGAACAGGCGGACGGCGGCGAGGCGCGCGTCCATGACGCTGTCGCGCGCGTCGAGCCACCAGCTCGCGAGCACGCGGCGCGCCTCGGCGGCGGTGGCGCGCGCGGCGAGCGACTGGATCGCGGTCGCGCGCACGTACGGATCCCAGTCCTCGAGTCCGACGTACATGAACTCGCGCCGCCACGGGTGCCCCGACGCGCTGTCGGCGTACGGCGCCATCGCCGCGTAGCCGGCCACGCGGACGCGCCCGTCGGGATCGCGGGCGAGCGGGAGCGACACCTCGCGCATGCGCTCGATCGACGGCGCCGCCGCGCCGGCATCGGCCACGGCGGCGCGATAGCGCCAGTCGCCCTGGTGCACCCAGCTGTCGGGCTCGTCCAGGTCGGCCGCGGGGAGCACCACGTCATCGTGCAGCGCCGCCGCGAGGAGCGTCCGGCGGAACATGAAGGTCGTGTCGGCGCGCCACGCCTCCATCCATCGCGCGCGGTTGGAGCCGAGGGCGTCGGACAGCGCCTGGGCGGCGGTGACGCGGACGTTCGCGCTGGAGTCCCGGAGCGCGGCCCACACCGGGTCGCGCGCGCGCTCCCCGTAGCTGCCCAACGCGCGGAGCGCCTCGATGCGCACGTGCGGCCGCGCGTCGCGCGCGAGGCCGGCGAGCGCCGCCAGCGCTTCGCCGGCGAGCGAGTCGCCCGCGGCGCGCCTGGCGAGCGCGCGCGCGACCTGCGCGCGCACGAGCGCGCTCGTGTCGCCGGCGAGGGGGAGCACGGCGCGCACGCCGGCGGGGGCGTACGAGCGCGCCACCACGTACACGGCGCGCCATCGCACTCCCGGATCCACGTGCCCGAAGTACCGGACCGCGGCATCCGTCGGCACGGGGGAGAGACGCGCCGCGGCGAGGAGGAGCGCGCCGATGACGCTCGGCGGGCGCGAGGCGTTGGCGAGCGCGCCCTCGATCGCCTGGCGCGCCGGCGCCCCGATCTGCCCGAGCGACCACGCCGCCTGCGCGGCGACCTCCGGTGGACCGGCGAGGGCGCCGGCGAGCGCCGGCACGGCGGCGGTGTCGCGGAGCAGCCCGAGCGCGAACGCGGCGTTGGCGGCCACCGCGGTGTCGCGGTCGGCGAGCAGGGCTCGCAGCTCCGCGGCCATGGCCGCGCCGTGCACCTGCCCCACGGCGCGGGCGCCGGCGGCGCGCAGCGCGCTCACGCGCGACCGGAGCGCCGCGCGCACGCGTCCCGTGTCGAGCCGCCGCGCATCGGCCATCTGCAGCAGCCGCGCGTACGTTTCCGCGTCACTGGCGCTCAACCGCGCGGGCGCCGATGCGCCGCCGCGCGCCGACGCGCACCCGGCGGCGACGATGCAGGCGGCCAGCGCCGCCAGAAGGCGCGCGCCGCGGCTACGCGGACGCCTCGAGCCCGGCGTCGCGCGCGAGCAGGGCGCGCACCTCGCGCGGCAGCACCGCCACGCGATGCGCGCCGTCGAGCGACACGAGCACCGTGCGCGCGGTGGCGAGACGCTCTCCGGTGTCGGCATTGGAGATGACGTATTCGAAGGTGATCGTGCGCGAGCTCACATCCGTGAGCGTGGTGTCGACGCGCACCAGGTCGTCGTAGCGCGCGGGCGCGCGGTAGCGGACCGACGCTTCGGCGACGGCGAGGGTGATCCCCGCGCCTTCCATGTCGCGATACGTGGTGCCGGTCTCGCGAATGTGGTCGGTGCGGCCGATCTCGCACCACACGAGGTAGTGCGCGTGATACACGACGCCCATGCGATCGGTCTCGGCATACCGGACGCGGAACGTCACCGTGGAAGTACGTGGAGGCATCGGCGAAGCAGGCGGAGCGAGCGCGCCGGGCGCGGCGCAGGGTGACGCGCGCGAACATGGTCGGCGCCAGGCGGTTTGTAAAGGGTGGAGGCGTGCGCTAGCTTGTGCGCATGCTCGAGCCACCCTGCTACATCTTCTCCGACGCGCACCTCGGCGCCGCCTCCGCGGAGCTCGAGCGCGGCGTCGCATCGTTCGTGAAGCACCTCGCCGGCCGCGCCGGCTCGCTGCTCATCAACGGCGACCTGTTCGACTTCTGGTTCGAGTGGCGGCGCGTGATGCCGCGGGGACACTTCCGCGTGCTCGCGGCGCTCGCCGACCTGCGCGACGCCGGCGTGCCGGTGCTCATGATCGGCGGCAATCACGACTGCTGGGGAGGCGAGGTGCTCACGCGCGACGTCGGGATCACCTTTCACCTCGGCGAATGGGATGGCCTGCTTGGCGGGTGGCGGACGCACGTGGAGCACGGCGACGGGCTCAGGCCGGTGGAGGACCGCGCGTACCGCCGGCTCAAGCGGGTGCTGCGCAATCCGCTGGCCATCCGCGCCTTTCGCGCGCTGCACCCGGACTGGGCGAGCGCGCTCGCCAGCGGGAGCTCGGATGCGAGCCGCACGCATCGCGCGAGGGACGAGGGACGGGGGCTCAGGACGGTGGCGCTCGCGCACCTGGAGGCACACCCCGACACGGAGCTCGTCGTGTACGGGCACTCGCACGTACCGGCGCTGGTGCGCGGCGCCACGGGGGGGGTGTACGCCAACCCCGGGGCGTGGATGGATGCCCCCACGTATCTCGTCGTGACCCCCGAGCGCGTGGCGCTGCGGCGGTGGACCGGATCAGCCGAGGGTGACCTTCTCGACGCGGTCGATCGTCGCGCCTAGAAAGCGCTGTCCCTGCCGGAGGAAGTGATCGGGCGCGTCCGAGGCCACGAAGCGGTGGATGGGCGCCGCGCCGGCCGGCGCGAGCAGCCCGCGCGCCTCGAGCACTCGCCTGGTCTCGGCGGCCGTCTCCTCGGCACTGTCGATGAGCCGCACGCCCCCTTCCAGGATCTCGCCGAGCATCGGCTTGAGCAGCGGGTAGTGCGTGCACCCGAGCACCAGGGTGTCCACGCACGCCGCGGCCACCGGACCGAGATAGTCGCGCGCGATGAGGCGAGTGGCCTCGGCATCGAGCCACCCTTCCTCGACGAGGGGCACGAACAGCGGACACGCGCGCGCGACCACGCTCGCCTCGGGGGCGATGGCGCGGATGGCGCGCTCGTAGGCGCCCGAGGCGATCGTCCCCTCCGTGCCGATCACGCCGATCCGATTGGCGCGCGTGGCGCGCGCGGCGGCGCGCGCGCCCGGCTCCACGACGCCGACCACGGGGAGCGGGAAGTCGCGGCGCAGCACGTCGAGGGCGTGCGCGGTGGCGGTGTTGCAGGCGACGACGATCGCCTTCACCCCCTGCTCGCGCAGCCACGTCGCGATCTCGGTGCTGTAGCGCCGCACGGTGTCGGGGCTCTTCGGGCCGTACGGGACGCGCGCGGTGTCACCGAAGTAGATGATCCCTTCGGCGGGGAGCTGGCGCATGAGCTCGCGCGCCACCGTGAGCCCGCCGATGCCGGAGTCGAAGACGCCGATCGGCGCCGAGTGATCGCGCATCTAGAACGGAATGCTGACCAGGAAGGCCGTGCTCCGGGCCCCGGCGTTCGCGCGCGCCCCCACCTCGACGGGCACGTCCCACAGGTGCGCGGCGACGAACGCGTCCGCGGCGGCGAAGAGGTGCGTGGCGATGAGGAGCGCGGTCCAGTCCTCGACCGCCTGCTTGCGCGGGCGGACGCGTGCGGCGAGCGGATTGGCCACGTACCCGCCCCCGCCCGCCGGATCGAGCACGCTGTCGCGCGCGGCGGCGCGGGCGATGTTCAGCTCCTTCTTCGACTGGATGAGCATCGCGATCGACGCCATCTCGAGCGCGGCGAAGAGCCCGCCGGCGGTGGAGCGGTGCAGCGAGGCCTGCCCCCACCCGGGGATGGCGAGCGACTCGAGCAAGGCGGTTCGCGGGGAGATCGGCGGGCGGTGCAGCGAGTCGGGACGGCCGAGCCCGGCATCCGCACGCGGGCGCGCCGTGGGTCCGATGCGGGCGCTGTCGGCCGACTGCGCGCGCGCGCCAGGGGCGCAGCACGCGGCCGCCACGGCCAGCGCGATCAGCGTCAGGAGGCGCCTCACCACCGCGGCCCTCCGTGGCGGGAACGTGTGGGAATCGAACCCACCCAACCCGACGTGGTCAGGTCGCACCAGTTTTGAAGACTGGGGAAGCCACCAGGCCCCATCCGCCCCCACAGTTCACGAGAGAACGATGTCCACGCCGGCGCGCGGACCGACCACACCGATCGGCGTCGCACCGGCGACGCGCGAAAGATAATCGCCAACGGCGCCCTCCGGCACGGCGACGAGCAGGCCGCCGGAGGTCTGCGGATCCACGAGCAGGGCGCGCGCCACCTCGTCCACATCACCCCAGGCCACCCGCTCGGCCAGGTACGCCGCGTTCCGGTCGGCACCGCCGGTGCCGACGCCGCGCGCCGCGCCCTCTCGAGCACCGGGGAGGATGGGCACCGACGCGACCTCGATGCGCAGCGTCACGTCGCTGGCGCGCGCGATGTGCGACGCGTGGCCCAGGAGGCCGAAGCCGGTGACGTCGGTGGCGCACCGCGCCCCCACGTCGAGCGCCGCGCGGCTGGCCTCCGCGTTGAGCCGCGTCATGGTCTCCACGAGCGTGGCGTACACCGCCGCCTCGAGCGCGGCGCCGCGCGCCATGGTGGTGAGAATGCCGCTCCCCAGCGGCTTCGTGAGAACGAGCACGTCACCGGGGCGCGCCCCGGCGTTCGTGAGCAGGCGGCGCGGGTCGGCGCGCCCGGTGACGGAGAGCCCGTACTTGAGCTCCTCGTCCACCACCGAGTGCCCCCCGGCGAGCACGGCCCCCGCCTCGCGCACGGCGTCCTGCCCGCCGCGCAGGATGTCGGTGAGCACCTCGACCGGCAGCTTCCCCGTGGGGAAGCCGACGATGTTGAGCGCGGTGAGCGGCTCACCCCCCATCGCGTACACGTCGGAGAGCGCGTTCACGGCGGCGATGCGCCCGAACGTGTACGGATCGTCCACGATGGGCGCGAAGAAGTCCACCGTCTGCACGAGCGCCAGATCGTCGGACAGCACGAAGATCCCCGCGTCGTCGAACGTTTCGACGCCAACGAGGAGGCGCGGATCCGCGGTGCGCGGAAGCGGCGCGAGCGCTCGAGACAGGTCGCCCGGACCCATCTTGGACGCTCAACCCGCGCAGCGCGCGAATGCGGTGAGGCGGAACAGTTCGTCGCGGCTGTGCGAGGTGCTCATGGATGTCACGGCGCGGGTCGCGCGCCGCTCACTCGGGGATGCGGGCCACCGCCTCGATCTCGACGACGGCGCCACGCGGGAGCGCGGCCACCTGCACCGTGGAGCGCGCCGGACGCGCGCTGCCCAGGTGCTTGGCGTAGATGTCGTTGAACGTGGGGAAGTCGGACAGCTCCACGAGGAACACCGTGGTCTTCACGACATCCGCCCAGGTGGCCCCGACGGTGGCGAGGACGGCCTCGAGGTTGGCCATCACGCGCTCCGTCTGCTCGACGATGCTACCGTCCACCATGCGCCCCGTGTCCGGATCGAGCGCGATCTGCCCCGCGGTGAAGAGAAATCCGCCGGCGCGAATCGCCTGCGAGTACGGCCCGATCGCCTCGGGGGCGCGGGAGGTCGAAGTCGAAGTGATCGTCACGGGAAGTGTGAGTCAGTGGACCAGTGGATCAGGGCGGCGTCGCTGCCGCCCACGCGCATCCGGAAGTTACGAGAGGACACGGGAGGCCGGAAGCGTTCGCGGTTCGCGGGGTGCGGGGCGCGAACGACCCGGGGTGCGGGGTGCGGGGTGCGTGACCATGGAATGCGGCACGGGGCCGGCGGCTGCCGGCCCCGTGCCGCTCGATCTCTGTTCATACGCGTCCCGCGTCCCGCGCCCCGCGCCCCGCGTCCCGCACCCCGCGCCCCGCGCTAAAACAGCCCCTCGATGCTCCCATCCGCGGCGATGCGCATCCGGACGGCGGCCGGCTCCTTGGGAAGGCCCGGCATGGTCATGATGTCGCCGGCCTGGGCGACCACGAAGCCGGCGCCGGCGGCGGGGTAGACCTCGTTCACGGTGATGCGGAAGTCACGGGGGCGGCCGAGCTTCGTGGGATCGTCGGTGAACGAGTACTGCGTCTTCGCCATGCAGATCGGCGTCTCCCCCAGGCCGATCGACTCGATGTAGTCGATGGCGCGATCCGCCTTGGGCGAGTAGTCCGCGCCGGCGCCGCCGTACACGCGGCGCACGATGGTGTCGATCTTCTCGCGAATGGGGAGCTTCACGTCGTAGAGCGGCCGGTAGCTCGCGCCGCCCCGGTCGAGCGCGGCCATCACCTCGCGCGCCAGCTCCTCCCCGCCGGCGCCGCCGCGCGCCCAGACGTCGTTCGGCGCGACGCACACGCCCTGCCCGGCGGCGAAGTCCGCCACCATGGCGAGCTCGCGCTCGGTGTCCGACGTGAAGCGGTTGATGGCGACGATGACGGGGACGCCGAACTGCTTCACGTTCTCGATGTGCGCCGCGAGGTTCGGGAGCCCGCGCTCGAGCGCATCGAGGTTCTCCGTGGCCAGGTCCTTCTTGTTCGCGCCGCCGTTCAGCTTGAGGGCGCGCACCGTCGCCACGAGCACCGCGACCTCCGGATTCAGCCCGCCGAACCGGCACTTGATGTCGAAGAACTTCTCGGCGCCGAGGTCGGAGCCGAAGCCGGCCTCGGTGAGCACGATGTCGGCGAGCGCCAATCCCGTCTTGGTGGCGATGATGCTGTTGCACCCGTGCGCGATGTTGCCGAACGGTCCCGCGTGCAGCAGCGCGGGTCCACCCTCGAGGGTCTGCACGAGGTTCGGGCGGATGGCATCCTTGAGGAGCAGGGTCATGGCGCCGACGGCGCCGAGGTCCCCCGCGCGCACCGGCTTCCGATCGGCTCCGGCGGTCGAGCCCACGATGATCCGGGCCAGGCGCTCCTCGAGATCCTGCCGGCTGCTCGCGAGCGCGAGGACGGCCATCACCTCGCTCGCCGGGATGATCACCCATCGCTCCTCGCGCGGAACGCCGTTCGCGACGCCGCCGAGCCCGATCACGCAGTCGCGGAGGGCGCGATCGTTCATGTCGATCGTACGCGGCCAGGTGATGCGGCGCGGATCGATGTCCAGCGCGTTACCCTGCGTGAGGTGGTTGTCGAGCAGCGCGGAGAGCAGCGAGTGCGCGCTCGAGATCGCGTGGAAGTCGCCGGTGAAGTGGAGGTTGATGTCCTCCATGGGGACGACCTGCGCGTATCCCCCGCCGGCCGCGCCCCCCTTCACGCCGAACACCGGGCCGAGGCTCGGCTCCCGCATGCACATGACGGCGTTCTTCCCGAGCCGCCGGAACGCCTGCGCCAGCCCCACGAGCGTGGTGCTCTTCCCCTCCCCGGCCGCCGTGGGATTGATCCCCGTGACGAGCACCAGCCGCCCCTTCGCCGGGCGCTGCGACACATCGAGATCGATCTTCGCCTTGTACTTCCCGTACAGGTCCAGCTCGTCCGGCGTGAGGCCGAGCTCGCCGGCCACGTCGGTGATGGGGCGCATGCGCGCCGACTGAGCGATCTCGATGTCGGTAGGAACGCTGCTCACCGTATCCTCGGGGCTCGGGTTGATGGCGGCTACAGTTTACTCCTCCGATACACCCCGTCGCCAGCCGATGGGAGAGGGCGCGCCCAAGCCGAACAGCCGGCGTGCGTTCTCCGCGACGAGCGCGCCCACGCGCTCCGGCGCATCGCCGCGGACGAGCGCGAGCCGCTCGACGGTGTGGCGCACCCACGCCGGCTCGTTGCGCTTGCCACGGAAGGGCACGGGCGCGAGGTAGGGCGCATCGGACTCGACGAGCAGGCGATCGTCGGGGACGAGGCGGAGCAGCGCCTCGTCGTGCCACTTCCTGAACGTGATGATCCCGCTGAACGAGACGTACCACCCGTGGTCCAGCGCGGTCCGCGCCAGCGCGGCGGGGCCGGTGAAGCAGTGGAGCACGCCGCGTACGCCGAGCGCGCCGGCGTCGGCCACCATCGTGCTGGTGTCGTCGTCCGCCTCGCGCGTGTGCACCACGACGGGGCGCCGCATCCGGCCGGCGAGATCGAGCTGGGCGCGAAACGCGGCGCGCTGCGCCTCGCGCGGGGAGTGGTCGTAGTGGTAGTCGAGCCCGCACTCCCCGACGGCCACGGCCCCGCTCTCGAGATGCGCCCGGATGGCCGGGATGTCACGCGAGGCATCGAAGCCGGCGGCGTCGTGCGGGTGGACGCCCGCGGTCCAGTACACGCGCCCGGGGTGCGCCCTGGCGAGCGCGCGCGCGCGGTCGGCGGCGTCGAGCGACTCGCCGATGCACACGACCGCCTCCGCGCCCGCGTCGAGCGCGCGCGCCACCGCCGCGTCGCGATCGGCATCGAAAGCGGGATCGGCGAGATGGGTGTGGCTGTCGATGAATCGGAGCATGGGCCGAACGCAGAACCGCCGCCCGGAGGGGCGGCGGTTCCCGCGTGCTGGTCAGCGGCCGGCCGGGACCGGCGAATCCTGTTTCGGCGCGCCCTTCTGCCCGGCGCGCGCGGAGCGTGGCCCCACGCCCCCCTTCTCCCCGATGCCGCGCGGCCACTTGTGCTCGATGTAGAGCAGGATCGGCGGCGCCACGTAGATCGAGCTGAACGTGCCGGTGAACACCCCGAACAGCATGACGAGGGCGAACGGCCGGATCACCTCGCCGCCGACGATCGCGAGGGCGAGCAGGGTGGCCAGGGTGGTGGTGTGCGTGAGCACCGACCGCGGGAGCGTCTCGTTCACCGCCCGGTTGATCGTGTCCTTGAACGACTCCTTCCGCTTCTTGCGCAGGTCCTCGCGGATGCGGTCGAAGATGATGATCGTGTCGTTCAGGGAGTAGCCGATCATCGTGAGCACGCCGCCGAGCACGATGAGCGAGATCTCGAGGTGCGTGTACTTGATGAACGCGAGCGTGCCGAGAATGTCGTGGGCGGTGGCGACCACCGCCGCCACGCCGAACCGCCACTCGAAGCGGTACGCCAGGTAGACCAGCGTGATGATGAACGAGATGAGAATGGCGTACAACGCCTTGAGCCGCAGCTCGCCCCCCACCTTCGGGCCCACGGTCTCGGTTCGGACCACGTTGTACTTCCCGTTCCCGTAGTGCTGGGTCAGCGCCGCCGTGATCTCTCGGGCCACCGACTCCGCGCCGCGCGACTGCTGCGCCACCTGCTCCGGGTTCTGGGCGCGGATGACGTAGTCGGTCGCGGCGCCGAACTGCGCGATCTCGGCGCCGTGCACGCCCGCGTTGTCGAGCGTGTGACGAAGCTCGCCCACGTCCGGCGGCGCGGCGAAGTGCACCTGCATGAGCGTGCCGCCGGTGAACTCGATGCTGTACTTGAATCCGGCCGCCGCGATCCAGATGAGCCCCGGGATCGTGAACGCGAGCGTCACGATCGTGGTGATCTTCCAGAGCCGGATGAAGTCGATCTTGGTGTCGTGAAGGATCCGGAACATTTAGATGCTCAGCGTCTGGGCGCCGCGGGTGCGGTTGAGCCACAGGAGGTAGAAGGTCCGCACGACGAAGATCGCGCTCACCATCGAGGCCGCGATGCCGGCGATGAGGGTCACGGCGAAGCCCTTCACCGGTCCCGTCCCCACCTCGTACAGGACGAGCGCCGTGAGCACGGTGGACACGTTGGAGTCGATGATCGCGCTCATGGCGTGCCGGAATCCCTCCTCGACGGAGGCGCGCACGGTCTTCCCGCGCGCCAGCTCCTCGCGTATTCGCTCGAAGATCAGCACGTTCGCATCCACGGCGATGCCCACGGAGAGCACGAGACCGGCGATGCCGGGCAGCGTGAGCACGGCATCGAAGCCGGCGAGCAGCGCGACGGTGAACAGCACGTACAGCGTGAGCGCGACCACGGCGAGAAAGCCGGAGAAGCGGTAGTACCCGATCATGATCAGCACGACGAGCGCGACGCCGAGCACGCCGGCCCGCATCCCGTCCCTGATCGAGTCCGCGCCGAGGGTGGCGCCGATGGTCCGCGACTCCACGACCTTTAGCGGCACGGGGAGCGCGCCGGCGCGCAGCACGAGCGCCAGGTCCTGCGTGGCCTGGAGCGGCTGGCCGCGCATCGTGATCTGACCGCGCGTCCCGATCGCGCTCTCGATCACCGGCGGGCGACCCATCACCCGGCCGTCGAGCACGATCGCCATGTAGTCGCCGATGTGCTTGGAGGTCTCCTGCCGAAAGCGCCGCCCTCCTTCGGTATTGAGGGTGAACTGCACGATGTTCCCCTCCATCGGATCGGTGCCCGGCTTGGCGTCCACCAGGTACTCACCGGTGATGATCGGGCGCGAGTCCACCACGTACAGCGGCGTCACCGACGGGGCATCCTGCCCCGGCTGCGCCTGCTCGGCCGAGCCCCAGTGGATGGTCTTCCCCGGCGGGAGCGCGCCCTGCACCTCGGGCATGTCGAGATAGCGCTGCAGCGTCGGCACGTCGGCGTTGGCGACGAAGTATTCGCCGGGCATCTGCCCCGGCTGGATCAGCCTGGACACCGGGCCGCTCGTGCCCGCCAGGAGCCCGGTGTCGGCGCCGGTCGCGCTGTCGGACTTCGCCTGCTTGCCGGTGTCGGTGCCGGGGGTGAAGAGCGAGGTGATGGCGCTCTTGGCGGTGTCGCGCGCGGCCGCCCCGGGGGCCGCCGCCACCTGTCCCACCGCCCCCTTGGAGCGGACGATCTGGTCGAGCCGCGGGAGCACCTTGTCGAGCGCGCCCGTCTTGTCGGTGATCTGGAACTCGAGGAACGCCGAGCGCTCCACGAGCCGCCGAGCGCGCTCCTCGTCGGTGATCCCCGGGAGCTCCACGATGATGCGGTCGTTCCCCACCTTCTGCACCACCGGCTCGGACACCCCGAACTCGTCGATGCGGTTGCGCACCACCTTGAGCGCGCGGTCGATGGCCTCCGCCTTGTTGGCGACGACCCCCTTGGACTCATCGACCTCGAGCGCCAGGTGCATCCCACCCTGCAGGTCGAGGCCGCGCTTGAGGGGCACCCGCTTGTAGCTGATGTTCTGGAACGCTCCGTTCTTGCCCTGAACGCGCTCGGTGATCGTTCGCGGCCAGAGCGCCCAGATCGAGGCGGCCACCAGCGCGACGATGAGGAGGATGCGATTGCGGAGATTCGCCATGCGACGTCGGGTGGGAAGGAGGTTTCGGGAGAGTATCGAAGGTTAACCGGGCTAGACCGATTCAGTCAACGCGCGGCGAGCGTCCTCGGCGTCCCGCCCGAGCTGGGCGACGAGCGCATCGGGGCCACTGAACGCGCGCGTCTCGCGCAGCCGGCGCACGAACTCCACGCGCACCCAGGCGCCGTAGAGATCCACGTCGGCGTCGAACAGGTGCGCCTCGATGCCGAGCGTCGGATCGCCGAAGGTCGGCCTCGGACCCATGTTCATCATACCCGCGAAGGGGCCGGCTGGTGTCTGCACGCGCACGGCGTACACCCCCTCCGGCGGGAGGAGCTTGCGCGGCGAGGGGCGCTCGAGGTTGATCGTGGGGTAGCCGAGCAGCCGGCCGCGGCGGTCGCCCCGCCGCACGCGGCCGGAGAGGGAGTACGGCCGTCCGAGCGCGCGCGCGGCGTGCGCGAGGTCGCCCCCGGCCACCGCGCGCCGGATGAGGGTGGAGGAGACGGGGCGCCCGTCGCCGACCATCACGGCGTCCACCACTTCCACCCCGAACCCGCGGTCGGCGCCGAGCTCCCGCAGCTTGTCCACGTCCCCTTCCCGCCCGCGGCCGAAGCCGTGGTCGTAGCCGATGACCAGATGGCGCACGTGGAATCGGCGGCGCAGCACCTCATCGACGAACGCGGCGGCGCCGTAGCGCTGCAGCGTCGGGGTGAACGGGACGATGGCCATGTAGTCGATCCCGCTCTCGGCGACGATCTCGAGCTTCTCCGCGCCCACGGTGAGGAGCGGGGGCGCCGCGGCCGGGTTCACGACCTCGAGCGGGTGCGGCTCGAACGTGACGAGCACGCTGTCCAGCCGGAGCGCGCGCGCGCGCTCGACCAGCCGCGCGAGCACGTCGCGATGGCCGAGGTGCACGCCGTCGAAGGTGCCGACGGTGAGCACGGTGCCCGGGCAGGTCGGGGGGAGCCCGGAGTCGAGGAACGGGTCGGAGCGCTCAGCCATCGCGCATCACCACGCGCGGACGCCAGCACGCGCCCTCCCGCTCGCCGATCGCCACGAGGGTGCCCTCGGCATCCACCAGCGCCGCCCGCGCGCCGGCCGCCGTCGCATCCACCGGCTGCCCGCGCGCCACGCGCGCGAGCGCGTCGTCGTCGAGCATCTGGGCGGGAAGCGAGCGCACCGCGTCGCGCGCGGGGCGCGGGGACGCGGCGCCCTGGCGCAGCGCGTCGAGCGGTACCGCATCGCCCACGTCGAACGCGCCGCTCCCCACGCGCCTGAGCGCCGCGAGGTGCGCCGCGCTTCCCGTCAGGCGGCCGAGGTCGCGGGCGAGGGCGCGCACGTACGTGCCGCCACCGCAGGTGATCCGCACGTCCACGTCATCGCCGCGCCACTCGCGCACGCGCCACTCGTGCACGTGCACGCGCACCGGCGCCAGCGCCACGGGCTCCCCGCGCCGCGCGGCATCGTACGCGCGGCGGCCATCCACCTTCTTCGCGGAGAACGCCGGCGGAACCTGCGAGAGCTCCCCGGTGAGCTGGCCCATGGCCCGCTCCGCCGCGGCGCGGTCGGGGGGCGGCGCGGTGCGCACGGGCTCCCCGGTGAGGTCGTCGGTGGTGGTCTCGGCGCCGAAGCGCACCGTGGCCTCGTAGCGCTTCGGCTCCCCGTCCAGATAGGGGAGGAGCCGCGTGGCCCGCCCCACGAGGAGGACGAGGAGACCGGTGGCGAATGGATCGAGCGTGCCCGCGTGGCCGATGCGCCTGACGCCCAGCGCGCGCCGCGCGACCGACACCACGTCGTGCGAGGTCACGCCGGCGGGCTTGTCGACCAGGAGCAGCCCGTCAATCGGACTTGTCCTCATCCCCGGGCGCCTGCCCCTCGCGCAGCTGCGTGAGCAGCGTCTCGATGCGCGCCGCGTGCTCGATGCTCTTGTCCAGGCGGAACTCGAGCTCGGGCGCGAGACGCAGTCTGACCTCGCGCGCCACGCGCGAGCGGAGGTGCGCGGCCAGGCTCGACAGCCCCTCCAGTGTGCTGGCGCGCTCCTCGTCCGTGCCCATCACGCTCACGTACACGCGCGCGTGGCGCAGGTCCTTGGTCACGTCGACGCCGGTGACGGTGACGAAGCCGACGATCCTGGGATCCTTGACTCCCTCGGTGAGAAAGCGCGCCACTACTTCGCGAATCGCTTCGGCGACCCGATCGGCGCGACGGTTGTCGTTGGGCATGAGATGCGGTGTGCGGGGGGCGAACGGCGCGGGGCGCGGCGTGCGGGAGCAGGGCGCGGCGTGCGGGAGCAGGGCGCGGGATGCGGGGCGCGGGACGCGAACGGCTCGGGACGCGACGACATCGATTGCGCCGCGGCAGCGGCGCGTTTCATCATCACGCGCCCCGCGCCCCGCGCCCCGCATCCCGCGCTCACAGCGTCCGCGCCACCTCCTCCGTGCGATAGCACTCGATCACATCACCGACCTTGAGATCGTTGTAGTTCTCGATGCCGATGCCGCACTCGAAGCCCTCGCGCACCTCGCGCACGTCGTCCTTGAAGCGGCGGAGCGAGCCGATGGTGCCATCGTAGATCTCGACGCCGTCGCGGATGACGCGCACGCGCCCCTGCCGGTTGATCACGCCGCTGCGCACGTAGCTGCCGGCCACGACGCCGACCTTGGGCACGCGGAAGAGCTCGCGCACCTCGGCCTCGCCGAGCGTGACCTCCCGTTCCTCCGGCCGGAGCATGCCGGTGAGGGCGGCGCGCACGTCGTCCACGGCCTCGTAGATGACGCGGTACAGCTTGATGTCCACCCCTTCGCGCTCGGCCGCCGCGCGGGCGTTGTTGTCCGGGCGCACGTGGAAGCCGATGATGATCGCGCCGGAGGCCTTGGCGAGCAGGATGTCGCTCTCGGTGATCGCGCCGACGCCGCGGTGCACGACCTCCACCTTGACCTCGGCGTTCGAGAGCTGGCCGAGCGCGTCGGCGAGCGCTTCGGCCGGGCCGCCCTGGTCCGCCTTGATGAGCAGGCGCAGCGTGCGCACCTCGCCGGCGGCCGCCTGCGACATGAAGTCCTCGAGGGAGACGGCCGTGCGCGAGGTGCGCCGGCTCTTCGCCTCGCGGTCCAGCCGCTGGCGGCGCTGCGCGATCTCGCGCGCGGCGGTGGCATCCTCCACCGCGATGAGCTGGTCGCCGGCCATCGGGACGCCCTCGATGCCGAGGATCTGCACCGGGATCGCCGGGCCGGCCTCGCGCACCGGCTTCCCGCGCTCGTCGAGCATGGCGCGGACGCGACCGGAGTACATGCCGCAGATGAAGTCGTCGCCGACGTGCAGCGTGCCGCTCTGCACGAGCACGGTGGCCACGGGGCCCTTCCCCGGATCGAGCTGCGCCTCGACGACGGTGCCGGTGGCGCGGCGGTTGGGGTTGGCCTTGAGCTCGAGGATGTCGGCCTGGAGCAGGACCTGCTCGAGCAGCTCCTGCACGTTCGTCCCCTTCTTCGCCGAGATTGGCGTGGCGAGCGTGGTGCCGCCGAACTCCTCGAGCACGACGCCGTGCTGGAGGAGGTCCTGCTTCACCTTCTGCACGTTCGCCGAGGGGAGGTCGATCTTGTTGATCGCGACGACGAGCGGCACGCCCGCGTTGCGCGCGTGCGAGATCGCCTCGACCGTCTGCGGCATGACCTGGTCATCGGCGGCCACGACGAGCACCACGATGTCGGTGACCTGCGCGCCGCGGGCGCGCATGGCGGTGAACGCCTCGTGTCCCGGCGTGTCGAGGAAGGTGATCTCGCGACCCTTGGGCAGCGTGACGTGGTACGCGCCGATGTGCTGCGTGATGCCGCCCGCCTCGCCGGCGACGACGTTCGCCTTGCGGATGTAGTCGAGGAGCGACGTCTTCCCGTGGTCGACGTGCCCCATGATGGTGACGATGGGGGAGCGGGGCTCGAGGTCCTCGGGCCGCTCCACCTCCGGCGCCTCCTCGGCGGCGGCGTACTCCTCCTCGCGCACCGCCTGGAAGCCGAACTCGCCGGCGATCAGCTCGATCTGGTCGAAGTCGAGTCGCTGGTTGATCGTGACCATGAGGCCCAGGTTCTTGAAGGCGAAGGCCACGATCTGCGTGGGCGGGATCTTGAGGATCGCCGCCAGCTCGCTCACCGTGATGAACTCGTTCACCCGCACGGTGGTGCGCTCGCGCTCGGCCTCGGCGGCGCGCTGCGCCTCGAGCTCCTCGCGATACGAGCTGTCATCCGCGCGGCGCCCACCGCGGCGCGGGTGCGTGCCGCGCAGCGCGGTCATGGTGCGCGAGATGTTCGCCGTCACCGCTTCCTGATCCACGGTGCCGCGCTTCCCCTTCTTGCGCTTGCCCCCGCGCTTCTCCTCGCGGCGGCCAGGGAGCGTGGTGGCCGAGCCCGGCGCCGCGGAGGCGATGGGGCGGGGCGGCATGGGCATGCCGGCGCTCACCGGCTTCGGGCGCGGCGGGCCAGGCACGACGGGGCGCGGGCGCTGCCAATCGGGCGCGGGCGGCGCCTGACGCTGCGGCGCGGCGGGCGCCGTGGCGACCGGGGCGCCGGGGCGTTCGCCCCCGGCTGCGGCGTGCTGCGTGGGCTGGGCCTGCGCGGCCGGCCGCTCCACGCGAGGCTCCTGGGTGGCGGCGCGCTGAGGCGCCTCGGCCGCGGCCGGGCGCGCCGGCTCGCGACGCTGCGGAGCGACCGGAGCGGGGCGCGGCCCCTCGGGGCGGACGGGACGCGGCACCGCAGGCGCGGCGGGCGCGGCGGGCGCCTCGGCCGCCGCCGGAACGGCGGGTCGCGCTGGTGCGGTGGGCGCGGCGGGCGTGGCCGGCGCGGTGGGCGCAGCCGGGGCGGTGGGCGCGGTGGGCGCCGGCTGCGCCGTCGGCGCAGCCGGCACCGTGGGCAGCTGTGGCGCCGCCTGAGCGGCCGCCGGGCGCGCCGGCCGCTCCTCGACCTCGCGGGCCGATTCACTGGCGGCGGGCAGCTGTCCATGGTCCGGGCCCGCCGTCTCGATCGTCGGCTCCTCCGCCTCCGCATCGGAGCCCGAAGTCACGATGTCCGCGGCGCGGCGGCGGCGGCGCTGCCGTGGCGCTTCGGACGACACGGGCTCGGCGGCGGCGGGTGCGGACGTCGATGGTGCCGCCGTGCCGCGACGGCGGCGCGCGGGCGGCGCGGCGGGCTTCTCCTGCCGTGCGCGCTTCTCGCGCTCCCAACGCGCCCGCAAGCGCGCCACCTGCTCATCCGTGAGCTGGCTCAGATGACTGCGCACCGGCACGTCCATCGAGCGGAGCATGCTGATGAGCTCGTCGTTCGAGATACCGAATTCGCCAGCGAGATCGTGCACCCGAAGCTTGATCAAAACTACCCTCCTATTGGGCCCCCGCCGGGCCCGCCCCCGCGAGCTCGCGAATTCCCTTCGCCAGATCGCGGTCAACGATTCCCACCGCCGCCGTCGCCTCCCGTCCGACCGCCGCGCCGAGCGTCGACGCCCGCGGCCCCTCGATCACCAGCACCCGCTTCGCGCGCAGCAAGGGCAGCACCTTCTCCAAGCTGTTCCGCGAAGCATCCGGAGCCACCACCGCGAGGTGAAGCAGCCCGTGCCGCGCCGCGTTGCGCACCTGCTCGACACCCACCACCGCCGTTCGGGCCCTGAGCCCGAGTCCGATCAGGCCGAGCAGCCGGCGCTCGACGGCGGCGTCCACTAGGCCGGGGTCTCCTCCGGGCGGTCCTCCGCCCCCTCGGAGCCCCCCTCGCCACCCTCTTCGGTGGTGAGCTCATCGATCATCGCCATGATCCGGTCGGCCTCTTCGGGGGCGATGCCCGGGAGGCGCAGGAAGTCCTCGCGCTCCAGGTCGATGATGTCGTTGAGCGTGCGATAGCCGGCATCTTCCAGCACGGCCACGGTGGCCGGCCCGAGCCCCTCGATCTCCGACAGCTTGACGTCCGCCGCCTCTTCCGTCTCCCCTGGCAGGGGCGCGAACAGCGGCGCCTCGCCCCCGCGCTCCAGCCACTCGCGGCTCGAGTACAGGTCGATCTTCCACCCGGTGAGCTCCGACGCCAGGCGCACGTTCTGTCCGTTGCGCCCGATGGCCAGCGAGAGCTGGTCCTCGTCCACCACGGCCTGGATCGCGCGGTTGGCCGGATCGCTGAACACGCGCGCCACCCGCGCCGGCGCGAGCGCCATCTTGGCGAACCGCTCCGGATCGGACGACCAGGGCACGATGTCGATGCGCTCGCCCCCCAGCTCGTTCACCACGGCCTGCACGCGCGAGCCCTTGAGTCCGACGCACGCGCCCACGGGATCGATCGAATCGTCGCGCGAGAACACGGCGATCTTGGTGCGGCTCCCCACCTCGCGAGCCACGGCGCGAATGTCCACGATCCCCTGCTGGATCTCGGGCACCTCGAGCTTGAACAGCGCCTTCACGAACAGCCCATCCGCGCGGCTCAGGATGAGCCGCGGTCCCTTCGGCGTCTCCTCGATGCGCTTGAGCACCGCCCGGATCGGCTCGCCCTGGTGGAAGTGCTCGCGGTGGTTCTGCTCGCGATACGGGATGATCGCCTCCGCCTCGCGGAACTTGTTGAGCATCACCACCAGCTTGCCGCGCTCGATCTGCTGGATCTCGCCGGAGAGGAGGTCGCCCACGCGGCCCGCGAACTCGTCGCGGATACGGGTGCGCTCCCGCTCGCGCACGCGCTGGATGATCCGCTGCTTCGCGGCCTGCGCGGCGGTGCGGCCGAAATCGGCGAAGTCGATGGGCTCTTCCATCTGATCGCCGACCTCGAACCCCTCGTCGTAGATGCGCGCCTCCTCGACGGAGATCTCCCGGCTCGGATCGGTGACGGCGTCCACCACCGTGCGCAGCCGCACGATGCGGATGTCGCCGCGATCCTCGTCGATGTCCACCTCGGCCTGCACGTTGGGCCCGTACTTCTTCGCCAGCGCGGCGAAGATGCCGTCCTGCAGCAGTCCGTGCAGCTCCGCGCGATCGAGCTGCTTCGTGTTCGTCATCTCGCGGATCGCGCTCAGGATGTCGGCGGAGCTGACCATCGCTCTCCCTCGTCGATTACCAGTGGAACGCCAGCCGTGCTTCCTTCACGTCGGCCAGCGCGACACGCTGTTCGTTGCCGGCGGCGTCGCGAACCACGCCGACCGCCCCGTCCCCCTCTCCCTCGGCGCCGAGAATCTCGACCTCGACTCGACCGCCCAGGGCCGGGCTCAGGACGTTCGCGCGCCGCCCGGCGAATCGTCGCCAGTCGGCCGCGGTCCGCAGCAGCCGCTCGACGCCGGGAGAGGACACCTCCAGCACGTAGCGGTCCCCCACCCCACCCTCCGCGTCGAGCCTCGCCTCGATCGCCCGGGAAGCCACGGCGCAATCCTCCACCGTCACTCCCGCGCCATCGCGTCGGTCGATGCGGACCTGCAGTGTCGGCCGCGTCCGCGATCCGCCGAGCCTGAGCTCGACCAGATCGTAACTCAGCGCGTCAAGCTCCCCGGCAACAACACGTTCCAGCGCGTCGTTCACGTCACATCAGAATGTCATAATAACAAAAAATGTGGGGCATCATCCCCACATTTCCGCCCGGCAATGACCCGCGCCGAGCAACCGATGATGAATCTAGACTTGTACTTAGCCAGAGTCAAGGCGCCGCGTCACCCCCCTCGCTCGGGCGATGCGAGCACCCCGATCTGCCGCCCCGCGTCCCCCGCCCGGTGCGAGAAGAACCGGTCGTTGTGGCAGCGCGTGCACCAGGGGCTCACCGAGATGCGGGTCACCCCGGCGCGCCGCGCCCGGTCCGCGAGGACCGAGCGCAGGTCGACCGTCGTCGGCGCATCCACGTGCCGCCCCGTGATCTTTCCGTAGACGTCTGGAGAGACCTCGTAGCACGCGCCACAGATGGCGGGGCCCAGGTGCACCACCAGCTCGCGTGCCGCGACCCCGCGCCGGCCGAGCGCCTCGATCCCGCACTCGAGGATTCCACCCGCGGTGCCCCGCCAACCCGAGTGGAGGAGCGCCACCACGCCCGAGGGGTGGGCGATGAACACCGGCACGCAGTCGGCCACCGTCACCGCGAGGGCGGTGCCGGGAGCGGCGAGGTGCCCGTCGGCCTCTCCCACGCGGAGCCACCCCGCCCACCCGTCGCCGTGCTCCACCACGCGCGTCCCGTGTACCTGGCGGGCGGTGGCGAATCGCGGCGCGCGCGACCGGAGCTCGCTCGCCAGCGCTTCCCACCGCCCCATCACCTCCCCTACCGGCTCGGCGCCCTGCGTGCCGTACGTGCCGGCGGCGCGGGTGGTGGTGAACGCCACCACGCCGAGCGGCGCGAGCGCCTCCACCGGCTCGCGCGGCGGAAGCGTCGCCGTCACCCGCGCCGCTCCTCCACGCGCTTGATGTGCGCGCCGAGGGCGCGCAGCCGCTCATCGATGCGCTCGTAGCCCCGCTCGATCTGTCCGACGTTGTTGATCGTGCTCGTCCCCTCGGCGCAGAGGGCGGCGAGCAGGATCGCCATCCCCGCGCGGATGTCGGGGCTCTCCACCACGGCGCCGTGCAGCGGCGACGGCCCGGACACGATCGCGCGATGCGGGTCGCACAGGACGATGCGCGCGCCCATCCCCACCAGCTTGTCCACGAAGAACATGCGCGACTCGAACATCTTCTCGTGCATGAGCACGAGGCCGTGGCACTGCGTGGCGGTGACGATGGCGATCGACATGAGATCCGCCGGGAACGCCGGCCAGGGCTGGTCCTCCAGCTTGGGGACGTGCCCCCCGAGGTCGGGGCGGATCTCGCGCGCCTGTCCGCTCGGCACCACGAGCGCGTCGCCATCCACCTCGCACATCACGCCGAGGCGCTCGAATCCCATGCGGATGCTGCGGAGGTGCTCCACCCCCGCCTGCTCGATGCGCAGCGTGGAGTCGGTGACGGCGGCCAGGCCGATGAAGGAGCCGACCTCGATGTGGTCGGGGCCGATGCGGTGCGTCGCGGGGCCGAGCGAGCGCCCCCCCTCGATCGTGACGGTGTTCGTCCCGATGCCGTCGATCCGGGCGCCGAGGGCGACGAGAAAGGCGGCGAGGTCCTGCACGTGCGGCTCGCTCGCGGCGTTGCGCAGGATGGTCGTCCCGTCGGCGGCGACGGCGGCCATGAGCGCGTTCTCCGTGGCGGTGACGCTCGGCTCGTCGAGGAAGACGTCGGCGCCGTGCAGTCGCTTGGCGCGGAGCTGGAAGCTCGTGCCGGTGTCCACCTCCGCGCCGAGCTGCTCGAGGGCGAGGAAGTGCGTGTCCACGCGGCGGCGGCCGATGACATCGCCGCCGGGGGGCGGGAGCGTCACCTCCCCGCAGCGGGCGAGGAGCGGGCCGGCGAGGAGGATCGACGCCCGGATGCGCGCGCAGAGCTGCGGGTCGAGCGCATTGGCCCGCACCTCGGTGGCGTGGATGGCGAGCGTGTTGCGCGCCGTCCAGTCGATGCGCACGCCGAGGGAGCGCACGAGCTCGACCAGCGTCTCCACGTCGCGGATGCGCGGCACGTTCTCCAGCGTGACGGGATGGCTCGTGAGGAGCGCGGCGGCGATGATGGGGAGAGCGGCGTTCTTGTTGCCGGAGGGACGGATGGTGCCGGCGAGCGGGTGCCCGCCTTCGACGACGAATTGCATTGGTCCGTAGGGATGCTGGAGCCGGGTGCCGTGGCGCGGCGAGAGATGATGGGCGGACGTGGATCCGGCATCGCCTGATGATGCGGCATCGCGCGTCGCGCCCGCGAAGAATGACCATCGCTCGGCGAGGAAGTCAAGCAACTGCTTGACACTCGTGCGCGTCCGGCATACGCTACCGCCCTCACCCGGGCCCGTCACCGCATGCAGCTACTGGTCGCCGTCATCAATCACGTGGAGCAGGTCGACGACATCCTGGCGGGTTTCGTCGAGCTCGGCATCACCGGCGCGACCATCGTGAACAGCGAGGGGATGGGTCACGTGCTGAGCCACGATGTGCCGATCTTCGCCGGCCTGCGGTCGCTCACGGCGCGCTCGCGCCCGAGCAACCAGACGTTGTTGAGCGTGATCGACGACGAGAAGGTGGACGCCGCGATCACCCTCATCCAGGAGGTGTGCGGCAGCCTCGATTCGCCAGGCGCGGGGATCGTCTTCACGCTTCCGGTGTCGCGCGTGGTGGGGCTGGCGCCGGAGCTGGATGAGTGATGGGCGCGCGGCACGTGCCGCGCGCCGGGAGCGGGGGGCGCGTCCCCTGGCACCCAGATTGCACGCTCCGCACCCCGCGGGGCGGTCGCGACCTCACCTTTTCGAGTCGGCGAACGGATGACACTGACCGCGCAGGCGGGGAGCTGGCTGATGCAGGCCGCCGCGACGCTTCCCGACACGATTGTCACGAAGCCATTGGTGGCCGGATCGGCATGGTTCACGACGGTCGCCGAGGTGGCGAGAGGGCTGGTCTCGATCGTCCTCATCGTCCTGCTCCTGGCGCTGGTGGCCGTGGCGATCCGGCTGTGGCGCGCGATGGCGCGCCTGGGCGCGCTCGTGGACCGGCTGCACGAGGACCTCGGGCCGGTCGCGCGGCACGCCGCGCGCATCGCCGACAACGTGGACTACGTGACCGCGGCGGTGCGCGCCGACGTCGAGCAGGTGAGCCAGACCGTGCGAGCGGCGAACGACAAGGCGCTGCACGCGCTGGCCGCGTCCGAGCGGCGGTTCAAGGAGCTGGGCGCCCTGCTCGACCTGGCGCAGGACGAGATGGAGCGAGCGGTGGTGTCCACGGCCGCGGCGCTGCGCGGCGTGCGGGCGGGCGCGGAGTCGTTCCGCGAGGATGCGGAGGCGTTCCTGGCGTCGCGCCGGGGCGCGGAGTTGCTGGACGAGGAGTTCGATGACGACGACGGCGTCGAGTTCGAGGACGCCGAGGAGGATGCCGACGATGGGTACGACGATGAGGACCGGGGGGAGTACCGCGGAGCGCACCCGCGCATCCGCCGCCGGCCGAGAGATGGTGATGGGGCGTGACGAGTACGACCTGCTCATCGCCATGGGGCTCGGCGTGCTGGTGGGCGCGGGGGTGACCCTGCTCTTCCGCCGGGGGCCGTCCGGACGGCCGGCCACCACGCTGGCGCGAGCGGCGGGACGCGGCGGGGCGCGCGGCGCCCGCTGGGCCGCGCGCGGCGGACGGCGGTTGCTCGAGGAGATCCCGGTGGAGGACATCAGCGAGGCGATCGGCGAGTATCTCGCCAGCGCTCGCGACGCGATCGACGACACCGTCTCGCGCGAGATCAAGGACCTCCGCAAGGCGGTCCGGCGGCAGCGGAAGCGCCTCCGCATCTGACGGTCGTCCGGTCGGGCATGCCATCGCGCTCGCGCCGGTCGTCCTCGCCATCCTGGTGGGGGTGCTCGCCATCGCGCTGCTCCCCGCCCCCGCGTGGGCCTGGACGCCCGGCACCCACATCTTTCTCGGCGAGGCGGTGCTCGGGGCGCTGCAGCAGCTCCCGCACCACATCGCCGACCTGCTCCGGGCGTTTCCCTACGAGTTCCTCTACGGCTCCATCGCCGCGGACACCAGCATCGCGAAGAAGTACGCGCCCGTGGGACGCCACTGCCATTCGTGGACCGTGGGACTCGAGATCCTCGAGCGCGCGCGCGATGAGCCGCTCCAGAGCTTCGCGCTCGGCTACCTCGCCCATCTCGCCGCGGACACGGTCGCGCACAACTACTTCGTCCCACGCTACCTGATCATCGCCTCGCGCACCTCGGGGCTCGGGCACAGCTACTGGGAGAGCCGGTTCGAGACCCACCTCGGCCCGGGCTACAGCCGCCGCGCGCGCGAGGTGATGCTGCGCGACCACGGCGGCTCGGACGAGCACCTCGACCGGATCCTGAGCCCCACGATCTTCAGCACCCAGACCAACCGCCGCATCTTCCGCGGCATGGTGTACGTGACGGACACGGAGTCGTGGCAGCGCATCTTCCAGCTCGCCGCCGAGAACAGCCGGTGGGACCTGAGCGACCCGGAGATCGTGCGCTACATGGAGCGCAGCTTCGACTACATCGTGGACTTCCTGAGCCGCGTGGATGCCTCGGAGCCGTACGCGCTCGATCCGTCGGGGGACGAGGCGTTGCGCCTGGCCAAGGACGTGCGGCGGCGCGCCCGCCTGAGCCGGTTGGAGTTCCGGCTGGCCGAGGAGGCGGGGCGCCACTTCGGACTTCCCGAGTCGCGGCTGGAGTTCGCCGCCCGCCTCCCCGCCCCCCTCTATCCGCCCACCCGCTCCGACAACAGCTGATTCACCCGGCGCGGGTCGGCGCGCCCCTTCGACTTCTTCATCACCTGCCCCACGAGCACGCCCAGGAGCTTCTTCTCGCCCGAGCGGAAGCGCGCCGCCTCGGCGGGGTTCTCTGCCAGCACCTCGTCCACCCAGCGCGCCAGCTCGTCATCGTCGCGCACCTGCAGGAGCCCGGCGCGCTCGGCGATCTTGTCCGGGGGATCGCCGGTGGCCACCATGTCGCCGAAGATGCGCTTGGCGGCGGAGTGGCTCACCGCGCCATCGCGCACCATCCCGATGAGCTTGGCCAGGTCCGCGGGGCGCACGGAGAAGTGCGCGATGGACTGCTTGCTCGCGTTGAGCGCGGCGAGCACCTCCCCCATGACCCAGTTCGCGGCGGCCTTCGCGTCTCCCGCCTGCCGCGCGACGCTCTCGAAGTAGTCGGCGAGCGCCGGCGAGGCGGTGAGCACCTCGACGTCGCCGGGGGGGATCGCGTACTCGCGCGCGAAGCGCTCCTGGCGCGCGCGGGGAAGCTCGGGAAGCTCGCGCTTCACGCGCTCGATGTAGTCGAGCGAGAGCTCGAGCGGCGGGAGGTCGGGCTCCGGGAAGTAGCGGTAGTCGTGGCTCCCTTCCTTGCTGCGGGCCGGGCGCACCTCGCCGCGGGCGCCATCCCAGAGCATGGTCTGCTGCTCCACTGTTCCGCCGCGCTCCAGCACCGCGACCTGGCGCGCGAACTCCGCCTCGAGCGCGCGCTCGACGGCGGAGAACGAGTTCATGTTCTTGACCTCCGTCTTCGTGCCGAGGCGCGTCTCCCCCCTGAGCCGCGCGCTCACGTTGGCATCAACGCGCAGGCTCCCCTCCTCCATGTTCACGTCGCTGACGTCGATGTACTCGAGGAGCTGCTTGAGCACCTTGAGGTACGCCGACGCCTCCCGCGACGAGCGCATGTCGGGCTCGCTCACGATCTCGATGAGCGGCACGCCCGCCCGATTGAGGTCGATCGCCGTGGCCCCCGCGTAGCGGTCGTGCACCGACTTTCCCGCGTCCTCCTCCATGTGGAGCCGCGTGATCCCGACGGTGATGGGCGTTCCATCGGCGTTGCGCCCGATCTCGAGGTGCCCGTGCACGGCCAGCGGCTGGTCGTACTGCGAGATCTGGTAGCCCTTGGGGAGGTCGGGATAGAAGTAGTTCTTGCGCGCGAAGATCGAGCGCTCGTTGACCGTGCAGCAGAGCGCGTGCGCCGCCCGCACCGCGAGTCGCACCGCCTCGGCGTTGAGCACGGGGAGGCTCCCGGGGAGCGCGAGGCACACCGGGCAGGTGTTCTCGTTGGGCGGCGCGCCGTACGCGGCGGAGCACGGGCAGAACGCCTTGGAGCGCGTCTTGAGCTGCACGTGGACCTCGAGGCCCACCACCATCTCGTACCTGTCGCTGCCGGCGCCGCTCATCGGTGCGCCTCCGCTCCGAGCTCTCGCTCGAGGGCGTACGCGGCACGGAACATCGTGCGCTCGTCGAAGTGGCGCGCGATGAGCTGGCCACCCACGGGGAGGCCGTCGATGCGGCCGATGGGGACGGACATGGCCGGTACTCCGGCGAGATTCGCCGTCGCGGTGAAGATGTCGTTCAGGTACATCTCGTACGGGTCGGTCTTGGCGCCGAGCGGGAACGCGGGCGTGGGCGCGGTGGGGGTGAAGATCACGTGCACGCCATCCTCGAACGTCTCGTGGAAGTCGCGGGCGATGAGGGTGCGCACCTCCTGCGCCTTGCGGTAGTACGCGTCGTAGTAGCCGGCGGAGAGCACGTAGGTGCCGAGCAGGATGCGGCGCGTGACCTCGGGGCCGAAGCCGCGGGAGCGGGTGGCCTCGTACATGCCGCGCAGCCCGTCGCCCTCCACGCGAAGCCCGTACCGCACGCCATCGAAGCGGGCGAGGTTGGACGATGCCTCGGCGGGCGCGATGATGTAGTAGACGGGGATCGCGAGATCGGTGTGCGGGAGCGAGATCTCGCGCACCGTGGCGCCGCGCGCGCGCATCGCCTCGAGCGCGCGGTCGCACAGGCGGGCCAGGCGCGGCTCGAGCGAGTCGGGGAAGTACTCCCTGGGGCGGCCGATCACCAGGCCCTCCAGCGACTCGCGCGCGCTCTCGCGGTAGCGCGGCACCTCGCGGTCCGAGGTGGTGGAGTCGCGCGGGTCGCACCCGGCGATCACCTCCATGACCGCGGCCGCGTCGTCCACGGTCGCGCCGAAGGCGCCCACCTGGTCGAGCGACGACGCGAACGCCACGAGCCCGTAGCGGCTCACGCGCCCGTACGTGGGCTTCACTCCGACCACGCCGCAGTACGCGGCCGGCTGCCGCACCGAGCCACCGGTCTCGGAGCCGAGCGCGATGCGCGTGATCCCCGCCGCCACCGCCGCCGCCGACCCGCCCGACGACCCGCCCGGCACCCGCGTGGGATCGTGCGGGTTGCGCGCGGGTCCGTACGCGCTGTTCTCGTTGGAGGAGCCCATGGCGAACTCGTCGCAGTTCGTCTTCGCGACGAGCACCGCCCCCGCCTCGCGAAGCCGCGTCACGACGGTCGCCTCGTACGGGCTCACGTACCCCTCGAGGATCCGCGACGCGCACGTGGTGGGGAGGCCGAGCGTGGCGATGTTGTCCTTGGCCACGTACGGGACGCCGGCGAGCGGGCCCGTGACGCCGCTGTTGTCCACCGTGGCGGCGCCCTGCAGCGCGAGCTCCTCGTCGCTCCACAACACGCAGTTGAGCCCGTCGCGGCCGGCGCGCACCTCCGTCATGCGATGGAAGGCGGCGCGCACCGCCTCCACGGCGGTGCGGGAAGCGGTCCCGGTCACGCGTCATCCTCCTCGCCGCCGGCCGCATCGTGCGTGGCCAGGCGCGGCACGAGGAAGAAGCCATCACGCCACGCCGGAGCCAGATCGGCGCGCGGGCGGCGCAGCGGGATCTGCGCCACCGCATCGGGGCGGAGCGGAGCGGCGGCGTCGCCAACGCCCGCCGTCCCCATCACCCCCTCCGTGTCCACCTTCCGCAGCACGTCCATGTGCGAGAGGATCCCGTTCAGCTCCTGCACCAGCGCGGGCACGCGCGCCTCGTCCAACGCGAGGCGCGCGAGCGCGGCGACGTGCAGGACGTCGTCTCGTGTGACCGCCATTCACTCCCACCCGCGTTCGAGTCCGGCGTAGGCGACCACGAGCCGCTTCCGCCCGACGGTTTCATCATCGAAGTCGATCGTGACCTTGGTGTCACGTCCGATCCCGGAGAGCTCCACCACCGTGCCCGAGCCGAAGCGGGCGTGGCGCACCCGCTCCCCCTTCACGAAGCGCGGCGCATCCTGCGACGCCTCGACATCCAGGTCCACGCTCGAGCGGCGCGACACCGGCGTGCCGGGGCGCCGGACGGACGGCGACTGCGGAAGCGCGGCGCGCCCCGTGGCGCGGAGCCGCAGCGTCCCCCGCTGCTCCAGCATCGCCGGCGGGATGGGGAGGAGGAAGCTCGACGGCACCGACGGCATGGTCTCGCCGTTGCGGCGCCGGCTCCGCGCGTGCGACAGGTAGAGCTTCCGCTCGGCGCGCGTGATCCCCACGTAGAACAGCCGCCGCTCCTCCTCGAGCAGCTCCGGCTCGTCGTGCGCCCGGCCGAGCGGGAACAGCCCCTCCTCCAGTCCGGTGATGAACACCACCGGAAACTCCAGCCCCTTGGCGTTGTGCAGCGTCATCATGGTCACGGCGTCGGCATCCGGGTCGAGCCGGTCGAAGTTGGTGACGAGCGATGCGCGCTGCAGGAAGTGATCGAGCGGGGTGAGCCCGAGCTCCCCCCCCTCGTCGGCCACCGTCTCCGCCGCGCCGGCGATGAGCTCGCGCACGTTCTCCAGCCGCTCCGCCCCCTCGGGCCCCTCGGCGCGCAGGTGGTCGGCGTAGCGGACGTCCTCGATGAGCGCGCGGAGCAGCTCGTCCACCGCCGCGTCGGCCGCGCGGGCGCGGTGCCGCGCGATGAGCGCGGCGAAGTCGGCGAGCGCCTGGCGCGCGGCCGGGCGCAGCGGCTGCACGAGGTCGCCGCGGCCGGCGGCGGCGAGGAGCGGCACGCCCGCCTCCCGCGCCCGCTCGGCGAGCTGGGCGATCGTGGTGTCGCCGAGCCCCCGGCGCGGCACGCTCACCGCGCGCAGGAAGGCCTCGTCGTCCGCCGGGTTGGCGATGAGCTTGAGGTAGCTCATCAGGTCGCGGATCTCACGGCGGTCGTAGAAGCGCACGGCCCCCACGAGCCGGTACGGGATGGCTCGCTTGCGAAGCGCGTCTTCGAGCGCGCGGCTCTGCGAGTTCGTGCGGTAGAGCACCGCGAAGTCGCGCAGCTCGAGGTCGCGCTGCGCGCCGCGCC
The DNA here is from genome assembly GCA_036378095.1 of Gemmatimonadaceae bacterium. Classification (GTDB taxonomy): domain Bacteria; phylum Gemmatimonadota; class Gemmatimonadetes; order Gemmatimonadales; family Gemmatimonadaceae; genus JADGGM01. The sequence goes on along the minus strand of DASUXC010000158.1, from coordinate 40,669 downwards.
GCTCCAGGATCTCCTCGGCGATGAAGTCGGCCTCGTCCCGCTCGTCGAGGCATCCCACGACCGTCACCTTCTCCCCCCCGCGGCGCGTCGCGCGAAGCGTCTTCCCGCGCCGGCCGACGTTCGCGCTGATCACGACGTTGGCCAGCTCCAGCACCTCGGGCGTGGAGCGGTAGTTCTCCTCGAGCCGCACCACCGTGGCCGATGGGAAATCCTTCTCGAAGTCCAGGATGTTGCGGATGTCCGCGCCGCGCCAGCCGTAGATCGACTGATCGTCGTCCCCGACCACGAGCACGTTGCCGTGCTGTCCGCCGAGCAGCTTGATGAGCTGGTACTGCGCGCGGTTGGTGTCCTGGTACTCGTCCACGAGCACGAACTGGAAGCGCGCGGCGTACTCGGCCAGCCGCTCGGGGTGCTGCTGGAAGATGCGCACGGGGAGCACGAGCAGGTCGTCGAAATCCACCGCGTTCGCCTCGCGGAGGGCGGCATCGAGGTGCTCGTACACCGGGGCGACGGCGCGGCTCAGCGGATCGAGGGCGAGCGACGCGTACTCGGCGGGCGACACGAGGGCGTTCTTCGCGTCGGAGATCGCCGCGCGCACCGCCTTCGGCGTCCACTGCTTGGTGGAGATCCGGAGGCGCTCCATCACGCGCTTGAGCGCGGAGAGCGAGTCATCCTCGTCGTAGATGGTGAAGCTGGGGGTGCGCCCCGCGAGGTGCGCCTCGTGCCGGAGCATGCGCGCGCCGAGGGAGTGGAAGGTCCCCGCCCACATCCCCTTTGGCTCCTCGCCGAGCAGGCGCGCCACCCGCTCCTTCATCTCCCCCGCGGCCTTGTTGGTGAACGTGACGGCGAGGATGTGCCGCGGATCCACCCCATGATGCTCGATCAGGCGGGCGATGCGCATGGTGAGCACGCGCGTCTTCCCCGACCCCGCGCCGGCGAGCACGAGGATCGGGCCTTCGAAGTGCAATACGGCTTCGCGCTGGGCGGGATTGAGCCCCGCCAGCGCATCGGAATCGGTGGTCGTCACGCTCATCCCTGAAGTATAACGTCGAACGTCGCGCCTTTCTCGGACGGGACCAGCACCAAACGACCGCCGTGATTCTCCTCGATGATGCGCTTGGCGAGGGAGAGGCCGATCCCCCACCCCGACTGCTTGGTGGAGAACCCCGGCTCGAAGATGCGGGCCCTGAGCTCCCGCGGCACGCCGGGGCCGTCATCGGCCACGCGGACTCGCACGCGATCGGGGTCGAGTCGCTTGGTCGTGATGTACATGCGGCCGCCGCGGCCGGCGAGCGCGTCGAGCCCGTTCTTCACGAGCACCTCGAGCGCCCACTCGAGGAGCACCTCGTCCCCCTCGATCACGACGGGCTCGTTCCCCCGCGAGGCGACGATGTTCACCGTGTGCGCGAGCGTGGGGACTCGCGCCTGGAAGTAGCTGCCCACGCGCGCCACGAGGTTCCCGAGATCCACGCGATCGCGCCGCGGCGGGCGGCCGATCCGCTCGAAGCGGTGCGACACGCGCTCCAGCCGTTCCAGGTCGGCGTCCATGTGGTTGATCGCCGACGTGGACAGGTCGTCGGAGCAGTGCTCGCGCAGGAGCTCGAGCCATCCGCTGAGGCTCGAGAGCGGCGTCGCGAGCTGGTGCGCGGACTCCCGCGCCATTCCGGCCCACACCATCTCCCGGTCGGCGCGCCCGCGCGCGCGCAGCACGTAGGCGCCCGCCGCCAGGAGCATGGCCAGGAGAAAGGCGAGGAGCACGGGGATCACGCGGAGGCTGGTGATCAGCTTGCTGTCCCCGAAGTGCACGGTCCCGATCCCCGGCTCGATCACCGGCGGGTTCTGCCGGTCGAGCACGGGGATGTACCCGCGCACGCGCGGATCGCCGAGCGCGGCCTGGAAGGGGAGGTTCGCCGCGGCCGTGGGCGCGCCCGACGTGTCGGTGACGATCACCGGGACGCCCAGCTCGCTGATGTTCTGCGCCAGGTCGAGGAGGGCGGCGTTCCCGGACTCCTCGCGCGGATCGGCGAGGGCGCGGAACACCGTCGCGTACATCTTCCCGTAGCGTCCCGCGTCGCGCCGCAGCTCGAGCACGACGCGGCGCGAGTAGAGCACGTACGAGCCCAGCAGGAGGGCGAGCAGAACGCCGAGGATGACCACCGGCGCGCCGCGGCGCATACGATCAGCCGAGGACGTCGACGCCGAGGTACGGGCGCAGAACGTCCGGAACCGTGACCGTGCCGTCCGGGCGCTGGTAGTGCTCCAGGATGGCGATGATCGTCCGCGGGAAAGCGAGTCCCGAGCCGTTGAGGGTGTGCACGAAGCGCGGCTTCTCCCCAGGGGCCGGGCGGTAGCGGATGTTGGCCCGGCGCGCCTGGAAGTCGGTGAACGTGGAGCAGGAGGACACCTCGAGCCACTTCCCCACCCCGGGCGCCCACACTTCGAGGTCGTACGTCTTCGCGCTCGAGAAACCGGTGTCGCCGGCGGCGAGGAGGACGACGCGGTACGGGAGGCCCAGGCGCTGGAGCACGGCCTCGGCGTGGCCGGTGAGCCGCTCCAGCTCCCGCTCCGACTCCTCGGGCGCGACGTAGCGCACGAGCTCCACCTTGTCGAACTCGTGCACGCGGATCAGCCCACGCGTGTCCTTGCCGTGCGCGCCCGCCTCGCGGCGGAAGCAGGGGGAGTACGCCGTCATCCCCCTGGGGAGCGACGCACCGTCCAGCACCTCGTCGCGGTGGAGATTGGTGACCGGCACCTCCGCCGTCGGGATGAGGAAGAGGTCGTCGGTGGTGACGTACGCATCCTCCTCGAACTTCGGGAGCTGCCCGGTGCCCGTCATCGACTGCCGGTTCACGAGGAAGGGGACCCACACTTCCTCGTACCCGTGCTCGCGCCCGTGGAGATCGAGCATGAACGACATGAGCGCGCGCACCAGGCGGGCTCCGAGCCCTCGCAGCACGACGAACCCCGAGCCGGTGATCTTGGCCCCACGCGCGAGGTCGAGCAGTCCGAGCCGCTCGCCCACCTCCCAGTGCGGGAGCACGCCGTCGCCCGGCCGCGGATCGCCCCACGTGCGGACGACGGTGTTGGCCTCCTCCCCACCCTCGGGCACGTCGGCGAGCGGGATGTTCGGCAGCTCGTAGCGGAGGCGCTCGAGCTGGTTCTCCACCCCCGCGAGGCGCGACTCGAGGCCGGCGATCTCCTCCCCGAGTCCGCGCGTGCGCTCGATGAGGTCGTCGGCGCTCTCCCTGGCCTTCTTGCGCCGCGCCACCTCCTGGCTCGCGGCGTTGCGCGCCGCCTTGCGCTCCTCGAGCGCCTGCAGCACGACGCGGCGCTCGCGCTCGAGCTCCTCCGCGCGATCGATCAGCGGCCCGAGCGTGTCGAGCGCGCCGCGCCGGCGCATCCCCTCGCGGAGCGCGTCGATGTTCTCCCGCAGCAGCTTGAGATCGTGCACGTCAGAAGGTGGGCAGGCCGTCCGCGAACGAGATGAAGCCGCAGTTCCGGTCCACGCGCATGTGAAAGTGAATCGTGCTCCCCCCCGGATTGGTGTCCGGATCGTACGAGGAGTAGTTCACGCTGTCGATCACGAACTTCGAGTAGATGACCTGGCGATCGCTGATGAGCTGCGAGGCGCAGGCGAACGACGCGGCCTGCACGAGCAGCACGTCGCCCGCCTTGATGGGCACGGCGGTGCTGTCGTCGTAGCCGCGGACCGGCGCCTGGGTGATCTCGTCGAAGGCGTGGGTGGTGTCCTTGATGATGCCGGCCCCGCCGAACAGCCCCACCGCGCGCGGCGGCAGCATGTACGCCGTCGGCGTCCCCTGCGAGTCGGGGCGGATGTCGAAGACGACGTCGTAGTTCTGCGACGGATCGGTGCGGACGACGCCGGGAACGAAGGTGTTCACCGCCGAGGGGCCGTTCACCGGCGCCTCGGTGAGCCCGAACACGGCGGCGTCGAGATCGGCGTTGTCCAGCGTGGCTTTGGCCCGCAACGGATCGCCGCACGCCGTGGTGAGCGCCACGGCGATGGCGCCGACGCAGAGGAGCAGCAATCTGGCCGTCATGTACCTGCGCGCTGAGAGATGTCGCATCGTTGGTAGGAGGCGAACATTACCAGCCGGGACGGGAGAGTTCAAGCGATTGGTGTCGCTTGACTTCACTTCGGTCGAGGTCTAGCTTCGCTGCACCTGAAGCCGGAGTGCGCATGCCCACCATCCGCGATCTCGTCGGCGCCCTGAGGCAGCGCGACGGCGTCGATGCCGCCGTCGTCCTGGGGCGCGACGGGCTGCTGATCGACAGTGAGACCTCGCCCGCGGTCGATGCCGAGAGCGTCGCGGCGCTGATCCCCTCGATCGTGGCGGCGGCCGGCGAGTACGGATCGCACGATGGCCGCGGCGCGCTCACCACCGCCATCCTCGAGTTCGCGAACGGGATCGCGGTGATCTCCGTGCTGTCGAGCGAGGCGATCCTCCTCGTGCTCGCCCGTCCAACCGCCAACCTCGGCCAACTCCTGTTCGAGCTGCGCCGCAACCGCGAGAACATCGCCGCGCTCGTCTGACATGGCGTCGGAGCCACAACGGCTGCACGTGCTCGTCGCCGACGACGAGCCGCACATTGGCCGGATCATCAAGATGAAGCTGGAGCAGGGTCCGTTCGCCGTCACCCTCGCGTACGATGGGCGAGAGGCGCTCGACGTGCTCGAGCACGATCCCAAGCTCGCGCTCGTCCTGCTCGACCTCATGATGCCGCAGGTGAGCGGGCTCGATGTGCTCGCGGCGATGCGCGCCGAGGAGCGGTGGAAGCGCATCCCCTGCATCATCCTCACGGCGGCCGGGCAGGAGCAGCACCACCGCCAGGCGATGGCGCTCGGCGCGAGCGAGTTCCTCACCAAGCCGTTCAGCCCGAAGAAGCTCTACGCGCGCGCGGCCGAGCTGGTGGGCGTGGCGTCGGAGGGGCTCGGAGCGGCGGACCGTTGAGCCGCTGGGCCGTCATCCTCGCCGGCGGCGTCGGCTCTCGCTTCTGGCCGCTGAGCACGCCCCGCCGTCCCAAGCAGCTCCTCCCCCTCGTCGGCGACGAGCCGCTGCTGGTGCAGGCGGTGCGTCGCCTCGCGCCGCTCGTGAGCGCCTCCCGCACGCTCGTGGTCACCAACGGCGCGCTCGCCCCCGCCATCCGCGCGCTCCTCCCCGAGCTCCCGCCGGAGAACGTGATCCCCGAGCCGCGCGCCGCGGGGACCGCCCCGGCGCTCGCCTGGGCGGCCACCGAGATCCGTCGGCGCGATGACGCCGACGCCGTGATGCTCTGCGTGCACGCCGACTGGGCGATCGGCGACCCTGAGGGGTTCCGCGACACGCTTGCGCGCGCGGCGGCGGTCGCCGAAGCCGAGCGAAGCCTCGTGACGGTGGGCGTGGTGCCGTCGCGCCCGGACCCCGGCTTCGGCTACATCCAGCCCGCCGAGGCGGTGGACGGCGCCCGCCGCGTGGCGCGCTTCGTCGAGAAGCCCGACCGGGCCACCGCGGAGCGGATGGTGCGCGATGGCTTTCTCTGGAACTCGGGCATCTTCGTGTGGCGCGCCGCCGACTTCCTGGCCGAGGTCGAGGCGCACGCCGGCGAGGTGGCGCCGTCGCTGCCGCTCGCCGAGCGCGGCGACCTGGCCGGCTTCTTCGGCGCCGTCACGCCGATCTCCGTGGACCACGGCGTGCTGGAGCGCAGCTCGCGGGTGCTCGTGATCCCCGGCGACTTCGCCTGGGACGATGTGGGCACGTGGGCCGCGCTGCGCCGGGTGCGCGAGCGCGATGCGGGCGGGAACGCCACCGCCGGCGACGTGCACCTCGTGCAGGCGGAGGGGAACGTGGTGCACGCGGAGCAGCAGACGGTGGTGCTGTACGGCGTCTCCGACCTCGTGGTGGTGAGCCGCGACGGCCTCACGCTCGTGACCACGGTGGACCGCGCCGCCGATCTCAAGACCCTGCTCGACGCCCTCCCCGCCTCCGTCCGCGACCGGTCGTGAGTCCACTCTTCCTGTACGATGACGCGCGGGCGCGATCGTTCGCGCCGTTCGCGCTCACGCGCCCGCTCGGCGAGATGCGCGCGGGCGCGGCGCTCATCCGACACCGCTGGGAGCAGGCGCTCGGCCTGACGACGGCTGGCGCGGTCACCGCGCCGCACCTGTCGTGCTTCGAGGAGCTGGACGCGCCGCCGGCCGCCGCCGGGGAGCTGCCGGCGGGTGCGGTGGTCGCCAACACGCGCTGCGTCGCGCCGCTCGGCTGGAGCGACCGTGCCGCCGACGTGTGGACGTGCGCGGGTCGCGTGGCGGCGGTCCGCCTCGCGCGCGCCACGCCGGTCGCCGAGCTCGACGGCGGCGAGGCACCGCTCGAGACGCTCGGAGCGGCGGGAACGCGCGTGGTCGAGCTCTCCGGCCGCTGGCTCGATGCGGTGTGGAGCTTCATCGTGGATCTCGCGGCGCAGCTCCGTGACGACATTGCCGCCGTGGGTCCGACGCTCGACCGCATCATCCCCGAGCAGGCGATCGTGCTCGGCTCGCACGGGGTGTTCGTGGAGCGCGGCGCGACGGTGGAGCCCGCGGTGTGCTTCGACGTGACCGCGGGGCCGGTGATGATCCGACAGGGCGCGTCGGTGCGCGCGTTCACGCGGCTGGTGGGCCCGTGCGTGGTCGGGGCCGGCGCGAGCGTGCTCGGCGACCGCGTGGCCGGCTGCTCGATCGGCGAGGCGAGCATCGTGCGCGGAGAGATCAGCGAGACGATCGTGCTCGGCCACGCCAACAAGGCGCACGATGGCTTCGTCGGACACTCGTACCTCGGCCGGTGGGTGAACCTCGGCGCGGGGACGATCACGAGCAACCTCAAGAACACGTACGGGACGGTGCAGCTCTGGACGCCCGACGGCGTGCGCGACACCGGCGTGATGAAGCTCGGCGCGTTCATCGGCGACCACGTGAAGACGGGGATCGGCACCCGCCTGACGACGGGGAGCGTGCTGGGCGCGGGATCCAACGTGTACGGGAGCGCGATGCCGCCCAAGTACGTGCCGCCGTTCTCCTGGGGGGAGGGGGCGGATCTCTCGACGTACCGGCTGGACAAGTTCCTCGACACGGCCGAGCGCGCGATGTCGCGTCGCGGCATCGCGCTCGGGGAGAGCGCCCGGCGGCAGCTCGCGGACGCGCACGCGGTGAGCGTGGAGGCACGGCGGTGAGACTCTGGATGCTGGGGAGCGGCAGTCGCGGGAACGCGGTGCTCCTGGAGAGCGCCGGCTCGCGCGTGCTGATCGACGCCGGCTTCCCGGTGCGCGTGCTCGCCGAGCGGCTGCGCACGATCGCCGTGGCGCCCGAGTCGGTGGAGGCGGTGGTGATCACGCACGAGCACACCGACCACGTGCGGGGCGCGTGCGCGGCGGCGAAGCGGTGGGGGTGGTCGGTGTACGCGACGCCGGGCACGGCCGCCGCCTGCCCTACCCTGCAGGACGCGGGCGCGCGGCCGTTCGCCAGCGGCGCCACGGTGGAGCTGAGCGAGATCGCGCTCGCGTCCGTGCCCACGCCGCACGACGCGGCGGAGCCGGTGGCCTTCGTCGCCACGGAGCGGTCGAGCGGCTACCGCGCCGGGATCGTGTACGACGTGGGGCACATCACGACGGCGCTCCGGTCGGCGCTCGCGCGCCTCGACCTCCTCGTGCTCGAGGCGAACCACGACGAGGGGATGCTCCGGGCCGGCCCCTACCCGCCATCCGTGCGCCACCGCATCGGCGGCTCCCACGGGCACCTGAGCAATTGCGCGGCGGCGGCCGTGGCCGCCGAGCGGGCGCACGCAGGGCTCACGCACGTGGTGCTCGCGCACCTCAGCGATTCGTGCAACGATCCCGCGCTCGCCGTGCGGACGGTGCGCGACGCGCTCCGCGGGACGCGCTTCCGGGGCGAGGTGCTGGCCGCGACGCAGGACACGATCGTGGGCGCGCTCGGCGGCGCGGGGATCCGGGAAGCGCAGCTCTCCCTGTTCTGATCCGCCCGGGCGCCCGTGGCGGAACTTTCCGCGCCCCGGGCCGATCCATGTGCGCGGAGGAGCGCTCCGCTGGACAGCGGTCCGGTGGAGGCGTAGTTTGGGCACGAAAAGCCGCCGGCCCGGGGTTTGGAAGGTGATCTCACGCGTAAGGAGGAAGGAACCGCGTGCGAGACCACACCACCGGGACCGGCGGCTGTTCTTTCGTGGCGAGCCGGGATGCGTGCCTCGCCCGTGTAGTTAGTACGTGGAATCGGGGAAATGGTTGCAATCGTCCCGATCCCCGCGGCTCACGGGAAGTTCGCCGCTCCAGCCCCGCCCCCCCGCGGGTCCCACACGGCGGGGCCGGGATTGGCGCCCGCCTCGAAGCGGGTCGTGGTGGCGGAGACGCGCGCGTCGAGCGTGGCGCGCGCGTAGCGCACGGTGGCGGCGCTCCACACCCAGCCGCTGGAGTAGCGGGCGCCGCTCAGCCAGAGGCGGATGGTGTCGGTGGCCGGGTCGTAGGTGAACGTCGAGCGGTAGACGGCGTTCGCGAACGGCTCGAAGTCGGCGCGCGACACGACCGGAGACGGATAGGTGGTCCAGTGCACCCCGTCCGTGCTGCGGGCGAAGAACAGGTCGGTGGCCGCGCACCCGCTCCCGATCGGATAGGCGGCGAAGACGGCCCAGTACTCCCCGCGGCTCGAGATCCGCTGCACGTCGATGTGCCACACCACTCGCCCCGCCTGCTCCATCTCCACCGGCACCGGCGCCGACCAGCTCACCCCATCGGGCGACGTCCGCCGCTCGATGGTGGTGGCCGTGGTGGAGCAGCCGCCGCTCACCGCGTTCACCGACCACATGGACCACGAGCCGTCCGCCTCGCGCGCCACCGCCGGCGAGACGATGGCGATGCCGGCCGCGCTGGTGACCTCGCGCGGCGTGCTCCACGACACGCCGTCGGTGCTCGTCATGAGGAGCACCGCATCGCGGCCGCCGTCGGTGTCGCGGAAGTAGTAGCGCAACTCGTGCGTGCCCGGATCGATGGTGATGTCCGGGTCCGAGTAATGCCCGCTCGACGGCTGTGGGACGAGCGGGTCGCTCCCGCCCTGGGGGAGCGTCCACGCGGGCTCCGAATCGTCGGTGCGGAGCGATGGATTCTCGTAGTTCGCGTTGCCGCCCGGGTACGGCGTGTAGGCGAGCCAGAAGTCGTGCCCGGCGAACCCGTCCCGGTCGAGGACGATGTCGGGGTGCACGATCTGTCCCGAGCCGTCGTAGGTGCCCAGCGCGACCTTGCAGATCTCCCCTTCCGCGGAGCACACCACGGAGGGAGGCGGTGGATCCTCCGGCACCCAGGGCGGCGGGGGTGGTGGCGGCGGGGGGGGCGGGGCGGACGGTGCGTCGCCGTGGCAGGCGACGAGCGTGGCGACGAGCGCGGCGAGCGCGATCGGGCGCGCGACGGCGCGCGTGGCGCGTGTGGCGCGCCGCGGGAGCGGGGACGGGTGTCGTGACATGGCGCCGAAGCCGACCCCGGCCTCGCGCGCCACGTCACCGCGCCCTGATTCCTTGACGAGATGTTGACATCCACCGCCGCACGCGCTCCCGCATCACGCGCGCGCCCGCGTGATGCGAAACGGGGAGCCGGCAAGCCGGCTCCCCGTTTCGCCCGCACCCGAGCGGTGCCGAGCGGTCAGTACATCCCGCCCATGCCGCCCGGCGCGGCGGGCGCCGCGGGCTTCTCCTCCTTCTTCTCCACGACGATCGCCTCCGTCGTGAGCAGGAGCCCGGCGATCGACGCCGCGTTCTGCAGCGCGGTGCGCGTGACCTTCGTGGGATCGATCACGCCGGCCTGCACGAGATCCTCGTACGTGTCGGTGAGCGCGTTGTACCCGAACTTGTCGTCCTTGGACGCGCGCACCTTCTCGAGCACGATCGAGCCCTCACCGCCCGCGTTGTGCACGATCATGCGGAGCGGCTCCTCCACGGCGCGACGGATGATGTCCACGCCGATCTGCTCGTCGGTGTCCTCGAGCTTGAGCGCCTTGAGCGCGCGCTGCGACCGGATGAGCGCGACGCCGCCGCCCGGGACGATCCCCTCCTCGACGGCCGCGCGGGTGGCGTGCAGCGCATCCTCGACGCGCGCCTTCTTCTCCTTCATCTCCGACTCGGTGGCCGCGCCGACGTTGATCACCGCGACGCCGCCGGCGAGCTTCGCCAGGCGCTCCTGGAGCTTCTCCTTGTCGTAGTCCGACGTGGACTTCTCGATCGCCACGCGGATCTCGTTGACGCGGCCCTGGATCTTGTCCTCCTCGCCGGCGCCATCGATGATCGTCGTGTTGTCCTTGTCGATGACGATCCGCTTCGCCTTCCCGAGGTCGGTGACCACCGCGTTCTCGAGCTTGAAGCCGACTTCCTCGCTGATCACCTGGCCGCCCGTGAGCACGGCGATGTCCTGGAGCATGGCCTTGCGGCGATCGCCGAAGCCCGGCGCCTTCACCGCGCAGACGCGCAGCGTGCCGCGCAGCTTGTTCACGACCAGCGTGGCGAGCGCCTCACCCTCGACGTCCTCGGCGATGATGAGCAGCGGACGGCCCATCTGCGCCACCTTCTCGAGGATGGGGAGGAGGTCCTTCATCGACGAGATCTTCTTGTCGTGGATGAGGACGAGCGCATCCTCCAGCACCGCCTCCATCTTCTCCGGATCGGTGACGAAGTACGGCGAGAGATAGCCGCGGTCGAACTGCATGCCGTCGACCGTCTCGAGCGTGGTCTCCAGGCCGCGCGCCTCCTCGACCGTGATCACGCCGTCCTTCCCGACCTTCTCCATCGCCTCGGCGATCAGGTTGCCGATCTCCGCATCGTTGTTCGCGGAGATGGTGCCCACCTGGGCGATCTCCCTCCGGCCGCTCGTCGGGACACTGATCTTCTTCAGCTCCTCGACGATCGCGCCCACCGCCTTGTCGATGCCGCGCTTCAGCGCCATCGGGTTGGCGCCGGCGGTGACGTTCTTCAGCCCCTCGCGGAAGACCGCCTGCGCGAGCACGGTGGCCGTCGTGGTGCCGTCACCGGCGAGGTCGGAGGTCTTGGTGGCGACCTCCTTCACCATCTGCGCCCCCATGTTCTCGAGCGGATCGGCCAGCTCGACTTCCTTGGCCACGGTGACGCCATCCTTGGTGACCGTGGGCGCACCGAACTTCTTGTCGATGACGACGTTGCGTCCCTTCGGGCCGAGGGTGACCTTCACCGCCTCGGCCAGCTGATCGACACCGCGCTTCAGCGCGGCGCGAGCATCGGTATCGAAGTGCAGTTCCTTGGCAGCCATATGTCAGACTCTATCGGTGATGAGTTCGCCGTCAGCCGACGATCGCGAGGACGTCGGATTCACGGAGGATCAGATACTGCTCGCCGTCGATGGTGACCTCGGTGCCCGAGTACTTCCCGTAGAGCACCTTGTCGCCGACCTTGAGCTCCATCGGCACGCGCTTGTCCTTCTCGTAGCGCCCCGGCCCGACCGCCACGATCTCGCCCTGCTGCGGCTTCTCCTTGGCGGTGTCCGGGATGTACAGCCCGCCCCGCATCTGCTCGCTTTCCTCGAGCGCCTTCACCACGACACGGTCGGCCAGGGGATTCACCTTGACCGACGTGGCACCCTTAGTGGCCATGGGTCGCGTCCCTCCTGTTATGGGTTCACTGAGACTGAAGCGCCGATTTGTTAGCACTCTCGGCAACGGAGTGCTAACACCGCGCGAAGATATCCGGGCGCCTGCCCGGAGTCAACCCCGGCCCCGAGCACGCCGCATGCCTGCTAAGTCCGCCAATTTGAAAGAGTTGACCGCGCAGTTGCCGGTCAGTTAGGCACCCCGCCGGCGGGCGCGTTGCCACTCCGGCAGACCTGGTGCGGGGCGCGGGGTGCGGGGTGCGGGAGAACGGAGAGAGAGCGACGAGGGCCGGCAGGTGCCGGCCCTCGTCGCATTCCATGTTCACGCGCCCCGCGCCCCGCGCCCCACACCCCGGCCGTCCAGCAACGCGTGCGCGATCCGGAGGCCGTGCAGCGTGAGGTACGGCTCCACGCGCTCCACCTCCCGGCAGAGGGGAGCGACCAGCTCCGCCAGCCCACCCGTGGCCATCACCAGCGGCACCGATGCCGTGGGCCACTCCGCCTTGATCCGCCGCACCAGCCCGTCGATCGAGTCCGCCGCGCCGAGCATCACCCCCGCGCGGATGCACTCGTCGGTGCGCTTGCCGATCACCCGCGCGGGAGGGGCGAGCTCGGTGGCCGGGAGCTGCGAGGTGCGCCGCGTCAGCGTCTCCGCCGCGGTGCGCAGCCCCGGGGCGATCACTCCACCCAGGAACACCCCGTCCGCCGTGATGCAGTCGTACGTCGTCGCCGTGCCGAAGTCCACGATGACGCAGTCGCGCTCGAACATGCGGCTCGCGGCGAGGGTGTTGATGATCCGGTCCGCACCGACGGTCAGCGGCTCGTCCACCTGGAGCACGATGGGGAGTGGCGCGCGCGCGTCCACCACCACGGCATCCACCTCCAGCCACGCGGCGCACGCCGCCACCAGCGGCTGGGTGGCCGGCGGCACCACCGAGCCGATCGCCGCGCCGCGCAGCACCGTCGCATCCACGCGCGCGGAGCGCAGCAGCTCGCAGAGCAGGAGCCCGATCTCGTCGGGCGTGCGCGTGGCATCGGTGGTGATGCGCCAGTGCGCCCGCAGCCGGTCCGCGTCGAACAGCCCGATCGTCGTCTCCGTGTTGCCGACGTCGAACACGATGATCACGTGTCCTCCTCGAAGATGAGAGAGCCGGTCCGGCAGGCCACGTCGCCGTCGGCGGTGCGCACGAGCAGGGCGCCGCGCGCGTCGATGCCCAGCACCTCCCCCGCCGCCGGCTCGCGCACGCGCCGCCCGCGGGCGAGATCGCGCTCGTGCCACGCCGCCAGCTCGCGTTCGGTCAGCTCGTCGCGCCCGGCGGCGGCGGCGCGCAGCGCCGGCAGGAGCTCGGCGAGCACCTCGACGCGCGACACGCCGGGCGCGAGCGCTCCCCCGCCGCCGGGCAGCTCGGCCGGCGGGCGCGTGTTCAGCCCGAGGCCGATGGCCACCCAGTCGACGCGACCGTCCCGCCAGCGCGACTCCACGAGGATCCCCGCCAGCTTCCCCGCCGCCACCCAGAGATCGTTCGGCCACTTCACGCGAACCGGGTCGGGCGCGAACCGGTCGAGGGCGCGCGCGGCGCCCAGGCCGAGTCGGATGCTGAGCAGGTCGATCCCCGCCGCGTCGGCGGGGCGCTCGAGGAGCGTGAGCCAGATCCCCGCGCCCGCGGCCGACTCCCACCGGTGCCCGGCGCGCCCGCGACCGGCGCTCTGCCGATCGGCCAGGATGAGCGTGCCCGCCGGCGCACCCGCGGCGCCGCGCTCGTGCGCCACGTCGAGCGTGGAGCCCACCGTCTCCCACACCTCGACCGCCGGCAGCCCGAGCCACTCGCGCAGCGCTTCGCCCGAGTGGCCGTCGTAGGTCGCGTCAGCCACGCGCGTACACCACCGCGAGCACGGCCAGCCCCACCACCACGCGGTAGAGCGCGAACACGCCGTAGCTGTTGCGCGACACGTAGCGCAGCAGCACGGTGATGGCGAGCCACCCGCTGACGGCGGAGGCGAGCACGCCCGCCACCAGCGCCGCGCTCAGCCCGTGCTCGTGCAGCGCGTGCGGCACCTTGAACACCGCGGCGGCGGCGATGATGGGCATGCTCATGAGAAAGCTGAACACCGCCGCGCTCTCGCGGTCGAAGCCGTCGGCGCGTCCGGCGGTGATCGTCGCGCCCGAGCGGGAGACGCCGGGGATGAGCGCGAACACCTGGGCCACGCCGATCAGCAGCGCGTCCCACCAGCGCATCTTGGCGAGCGGGCGCTCCGCCGGCGCGTACCGGTCGGCCAGCCAGAGCAGGATGCCGAGGACGATCATCGCGGTGGCGATGAGCGCGGGCGCCCGGAACGTCGTCTCGGCGTACTCGTCGAGCAGCACGCCGCCGATCCCGCCGGGGATGGTGGCGATGATGAGAAACACGACCCGCCGCTCGGACACGGTCGTCACGCGGCGCGTGCGCGCGATGTTCCACGCGGCGGCGAGCAGCCGGAGCCACTCGTCGCGGAAGTACACGAGCACGGCGACGAGCGTCCCCACGTGGAGGGCGACGTCGAACGCGAGGCCGGGCTCCGGCCAGCGCAGGAGCCATGGCGCGAGCGCGAGATGCGCGGAGCTGCTGATCGGGAGAAACTCGGCCAGTCCCTGCAACACGCCGAGCACCAGCGCCTGGAAGATCGTCATGTGTGCGGTCGGAGAATCGAGGATGGGTGGCTAGGGTCGAGCGAGGAGGAGCGCGGCCATGGCGCACACCATGGCCAGCTTGAGCGCGCCGGGTCCACCCCTCCGCCCCCGGGCCGCGCTGAGCACCCCCCGGGCGATGAGGAGGGCGGCGGGGACCATGGCGATGGCGAATCGCGGGCGCGCCATGGCGTACGGGGTGGCGAGCGCGAAGAACACCGTCACGGCCGCGGCGAGCGCCACCACGGCGGCCGCCGGTCCGGCGGCCACGGGGAGCGTGCGGCGCTCGCCCGCATCGGCCGGCGCGTCCTCGAGATCCTTCGCGATCTCGCGCGCCAGGTGGAGCGGCGCGGCGATGGCGACCAGCGGAATGGCGCCCCGCCAGTCGCCGGCGGCCCATCCGCCATAGAGGAACGGGAGCGAGGCGAGCACGGAGACGATGGCGTTGCCGGCGATCCCCCCGCGCTTGAGCCAGGGGGAATAGGCCCGCATGAGGGCGACGACGCCCACGGAGAGCGCGCCGAGCGCGGGACGCGCGGCCGAGGCGAGGGCGACACCGGCGAGCGCGGCGAGCGACGCGAAGCGGCGCGCGATGCGCCCGGACGCGCGCCCCGAGGGGAGCGGACGCTCCGGGTGCGCGCGCCGATCGATGGCGACGTCCGCCAGGTCGTTCCACGCGTTGGCCGCGGCGGTGAGCGGGAGGGCGGCGAGCGCGGCGAGCGCGATCGGTCGCGCCGGTCCCCACCCGACCCACCACGCGCCCACGCCCACCGCGCCCGCCGCGATCAACGCGTTCGGCCAGCGCGCGAGCTGGGCGAGCGCCACGGCGACGCGCATCCGCTCACGCCAGCGTGCGCGCATAGAACGCCTCGTAGCGGGAGACGATGTCCTGGCGCGAGAAGCGCGTGCGCGCATCGGTCGCCGCGGCGGCGCTCATCTCGCGCCACCGCGCCGGATCGCTCAGGATGTCGATCGCCGCGCCGGCCATGCCATCGACGTCCGCGACCGGGCGCAGCGCGCCCGTCTCCCCCTCCACCACCACCTCGGGGAGCCCGCCGGCGCGCGACGCGACCACCGGCACGCCGCACGCGAGCGCCTCGAGCGCGCTGAGCCCGAACGACTCGCTCTGGCTCGGCAGCAGGAAGAGGTCCGCGCTGGCGAGGAGCGGCGCGACCGCGTCGAGCTTGCCGAGAAAGTACGTGGCATCCTGCACGCCCAGGTCGCGCGCTTCCTGCTCCGCCGCGCCGCGCTCCGGCCCGTCGCCCACCATCACGAGCACCGCCGGGAGCGCGCGCCGCACGCGGGCGAACACGCGGACCACGTCGCGCACCCGCTTCACCGGGCGGAAGTTCGACACGTGCATGATCACCGCGCGCTCGCGCCCCAGCTGCTCCTTGAGCAGGGGCCGGTAGGTGGCGCGGTCGTACACCGCCGGATCCACGAAGTTGTGGATCACCTCCACGGCGCACCCCGTGCACCCGAACGCCTTGTACGTCTCGCTCTTCAGGAACTGCGACACCGCCGTGAGCGCGTCCGAGCGCTCGATCGAGAACTTGGTGATCGGCTGGAAGGAGGGGTCCTGCCCCACGAGCGTGATGTCGGTGCCGTGCAGGGTCGTGATCAGCCGCACGTGGTCCTCCCCCGAGTCCTGCAGCATCTCGCGCGCGATCCACGCGCTCGTGGCGTGGGGGATCGCGTAGTGCGCGTGCAGCACGTCGAGCCCGTGCCGGCGCACCACCTCGTGGATGCGCACGGCGAGAGCGAGGTCGTACGGCGGATACTCGAACAGCGGGTAGCGGACGACGTCCACCTCGTGGAAGAAGATCCCGGGGAGGAACGCCGGGAGCCGGAACGGCTGCTGGTAGGTGATGAAGTGCACCTCGTGACCGCGCTCGGCGAGCGCGATCCCCAGGTCGGTGGCGACGGCGCCGGAGCCGCCGTACGTCGGATAGCAGGTGATCCCGATCTTCATCCCTCATCCTCGTCGCGCTCGTGCCACCAGGCTTCGGCGCGCGCGAGCGCGTCTGGGCTGGTGGGATCGAGGCGGGTGACGTGCGCGTGGTCGAGCTGGTGCCTGAGCCAGGTACGCTGCCGCTTGGCGTACTGCCGGGTGTCGATGATGATGCGGTCGATCGCGGCGCGGCGGTCCACCCGGCCGCGCACGATGTCACGAACGGTGGCGTAGCCGGTGGCGTTCCAGGCGGGCGCGTCCTCGCGCACGCGCGCGTCCAACGCCGCGACTTCCCCCTCCCACCCCGCGGCGAGCATCGCGTGCACGCGCGCGGCGATCCGGTCGCGCAGGGGCGGTCCGGGATCGACAACAAGATACCGCGCGCGCACCCGCGGCGCGCGGGCGGCGCGCGCGTGCCAGCGCGAGATCGGCACGCCGGTGAGCAACGCGACCTCGATCGCGCGCACGAGCTGCGCGCGCCCGAGCGCGGCGCGCTCGGGGTCGAGCCGCGCGCACCATCGCCGGAGCTCCGCGGTCGGGAGCGCGTCGAGCGCCCCCTGCAGCCGCATCCGCCTCGCCGGGTCGAGCGGCGGCTCCTCGAACAGCGGCGCGGTGAGCGCGCGGACGTAGAACCCCGTCCCCCCCACCACCACGGGCGTCCGTCCCGCTCGCTCCACCTCGTCGATCCACCCGAGCGCGGCGTCGGCCCACGCGGCGGCGGAGTACCGCTCGCCGGGGTCCACGAGATCGATGCCGCGATGCGGCACGGCGCGCTGCTCGCCGAGGGTGGGCTTGGCGGTCCCGATGTCGAAGCCGCGGTAGATCTGCCGCGAGTCGGCGCTGAGCACCGCGAGCGGGATGCGCCGGGCGAGCGCCATGGCGAGCGCGCTCTTCCCCGCCGCCGTGGGGCCGCAGATGACGCGCAGGCTATCGACGGCCAAAGCGGCGCTCCACCTCGTCCCAGCCGAGCTGCACGATGGTGGACCGGCCGTGGACGTCGTGCGCGGGCAGCGTGGTGCCGGCGAGCGCGAGGTAGAGCGCGCGCATCTCGTCCGGGGAGAGCGCGTCGCCCGCCTTGATGGCCGCCTTGCAGGCGAGCGTCGCGGCGAGCCGCTCGTGCCGCGCGGCGACGCTGGCCAGCCGGTCGCCGGTGAGGGCATCCAGGGTCTCGCGGAGGCAGCGCGGCGCATCGAAGCGGGGGTGCGGCATGGGCGTGGCGCTCACGATGAGCGTGTGGCCGCCGAACCCCTCGATCTCGAACCCGAGCCGCTCGAACAGCTCGCGGTGCGCCTCGAACGCTTCCCCCTCGGCGGGGCCCAGGTGCAGCGTGATCGGGAAGAGGAGCCGCTGCGACGGCGCCTCGCCGCACTCGAGCGTGCCGATGAACCGTTCGTACAGCACCCGCTCGTGCGCCGAGTGCTGGTCGATGAGCACCACGCCATCCTCGCGCTCGAACATGATGTAGGTGCGGCGGAGCTGGAGGAGCGGCGGGACCTCGGGCGCCGGCGGCGCGGCGCGCGCCCGATCCCCCTCGGGGGCATCGGGGGCGATGGCATCGCGCGCCTCCAGCTCGTCGAGCAGCGGGGCGGGCGCCGGGCGCGCGCCGCTCGCGTGCAGCACCTCCACGTCCACCGCCGGTGCGCCCTGGAACGCGGGGGCCGCGCCGACCCACGGCCCGCGATGACCGAGCATCGCGGCGCTCGCCGTGCCGCCGAGCGCGCGACGCACCGCGTGCTCGATCGCGCGCTCCATCTGCCACCGGTCGCGAAAGCGCACCTCCGCCTTGGTGGGGTGCACGTTCACGTCCACCATGTCGGCGGGGAGCACGAGGTCGAGCACGAGCGTCGGGCGCGTGCCGGCCGGGATCGTGGAGCGATAGGCCGCTTCCGCCGCGCGAACGAGGCCCATGTCGCGGATGGCGCGCCCGTTCACGGAGAGGAAGAGTCGGCGGCCGCTCTCCCCCACGTCCCCTGGCCGCTCGATGAGCCCCGAGACGTGCAGCTCGCCGCTCACGTCATCGACGTCCACGAGCCGCTCGGCCAGCGGCGCTCCCCACAGCGCGGCGACGCGCGCGCGCAGCGTGGGCGCGGGCGGGAGCACGAGCGAGGGGCGCTGGTCGTGCGTGACGGTCACCCGCACGTCGCGGCGGGTGAGCGCGAGGGTGGTGACGACGTCCACGATGCCGCGCCACTCCGAGCGCGCCGAGCGCAGGAAGCGCTGTCGCGCCGGCGCGTTGAAGAAGAGCCGCGCGACGGTGACGGTGGTGCCGCGCCGCCGGGCGGCATCGCTCACGCCCGCGGTGACGCCGCCGACCGCCCGGATGAGGGTGCCCGCACCGTCCGCGGCGGCGGTCTCGAGGTCGAGGTGGGCCACCGAGGCGATGGCGGGGAGCGCCTCCCCGCGAAAGCCGAAGCTCCGCACCCCGACCAGATCCTCGGCGTCGTGGATCTTGGAGGTCGCGTGGCGCTGGAGGGCGAGCAGCGCATCATCGCGCTCCATCCCGCACCCGTCATCGGCGACGCGGATGCGGGCGCGGCCGCCGTCCTCCACCGCGATCTCGATCGTGGCGGCGCCGGCATCGAGCGCGTTCTCGACGAGCTCCTTGACCACGGATGCGGGGCGCTCGACCACCTCGCCGGCGGCGATCTGGTCGACGACGGTGCTGCGAAGAACGGCGATGCGCGGCATGCGGAAAGCTACCCGCCGCGCCGGAGCGCGGTCAATCGCGATCGAGCGGATAGATCGACGTGGCGTCGATCCACCCTTCACGCCCGCCATCGGCGATGACGCGCACCCACCCGCCCTCTCGCTCGGCGACGCGCGCCACCTCGCCCATGCGCAGGTCGGCGCCGCGATCGGCGCCGAGCGCGGGGAGGAGGTGCAGCGGCGCATCGCGCGCCACCACGGCGAGATCGCGCGCGGCGAGCCGGCGGTCGATGAGCGCGGTGGCGGCGCCCAGCGCCACCGCGGCGCCGAGCGCGCCCCCGGCGAGGGCCAGCGCGCCGCCGAACCGCCGCCGCGCCGCGCGCCCGGCGACGAGCGCCCACCCGGCGAGCCAGAGCGCGGCGGCGAGCAGCGCCAGGGGAACGGGAGGGATGGGCGGGACCGAGCCGAGCCCAGAGCCGGCGCCGATGCCGAGGAAGGCGAGCCGGTCGCGCACGTCGCGCGCGGTCGGCTCGAGCCGGAGGGCGCGCTCCCACCCCCACGCGGCGCGGGCGGTGTCGCCCGCGGCGAGGGCGGCGGTGCCGAGATTCGCCCACGCATCCGCGGCGCGCGGCACGCGATCGGCCACGCTCGCGAAGTCGCGCTCGGCGATCGCGTACCGCCCCCGCTCGTACGCCGCCACGCCGCGCGCGAACTGCTCGGCGTCCGGATCGGTCGACACCGCGCGCGCCGCCCCCGCGGCGAGCAGCACGAGGGCGGCGAGCACGGCCGCCGTGCGGCGCACCGTCCTCGGCGAGCGGCGCGACTCGGCATCGAGGTCGCGGTAGAGCCGCCAGGCGCGCGCGGCGCCATCCCCGACCGGCGCCGCGTGCGGGGGGGGCGCGAACGCCGCCGCATCGAGGTCGCGGAGCAGCGCCGCGACGCCGGCGACGGTGCTCGCGGTGGCGCCGGCGCGCCGCGCCGCGCGCGCGAGCGCATCCGGCTCGGCGATCGTGCCCGGCGCGGCGCCGAGCCGCCAGGCGGCCGCGGCGAGGAAGGCGCGGCGGACCTCGCGCGCGCCCGGCGCCGGCGAGCGGTGCGCGAGCGCGCGAAGGTGCGCGGCCGGCGCGGCCGCCGATCGCGCGCGCGGTCGCCGCTCGCGCCTCACGAGCACCAGCGCCAGCGCGGGCACCGGCGCGAGGAGCAACACCCACCAGAACGGACGGCGCGCGTACGGGCGCGCATATGGCGGGAGCGCGCGCGCGCCACGGTACGTGGCGCGCACGGCGAAACGCGGGCGCGCGCGCGCGCCGCTGTCGGGAAGCGCGGCGAGCGCGCCGGGCTGCACGAGCAGGGGCAGGGGCGGCGTCGCGGCCACGGCGTAGCGCCGCGCCGCCGGATCGAAGTACGCGTAGCGCACGGGCGGGAGCGTCAGCCGTCCGGCGCGCCTGGGCGTGATGACCCAGTCGAACTCCTTCGCGCCGTGGATGTCGAGCGAGTCCGCGGCGAGCGTCACGCGCTCGTCCGCGCTCACCACCGAGGCCCACGACACCTCGAGCCGCGGGCGCGGGAAGAGCTTCACGTTCCCCCAGCCGTGCACGACCACGGTGAACAGCACCGGGTCCCCCACGCGCGAGGCGCTCGTGTCGAAGCGCGCGGTCACGGTGAGCGAGCCGACCGCTCCGTTCCACTCGGGCGGTCGCGTGGCGAGCGGCGGATCGAGCACGACGACGACCGCGCTGTCGCTCCGCACCTCGTAGCTCTCCTCGCGACTGAAGAAGCTGTACGAGAGCGGCATCGCGTACACGAGGCGCGCCGGCGGGATGGCGATGCGCCCGGCGGTGAGCGGGAAGATCGCGCGCTGGTAGACGTGCGCCTCGTATCGCCGCGCGCCGACCGCGCGCGTCGGAAAGCCGGCGAGCGGCGCCGGCGGCTCGTAGGCCATCATCCCGCGCATCTCCGGCGCGATCGCCTCCATGCGCCGGAGCCGGTCGCGCACGCTGCCGTCGAGGAAGACGCCCAGCTCGTACGTCGTCTGCTGCCCCACGTACACCGTGTCGGGCGACACGAGCACGCGAAAGTTCACCGCCTGACTCGTGTCGAGCCGCGCGCGGGAGACGATCGCGGGCGCGCGCGTCGGCGCCTGCACGGGGAGCGCGAGCTGCGCCATCAGCGCGAGGAGGGCGGTGATCACCAGTCCTTCCCCCCCGGCGGGCGGCTGGGCTGGTTCTCGCGCTGCTTGCGCGCCTGCACGTCCTTCTCTTCCCGCTCGGCGCTGTTCAGGATCTGCTCCGCCTGGCGTTGGTCGAGCCCCGCGTTCGGGCGCGGCGTGGGGTTCGGCGCGTTGGCGCTCGACGGACGCTGCGGCTGCTGCGCCCCTCCGCCGCCCCCGCCCCCTCCACCGCCACCCGAGCGCTTCCGCTGCCGGTTCGCCAGCTCGTAGTTCCACTTCGCATCGTGCTCGCCCGGACGCAGGCGAAGGGCGCGCTTGTACGCGTCCACCGCCGAGGCGAGCGCCTGCTCGGCATCGGACCCCTTGGCGACGCGCCCCTGCTGGAGGTACACCAGCCCGAGATTGAACAGGGCGCGATACCGCAGGTCGGCATCCTTGGCCATCTGCGCGGCGCGCTCGAGCGCGGCGATGGCGTCGTCCGGCTGGCCGGCGGCCAGGAGCGCCGTGCCGAGGTTGTACTCGAGGCGCGGCGAGTCGTTGCCATCGCGGATCGCCCGCTGGTACGCCGCGACGGCCTCCCTGTACTGCCCGGCACGGAACGCCCGGTCCCCCTCCTCCCCCTCGTCGGCGCGCGCGGCGCGCGGCACGGCGAGCGCGAGCAGGAGGAGCACCGCGGCGGCGGTGGACGCGGCCGCGGGCGCGGGACGCCGGCGCCCGCGCCGCTCGGCGAGCAGGGTGTCGAGCAGCACGAGCAGCACGGCGGGGATGAGGAAGAGCTGGAAGCGCGGCTTGCGGTCGCGCCCGGCCTGAGCCGCGCGCGCCTGGCGGCGCAGCGTGGCGAGGGCCCCCCGCACGCGCGACGCCTTGTCGGTCGCGGTGGCGGGAATGAACGTGCCGCCGGCGGCGCTGGCCGCGCTCTGCAGCATCTCGGGCGTGTAGCGCGTCACGACCACCTCGCCGTTCTGGTCACGCTTGGACGTCACCCCCTGCTCCGTTCGAATCGGAATCGTCGAGCCGGCCGCCGTGCCGAAGCCCACGGTGACCACGGTGATCCCCGACTCGGCGGCGTGCTTCGCCGCCGCCTCCACCTCCTCCACCGGCTCGAACGCCTCGCCATCGCTCATCACGACCAGTGCGCGGTCGCTCCCCGTCTGCGTGGAGAGCAGGAGATCGGTCCCCTGCCTGATGGCGCGGGCGAGCGAGCTGCCCGCCTGGCCGACCACCGACGGATCCAGGTTGTCCAGGAACAGCTCGAGCGCCCCCCGGTCCACGGTGAGCGGCGTCAGGATGTAGCTCCGACCGGCGAACGCGATGAGGCCGAACCGGTCGTTCCCCGACATCGCCAGCAGACGCCGTGCCTCCTCCTTCATCCTCTCCAGACGATCGGGTCGCTCGTCGGTCGCCATCATGGACAGCGATGCGTCCAGGGCGAGCACGATGTCGATCCCGCTCCCCCGCTCGACGTTGCGCTCCGTCCCCCATCGCGGGCCGGCGAAGGCGATGCCGGCGCAGGCGGCGGCGAGCCCGAGCAGGACCGCGCGGCGCCACGGCGAGTGGAACGCGGCTGGCGGGACCAGCCGGCCGATCACCGGATCGGCGCCGAGCCGGTGGAGGCGGCGCGCGCGACGCCGGTGCGCGCCGAAGAGGAGGAGCACGATGACGGCGGCGAGGACGGGTGCGGCGACCAGCGCCCACGGGTGCTCGAGGTACGGGATCACGGGAGCGGCCCCCGCCAGGCGAGGAGGAGCACCTCGAGGGCGAGCGCGAGGAGCGCGGCGCCGAGGGGCCAGCGGAACTCCTCCGTGTAGCGCACGTACGTGTGCGTGTGCACGGGCTCCCGCTCGAGCTGATCGATCTGCTCGTAGATGCGCTGCAGGGCGGCGGCATCCACGGCGCGGAAGTACCGCCCCCCCGTCGTCCGGGCGACATCGCGCAGCAGGTCCTCGTCGATCTCCACCGGCCGGTACTCGTACCGCAGCCCCATGAGACCGCGCCCCACGGGTACGGGCGCCATCCCCTGCGTGCCGGCGCCGATCGTGTAGATCTTGACCCCGAACGCCGCCGCCGCCTGCGCGGCGGTGCGCGGGTCGATCGCGCCGCGATTGTTCTCGCCGTCGGTGAGCAGGATCATCACGCGCGACTTTCCCGGCGCATCGCGCAGCCGGTTCGCGGCGGTGGCGATCGCCGTTCCGATCGCCGTGCCATCCTCGAGCTGCCCGGCCTGGAGATTGTCCACCGCCGCGAGGATCACCGGGTAGTCCACCGTGAGGGGCACCTGCGTGAGCGCCTCGCCGGCGAAGGCCACGAGCCCGATGCGATCGCTGCGCCGGCCGAGGATGAACTGCTTCACCTTCTCCTTCGCCACCTCGAGCCGGTTCTGCGGCTGGAAATCCTCCGAGAGCATGGAGCTCGAGAGGTCGATGGCGAGCACGATGTTGATCCCCTCGCTGGTCACGTTCTCCGCGCGCGCGCCGGTGCGCGGCCGCGCGAGCGCGATGATGAAGCCGGCGAGGAGGACGTTCCGCAGGACGAACAGCGTGCGCGTGATGCCGCGTCCGGAGCGCGGCCCTTTCGCGAGGACGTCGGCGCGCGAGAAGACGATCGCCGGCGGACGCCGCCGGCGGCGCCACACCCACCACGCCGGAAGGGCGAGCAGGAGGAGCAGCGCCCAGGGGGTGGCGAAGCGGAGATCGGCGATCGCGCTCACGCGGCCCGCTCCGCTCGCGCGGCCTCGGCGCGCGCGCGCTCCGCCTCGATCGCGCGCTCCACGTCGTCGACGATGCCGCGCGCCTCGGCGCCCAGCTCGCGCGCGCGCTCGGCGGTGACCGGACGCCTGGCGAACTTGATGAGATCGGTCTCGGCGAGCACGGGAGCGAGACGCGCGGCCGGCACCTCCGCTCTGGCGCGCATCGCCTCGAGCAGCTCGGTGGCCGTGAGCGAGAGATGCGCGGTGGGAATGCGCGCGGCGAGGTAGTCGCGCAGCGCCTCCACGTGCAGCGCGACGTAGCGTCCGCGCTCGCCCGCCTCGATCAGGTCGAGCGACTCGATGCGCCGGAAGGCGCGCATCGCCTCCTCGTACGGGTTCACGGGTTCGGCCGCGCGCGCGCGGCGGCGGCGCCGCCACCACCAGATGAGCAGCCCGAGCAGCGCGAGCGCGGCCAGCGCGAGGAGCAGCCAGTGCCACCACGGGCGGCCGGCGACGAGGATGTCGCGCGCCGGCTTGGGGACCTGGAGCGCGGTGTCGCGCGGGAGCACGCTCCGCACGTAGAGCGAGTCGCCCGTCACCGGGAATCGGCGGTCGGTCCCATCCAGGCTCACGACGACATCGCCGAGATGCGTGGTCATCCCCCCCGTGTCCCACGCCACCAGCCGGTACGTCGCGGTCTCGTCCACGGCGGTCGAGTCGGCGGCGCGCGCGACGGCGCGCGGATCGACCGCTTCCACGGAGAGCCCGCTGTCCGGCCCCACGGGAAACCCGATCTGTGCGCCGCGCGGCACGCGCACGCGCACCGTGACGAGGAAGTGCTGGCCCACCGTGACCGTGTCGGGGGTGACGCGCACGCCCATGCGCAAGCGCCCGGCGTCCGGCGCGGCCGGCGGCGCGGCGGCCGGCGCGGCCGCGCGCTGGGGAGACGCGCCCTGGAGGAGCGCGAGCAGAAGGGCCGCGCCGATCATCGCCGGCGCCCCCGCGTCTCGCGCATGCGGAAGAAGCGGAGCAGCGGCTCGACGTAGCTCCGGTCGGTGCGCACGGCGATCTCGTCGATCGCCAGGCGGCGGAAGAGGTGCGTGCGTGCCTCGCGCTCGTCCTGCACCTGGCGGTCGTAGCGCTCGCGCACGCGCGGATCGCTCGTGTCCACGTCCACCGTGGCACCCGACTCCGGATCGGTGAAGCGGGCGAGACCGATGTCGGGGAGGATGCGCTCGCGCGGATCTTCGATCGTCACCGCCACCACGTCGTGGCGCTGCGAGAGCAGCTTCAGCGGGCGCTCGAGCCCCGCGTCCACGAAGTCGGAGATGATGAACACGACCGCGCGGTGCGGGAGCGTCCGGGCGAGCGTGTCCGCGGCGGCGGCGATGTCGGTGCGGCACCCCACCGGCTCGCGCACGAGCAGGTCGCGAACGAGCCGGAGAACGTGGCGTCGCCCCTTCCCCGGCGGCACCACGTGCTCCACCCGGTCGGTGAAGAGGAGCGCGCCGACGCGGTCGTTGTTGCGCGTCGCGGACATCGCGAGCACGGCGCTCAGCTCCGTGGCCAGCTCGCTCTTGAAGCGCGCCACGGTACCGAAGCGCTCGGAGCCGGAGAGGTCGACGGCGAGCATGACGGTGAGCTCGCGCTCCTCGATGTAGCGCTTGACGTACGGGTGCCGCATGCGGGCGGTGACGTTCCAGTCGATGGACCGCACCTCGTCCCCGGGCTGATACTCGCGCACCTCGGAGAACTCCATCCCCTGCCCCTTGAACACCGAGTGGTACTCCCCGGTGAACACCGAGTTGACGAGCCCCCGCGTGCGCAGCTCGAGCAGGCGCACCTGGCGGAGGATCTCGGGAGGAACCGTCGCGGGTTGCGGAGCGCGGGATGCGGGGCGCGAGACGATGGAGGGCGCCGCGTGTGCGGCGCCATCGCTGGCGTCAGCAGCATCGCGCCCCGCGGCCCGCGCCGCGCGCCCCGCGCCGTCCGTCCCGCGGCTCACGGACTCTCGATCGCTCCCAGCACCCGGCTCACGATCTCGTCGCTGGAGACCTCTTCGGCTTCGGCCTCGTACGTCGTGAGCACGCGATGGCGGAGCACGTCGGGGGCGACGGCCTTCACGTCGTCCGGGGTGACGAAGGTGCGCCCGCGCAGGAAGGCGTGCGCGCGCGAGCCCTGCGCGAGAAAGATCGTGGCGCGCGGGCTCGCGCCGTACTCGATGAGCGGCACCAGCTCCTCGAGCCCCGCCTCGGCCGGCGCGCGCGTGGCATGCACGATGTCGACGATGTAGTCCATCACGCGATCGTCGACGTAGAGCTCGGCGATGCGCCGGCGCGCCTCCATGATCTGCTGCGGCGTGGCCACCTGCTCCACCGGGATCGGCTGCCCGCCCGACATGCGCCGCATGATCTCCTTCTCCTCGGCGCGCGACGGATAGCCCACCCGGAGCTTGAGCATGAAGCGGTCGACCTGCGCCTCGGGCAGGGGATACGTCCCCTCCTGCTCGATCGGGTTCTGTGTCGCGAGCACGAGGAAGGGCTCCTCCAACCGGTACGTCGTGCCGCCGATCGTCACCTGCTTCTCCTGCATCGCCTCGAGCAGCGCCGACTGCACCTTCGCCGGCGCGCGGTTGATCTCGTCGGCGAGGATGATGTTGGCGAAGATCGGCCCTTTCTTGGCGCGGAACTGCCCCGACGACTGGTCGTAGATCTGCGTCCCCACCACGTCGGCCGGGAGGAGATCGGGGGTGAACTGGATGCGCTGGAAGCTGGTGTGGATCGTCTCGGCGAGCGTCTTGACGGTGAGCGTCTTGGCCAGCCCGGGCACCCCCTCGAGCAGCACGTGTCCGCCGGCGAGCAGCCCGATGAGGAGCCGCTCGACCATGTACTCCTGCCCCACCACGCGCCGTCCAACCTGCTCGAGGATGTTCTGGACGAGTGCCGCGTCCGATGCCGGCATCGCTCGTGTCGCCACGCGAGGACTCCTGAGTAGAGGTACCGTAGGAGACTAATACCGTAGGGACGCGCGATGGTTCGAGAACGGTACGTGTCGGGAGTCGTCCACGCCCTACATTCGTGCCAGCCCCTGCAGCACCGTCAGCTCCCGCTCCGTGAGCACCCGCGTCTCTCCCGGCGCCAGCCGTCCGATCCCGACCGGCCCGAATCGCACGCGCACGAGCCGTTCCACGAAGAGCCCCAGCGCCTTGCACAGCCGCCGGACCTCGCGGTTCCGCCCTTCGGCGATGGTCACCTCGAACTCCCATCGTCCCGCGCCGAGCGGCCTGGCGCGCGCATCGAGGGGGTGCACCGGGCCGTCGTGCAGCTCGATCCCGCGGCGCGCGACGCGCGCCGCCATCTCCGCGTTTCCGGTCACGGTGGCCACGTAGGTGCGCTCCACCCCCTGGCGCGGATGCATGAGCGCGTGCGCCGCCTTGCCGTCGGTGGTGAAGAGGAGCACACCTTCGGTGAGGTAGTCGAGCCGGCCGATGTAGCTCAAGCCCGGGATGGGGGGGACGAACTCGAACACCGTCTGGCGGCCGCGCGGATCGGCGCGCGTGGTCATCACACCGGACGGCTTGTTGAGCACCAGCCACTGGTCGGCCACCGGGTTCGCGAGCGGGCGGCCGTCCACGAGGATGGCGTCGCGCGCGGGATCGACCACCTGGCCGATCGTGGCGGGGGCGCCGTTCACGATGACGCGACCGGCGGCGACCAGCTCCTCCGCCTTGCGGCGCGACGCGACCCCCGCGCGAGCCAGCGCGCGTTGGATGCGCATCGGCACCGCCGTCAGAGCGGACGCGGCTCGGCGCGGAGCGCGACCGCCAGCTCGTCGGCGCGCGGGAGCTCGCCCAGGTGCCGGAGCGCGAAGTGCTCGAGGAAGGCGGCGGTGGTGCCGTACAGGAGCGGACGGCCCAGCCCTTCGGCGCGGCCCACCACGTCGATCAGCCCGCGCTCGAGGAGCGTCTTGAGCATCCCGCCCACCGACACGCCGCGGATCTCCTCGATGTCGGCGCGCCCGATCGGCTGCCGATAGGCGACGATGGCGAGCGTCTCGAGCGCCGCCGCGGAGAGCCGCTGCGGGCGCGCCGCGAGCTGCGCGCGCTCGATCGTTTCCGTGTACTCCGGGCGCGTCAGGATCTGCCACCCGCCGGCCAGCTCCACGAGCTCCACCCCGTGCCCCTCGGTGTCGTAGTGCTCGCGAATCTCGTCGAGGGCCATCGCCAGCGCCGCCGGCGTCGCGTCGGGGTCGAGGGCGGAGAGCTCCTCGACCGGGATGGGGCGGCCACTGGCGAACAGGGCGGCTTCAAGCAGCTTCGCTAGCGGCGTCACGCGAGATCTCCACGGAAGCGAACGGTCTGGGCTGGCACAGCCGGAGCTCGCCGCGACGGGCGAGCTCGAGCAGCGCGAGGAGGGCGGAGAGCACCTGCCACGGCTCCGCGTCGCGGGGGACGACGTCGCTCCACCGCGCCCGGGCACGCAGGGCGAGCACCGCCTGGATCGTCGTGATGGCGCCGTCCACATCGAGGGCGCGCGGGACGACGTCGTGCACCACCGGCTCCTTCGCCATGCGCAACACGCGGTCGACGGCGGCCAGGAGCTCCGGGAGGGCGAGCGCGAGCGGCGCCGCGGGGGGCACCGGATCGAGCGGACGGTAGCCGCGCGCGAAGCGGTTGCGCCGGTCCTCGCCGCGGCGCTCGAGCACGTCCACGACCTCGCGCATCTGCTGGTACTCGAGCAGGCGCCGCACGAGCTCGGCCCGCGGGTCCTCCCACTGCTCCTCGTCGCCGTGCCGCGGCAGCAGCATCTGCACCTTGATGCGCACCAGCCGCGCGGCCATCTCGAGGTACTCCGCCGCCTCGCCGAGCCCGAGCGAGTGGATGCGCCGCAGAAACTGCTCGCAGATCCGCGCGATCGGGATGTCCGTGATCTCCACCTGCTCCTCGCGAATCAGCGTGAGGAGCAGATCGAGTGGTCCCGAGAACTGGTCGAGCTCGACGACGAACGACGGCGCGGCGCCCTCCGTGAGGAGTGTGCTCACAGCGGACCCAGCACGCCGGGGAGGACGAAGGGAGCGAACACGCTGGATGCCACCCGGAAGACGCCCTGGAGCGGCACCACGAAGATCGACGGCATGAGGAACACCACGGCGAACACGATCAGGAGTCCGTACCGCCCGGCGCTCTGGTAGCGCAGCGCCCACGCCGGGGGGAGGAGATACTTGACCACGTGCGAGCCATCGAGCGGCGGGATCGGGATCAGGTTGAAGATCGCGAGCAGCAGATTGAACTGGATCCCGATCACCAGCATGATCTGGACGAGCGCGAGCGTCTCCACCCACCCCGGGAGGCTCCGTCCGACGAGGCCGATCAGGACCACGAGCAGCGTGAACGCGACGGCGATCACGAAGTTGGTGGCCACCCCGGCCAGCGAGACGATGATGTCGCCGCGCTTGAAGTTGCGGTAGTTCCGCGGGTTGACCGGGACCGGCTTCGCTCCCCCGAACGCGAAGTGCCAGAAATAGAACGTGAAGATCGGGAGGAGGATGGTCATGAACGGGTCGATGTGCCGGATCGGGTTCCAGGTGAGCCGGCCCAACTGGTACGCCGTGGGGTCCCCCTGCTTGAGCGCGGCATAGCCGTGCGCGTACTCGTGCGCCACCATCGAGAAGAGGATGACGGGGGCAGCGAGCAGGAAGCCGGCGATGCTGGGGCTCACGTGGGAACGACCGCGGAAGGGGTGGGGGTAGGGGTGGCGGTGGGGTCACCGCGGGGCGATCGGAGTCGCTCGGCGCGAAAGGTACACGGCGCGGTGGCACGTGTCAAAGTGAAGTGGCGCCTTGACATCCACTACATCGACCTCTAGCTTTCGGCCTTCGCAAGTCAGGTCGTCCATCGAGGTCAACGGAGAACGTCGTGCCGAAGATTCAGTCCGCGAAGAAGAACATGCGGAAATCCCGCGCGGCGGCGGTGCGCAACCGCTCGCAGCGCTCCGCTCTGCGTACCGCCGTCAAGAAGGCGGCCGCGCCGGACGCCAGCGACACCCAGCGTCGCCAGGCGGTGCAGTTGCTGGATCGGGCCGCCCGCAAGGGGCTGATCCACAAGAACGCCGCCGCGCGCCGGAAGAGCCGTCTCGCGGCACTCGCGGCGAAGTAACGCTCGAAGGACGGCCGGCGCTCGCGCCGAACGTGGAACGGCCCCGCTGCACACGGTGCAGCGGGGCCGTTCCGCATCCACTCGGCGCCGAGCGTCAGAGCGCGGCCAGCTCCGCCCCGCACCGCTCGCAGTACCACTCGGTGGGATAGTTGAGCGTGCCGCACTCCTGGCACTTGAGCGTCTTCACCTGCTCCGCCGGCTCCCTGATCACCGACGACTCCCCAGTCACGATCGGCTGCACCCCCGACGCGCGCGGATCGACCGGCGCACCCGTGCTCCCCGCGGCGGCGCGCGCGTGGTCGCCCCCCGCATTCGCGCCGGAGCCCACGGCCACGCTCTCCCCGCTCGAGCGCGGATCGATCATCGTCTTGAGGAACTCGAGGTCGTCGAACGGGCCGCCCTGCACCGACGGCTCGATGCGCAGGTCGCCGCTCTGCCGCCGGCTTCCCGATGCGCCGGCGGCCGGCGTCGCCGGGGCGGCCGAGGGGTCAGGAACCTCCTCCAGCGAGAGATCCCAGTCGTCGTGCCTGCCGCGCGAGGGCTCGCGTGGTGCCGACACGCCGCCGGAGACGCGCGGCGCCGGAGCGGCTGCCGGAGCGGCTGCCGGAGCGGCTGCCGGCGCGGGCGCGGCGGCGGCCGCCTGCCGCGCGCCGTGATCGCCCTGCGCGGCGGCGCGAGTCTCCTCGGCCGACGGCACGATCTCCCCGGATTCGAGCACCGCGCGCAGCCGGCGCAGCTCCTCCGCCACCTCCGCGCGCTCGGCGGTCACGGCGGCGAGCGCCGTTTCCGTCCGCGTCCGGACCTCGCGCTGGTGCTCCACGGTGAGCTCACCCACCGCCGCGCGCAGCTCGGTCTCCGCCACCTCGTCACGGTGCTTCGCCTCGTCGAGGTCCAGTGACGTGAGCCGCTCCGCGAGGTTGGCCTCGATCTCCTGCAACGCCGCCCGGTGCGTCGCCAGCTGCTCGATCACGCGCTGCAGCCGCGCCGTGTAGTCGGCGTGCACGCGGTGATAGATGTGCTGCGGCGTGGTCGCGCGCTTGGACTCGAGCGTGGCCAGCCACGTCTCGTAGCGCTGGCGCTCGGCGAACAATGCCGCGACCTGTTCGGAGTTCACTGGTGATTGCGTCATGACTCTCCCCGCTGGCTCCGTGGAGCCGTGCTGCCCGGGCTCGCCCCGGAAACGCCGGTCCGCGCACGCGCCGAGTGCAGCTCGGACACCTGCGACGGACTCAGCTCGTTGACTTTGCCCACGAGCCGCGCCGCGATCAGGATGCGCGCGGCGTGCTCCAGGCTTTCCATCCGTTGATGCGCGATCTCGAGCGATGGACCCACCGTCACCGCCCCGTGGTTGGCCAGGAGGAAGGCGTCATGTGCATCGATCGTGCTCTCGCAGCGATCGGCCAGCGCCGCCGTTCCGGGCGTCTCGTACGGGACCACCGGCACCTCCCCCATCTGGAGCACGATCTCCGGGAGCACGTGCGCGTCGATCCCCCTCCCCGCCACCGCGAAGCCGGTCGCCGCCGGCGGGTGCGCGTGCACCACGGCGCGAACGTCCGGCCTTCGTGAGTACACTCTAACGTGTAGATAGACCTCCGAGGACGGCTCCCGGTAACCTCGGAGCCGTTCCCCGTCCAGCCCGACCTCCACCAGGTCATCCGGTCCGACGTCCACTTTCGACATCCCCGAGGGGGTGACGAGCAGCCGCCGCTCGTCGAGCCGGACGGAGACGTTCCCGTCCGGGCCGGCGATCAGCCCGCGCTCCCAGAGGCGCCGGCACACGGCGACGATCTCGCGTCGCACGGCGAGCGTCCCCCCCATGCCGGTCAGCTCCCCAGCCGATGCACCACGCGGCCGCCCACCACCGTGCACACCGCGCGCCCGCGCAGCGTGCGCCCGGCGTACGGCGTGTTGCGCCCCTTCGAGAGGAACTCGGAGGGCTCCACTTTCCATTCACGCGCGGGATCGAAGACCGTCACGTCGGCCACGCTCCCCTCGGCGAGCGTCCCGCCGGGAAGGTGGAAGAGGCGCGCGGGGCGCGTGGACATGCGGTCCACGAGCGTCGGGAAGTCGATGATCCCGGTGTCCACCAGCTCCGTGACCACGAGGGCGAGCGCCGTCTCCAGCCCGACGATCCCGAACGGCGCGTCGGCGAACTCGCGCTCCTTGGCATCGTAGTGGTGCGGAGCGTGGTCGGTGGCGATGAGATCGATCGTTCCATCGCGCAGCGCCTCGCGCACGGCCTCCACGTCCTCGGCGGTGCGCAGCGGGGGATTCATCTTGGCGTGCGTGTCGTACCCCTCCACCGCCTCCTCGGTGAGCGTGAGGTGGTGCGGCGTGACCTCGGCGGTCACGCCGATCCCCCGCTCCTTCCCCCAGCGGATCAGCTCCACGCTCCCTCTCGTGCTCATGTGCGCGAGGTGGACGTGCCCACCGGTGCGCCGCGCGAGGAGGATGTCGCGGATGACCATGATCTCCTCGGCCTCCGACGGGATCCCGCGGAGCCCCAGCCGCGCGCTCACCACCCCCTCGTTCATCGAGCCGCCGTGGGCGAGCGTCGGCTCCTCGCAGTGGTCGATCACGGGGATCCCGAACGCCTGCGCGTACTCGAGCGCGGTACGCATGAGGTGCGCGCTGACCACCGGCTTGCCGTCATCGCTCACCGCCACCGCGCCGGCGCCCACCATCTCCCCGAACTCGGCGAGCGACTCCCCCTTCTGTCCGAGCGAGATGGCGCCGATGGGATAGACGCGGGCGGCGCCGGCGCGCAGCGCCTGGCGAATGATGAAGCCGACGGCCGCCTGGTTGTCGGTGACCGGCTCGGTGTTCGGCATGGCGCAGACGGCGGTGAAGCCGCCGGCCGCCGCCGCGCGGGCGCCCGTGGCGATCGTCTCCACGTCCTCGCGTCCCGGCTCGCGCAGATGGCAGTGCACGTCGATGAAGCCGGGGGACACGTAGCACCCGGTGCAGTCGATCACCTCGGCGTCGTCGCCGCCGTCGATCGTGCCGCCCGCGCGGGCGATCTCGCCGTCGACGAGCAGCAGGTCGCCGCGCTCGTTCAGCGCGCGCGATGGATCGAGCAGGTGCCCACCCCGGAGCAGGATGATCGGGCGCGTCATCGCTCCACTCCCCCCTTCGCCGCCTCCGCGAGCTCGGGGCGACCGCCCGCGAGCAGATAGAGCACCGCCATGCGCACCGCCACGCCGTTCGTCACCTGGTTGAGGATCACGCTGTGCGGGCCGTCCGCCACGTCGGAGTCGATCTCGACGCCACGGTTCATCGGCCCGGGATGGAGCACGAGAATGTCGCGCGGCGCCCGCTCCAGGCGCTCGCGCGTGATGCCGAAGACCCGGTTGTACTCGCGGAGAGACGGGATGTAGCCGGCCGTCATGCGCTCGAGCTGCAGCCTGAGGACGTTGAGCGCCTCGGCCCACTCGATCGCCTCCTCCACGCGCTTGAACACCGAGACGCCGAGCTCGCCGATCGCCCACGGGAGGAGCGACTTGGGGCCGCACACGGCCACCTCCGCGCCGAGCTTCCGGAGGCCCCAGATGTTCGACCGCGCGACGCGCGAATGCAGCACGTCGCCGACGATGCAGACGCGCCGGCCGGCGAGATCGCCGAAGTGATCGCGCAGCGTGAGCAGGTCGAGGAGCCCCTGCGTGGGGTGCTCGTGCGTGCCGTCGCCGGCGTTGATGACGTTGCTCTCGATGCGGTCGGCGAGGAAGCGCGCCGCCCCCGAGGCGCCATGGCGGATCACCACCATGTCGATCCGCATCGCCTCGAGGTTGCGCGCCGTATCGACCAGCGTCTCCCCCTTCTGCACGCTCGACCCGGACGACGCCACGTTCACCGTGTCCGCGCTCAGCCGCTTCTCGGCGAACTCGAAGGAGATCCGCGTCCGCGTGGATGCCTCGAAGAAGAGGTTGACGATCGTCTTCCCGCGGAGCGCCGGCACCTTCTTGATCGCCCGCTCGCTGATCTCCTTGAACGGCTCCGCGGTGTCGAGGATGAGGCGAATCTGTTCGGCGCCGAGCGGCTCGAGTCCGAGCAGATCCTTGCCGATCGGACTCGTCACGCGCCCTCCTCGCCGCGCACCACCACCACCGCGTCGCGGCCGTCCAGCTCCTCCACGAGCACGTCCACCCGGTCGCGCGTGGCGAGCGCCACGCGCTTCCCCACGATGTCGGCGTGGATCGGGAGCTCGCGTCCCCCCCGGTCGACGAGCACCGCGAGCGCGATGCGCGCCGGGCGGCCGAAGTCGGCGAGCTCGTCGAGCGCGGCGCGCACCGTTCGCCCCGTGTAGAGCACGTCGTCCACGATCACCACGCGCTTCCCCTCGAGGTTCCACGGAAGGTCGGTGGGACCGACCACCGGTCGCGGGCCGACCGTCTGCAGGTCGTCGCGGTAGAGGGTGATGTCGAGCGCGCCGCGCGGCACGTCGGCCTGCTCGCGCTCCTTGATGGTGCGGACGATCCGATCGGCGAGCTGGACGCCGCGCCGCTGGATGCCGACGATGATGAGGTCGTCCGTTCCCTCGTTGAGCTCGACGATCTCTTCCGCCATGCGCCGCAGCGTGCGGTCCATCGCGCGCGCGTCGAGGATCGTGGTCTGGGAGTTGGGCATTACGGGGTTGGTGAAGACCGGGACGCGAAGGGGCGCGCCGCCGGTGCACGCCCGGCGCGCCCGCCGGCACGCCCGGAGGTTAACGGGAGCGACCGGGTGCGGCAACCCGACGACGCGGGAATCGCGAGCCGGGCGAGGGTGGCACCGGAGAGGGTCTCGAGCCCGGAGGCTCTCTCACGCGCCTCGGTCCTCCGTGACGGCGCTCTGACGCGGCCGCACGAGACTCCGACAGAGACGTGACGGCGCCGGCACCATCCGGCGCACGGTGGGGGCTACCCTGGTGCAGCGGCGACGGGCGGGAGGCGCCCGCGCGCCGCCGGCATTTTCGCACAGGAGTCATCCCATGGGACCCGCCGGCTTCGCGCGCGCGCTCCAGCCCTACGCGCTCGCCTCATTGCTCGCTGTCGTTCCCGCCCCCGCTCTCGCTCCCGCGTCCCCGGTCGCCCGAGCCGGGGCGAACGTCGATGAGGTCCTCACCATCGTCGCCGACACGGTCCGTCCCCTCAGCGCCGTCACGGTCACCGCGCCCATGTGGTACGGCCGTCTCGCGGGGCGCGACCAGGGGACCGTGACGATGACGCTCCTGCGCGTCGGCGTGGCGGAGGATGCGCTGGATCCCGAATGGCCGGTGCTGACGCGCTGGGTGGTGGAGAGCGACCACCCCGCGCGCTCCTTCTCCGCCGAGCTGTTCGGGCACGCCCGCGCGAGCGGGAGCATGGTGCTCGGCGGGATGATCGGCCAGGGCTACCACGCCGGCGCGGAGGTGCAGCTCGAGGTGCGCGGCGGGCGCAAGTCGGTCGCCACGATGCGCATCCTCCCCCTCCCCCCGCGCTGACCGCGCGCGGGCCCGCGTCGAACGTGGGGACGGCGCGCCGCCGGCCGACACGGCGCGCCGCCGGAGGACGAGCACGAGCGCCGGCAGGTAGACGGCGAGCATGACGTACGGGACGGCGGTCCGCTCGCGCGCGGCCGCCGTCGTCGTCATCACCCAGATGAGCGCCGCCCCACCCGTGACGGCGGCGAAGGCGAGCGACTCGCGAGCCGTGCGCGCCACGAGAGCGAGCGGAAGCTGGTCGTAGAAGAAGAGCTTCTGCGGCACCAGCGAGAGCGCGAGCAGGAGCCGCCCGTCCGCGGTCCGCCAACGCATCGCCGCCAGCGCCAGCAGCGGCCCGAGCTCGAGCAGCAGCGGGATGGGGTGCATCGCGTGCGCGCGGTCGAACGCGATGCTGCGCGCCCAGTCGTGCGGCCAGCCGGGCACGAGCACGACGCTTCCGGCGAGCACCGCCACCGCCCCCGCGAGCGCGCGCCATCGCGGCCGGTACGCCGCGAGGGCGACCCCGAGGTTCGGCTTGGTCACGCCGAGCCACTCCATGCCGGGGAGCAGCGCCGCCGCCATCACCAGCGGAGACCATTGCGCGAGCGACGCGGCGACGATGAACGGACCGCTCGCGAACAGAGGGAGCCGCGCCCACCCGTCGCTCGTGACGGCGAAGGCGAGCAACGCCGCCGAGAGGCTGAAGAAGAGCGCCCCCGCCGGCGCGAACGGAAGCACGGCGAGTGGCAGCGCGGCGATCACGGCGGGGAGTGGATAGAAGAGCGGCGCCTGGAACGGCTCGGCGAGCCCGCCGCTGAGCACGTGGTACGGGTTCTCCCCGGCGAGGAGCGCGCGCGCGGCGGTCCACGGGTAGATGAAGTCGGCGTGGTAGCCCGGCCGTCTGATGAACGCCCAGCACAGGAGACCGCTCGCGCCGCCGATCGCCACCGCCACCGCCACCCGTTGCGCGAGCGCGGGACGCGGGGAACGCGCGGACGCGGCGGTGCCCGGCGTGGCGCGTATCCGGCCAGTGGCGGAGACGGTGATCGATGCCCGCATGCGCCGCACCCGAAGCACGGCACGTGCCGGCTGATCACGCTCGCGCGGACAGCGCCTCAGTGATCCCCGTAATAGGTGTCGATGGCCAGCCGCACGAGATCGTCCCGGCGACCGTCCCGGTGCTCCGTGGCACGCGCGAACTCCTCCGCGCTTCCCAGCACGTGCTTGAGCATGATGAGCATGCGCTCGGCGGACACGCCCTCGGCGCGCGCCCCGCCCGCGAACGCCTTGACGAGGTTCGGCAGCGCGGCGACATCGTCGGGCGCTCCGCGCGAGAGGCGGTTGCGCATCTCGACCAGTACGCCGAGCGCTCCCCAGATCTCATCCGGTTCGGG
Organism: Gemmatimonadaceae bacterium; assembly: GCA_036378095.1. Taxonomy (GTDB): domain Bacteria; phylum Gemmatimonadota; class Gemmatimonadetes; order Gemmatimonadales; family Gemmatimonadaceae; genus JADGGM01. Next base: position 3,926 of record DASUXC010000158.1, on the reverse strand, counting down.
GGCGCCGCTCGGCGTCGCGCGCCGCTCGTCCCTGGAGCCACTGCCGGTATCGTGGTGATGGTGTTCTGTCAGGAACCCCTTCCCGTCTCGAGTCGGGGATGCTTCAGGCAATCACCGCGCCAGTGCCTCGGGGTCGGGCGCGACACATCACCGCGCACGCGGCCGCGAGAAGAGGCGAGCACTCGATACGGGCCCGGCGCCCGACGGAATGGGGGGTCAGGTGACGAGCCGGATCGACGACGGCGGCGTGGGGAGAAGGGCGCGCGCGTGTCGCCAGATGCGATCGACGATCTCGGCGGCCGGCTCTTGGCGCGCGAGGGCGGCGCCCTGCCCAGCCCATGCCTGCATCCCGTTCACGTCACCCCGCCGCGCGGCATCGGCGCGCATCGCCGCGGTGAGGGAGCGCTGCACGGGGTAGGGCGCCGCCGCGGGCGCGTCTGGCGACTCGGCGGCGCGCACGTAGGCCGTGGCCACCGCGCGCCCGAGCCGCCCGGAGAACGCGCGCGTCAGCATGGTGTCCTCGGGTTCCAACTCCTCGAGCGCCGCGGCCCATGCCGACGCGAGGCGCGTCTCGGGGGCGCGCAGGAGCGCCGTGCCGAGCATCACCGCGCTCGCGCCGAGCGTGAGCGCGGCGGCCGCGGTTCGTCCATCGCCGATCCCGCCGGCGGCGACGACCGGCACCGACACGCGGTCCACCACGCGCGGAAGGAGCGCGAACGTCCCCACGAGCGCGCGCTCGGCGGCACCCGCGTCGAAGCTGCCGCGGTGACCGCCCGCCTCCATCCCCTGCGCGACGATGGCGTCCGCCCCCGCCTCCTCCGCCGCGCGCGCCTCCCGCACCGTGGTCGCCGTGGCGAGCCAGGGGATGCCGGCCCCCTTCAGGCGCTTCACGTATTCGGGGGGATAGAGTCCCATGACCGACGACACGACCGTGGGTCGCGCGGCGAGCACCGCCTCGAATTGCGCGGCGAAGTCCGGCGGGCGTGCATCGCCTGCATCCGGCGGTACGGGCGGGCCCCACCGCTCGAGAAAGCGCGCCACGCGCGCCTCCGCGGCCGCGTCGCGCTCGGGGGGTGGCGAGGGAATCCAGAGATTGATCTGCAGCGGCCCGCCGCCGAGCGCGCGGAACGCCGCCACCCACTCGGCGATGCGCTCGGGAGGCGAGAGCAACGCGCCAAGCGCACCCATCCCTCCCGCGCGCGCGACGGCGGCCGCGCGCTCCGGCGTGCAGGCGCCCGCCATCGGCGCCTCCAGCACCGGCACGCGGAGGGCGAAGCGGTCGCAGAAAGCGTGGACGCGCTCCCAGAGCGAGTCGGTGGTCGGCGTGTCCTCCATCATCCTTGCCCCCGGATCGGTCCGTGACTCGTTCAGCAATCGAATCAGCGCACCGCCGCGTTGCAAGGCGATCACGTTCGAGGGCTCGACTCGCGGACTCGCCCGAAAGCACGACGCTCCGCCCGGCGCGCGCAACGCCAAGCGGAGCGAAGAGAATTCGGACGGATGGGGCGGGATTCGAACCCGCGAGGGCTGTTACACCCCACACGCTTTCCAGGCGTGCGCCTTAAGCCACTCGGCCACCCATCCCGGTACGAACCGGACTGAAATGAAGAAGGCGGGCTGGTGCCCGCCTCGGCCGGCACGCCGATGCCGACATCGTGGTCGATACGGTCGGCTGCCTCACGGACGGGGTGAGATTCGAACTCACGATACCGGGGTCACCGGTATGCCGGTTTTCGAGACCGGTGCCTTCAGCCACTCGGCCACCCGTCCAGTCGCAGTCTCAAAAACTACCCGGCCACGGGAGGTGTGTCAACGGACTTCGCGCGGCGCGCCGCGAAGAACTCGCGCAGCATCGCGCCGCACTCCTCCTCCAGCACGCCCCCCTGCACCTGCGGGCGGTGATTGAGCCGCGGATGACGCAGCACGTCCCCCACCGACCCCGCCATCCCCGCCTTGTCGTCCCAGGCGCCGAACACGACGCGCTCCACGCGCGCGAGCACGAGCGCCCCGGCGCACATCGCGCACGGCTCGAGCGTCACGTACAACGTGCATCCGCCGAGCCGCCACTCCCCGACCGCCCGCGACGCCTCGCGCACCGCGAGCATCTCGGCGTGCGCGGTCGCGTCGCCATCGCGCACGGTCCGGTTGCCCCCCGTGCCGACGACCACGTCACCCCGCACGACGACGGCGCCGACGGGAACGTCCCCCGCCAGCGCCGCCTCCCGCGCGAGGGCGATCGCCTCGCGCATCCACGCCTCGTCGGACGCGCGCGTCACTCGCCGCGCGGCCCGGCTGCGGCCCCCGCCATCGCCGGCTGCTCCGCCCGCTCGAACGCCAGCGTGCCATCCGGACCGCGCGTCACGATCACGTGGTCCCCCTCGCCGAACCGCCCCTCGAGCACGGCCAGCGCGAGCGGATTCTGGATGAGCCGCTGGATCGCCCGCTTGAGTGGACGCGCCCCGTACACCGGGTCGAACCCCTCCTCCGCCAGCACCCGCTTCGCCTCCGGCGTCACCTCGATGGTGATCTTCCGGTCGGCGAGCAGCCGCTCCAGCCGGGCGAGCTGCAGGTCGACAATGTACTCGATCTGCTCCATCGCCAGCGGATTGAAGATCACGATGTCGTCCACGCGGTTCAGGAACTCGGGCTTGAAGTGCTGCCGCAGCGCCTCCGTCACGCGCCGCTGCGCCTCGGGCCAGTCGCGCGTGCCGTACTCGAGGATGTACTGGCTCCCGATGTTCGACGTCATGATGATCACGGTGTTCCGGAAGTCCACCGTGCGCCCCTGCGAGTCGGTGAGCCGGCCGTCGTCGAGAATCTGGAGCAGGATGTTGAACACGTCCGGGTGCGCCTTCTCGATCTCGTCGAACAGCACCACCGAGTACGGGCGCCGGCGCACGGCCTCCGTGAGCTGCCCCCCCTCCTCGAACCCCACGTACCCCGGGGGCGCGCCGATGAGCCGGGCCACGGCGTGCTTCTCCATGTACTCCGACATGTCGATGCGCACCATCGCCTGCTCGGAGTCGAACAGGAACTCGGCGAGCGCGCGCGCCGTCTCCGTCTTCCCCACCCCGGTGGGGCCGAGGAAGATGAACGAGCCGATCGGCCGGTTGGGATCCTGCAGCCCCGCGCGGGAGCGGCGCACGGCGTTCGCCACCGCGCGCAGCGCCTCCTCCTGCCCGATCACGCGCAGCGTGAGATGCTCCTCCAGCTTCGTCAGGCGCTCGCGCTCGCTCTCCATCATGCGCGACACCGGGATCCCGGTCCACCGCGCGACGATCTCGGCGATGTCGTCGGCGTCCACCTCCTCCTTGAGGAACTGCGGCCGCCCGTCACCGCGGGCCTTGAGCTGCTGCTCGGCCTCGCGCATCTGCGCCTCGAGCTTCGGGATCTGCCCGTACATGAGCTCCGCCGCCTTCTGCAGGTCGCCGGCGCGCTGCGCCTGCTCGGCCTCGATGCGGGCCTGCTCGATCTGCTGCTTGACCTGTCCCACCGCGCCGAGCGACTCCTTCTCCGTCTGCCACTGCGCCTTCATGGCCGCCGAGCGCTCGCGCAGCTCGGCCAGCTCCTTCTCGAGCGCCGTCCGCCGCTCCACCGATGCCGGGTCCTTCTCCTTCTGCAGCGCCTGCCGCTCGATCTCGAGCTGCATGATGCGCCGCTCCACCTCGTCGATCTCCTGCGGCATCGAGTCGATCTCGATGCGCAGGCGCGAGGCTGCCTCGTCGACCAGGTCGATCGCCTTGTCGGGCAGGAAGCGGTCCCCGATGTAGCGGTTCGAAAGCGTCGCCGCCGCGACGATGGCGCTGTCCGTAATGCGCACGCCATGGTGGGCTTCGTACCGCTCCTTGAGTCCACGGAGGATCGCGATCGTGTTCTCGACCGTCGGTTCGCCGATGTACACGGGCTGGAAGCGACGCTCGAGCGCC
>DASUXC010000157.1:0-10524 GCA_036378095.1 Gemmatimonadaceae bacterium | reverse complement strand
AGCTTGTCCCCGTACGCCTTCCGCAACTCGGTCGCGGTGACGACGTCGTTCCCGAGCCGCGGCGCCGGCGGGATGATGATCTCGTTCTGCAGCACCCGCTCCTGCTGCTTCTCGCTCGCCAGCTCTTCGTACTGCTGGATGCGCGCCTTGCTCTTCGCCTGACGAGCCCTGGGCGCCATCCGCACCCACTCGAGCTCGCGCTGGAGGGTGCGCTGCCGCGCGGAGGCCTGCTTCTCCTCCTGCGCGAGCCGCGTCTGCTTCTGCTCGAGCCAACTGCTGTAGTTCCCCTCCCACGGGATGCCGCGCCCGCGGTCGAGCTCGAGGATCCACTTGGCCACGTTGTCCAGAAAGTACCGGTCGTGCGTGATGGCCACGACGGTCCCGGGGAACTCGGCGAGGTGCCGCTCGAGCCACGCGACGCTCTCGGCGTCGAGGTGGTTGGTGGGCTCGTCGAGCAGCAGCAGGTCGGGCTGCTCGAGCAGCACGCGGCACAGTGCCACGCGCCGGCGCTCGCCCCCGCTCAGGGTGGTCACGTCGGCATCACCGGGCGGGAGTCGCAGCGCATCCATGGCGATCTCGATGGTCCGGTCGAGCTCCCACAGGTTCTGCGCGTCGATGCGCTCCTGCACCTTCGCCTGCTCGTCGAGGAGCTTCTGCATCTCCTCGTCGCTCATGGGCTCGGCGAACTTCATGGAGATCTCCTCGAATCTCCTGAGCAGGTCGCGCTGCGCCCGCACGGCCTCCTCCACGTTGCCGCGCACGTCCTTGGCGGGATCGAGCTGCGGCTCCTGCGGCAGGTAGCCGATCTTCGTCCCCGCCGCGGCCCACGCCTCGCCCTGGAAGTCCTGGTCCACGCCCGCCATGATCCTGAGCAGCGACGACTTCCCAGCCCCGTTGGGGCCGAGCACGCCGATCTTCGCGCCGGGATAGAAGGAGAGCCAGATGTCGTCGAGGATGACCCGCGAGGGTGGAACTACCTTGCGCAGGCCCTTCATTACGTAGATGAACTGCGGTGCCATGTGTGTCCGAATTGGGGTGGAGCGCGAAATCTAGACCCACATGTCGGGAATCGGGAAGCGGGAATCGGGAATCGCCATCTCGTCACCCGCGCTCGCGATTCCCGCGTCCCGACTCCCGCGCTCTGCTCCCTCACTCTCCCTCGAGAACGCCATGCCTACTCCACCCGACCTCCGCGCCCGCGCCGAACGCTTCCGCGAGCTCCACCACCAGTCCGCCCCCCTCGTCCTCGCCAACGTGTGGGATGTCGCCAGCGCGCGCATCGTCGAGGAGGCGGGATACGAGGCGCTGGCCACCACGAGCGCCGGGGTGGCCTGGATGCTCGGCTACCCGGACGGACAACGCATCTCGCGCGACGAGATGCTCGGCGTCGTCGCCCGCATCACGAGCGCGGTACGCGTGCCGGTGACGGCGGACCTCGAGGCGGGATACGGGCCCGGACCCGAAGACGTGGCGGCCACGGTGCGCGGCGCGATCGAGGCGGGCGCGGTGGGAATGAACCTGGAGGACTCCACCGAGGATCCCTCCACGCTGTTCGACATCGCCGCCCAGACCAAGCGCATCGCCGCGGGCCGCGCGGCGGCGGATGCGGCGGGCATTCCGTTCGTCATCAACGCCCGCACGGACGTCGTCCTGCACCAGATCGGCGAGCCCGAGTCGCGCCTCCGCGAGGTGCTCCGCCGCCTCGCCGCCTACCGCGACGCCGGCGCCGACTGCCTCTTCGCTCCCGGCGTGCGCGACGTCGAGACGATCGCCACGCTGGTGAAGGAACTGAAGGCGCCGATCAACATCCTGGCGATCCCCGGCATCCCGACGGTCGCGGAGCTCGCCAGCCTCGGCGTGGCCCGCCTGAGCCTCGGCGGCGGTCTCATGCGCGCCGCCCTCGAGTGCACCCGCCGCCTGGTGAGGGAGCTGCGCGCCTCGGGGGACACGACCCCCATCGCCTCGACCCCGCTCACGCACATGGACATGCAGCAGTTGTTCGCGCGGTAGCAGAGGCGCGGGAATCGGGAATGAGGAATCGGGAATCGCCCACACGCTCCTCGCGCCCTCGATTCCCGATTCCCCATCCCCGATTCCCGCGCCGTTCGATTCCCGATTCCCGATTCCCGATTCCCGATGCAATACACCCAACTCGGCCGCACCGGCCTCACCGTCTCCCGCATCTGCCTCGGCTGCATGTCCTACGGCTCCAAAGCCTGGCGCCCGTGGGTGCTCGAGGAGTCCGAGGCGCGCCCCTTCTTTCGCAAGGCGCTCGACGCCGGGATCAACTTCTTCGACACGGCCGACATGTACTCCCTCGGCGTGAGCGAGGAGATCACCGGACGCGCGCTGCGCGACATGGCGAACCTCGACGAGATCGTCATCGCCACGAAGGTGTTCAACGCGATGGGTGAGGGGCCGAACATGCGAGGGCTCTCGCGCAAGCACATCGTGCAGGCGTGCGAGGCGAGCCTGAAGCGGCTCGGCATCGAGACGATCGACCTCTACCAGATCCACCGCTTCGACCGCAACGTCCCGCTCGAGGAGACGATGGCCGCGCTCGACCACCTCGTGACGCAGGGGAAGGTGCGCTACATCGGCGCCAGCTCGGGGTACGCGTGGCAGCTCGCGAAGGCGCTCTGGATCTCCGACCGGAACGGGTTCGCGCGCTTCGTGTCGATGCAGAACCACTACAACCTCATCTACCGCGAGGAGGAGCGGGAGATGATCCCGTTCTGCCTGGAGGAAGGGCTCGGGATCATCCCCTGGTCGCCGCTCGCGCGCGGGATGCTCGCGCGCGGGCTCCGGGCCGCGGAGGAGAACACGATCCGCACGGGGGACGCGTACGCGGTCGGGCTCTACGACACGGAGAGCGACCTCGACGTGGTGCGCGCCGTGCAGAAGGTCGCCGACGCGCGCGGCATCTCACCCGCCGAGGTGTCGCTCGCCTGGCTGCTCCAGAAGCCCGGCGTCGTCGCCCCGATCATCGGCGCGACGAAGCTCTACCACCTGGAGGCGGCGCTCCGCGCGCTCGAGGTGAAGCTCGAGCCCGAGGAGGTCGTGATGCTCGAGTCGCCGTACCGGCCGCACCCGGTGAAGGGACACTGACTACCGGTCCGACCACACCGCGAGCTCGTTCCCGCTCGGATCGGTGAAGTGGAAGCGGCGCCCGCCGGGGAAGCTGAAGATGGGCTTCACGATCTTCCCCCCGGCGCGGCGCACGCGCGCCTCGGCGTCGGCCAGGTCCACGGCGAAGATCACGACGAGCGGGCCGCCGCGCTCCACCTTCTCCGCCTTCGCGAAGCCGCCGGCGAGACGGCCATCCTCGAAGCTGGTGTAGTCCGGGCCGTAGTCGGTGAACTTCCACCCGAACGCGTCCACGTAGAACCGCTTGGTGGCCGCGACGTCGGTGGCCGGCATCTCGATGTAGTCGATGCGCCGGTCGTGCTCGGCGCTCTGCAGCGGGGGGTGCGACGGCGAGGATGAGGTAGTCATTGGCGTGAGGGTCGAGGGTCCATGGCCCGGCGCGCGTGGTCGGACCGGCTTCGCCCAAGCTACGCGCCGGCGCCGCTCTCGTCTTGAACGAATCCGACAGCGCCGCGGGCGCGCCGCTCCGCGGCCCACGCGGACGGCGTCACCCCGGCGAGCGCGCGGAACTCGCGAACGAAGTGCGGCTGGTCGGCATAGCCGGCGTCGAGCGCCACCGCGGTCCACGAGCGCGTCGGCCGCGATCCACCGCGCCGCGCCGCTCCCCACCGCTCCTCCGCGCTCTCCATCGACCGTATCACGTCGCGAAAGCGGAGCACCCGGGCGAGGAACTTGGGGGAGAGCCCCACGCACCGGTCGAAGGCGCGCTCGAGCCGCCGCTCCCCCACGCCGAGCGCCGCCGCCGCGTCGCGCACGCGCGCTCCCCCGCGCGAGCGGCGCATGAGCGACACCGCGGCGAGCACGAGCTCCTCCTCCCGCCGCATCGCGCCGGGCCCGAGCGCGCCGAGCCGCGCGAGCAGCAGCGCCTCCACGCGCGCCACTCGCTCGCCCGGGCTCGCGCCGTCGAGCTGCTCGGCCAGCGACGCCGCGAGCCCGCCCCACAGCGAGTCGAGCGACACGCGGACGTCGGTGAGCTCCCCGAGCGGCGCGCCGAGGAAGGGGAACGCGCCGCCGGGGTGGAAGCGCACGCCGAACAGGTCCACTCGGCCCGAGAGCGACGTCACGAGCGGGCGGCGCATCGCCCCCACCACGAACGTTCGCGCGCTCGGGTGGAGCGGCGCGCCGCCCAGATCCACGATCACGTCCGCGCACCCGTCGGGGAGCACTCGGTTGGGGACGCCGCGCGCGCTCGACGCGCGGATGGACCAGTAGCACTCCACCCACGGCGCGAGCGCCGCGCACGGCCGCGCCTCGGCGTAGCGCGGCGCGGCGGCATCGCGCGCCGCGTCGCGTGCCGCGTCGCCTGCGGCATCGCGCACCACGATGCTCGCCGCCGCGCGGCGCGCTCCCGTTCCGGGCGCGGCTCCGGCGCCCCGGTGGTGTGGGGACATGCGATCAATCTACGACGGGCACCCCTTCCCGCGATGGGCGGCCCGGTGCCGCCCCTCCCTCAGCGCCGCTGCTTGCTCACCGCCGCGGCCGGCGCGCGCCGGAGCGCGCCGAGCACGCTCCGTCCGCGCGCCATGGGAGGCGCGGGGATGCCGAGCCACGCCGCCACCGTCGGCGCCTCGTCGATCGTGCGCACCGCGCCGATGCGCCGCGCGCCGAAGGCGCGCCCCGCGGCGCAGAACACGGTCTGCATGTCGGCGTCTATCGACGGATACCCGTGCTCCCCCTCGGGCGCTGCCGGGGACCACACCCCGCCGCGCGCCGACGAGGTCCACCGGTACCCCGGCGCCACCTCGTAGTACAGGTCACCTCCCACCGCTCCGCCCATCCCGAGCGTGTCCACGTCGGCGCTCCGCCAGATCCGCGTCACGATCGGCGCGCCGTCCTTTCCGCGCGCGCGCTCCAGCGCGCTGGCCGCCGAGTCGAGCACGGCGCGCTCGCGCTCGGGGGGAACGATCCCTCCCTTCCACGCGGTGCGGTTCACCATCACCCAGTAGCTGTTCGGGGAGAGCGCCCGCGTGCGCGAGAGGTCGATGCGTCCCGACGAGTCGGTGACGAGGAGCCCGGCGTCGCGGAGCGCGACGTTGGGGCGGAAGTCCATCCACGTCGCGCGCATCCCGTGGTCGCCGCCGACGAACAGCGCCGCGTTCGCGTCGGCGGCCACGAGCCGGCGGAGCGCGGCGAGGCGCAGGTCGACGAGCGTCCACGCGCGGTCGCGCATGCGCTCCAGCCGCGGCGAGACCACTGAATCGAACGGCGCCGTGCCGGGGAGCACGCGGCCGTACCAGGCGTGGTCCACCTCGTCGGCGAGTGGGAAGTAGTCGAGCATGAGCCGCGGCCGGTGCGTGCGCCACATCCACCTGGCGCCGCGGATGGACTGCCGCGTGAGGAGCTCGGCCGACTCGAGGAAGCGCAGCTCCGCGGTGCCATCGCCGCCGCGGTCGAGCGTCGGACCGAGCTGCTGCCGCTCGAGCGGGCGCAGCGCGGCGTTGGGCAGCCAGCCGCCGATCGCGCGCTGGTACGCGTCGCCGAGGCCGGGGTGGTTTCCCTCCACCACGTCCAGCTCCGGCTGGAGCACGAGGTAGTGCGCCGCGCTGTCGGGGTCGAGCTCGAAGAGGCGGACGCGGAGCCACACGTGCCCGTCCTCTCCGGCGGCCGCGCTCGCGCCGTCGCTTCCCGCCTCCGCGCGCCCGGCCGGGAGCACGAGCGGCGCGGAGAAGTGCCTGGCGAGCCTGCGCCCGCGCGGCGATGCGCGCTCCACGGGCGCCACGCGCGCCGTGACGCCGTGGGCCGCGTCGCGCGTGCGCGCGAGGAGCAGGGTGGTGTAGCGACCCGTGCCGTAGAGCAGCCCGTACACGGAGTCGGCGCCCACCTTCCACGCTATCTCGCGCGGCGGGACCGTGTGCCCGAGCCGCGCGAGGTGCTTCCACCCGTGCGCGGGGCGCGGCGGCGCGACCCGCTCGTCGATCACCATGGCCGGGGCGACGTGCACGTTGTACCCGTTCACCACGTTCACCGCGGGGAGCGCGAGCACCCGCTCGGCGCGCGAGCGCGCGGCGGCGAGCGCCGAGTCGCGCGTCCCGGACACCGGGAGGTAGCCCGGGACGCCCGGCGCCTGCGTGGGGTGGTGTCCGTCCACGCGCAGCCCGGCCGCGCCGGCGGTGATCCAGATCGGCTCTGCGCGGAGCGCCCGCGAGGAGAAGCCGGAGCCCAGGTCGAGCAGCGTGTGCTCCTCGCGCGGGAGCTGGGGCTCGGCGTTGGCCGAGATCCCGTTCACGTCGCCGTACGCCCCCGTCCAGAGCGACGCGTGCCCCGGCGCGGTGATGCTGGGGAAGGCCGGCCGCGCCGACGCCGCGCACGCGCCGCGCGCGAACAGCGCGCGGATGGCCACGGTGCTGGTGCTGTCCACCGTGTCGAGCGCCCGGCGCTCGTTGAACGAGTCGAAGCTGACGAAGATCGCGCGGCGCTGCTGCGCGTCGAGGGTGCCGGGAAGCGCGGCGATGCCGAGCGCGGCGAGGGCGAGCAGGGCGGCGCGAGTGGTGTTGGCGAGTGGATGATGGGGCATGGGCCACCGACCTACGCGTGTGGCGTGAAGACGGCGTGGTGGGTAGAGAGTGGAAGTGACGAAGGGCGTGGAAGTGTGCTCCACACTCCACGCCCCGCGCAACTCCCACTGCCCACGCCTTCTTTAACGCCACGCACGCTTCTGGTGGTCCACTCCCCACTACCTACGCCCCAGCGCTCCCAACCTCCCGTGCCGTCCGCGCCCTCACCAAGTAGTACGACCCGACCACCAGCGCCGCCGCCACCGCCTGCGCGGCGAGCGTCTCCACCGTGGGGAAGACGGCGAGCCAGAGCCCCATCCACTGCGGGATCAGGTGCGACAGCGACGGGATGGGCGTGGTCGGGAGCCAGTGCGCGAGCTGCATCTCTTGCGCCTGCTCGCCGACCATCACGAGCAGCACCACGCCGAGCATCACGCCGGTGAGCACGAGCATCCGCTTGTACGGGAGGCGGTGGTGGGCGACGAAGGTGAGCACGGCGACGATCGACGCGAGGAGGAGCCCCAACTCCACGCCGTGCAGCACGGTGGTGCCGCCGAGCTTCATCCGGTAGCTCTGCAGGAAGAGCACGACCTCCACCCCCTCGCGGTAGAGAGAGGTGAAGCCGAGGAGCGCGAATCCCCAGAGCACGCGCGCGCGCGACGCCTCGCGCGCGGTGGCGGTTCTGAGCAGCGCGCGCTTGCGCTGGTTGTGCATGGCGATCCAGCCCGACCAGTACACCTTGTGGAAGAACCAGTTCATCACCACGAGGAGGACGACGATCGCCAGGAGCCCGGTGGCCGCCTGCACGTGCAGGGCGGGGATGCTCTCGGTGAGGTTGTCGACGACGCCGATGGCGACGCGCCAGGTGAGGAGTGTCGCGGCGAAGGCGACGGCCGCGCCGAGCGCGATCGGCCGGCGGTAGCCGCTCGTCCCTCCCACCATGCTCGCCGTGATCGCCGCGAGGACGAGGATGCACTCGAGTCCCTCGCGGAACACGAGCACGCCGATGTCGAGCACGGCGGCGGTGGACCCGGTGCCGGGCGCGGTGGGATCGGGGGTGCTCCCGACGGCGATCGCGATGGCGACGAGCCCGGCGACGGCGAGGACGGCGCAGACCGCGAGGGTGATGCGCCGGGCCAGCGCCTTCCGCTCCGCCCTCCGCGTCGCGACCGCGCCGCGCCCCGCGCGGCGAGCGTGCGTCCGCCGCGCGCGAGTCGTAGAGGGGGAGGGGGAGGGGGAGGGAGAGCGAAGCTGCGTGGTGTGGCTCACGCGTCGGCCCGGTTGCTGTCGGTCTGGTGCCGCGACTCGACGCGGGCGCACGTATGGTGGGTTGTTCTCATCTGAAGCGGGCAGCGACACTCGGCGAAAGCCGACAAATACTATCGGAATTATGGATGCGACTCCGGGCGAATCGCCATGCGTCATCATCTCTTGGCGTGCCCGACCATCCCAATGCGTCGGTTGAGAATCATCCTCAACCGACGCGAATCTACCACCGGGACTCTCTCGCGACAAGGAGTCCCCTCTCCCCTCGCTCCTACGACTCCCGTCTCTTCAGCCCCGCCTCCCGAACACCACTCCCCTCTTCTCCGTCCCCAGCCACGCCACCACCGCCCCCAACACGAACACCGTTCCCGCCGTCACCGCCATCGCGAACGCGTAGCTCGTGTGCTGGGCGTACACCGCCTCGATCGACGCGCTCGTCCCCGCGATGAGCACGCCGCACTGGTACGCGAACCCGGGAAGGAACCCGCGCACCGAGTCCGGGGAGAGCTCGGTGATGTGCGCCGGGATCACCCCCCACGCGCCCTGCACCGCGAACTGCATCGCGAAGGCGCCCACGAACAGGAGCGGCACCGAGGGGGCGTACGCCCAGAGCGGGATGAGCAGCGTCGCCCCCACCAGCGCGATCACGATCGCCCGCCGGCGCCCGATCCGGTCGGAGTAGTGGCCGACCACGATCCCACCGATGATCGCGCCCACCATGGACACCGCCGTCACCATCGCCCGCATCTCCGGCCCGAAGTGCCACGAGCGCTGGAGGAAGGTCGGATACATGTCCTGCGTGCCGTGCGACACGAAGTTCATCATCGCCATGAGGACGACGAGGTACCCGAACAGCTTCCAGTTCGAGACGATCGCGCGCCCGAGGTCGCGCCAGTTGTCGTGGCGCGTCCGCTCCCACACCGCCGACTCCTTCACCCGGTAGCGCACGAACAGCGCGAGCAGCGCCGGGAGCCCGCCGATGAAGAAGAGCGGACGCCACCCCCACCTCGGGAACACGAAGAAGTACGCGAGCGCCGCGAGCAGGTACCCCGCCGCGTACCCCTCCTGGAGCAGCCCCGACAGGATCCCGCGTCGCTTCGACGGCGCCTTCTCCATGGCCAGCGATGCTCCCACCCCCCACTCGCCCCCCATCCCGATGCCGAACAGCGCGCGCAGCACGAGGAAGCTCGCGTAGCTGGGCGCGAGCCCGGAGAGCACCTCGACTATGGAATAGAAGACGAGGTCGAGCATGAGCGGGAGCCGCCGCCCGTAGCGATCGGCGAGCAGCCCGAAGATGAACGCCCCCACCGGCCGGAAGGCCAGCGTGAGGGTGAGCGAGAGCGCGATCGCCGCGTCGCTCGTGTGGAACTCCTGGGCGATCGCGGTGAGCGTCATCACCACGAGAAAGAAGTCGAACGCGTCGAGCATCCAGCCGAGGAATCCGGCGAAGACCGCGGCGCGGTGATCGCGCTCTCCATCCGCGCCCCCTCCGGCCAACTCCGCCGTCTCCGTCTCCAGTGCCGCCGCGCCCCCTCGTGCCATCTGCTCCATGCGATCTCCTCGTTCTCGCGTTCCCGCCCCGCCCCCCCGCCCCCCGCCCCCCCGGCCCTCGGCCCCGGGCCCCGGACCCCTGCCGTCGGGGAGAGGCGACTTTCCGTTCCGTGGTGTATGCTAGGATGTACCGCGGAACGGACCGGCGGGCCAGATTCCCGCCTCGACGGCGATCACGCGAATCGATGAAGGAGCAAGCCATGCGACTCGGACTCGTGCGGCTCGGATTCCTCGCACTCCTCGCGCTCGACGGCGGCGCCCTCGCCGCCCAGTCCACCCACTTCGCCTACGCGCCCGGACGCGCGCGCTACCGGCTCACCACCACCGTGCACCGCGACCAGATCCAGGGCGGCGGCCGCGCGCCGTTCGAGTTCAACGTCACCACCACGCAGTTCGTGACGGTCGACCTCGCGCCGCAGTCGCGCGACACGCTCCGGCTCACGATCACCCTCGACTCGGTGGACGTGACCTCCGATCTCGCCGCGCCCCAGCCCGACCTGCACCGCCTCTTCGGCCGGAAGGTCACGGGGCTCATCTCCCCGCAGGGTCGCATCTACCAGTTCGACCCTCCGCCGTCGGACAGCGCGGAGAAGGATACGCGCGACCTCTACAACTCGTTCCGCCGCTTCCTCGTCCAGCTTCCCGCGGAGCCGCTGAAGGTGGGGACGAGCTGGGTGGACACGACCACGGAGAAGGTCCGCCGCAACGGGTTCGACGTCCTGGCCAGGGCGATCACTTCCTCGCGCGTGGCGGGGGACACGGTGGTGGGTGGCCAGCACGTGTGGCGGATCGCCCGGCGCGCGGAGCTCACGCAGGAGGGGGAAGCCAAGGAGGCCGGGAAGACGATCCACCTCACCGGCGAAGGCTCGGTGACCGGCACGCACCTCGTGAGTCACGACGGCCGCTACGTGGGCTCCGAGTCCACGCAGCGCTTCGACATCACGATGACGATGTCCGGCTCGGAGAGCGCGCCGATCAGTCAGACGATCAAGAGTAAGGTGGAGCGGTTGACGAAGAGCTGAAGTTGGGGGCCGGGGGTCAGGGGTCAGGGGTGGACCGCGGGGCG